>NZ_JBIVSV010000005.1:0-690062 GCF_044756385.1 Streptomyces sp. NPDC091972 | reverse complement strand
GGGGTATCAACATATCTGGCGTTGATTTTTGGCACGCTGTTGAGTTCTCAAGGAACGGACGCTTCCTTTGTACTCACCCTCTCGGGCTTTCCTCCAGGCGCTTCCCTTCGGTCTTGCGTTTCCGACTCTATCAGACCGTTTCCGGTTCCGATTTCCTCGGTGCTTTCCAGGTTCCCGCTTCCGCGTTTCCCTTTCCGGCGGTTCCGACTCTATCAGATCTTTTCGGGCCTGATTCCCAGTCAGAGGGGCTTGCCTTCCCGGCTGTTGGGCCGTTCCGACGAGTGAGACTTTAGCGGATTCCCGGCTCCCGAGCTAATCGGGGGCCGCCGTCCTTTCGAACGTGATTCCTCATTTCGCGAATACGCACGCCAATACAGCGACGGCAGACAGAGCGACTGTCGTCGTTAGTTGGCTGGTACCTGCGGAATGGCTGTCCGGGGACCGACCGGAGTCGGCGCTCACGTCGGACAACTCGGAGAACAGTACGTACCGGGCTGGGGAGTGTCAACTCAGGTCCGGACGGCTCCTTGCAGGCGTACGCTGGCAGGCATGACAACGCGTACGTGCACCCAGCTCTGGTGGGCCGCCTGACGGCGGCCGTAAGCACGTATGCACTCAACGGCCGCCGCCTCGGCGGCCGTTCGCGTATCCCCCTCCAGAACTCCTGGGGGTCGGCCGGCCGGGGACGGCGGTCTCGACCAGGAGGTGGAGAGATGACGCGGGTCTTCAGCGGGGTCAAGCCAACGGGGCATCTGACGCTGGGGAACTACCTGGGAGCCATGCGGCAGTGGGCCGCGGTCGACCAGCACCGGGCGGAGTCGCTGTTCTGCATCGTCGACCTGCACGCCCTGACCGTCGACCACGATCCGGCGCGGGTGCGTCGGCTGAGCCGGCAGGCGGCGACGCTGTTGCTCGCGGCGGGGCTGGATCCGGAGTTGTGCACGGTGTTCGTGCAGAGCCATGTGGACGAGCACGCGCGGTTGTCGTACGTGCTGGAGTGCGTGGCGACGGACGGCGAGATGCGGCGGATGATCCAGTACAAGGAGAAGTCGGCCCGGGAGCGGACGCGGGGCGGGAGTGTGCGGCTGTCGCTGCTCACGTATCCCGTGCTGATGGCCGCCGACATCCTGGCGTACGGGGCCGACGAGGTGCCGGTCGGGGACGACCAGGCGCAGCATGTGGAGCTGACGCGGGATCTGGCGGTGCGGTTCAACCAGCGGTACGGGTACACGTTCGTGGTGCCGCGGGCCACCGTGCCCAGTGTGGGGGCGCGGGTCATGAACCTTCAGGAGCCCTCGTCGAAGATGGGGAAGTCCGACGACTCCGGGCCGGGGATCGTCTATCTGCTCGACGAGCCCGATGTCGTGCGGAAGAAGGTCATGCGAGCTGTGACCGACAGCGGTCGGGACGTCGTGTACGACCGGGAGGCCCGGCCGGGCCTGGCGAATCTGCTGGAGATCCTCGCGTCCTGCACGGGTGGGAACCCATCGGAGCTGAGCGGTGTATATGAGTCGTACGGCGCCTTGAAGAAGGACACCGCCGAGGCCGTGGTCGAGGTCTTGAGGCCCGTGCAGGAGAGGCACAAGGAGTTGTGCGCGGATCCTGGCTATGTGGAGGGGGTGCTGCGGGATGGCGCGGAGAGAGCGCGGGCGATGGCGCGGCCGACCGTGGATGCCGCTTATCGCGCGATCGGGCTGCTGCCGGCCGCTTCGGACACGGCGGCTGGGCATAGCGGGGCGGACGACCGTGGTGCCGTCCTGAGGGCTGCTCGGTAGACGCGGGGGCGGCTTCGCTCTCGGGGTTGCCACCGAGGGGTGGTGGCTTCCTCGATGGCCGCCGCCCCCGGTCGGTGTCAGTCCTTCTTGCCGGAGGCCAGTGCGCGGCTGCGGTCGCGGGCGGCTTCGAGAGCGGCGATGAGTGCGGCCCGTACGCCGTGGTTCTCGAGTTCGCGGATGGCGTTGATGGTGGTGCCCGCGGGGGACGTGACGTTCTCGCGGAGCTTGACCGGGTGTTCGCCGCTGTCGCGGAGCATCGTGGCGGCGCCGATCGCGGACTGGACGATCAGGTCGTGGGCCTTGTCGCGGGGCAGGCCGAGCAGGATGCCGGCGTCAGTCATGGCTTCGACCAGGTAGAAGAAGTAGGCCGGTCCGGAGCCGGACAGGGCGGTGCAGGCGTCCTGCTGGGACTCGGGGACGCGGAGCGTCTTGCCGACGGCACCGAAGATCTCCTCGGTGTGGGCGAGGTGGTCGGCGGTGGCGTGGGTGCCGGCTGAGATGACGGACATGGCCTCGTCGACCAGGGCCGGGGTGTTGGTCATGACGCGGACGACCGGGGTGCCGGTGGCGAGGCGCTCCTCGAAGAAGGAGGTGGGGATGCCGGCTGCGCCGCTGATGACGAGGCGGTCGGCCGGGACGTGCGGGGCGAGTTCGTCGAGGAGGGCGCCCATGTCCTGCGGCTTGACCGTGAGGATCAGGGTGTCGGCGGTCTTGGCGGCCTCCGGGTTGCTGACCGGGGTGACTCCGTAGCGGCTGCGGAGTTCCTCGGCTCGCTCGGGGCGGCGGGCGGTGACCAGGAGGTCGGCCGGGGCCCAGCCGGCGCGGATCATTCCGCTGAGCAGGGCTTCGCCGATCTTGCCGGTGCCGAGGACTGCGACTTTCTGGCTCATGCGGTTCAGTCTGGCACCGGCCCGGGGAGTACAGGGCGGGTGTCCGGTGGGCGGGACATGGGGTCGTCGGTGGCTGCGCCTGGACGGCCCTATGCGGTCCTGCGCCTCAGTGTCGCCGCTCCCAGGCCGAGGACCAGCAGGGCGCAGCCCGCCACGATCAGGGCGTCGCGGACGAAGGTCGCTGTCATGTCGGTGTGCCTGAGGACCTCGTTCATGCCGTCGACGGCGTAGGACATGGGCAGGACGTCGGAGACGGCCTCCAGGACGGGGTGCATGTTGTCGCGCGGGGTGAAGAGGCCGCAGAGGAGGAGCTGGGGGAAGATCACGGCCGGCATGAACTGGACGGCCTGGAACTCGGAGGCCGCGAAGGCCGAGACGAACAGACCGAGGGCGGTGCCGAGCAGGGCGTCGAGGAGGGCGACCAGCAGCAGGAGCCAGGGGCTGCCGATGACGTCGAGGCCGAGGAACCAGACGGCGAGGCCGGTGGCCAGGGCGGACTGGATGATCGCGAGGGTGCCGAAGGCGAGGGCGTAGCCGGCGATGAGGTCGCCTTTGCCGAGGGGCATGGCGAGGAGGCGTTCGAGGGTGCCGGAGGTGCGTTCGCGCAGGGTGGCGATGGAGGTGACCAGGAACATCGTGATCAACGGGAAGATCCCGAGGAGGGAGGCGCCGATGCTGTCGAAGGTGCGCGGGCTGCCGTCGAAGACGTAGCGCAGCAGGAACAGCATCAGGCACGGGATCAGGATCATCATCGCGATGGTGCGCGGGTCGTGGCGGAGCTGGCGCAGGACCCGGGCCGCGGTGGCGGTGGTGCGGGAGAGGCTGAGGCCGCTGGTGGGGGCCGGGGTGAGGCTCGGCGTGGTCGTGGTCATCGCGTGTGCTCCTTGGTGCGGCTTGCCTCGACGGCCTCGTCGACCAGGTGGAGGAAGGCTTCCTCGACCGTGTCGGAGTGGGTGCGGGTGCGGAGGGCTTCGGGGGTGTCGTCGGCGAGGATCTCGCCCTGGCGCATCAGGAGGAGGCGGTGGCAGCGCTCGGCCTCGTCCATGACGTGGGAGGAGATGAGGAGGGTGGCGCCGCGGCGGGCGGCGATGTCGTGGAAGAGGTGCCAGAGGTCGCGGCGCAGGACGGGGTCGAGTCCGACGGTGGGTTCGTCGAGGACGAGGAGTTCGGGGGTGCCGAGGAGGGCGACGGCGAGGGAGACGCGGCTGCGCTGGCCGCCGGAGAGGTTGCCCGCGAGGGAGTCGGCGTGGGTGGCGAGGTCGACGTCGTCGATGGCACGGGTGACGTCGGAGTGGCGACGGTCGGCGGCGGCGCGGCCGGGGGCGAGGATCGCGGCGAAGTAGTCCAGGTTCTGGCGGACGGTCAGGTCGTCGTAGACGGAGGGGGCCTGGGTGACGTAGCCGATGCGGGTGCGCAGGGTGGGGTGGCCGGCGGGTCGGCCGAGGACGTCGAGGGTGCCGGTGACCTTGGCCTGGGTTCCGACGATCGAGCGCATCAGGGTGGACTTGCCGCAACCGGAGGGGCCGAGGAGGCCGGTGATCTGGCCGCGTGGGACGTCGAAGGCGAGGTCGCGCAGGACGGTTCGGGGGCCTCGGACGACGGTGAGGCCGTCGGCGTGGACGGCGGGGGTGGTGGGTCCTGGGTCCGTGTTGTCTATGGGTGACCCGGGCTCTTTATTCATCATGCGATGAATAATCCTCCTGGGGGTCCGAGGCGTCAAGCGGATCGGGGGCGGGGGCGCGGAGGGGCGGAGGCGCGGAGGGGGGTGGCAGGGTCGGGGTCGGGGCCCGGGAGGGCTGCATCCGGAGCTGTGCAGTGATGGGGCGGTCGGACGGCCGCCGGACAGTTAGGTGGTTAGGCGGCGGGACAGCGACCGGGGGCGGCGGCCCGCGGGGGGGACCGCGACCCGGGGAGAGTGGGCGGGGTAGCCGGTGGGTGCATCCCCGACCGGGAACGGCGGGCGGGGCTGCGGTGGGCCTGCCCGCGATCAGGAGGGGCGAGCAGGGCCGAAACCGCACGGGGCCGTCGTACGAGTGTTGGGGCATGTCCGTTCCTGCGGCTGCACTCGATGCTGGACGCAGGTGGGGTGGGCGGGCCTGTGGGGTGGGTCAGGTGTTAAGGGCTACGAGCAGTTCGACGTCGTAGGTCTCCTCGACGGTGCCGTCGGGGAAGTGCTGGAGCAGGATGCGGCGCTCCTCGGTGAGGAAGTGGGCCGTGTGTGCCTGGCCCGCGACCAGGAACAGGGAGTGGCTGCCGATGTTGGCGAGGTGGGTGTCGACGGGCACGCGGCGGCTCCAGCGGACCACTCGGTGCGTGAAGTCCAGGCGGCCGGTGGGGTCGGCCTGGGCGGCGCGGGCTCCGTTGCCGTTCACCTCGACGGCCGGGTGGGCGCCGTAGTCCTTGAAGTGCTCGGCGACCCGGGCGACCTGGCCGGCGATCCAGGGGATGTCGAGGGCGTAGGTATTCCACCACAGGGCCAGCGCGCCGCCCGGTCGCAGGACGCGGCAGGCTTCCGGGACCGCGCGGGCCGGGTCGGTCCAGTGCCAGGACTGGGCGTAGGTGAGGAGGTCGGTGGAGTCGGTGAGGAGGGGGAGGTCGTTGCCGTCGCCCCTGATGATCGGGAAGTGGGGGTGGGTGCGGCGGAACTGTTCGGCCATGCCGTCGCCGGGTTCGACCGCGAGGACCTCGGCGCCCCGGGCGTGCAGCAGCGCGGTGGCTATGCCGGTGCCGGCCCCGATGTCGGCGACCCGGGCTCCGGTGAGGGGACGGCCGGCGAGTTCCTCGATGGTGTCGAAGAGGGCAGGCGGGTAGGAGGGGCGGTTGGCGGCGTACTGGGCTGCGGCGGCGTTGAAGGAGTGGGCTCGGGCGGTGTGGAAGGAGGCGGCCATGAGGCCATGGTGGCCGTAGGGGGCGCGGGCGACGATGTGTTTTCGGTGAGAGGGCGGCCGGCGGGTGCCACGGCTGCGGGGTGCGCCGACGATGACACCGGCTGGGGCTGACCGGTGGAGCTCAGCGGCGGCGTTTCTTCTTCGCCGGGTTCCCCGTACGGCGGGCGCCGCGCTTCTCGTGCTCCCGCAGGGCGGCCTCGTACTCCTGGCGGTGCAGCTTCTCGCCCGGGGCCTCCGTGAGGGACCGGAAGAAGTAGGCGAGGAGGGACCCGACGAACCCGATGGCGAGCAGGCCGCGGAGGGAGGCCTGGCGGTCGGGGTCGAGGCGCTTGCCGAAGCCGTCCCAGGTGGTGCGGAAGGCCAGCGCGCTGCAGATCGCAAACATCACGATGACGAGGAGGGTCACGAAGCTGTCGGTGTCGGCGATCTGGAGGCCCTCGTAGGCGAAGCGGAGGACCAGGCAGGAGGCCACGGCGGCGGCGAGGGAGCCGACGGCGACGCCTGCACGGCGGAGGGCGTAGCCGTTGTCGTGGTTCACCCAGGTGGTGCCGAAGAAACGGATCGGCTCGGGGTGGGGGGTGCCGGCTGGGGAGCCCGCGGTGTCCTGGGGGCCGGGTTCGTCGCTCACGGGACGATTATGGCTCCGGGACGGGGGCGGGCTCCCTCCGGGCTCAGCCGCAGCGGGAGGCCACGTAGCCGTCACTGCCGGTTTTGACGTAGGTGTCCGAGACGAACTCGCCGTTGGCGATGTTGTCCCAGATGTTCGACGTGCCGTAGTAGCCGGACACCGTCTCACCCGGCGTTTGGCAGAAGATCGCCACCTTCGCTCCCTCCGGCAGGACACGGACGATGCCGTACTGCGTTCCGGGACCGCGTCGGACGTTCAGGCGCACGCCAGGGGCGGTGTCGTAGTAGTAGACGGCCTCGGCGTGGGCGGCGCCCACCATGAGGAAGGCGCAGGCGAGGCCCGAGAGCATGACGGATCTGCGCTTCAGGGCTGTCATGAGGTACCCCCCGGTCGGCGTCAGGAGCAGCGGTCGGCGACGTAGCCGTCGCTGCCGGTGAGCACGTAGGCGTCGGAGACGTACTGACCGTTGCTGATGTTGTCCCAGATGTTGCTGGTGCCGTACGGGCCGGACACGGATGTGCCCGGGGTCTGGCAGTAGATCGGCACCTTGGAGCCCTCGGGCAGCACCCGGATCAGGCTGTAGTTCGTGCCGGGGCCGCTGCGGACGTTGAGGCGGACTCCGGGCGCGATCGAGTAGTAGCGGACCGACGCCGTCAGGGCCGCGGTCTCCTCGACGCCCCCGGCCTCCCCCAAGTGGTCAACAGACATGAAAGTCCTCCCCCGTTGCTCCCCATGACTGCCATGGGGTCCCGTTGATTCCCCTGAATCACGCCATGAAACACATGTACGCAACTCGCACTCGGAGACTAGCAAGCCTCCTCTGTCCCGAAGGAGTCATCGACTAGGCTCCGTGCGTCGCGCGCGCGGACGATCAGCACGGGGGTGGTTCCATGGCGCCACAGAGCAACACCGGAGCGGGCGCGGAAGCGGAACTTCCTGAGTACGCCGGTCACTACCGGCTGGAGTCATTCCTCGGGTCCGGCGGGATGGGCGTCGTGCATGTCGCGCGCAGCACCTCGGGGATGAAGCTCGCGGTGAAGATCGTGCATGCCGAGTTCGCCAGGGATCCCGAGTTCAGGGGGCGTTTCCGGCAGGAGGTGGCGGCGGCGCGGAAGGTGAGCGGGGCGTTCACCGCGTCCGTCGTCGACGCCGATCCCGATGCCGAACGGCCGTGGATGGCCACGCTGTTCATCCCCGGACCCACGCTCTCCGACGAGGTGAAGCGGAACGGTCCCATGGCGCCTGCCGAGTTGCGTCGGCTGATGGCCGGGCTCGCGGAGGCGCTGCGGGACATCCATCGGGTCGGGGTGGTCCACCGGGACCTCAAGCCGAGCAACGTGCTGCTCGCCGAGGACGGGCCGAAGGTCATCGACTTCGGCATTTCCCGGCCAAAGGACAGTGAACTGCGCACCGAGACGGGGAAGTTGATCGGGACTCCCCCGTTCATGGCGCCCGAGCAGTTCCGGCGTCCCCGGGAGGTCGGGCCCGCCGCGGACGTCTTCGCGCTCGGGTCCGTGATGGTCCATGCGGCGACCGGACGCGGGCCTTTCGACTCGGACAGCCCTTACGTGGTCGCCTACCAGGTCGTGCACGACGAGCCGGACCTGACCGGCGTGCCGGCGAATCTCGCGCCGCTCATCATGCGCTGTCTCGCGAAGGAGCCCGAGGACCGGCCGACTCCGGACGAGTTGATGCGGGAACTGCGGTCGGTGGCGGCCTCGTACGACACGCAGGCGTTCATACCGGCGCAGCGCACGGGTGAGGTGCCGAGGCCCGAGCCGAAGGAGGAGGCGGCGCCCCGGAGGCGTCCGTCGAGAAAGGCGGTCCTCGCCTCCGTGGCGGTCGTCCTCGTCCTGGCCGGCGTCTTCGTCTCCCTCCAGTGGCTGGGCGACGGCGGCGGCTCCGCGGCACGGGGTGGCGACGATCCCACGGCCACGGGTTCGGCGTTCGCCGGCTGGGCGGTGAAGCCGGTGCCCAAGGCCCCGGGTGCGGCCCAATGCTCGTACGGGACGAGTCAGTTGATCTGTGCGCAGTCCGGCACGGTGTTCGCCCTCGATCCGTCCGACGGCACCCTGCTGTGGCGGCACGCCGTCGCCGAGTCGAAGCAGAGCAGTCCACCGGTCGTCGGGGGCGGTCTCGTACAGCCGATGGTGGACGAAGAGCGCCTGGAGGCTCTCGATCCCGCCTCGGGCAAGGCGCGTTGGCGGCGGGTCCTGCCCGCGCACAACGCCATGCAGGTCGCGGGGGGAACGCTCCTGCTGACCCTCCTCGACGGGTCGGTCACCGGCGTGGACGCCACGACGGGCGACACCAGGTGGAGCATACGGATACCGGGGCAGCCGATGCCGGCCTTCGTCTCGTTCGCCGGGGACCCGTTGGCGTACACGACGAACGTCTCCGACGACGCCTCGAGCACCCGGGTCACCGCGGTGGATCCGGCCACCGGGGCCGTCCGCTGGGACAGACGGCTGAGCGGAAACCTGACTCCCGTCGGCTCGCACGACGGATCCGTCTTCTTCCTCTCCACGAACAACCTGTACGGCGACACGGACGCCGTCGTCCGCTACACCCCGGCGTCCAGGGCGACGCACCGGGTGAAGCTCCCGGTGGCCCGTCCCGACGCCCAGGCCGCGGTGTACGGGAACGTGGTCTACGTACTGGCGATGAGCGGGGCCCTGGACGCCGTGGACACGGAGGCGGGCAAGCGCCTGTGGAACCTGGAGACGTCCGTGAGCCGTGGTTCCGTCCCGGTCGCCGACGGCCGCCACGTGTACTTCACCGCCGCCGACGGACGGCTGCTCGCCGTCGACGCCGGCAAGGGATCGCTCGTCGGGCAGACCCCGGCGCGCCTCGGCTCGAACTCGGGCACGATCGCGGGCGCGCTGCCCCGGCCCGTCCTCGCCGCCCACCACGTCTACGCCACCGCCCCCGACGGCACCGTCTTCGCCGTGGACGCCCGCAAGCCTTCGGGCTGGTGACGCACGGGCCGGTGACGTGAGCGTGCCGAAGGGGCGGGTCCCCGAAGGGACGGCCCCCGGCAGACGAGGCTCAGCCCAGCTTCGACACGTCCCGCACCGCGCCCTTGTCCGCGCTGGTGGCCATCGCGGCGTAGGCCCGCAGTGCCGCCGACACCTTGCGCTCACGGTTCTTCGGGGCGTACACGCCGCCCAGAGCCGCCTCGCGGCGCGCGAGTTCGGCGTCGTCGACCAGGAGCTCGATCGTGCGGCCCGGGATGTCGATGCGGATGCGGTCGCCGTCCTCGACGAGGGCGATGGTGCCGCCCGCCGCCGCCTCCGGGGACGCGTGTCCGATGGACAGGCCGGAGGTGCCGCCGGAGAAGCGGCCGTCGGTGACCAGGGCGCAGGCCTTGCCGAGGCCGCGGCCCTTCAGGTACGAGGTCGGGTAGAGCATCTCCTGCATGCCGGGGCCGCCCTTGGGACCCTCGTAGCGGATGACGACGACGTCGCCCTCCTTGACCTGCTGGGTGAGGATCTTCTGGACGGCCTCCTCCTGCGACTCGCAGACGACCGCGGGACCCTCGAACGTCCAGATCGACTCGTCGACGCCGGCCGTCTTCACGACACAGCCGTCGACCGCGAGGTTGCCCTTGAGGACCGCCAGGCCGCCGTCCTTGGAGTAGGCGTGCTCGACGCTGCGGATGCAACCCTCGGCGGCGTCCTCGTCCAGGGAGTCCCAGCGCTCCGACTGGGAGAAGGCCTCGGCGGAACGGACGCAGCCGGGAGCCGCGTGCCACAGTTCGAGGGCCTTCGGGGAGGGCGAACCGCCGCGCACGTCCCAGGTCTTGAGCCAGTCCGCGAGGGAGGGGCTGTGGACCGAGTGCACGTCCTCGTTGAGCAGGCCCGCGCGGTGCAGTTCGCCGAGGAGGGCGGGGATGCCGCCGGCGCGGTGCACGTCCTCCATGTAGTACGTGCGGTTCTTCGCCACGTTCGGGGCGACCTTCGCGAGGCAGGGGACGCGGCGGGAGACCGCGTCGATCTCGGCCAGGCCGAAGGGGACGCCGGCCTCCTGGGCGGCCGCCAGCAGGTGCAGGATCGTGTTGGTGGAGCCGCCCATGGCGATGTCGAGGGCCATGGCGTTCTCGAACGCGGCGAAGGAGGCGACGCTGCGCGGCAGGACCGTCTCGTCGTCCTGCTCGTAGTAGCGGCGGGTGATGTCCATGACCGTCTCGGCCGCGTCGACGTAGAGCTGTTTGCGGGCCGTGTGGGTGGCGAGGGTCGAGCCGTTGCCGGGGAGCGAGAGGCCGATGGCCTCCGTCAGGCAGTTCATCGAGTTGGCCGTGAACATGCCGGAGCAGCTGCCGCAGGTCGGACAGGCGTTCTCCTCGATGCGGAGCATGTCCTCGTCGGAGATCTTCTCGTTCACCGCGTCGGACATCGCGTCGACCAGGTCGAGGGTGCGGACCGTGCCGTCGACGAGGGTCGCGCGGCCGGACTCCATCGGGCCGCCGGAGACGAAGACCGTGGGGATGTTGAGCCGCAGCGCGGCGTTGAGCATGCCCGGGGTGATCTTGTCGCAGTTGGAGATGCAGATCAGGGCGTCGGCGCAGTGGGCCTCGACCATGTACTCGACGGAGTCCGCGATCAGGTCGCGGGAGGGGAGGCTGTAGAGCATCCCGCCGTGTCCCATCGCGATGCCGTCGTCGACGGCGATGGTGTTGAACTCCCGCGGGATGCCGCCCGCCGCCACGATCGCCTCGGAGACGATCCGGCCGACCGGCTGGAGGTGGGTGTGGCCCGGCACGAACTCCGTGAAGGAGTTCGCGACCGCGATGATCGGCTTGCGGCCGATGTCCGCACCGGGTACACCGGAGGCGCGCATAAGGGCGCGGGCGCCCGCCATGTTGCGGCCGTGGGTGACTGTGCGGGACCTCAGCTCGGGCATCGTCGCTCGCTCCTTCAGACAGTTCTGGCTGCTATTGAGCGTACGCCGGTCATCCAGGGGGCGGGACAAGGTGTCCGGAATGCGGGACGCCCGTCTCGGGGTCAGGGCCCGGTCAGGTGGCCCTGCACCACCGGGGCCACCCGCGCGATGATCTGCTCGATGTCCGTGGACGCCAGTGGCTCCGCCTTGATCACGTACCGCAGCATGGCCGTCCCGACGAGCTGCGCGGCCGCGAGTTCCGCCCGCAGCTCGGCGTCCGGCAGGTCCAGCTGGTCGGCGATGCGGCGCAGCAGCTGGGAGGCGACGAGGCGGCGGAAGACGGTGGCCGCGGTCTCGTTGGTCACGGCGGAGCGGACGATCGCCAGCAGCGGCATGCGCGTCGCGGGGTTCTCCCAGACGCCGAAGATGAACCGGGTCAGGCGCTCCCCGACGTCCTCCACGGGCCCCTCGGCGACCGCGTCGGGCGCGCTCAGGGCGGGCGCGGCGGCGACCTCCACGGCCGCCTCGAAGACCTGCTCCTTGGTGCCGAAGTAGTGGTGGACCAGGGCCGAGTCCACGCCCGCGGCCTTGGCGATCCCGCGCACGGACGTCTTCTCGTAGCCCCGCTCGGAGAACTCCTCCCGGGCGGCGAGCAGGATCCGGTCACGGGTACCGGCCCCGTCGGACTCGGTACGCCGGGGCCGACCACGTTTCCGCGCGGTGACGTCGTTCATGGGCGCGGCACCTTGTGGGCGGTGCGGGGTGCCGAGGCGCGGGGCGCGGTGGCCGGCGGCCGGTTCTCGAGGGCGGTGCGGGGTGCGGTGGCGTGGGGTGCGGTGGCCGGCGGCCGGTTCTCGAGGGCGGGAGACACCTGCGCCGCTGTCCGGCTCCCGGGCACGCGGGACATCCGCCCGCCGGGCCCGGTGCCGGCCACCAAAGCCGACCGCACGCCAGGCCCGCTACCGGTCACCAAAGCCACCCGCACACCAGGCCCACTGCCCGCCCCCGCAGCCACCCGCGCACCGGATCCGCTCCCGGCCCCCGCAGCCACCCGCACGCCCGCCCTCCCCCTCACCGCCGCGGCACCTTCACCGGTGAGGCCAGGTGGAGGCGGGCGAAGGCAAGGGCCTCGGCGAGGTCGGCCTCGCGTTCGGCGCCGGACATCGCGCGGCGGGTGTTGACCTCGATGACGACATGGCCGTCGAAGCCGGTCAGCGCGAGGCGCTCCAGGAGCTCGGCGCAGGGCTGGTCGCCGCGCCCCGGCACGAGGTGCTCGTCCTTCGCGGAGCCCTTGCCGTCGGCGAGGTGGACGTGGCCGAGCCGGTCCCCCATCCGGTCGACCATCTGCATCGCGTCGGTCCGGGAGGTGGCCGCGTGGCTGAGGTCGATCGTGAAGTGCCGGTAGTCGTCCTTGGTGACGTCCCAGTCGGGGGCGTAGGCGAGCATCTCGCGGTCGCGGTAGCGCCAGGGGTACATGTTCTCGACGGCGAACCGTACGTCCGTCTCGTTCGCCATGCGCCAGATGCCGCTGACGAAGTCACGGGCGTACTGGCGCTGCCAGCGGAACGGCGGGTGCACGACGACCGTGCTCGCGCCCAGTTTCTCGGCGGCCGCCCGGGCCCGCTGGAGCTTGACCCAGGGGTCGGTGGACCACACCCGCTGCGTGATGAGCAGGCAGGGGGCGTGCACGGCGAGTATGGGGATGCCGTGATAGTCGGAGAGGCGGCGCAGGGCCTCGATGTCCTGGCTGACCGGGTCGGTCCACACCATGACCTCGACGCCGTCGTACCCGAGACGCGCGGCGATCTCGAAGGCCGTCGCCGTCGACTCCGGGTAGACGGAGGCCGTCGAGAGGGCGACCTTCGCATCCGGGATCCGTACGACTGGTTCTGCCACGGTCGTCAGCCTACGGCGTCCGCCGGGGTGGGACGGAACGCCCGCTCGCCGTTGTGGCGCTTGCCACTGGGCGGGTGCGGGTGCGCTGTGGTCGCACGCACGTCTGCCCGCGCCCCTAGATCCCCTGCGCGGAACCCATGTGGTCGAGTCTGCGCAGGATCACGCCTTCCCTCAGCGCCCACGGACAGATCTCGACCGTTTCCACGCCGAACAGATCCATCGCGCCCTCGGCCACCAGGGCGCCCGCCAGGAGCTGGTTCGCCCTGCCCTCCGAGACGCCCGGGAGTTCCGCCCGCTGCTCCGTCGTCATCCCGGCAAGCCTCGGGACCCACGCCTCCAGGGACTCGCGCTTGAGCTCGCGCTGGACGTAGAGGCCCTCGGCGGAACGGGCCGCGCCGGCCAGCCGGGCGAGCTGCTTGAAGGTCTTGGAGGTGGCGACCACGTGGTCGGGGGCGCCGAAGCGGGCGAACTCGCCGACCGTACGCGCTATCTGGGCGCGCACGTGCCGTCGCAGGGCCCGGACGTCATCGGGGGCCGGGGGGTCGCCGGGGAGCCAGCCCGCCGTGAGGCGGCCCGCGCCCAGCGGCAGGGAGACCGCCGCGTCCGGTTCCTCGTCGATGCCGTAGGCGATCTCCAGGGAGCCGCCGCCGATGTCGAGGACCAGGAGCTTGCCCGCCGACCAGCCGAACCAGCGGCGGGCGGCGAGGAAGGTGAGACGTGCCTCCTCGGCGCCGGTGAGGACCTGGAGCTCGACGCCGGTCTCGGCCCGCACGCGCGCGAGGACGTCGTCGGCGTTGCCGGCCTCGCGGACGGCGGAGGTGGCGAACGGCAGCAGGTTCTCGACGCCCTTGTCCTCGGCGGCCTGGAGCGCGTCCTTGACGACCGAGACGAGTTTCTCGACGCCCTCGGGACCGATCGCCCCGGCCTCGTCGAGGAGTTGGGCAAGACGCAGTTCCGCCTTGTGCGAGTGCGCGGGCAGAGGGCGTGCGCCGGGGTGCGCGTCCACCACCAGCAGGTGCACCGTGTTCGATCCCACGTCGAGGACACCGAGTCTCATGTAGGGAACGCTACTGCCAGCAGGGCGTTCGACTGTCTCCGGAGGGGCCTCGGGCGACTTACCCTGGACGCGTGCCAAAGACGAAAAAGGTGAAGGACGACAAAACGGCCGTTTCTGCCGACGGTCCTTCGCGGGTGAAGCCGCCGAAGCAGTCGCGGAAGGCCATGAAGGCTCTGAAGGAGGACGAGAAGGGCCTCGACTTCGCGCGCGCGTGGGTGGAGTTCCCGGATCCGGCGGACGACGAGCAGGTCTTCCGCTGCGATCTGACATGGCTGACCTCCCGGTGGAACTGCATCTTCGGCAGCGGCTGCCAGGGCATCCGGGCGGGCCGGGCGGACGACGGCTGCTGCACCCTGGGCGCCCACTTCTCCGACGAGGAGGACGAGCAGCGGGTCGCGGAGCACGTGGCGCGGCTCACGCCGGACATCTGGCAGCACCACGCCGAGGGCACCCGGGGCGGCTGGGTCTCGGAGGACGAGGACGGCGACCGGCAGACCCGCCCCTTCGAGGGCTCCTGCATCTTCCAGAACCGGCCCGGCTTCCCGGGCGGCCAGGGCTGCTCGCTGCACATCCTGGCGCTGCGGGAGGGCCGCGAGCCGCTGGAGACCAAGCCGGACGTCTGCTGGCAGCTCCCGGTGCGGCGGACGTACGAGTGGATCGACCGGCCCGACGACACCCGCGTCCTCCAGGTGTCCATCGGGGAGTACGACCGGCGCGGCTGGGGCCCGGGCGGCCACGACCTGCACTGGTGGTGCACGTCGGCGACCTCGGCACACGGCGCCGGCGACCCGGTCTACGTCTCCTACCGCCCCGAACTGATCGAGCTGATGGGCAAGGCGGGCTACGACCGCCTGGTCGAGCTGTGCGAGCAACGCCTGGCCTCCCAACTGCCCCTGGTGGCCCCGCATCCGGCGGACCCGACCGGCTGAGCGGTGAAGGCGGGGGTGCCGGGGGCTCGCCTGCGGTGGCGGCCTCCCCCGGCACCTCTGACGGCTCCCCGGGCACCCCTGACGGCACCCCCGGGCACCCCTCACGGCACCCCCGGCACTCATCACGACGCCGACGGACTCGGTCCGTCGCCGTCCGTCGGTGAGGCCGTCGGGCTCGGCGGGCCGGACGGGGTGGGGTCCGCCGGGGTCGGGGAGGGGGACGAGGTCGGCGGGTCGCTGGGTGTGGGGTCCGAGGGGGTCGAGGCCGTGGGGCCGGGGCTGGACGGCGGTGTCGTCGGCTCGCCGGGGTCGGACGGGGCGGGCGCCGTGCCGTAGCCCTCGATGGTGACGACGGCGCCTGCCGGTGCGATGGCCACGCGCGCGCTCCAGGGGCCGGACGGCTCGCGCAGATGGTCGACGTACACCTTGATCGTCAACGACTCGCCGGGTTTCAGGGTTCCCGAGGACTGGCTCAGGTAGAGCCAGGGGGCGCCCGTGGTGGCCGACCAGCGGACCGGGGCGTCGCCGGTGGCGGTGAGGGTGACCAGCGTGGTGTCGCCGCTGTTGCCGGCGCGGACCTCCAGGTGTCCGGCGCCCTTCCGGCCGGCCCCGGCGACGCTCACCACCTCCACCGAGACGTCGGGACGGCCGTCCTTGGCGAAGCGGTTGCCGGGTTTCGCGCTGGCGTTGCCGGCGTTCTGGTAGCCGCCGCTGGCCGCCACGCCGTCCAGGCTGTCGGGGCCGTGCGCCTCGCTGGCGCTGGTGGAGTGGCCGTCGGCCTCCTCGCCGGGGCCACCCCGGTAGGCGGCCCACAGGGCCAGCACGGGGGCGGCGACGACGGTGGCGACGACGGTCGTGGTGACGGCACGCGCGCGGAGGCGGTCGCGGCGGGCGGCCCGGTCCTTGGGGTCCATCGGGAAGCCGCGCCAGTCGAAGCGGGGCACGGCGACGCCACGCGCGCGTGGCGGGTGCGCCGACGCCTTGTGCAGGGCCGCGCGGGGTGCCTCCAGCACGGGCAGCTCGGCGGGCGTGATCATGGCGCCGGGCCAGCGGCCGGGGATCGCGCGCTCGGCACTGCGGCGGCAACGCGGACAGTCGTCGACGTGGCGCACGAGTTCGCGGCGCAGGGCGGAGCTGAGCACGAACTGGCTGTCGCCGGTCAGCCGCGCCACGCTCGGGCAGTCGCCGGTCTCGACGACGGCGAGGGCCGCGCGTGTGCGCTCGACCTCGCAGGCGGCGGAGGCGAGCAGTTCACGGGCGCCGGCGAGGTCCATGCCGAGGACGGCGGCGACCTCGTGGGCGGCGAGGTGGTGGCGCACGGCGAGTTCGAGCGCCTCGCGCTGCTCGGGGGTGGTACCGGCCGCCTCCGGCCAGGCCAGCAGGGCGAGTTCGCGGCGCCGCGCCTCCAGCACGTCCTCGGCGGGCGGGGGTTCGGCGGGCTGCCGGGACGCGCCGTGGCGGCCCGCCGCGTGCGTGGCCTGACGTTTCTGCTTGGCCTCGGCGAGCTTGCGCAGACAGGCCCAGCGGGCCAAGGCGTACAGCCAGGCCCTGCGGTCGCCGGCCGCGTCCGGGCCGCCGCGCCGCTCGGCGAGCGCGAGGACGTCGGCGAGGGCGGCGGTCGCCGCGTCGTGGTCGCACAGCACGGACATGCAGTAGGTGAACAGGCCGTCGAGGTACGGCTCACAGCGCGCGGGCGGCCGCTGCGCCAGGGTGCGCGCCGCGCCGCGGTCGCGCTCCTGCCGTTGCGCCCGGTGCGCGCCGGTGGTGCGGGTCGAGGTCTCCGGACTGCTGCTCATCATCCGTGGACCGTAGGGGGCGAAACATGGCCCCTTCCTGCGCCTTGAGCACTTTTACTCCGTACGGGTGAAACGATCCCTCAATAGGGGACGGGAACCCGCGATTCCATGGCTCGTTCCCACCGTGCCGTGGCCGATTCACCTGTCGGGCGGGCGGCGCTTCCCCGTGCCGGACCGCGTGCCGTCCGGCGGGCGGCGACGGCGTTGTCAGTGGCGGCGGTTACGGTTCGTGCATGGCCACCCGTACGAAGTCCGCCAAGGAGCGCCCGTCCTACCGCTGCACCGAGTGCGGCTGGCAGACGGCCAAGTGGCTCGGCCGCTGCCCCGAGTGCCAGGCCTGGGGGACGATCGAGGAGTACGGCGCCCCCGCGGTGCGTACGACGACACCCGGCCGCGTCACCACCTCCGCCGTGCCCATCGGCCAGGTCGACGGCCGCCAGGCCACCGCCCGCTCCACCGGTGTGCCGGAGCTGGACCGGGTGCTCGGCGGCGGTCTCGTTCCCGGCGCGGTGGTGCTCCTCGCGGGCGAGCCCGGCGTCGGCAAGTCCACGCTGCTGCTGGACGTGGCGGCCAAGGCGGCGAGCGACGAGCACCGCACGCTCTACGTGACCGGCGAGGAGTCCGCGAGCCAGGTCCGGCTGCGCGCCGACCGCATCGGCGCGATCGACGACCACCTGTATCTCGCCGCCGAGACCGACCTGTCGGCGGTGCTCGGGCACCTGGACGCGGTGAAGCCGTCGCTGCTGATCCTCGACTCGGTGCAGACGGTGGCCTCCCCGGAGATCGACGGCGCCCCCGGCGGCATGGCCCAGGTGCGCGAGGTGGCCGGGGCGCTGATCCGGGCCTCCAAGGAGCGCGGCATGTCCACGCTCCTGGTGGGCCATGTCACCAAGGACGGCGCGATCGCCGGCCCGCGCCTGCTGGAGCACCTGGTGGACGTGGTGCTGAGCTTCGAGGGCGACCGGCACGCCCGCCTCAGGCTCGTACGGGGCGTCAAGAACCGCTACGGCGCCACCGACGAGGTCGGCTGCTTCGAGCTGCACGACGAGGGCATCACGGGCCTCGCGGACCCGAGCGGACTTTTCCTGACACGTCGTGACGAACCGGTCCCCGGTACCTGTCTCACCGTCACCCTGGAGGGCCGCCGCCCCCTGGTGGCCGAGGTCCAGGCGCTCACCGTCGACTCGCAGATCCCCTCGCCCCGGCGCACCACCTCGGGCCTGGAGACCTCCCGTGTCTCGATGATGCTCGCCGTCCTGGAGCAGCGCGGCCGGATCAGCGCGCTCGGCAAGCGGGACATCTACTCCGCGACGGTCGGCGGGGTAAAGCTTTCGGAACCTGCCGCGGACCTCGCGGTCGCGCTCGCCCTGGCGTCGGCGGCGAGCGACACCCCGCTGCCCAAGAACCTCGTCGCGATCGGCGAGGTGGGGCTCGCGGGCGAGGTCAGACGGGTCACGGGCGTCCAGCGCAGGCTCTCCGAGGCCCACCGTCTGGGGTTCACTCACGCGCTCGTTCCGGGCGATCCCGGCAAGGTCCCGGCCGGTATGAAGGTCCTGGAAGTCGCGGACATAGGGGACGCCCTGAGGGTCCTTCCGCGCTCGCGTCGGCGAGAGGCCCCGCGGGACGCGGAGGACCGCCGGTAGACTTTGCCCTGGTCTCGCCCGTCCGTACGAACCGAATGTGCGACACGGGAGCGCCCAAGACCCCGCGACCGGAGGAGAGCAGTGGCAGCCAACGACCGGGCAGCAGCTCCCGGAAAGTCCGGTGGGAGTGCCGGTTCCGATGGCCTGATGCGCGCCTCCCTGAGCGCCGTGGCCCCCGGCACCCCCCTGCGCGACGGCCTCGAGCGGGTGCTGCGCGGCAACACCGGCGGACTCATCGTGCTCGGCTTCGACAAGACGGTGGAGACGATGTGCACGGGCGGTTTCGTCCTGGACGTCGAGTTCGCGGCCACGCGTCTGCGTGAGCTGTGCAAGCTGGACGGCGGCATCGTGCTCTCGTCCGACCTGTCGAAGATCCTGCGGGCGGGCGTGCAGTTCGTGCCCGACGCGACGATCCCGACGGAGGAGACGGGCACCCGGCACCGCACCGCGGACCGGGTGAGCAAGCAGGTCGGCTTCCCGGTGGTCTCGGTCTCCCAGTCGATGCGCCTGATCGCCCTGTACGTCGACGGGCAGCGCCGCGTCCTGGAGGACTCCGCGGCGATCCTGTCCCGCGCCAACCAGGCCCTGGCGACCCTGGAGCGCTACAAGCTGCGCCTGGACGAGGTCGCGGGCACGCTCTCCGCGCTGGAGATCGAGGACCTGGTCACCGTCCGGGACGTGTCGGCCGTGGCCCAGCGCCTGGAGATGGTCCGCCGTATCGCCACGGAGATCGCCGAGTACGTGGTCGAACTCGGCACGGACGGACGCCTGCTCGCCCTCCAGCTCGACGAGTTGATCGCGGGCGTGGAGCCGGAACGCGAACTGGTGGTCCGGGACTACGTCCCCGAGCCCACCGCGAAGCGCTCCCGCACGGTCGACGAGGCGCTGTCGGAGCTGGACGCGCTGACCCACGCCGAGCTCCTCGAACTCCCCACCGTGGCTCGCGCCCTGGGCTACACCGGCTCCCCCGAGGCGATCGACTCGGGCGTCTCCCCCCGCGGCTTCCGCCTCCTGGCCAAGGTCCCCCGGCTGCCGGGCGCGATCATCGACCGCCTGGTGGAGCACTTCGGCGGCCTCCAGAAGCTGCTGGCGGCCAGCGTCGACGACCTCCAGACGGTGGACGGCGTCGGCGAGGCGAGGGCGAGGAGCGTCCGGGAGGGCCTGTCGAGGCTGGCGGAGAGCTCGATCCTGGAACGCTACGTCTAGAGCCTTCAGGGGCGCGGGAGACGGCGCGACAGGCCCCCACCGGGCCGCGGACGACGAACAACCATCCGCGGCACCCCCTTGGTCGTCTCAGTCGTTCTCCAGCACGAACGAGGCCTGAGCCGTGGCATACCCGGGCGCCTTGACCTCCACCAGGTAGGTACCGGCCCCCGCCGACCCCGCGGGAGGCGTCGCGCACTGCGGAGCGCTCGGCTTGCGGTCCCACTTCACGGTGTACGTGATGCTGCTTCCGGCCGGAGCCCGGTAGACCAGGTGGCCCGCGGTCCTGGGGCAGTCGGCGGACGACCAGTACGGGTCGTCCTCGTCGGCCTGAGTGATCGTCAACACCGCGTTCCTGGGCCCGAGATCGACCTTGCAGTCACTGCCGGAGGTGTTCGTCGCGGTCAGCAGCAGCGTCGGCGTCTCGCCGGGCTCGTAGGCGTTGTGCAGGCTGCGCACGCTCAACCTCACCGCGCCCGCCGTGCAGTTGGGCAGCGCGGAACCGGCCGGGAGGGTGTCGCTCTGCCCGACCCCGATGCCCGTACCGCTGCCGCCGACGCCGACGCCCCCGGCGCCCGAGCCGCCCGCACCCGCGGAGCCGCCCGTGCCGGTCTCGCCGCCGGCCCCCGAGCCGCCCCCCGCGGCCGCACCCGCGCCGCCGGCGGAACCGGAGCCCGAGCCCGAACCCCCGCCGGTGTCGCCGCCGGTCGTCGACTCGTCGCGGCCGCCCGGGGCTTGGCTGATCGCCGGCCCGGAACCGGAGGGGCCGGGGGTGATCGTGGAGGGGGAGGGATTCTTGTCGTTGGGCCCGTCCGCGCCGTTCTTGCCGCCTCCGCCGCCGGAGGTGACGATCCACGCGATCAGCAACGCCAGCACGGCTAGGACGGACAGCATGACGGCCCTCCGTCGCCAGTAGATGGAGGAGGGAAGCGGCCCGACCGGATTGCGCAGAGATCCCACGGCGCAAACTGTACGAGAGATCGGCGAGTTCACCGTCCTCACCCGCCGTCCGGCGCCACAACTTTTCAGGATCATCATTCCGGAACTGACACGTGACGATCGCGGGGTGTGACCGTATCCGCCTGCCGCCTACGGTCCGTGACCGTGGATTTCGAGGAGGCCGATGCCCACCGGCCCGTCGCCGACGTCACCGATGACACCCGCACGTGGGTACGACACGGCGCCCGGACGTGGACGGAGAGCGGACTCCCGCTCCCCGGCGCGCTGTTCACCCCCGCCGCCCACGCATTCGCGATCGCGTCCCTTGCAGCTCTGGCCAGGGCCGGCCACCGACTCCGCCCCGCGCGCCGTGAGTTGCCCGCCGCTCCCGGCGCCGCCCCTTGCGGTGCCGGTACGGCCCGCACCGCCTTCGGTCATCAGGTGCAGGCGCCCCCCGGGGTGGCGGTCCGTCCGCGCGGGCCCCCGGCCATGGCAGGATCGGAAGGCCATGACTGCGCCCACGAAGCCCCCGCACAGCAGCCCCGCCGACGGCAGCACCGACGCTCCGCCCGGAGCGGGCCTGCACTCCCCCGTCATCGACTGGTTCGACGAGCACGCCCGGGATCTGCCGTGGCGGCGGCCCGAGGCCGGGCCGTGGGGGGTGATGGTCAGCGAGTTCATGCTCCAGCAGACGCCCGTCAGCCGGGTCCTCCCGGTCTACGAGCAGTGGCTCGCGCGGTGGCCGCGCCCCGCCGACCTGGCCGCGGAGGCGCCCGGTGAGGCCGTGCGCGCCTGGGGCCGGCTCGGCTATCCGCGCCGGGCGCTGCGGCTGCACGGTGCCGCGGTCGCCATAACGGAACGGCACGGCGGTGACGTACCGACGGACCACGCGCAACTGCTCGCGCTGCCCGGGATCGGCGAGTACACGGCGGCCGCCGTCGCCTCCTTCGCGTACGGGCAGCGGCACGCGGTGCTGGACACCAACGTGCGGCGGGTGCTCGCCCGGGCGGTGACCGGTGTGCAGTACCCGCCGAACGCCACCACCGCCGCCGAGCGCAAGCTCGCCCGCGCGCTGCTGCCGGAGGACGAGAGGACCGCCGCGCGCTGGGCCGCCGCCTCCATGGAGCTCGGCGCGCTCGTCTGCACGGCCAAGAACGAGACGTGCCAGCGCTGTCCCATCGCCGCCCAGTGCGCCTGGCGGCTCGCCGGCAAGCCCGAGCACGACGGGCCGGCGCGGCGCGGACAGACGTACGCCGGTACCGACCGCCAGGTGCGCGGCAAGCTGCTCGCCGTGCTGCGGGAGGCCCACACGCCCGTCCCGCAGGCGGCCCTCGACCGGGTGTGGCACGAGCCGGTGCAGCGGGCGCGGGCCCTGGACGGTCTGGTCGCGGACGGGCTCGTCGAACCCCTCCCGGGTGGTTTGTATCGGCTGCCGTTGACATAGCCCGGCACAAGCAAACCGGCAAATGCCCCTGAACCGGCGCGAAAACCCGCGCCGGTTTACCCCTTTTCGGCTTCCGTTACACAACCGACGGACAGCCGATTGCCAGCCGCGCGCTGCTCCGCACAGCCCCGTGACAACCGCTCCGTAGCTTCGTTGCCATGCCGCACACCAGGCGGCAGCAGACGTGAAGACAACCGGCAGGGACTGCCGGAACGGGGATCAGGAGGCGGTCGACATGGCGCAGGGCGAGGTGCTCGAGTTCGAGGAGTACGTCCGCACCCGGCAGGACGCGCTGCTGCGCAGCGCACGCCGCCTGGTCCCGGACCCGGTCGACGCGCAGGACCTGCTCCAGACGGCGCTCGTGCGGACGTACGGCCGCTGGGAGACCATCGAGGACAAGCGGCTCGCGGACGCCTACCTGCGCCGGGTGATGATCAACACCCGTACGGAGTGGTGGCGGGCGCGGAAGCTGGAGGAGGTGCCGACCGAGCAGCTCCCGGACGCCTCGGTCGACGACTCCACCGAGCAGCACGCGGACCGCGCCCTGCTGATGGACGTCATGAAGGTGCTGGCCCCCAAGCAGCGCAGCGTCGTGGTGCTGCGACACTGGGAGCAGATGTCCACGGAGGAGACGGCCGCCGCCCTCGGCATGTCGGCCGGTACGGTCAAGAGCACGCTGCACCGGGCGCTCGCCCGGCTCCGCGAGGAGCTGGAGGCCCGCGACCTGGACGCACGCGCGCTGGAGCGTGAGGAGCGGGAGCGTTGCGCGGCGGCCTGACCGAACCCGGGCCCACCCGGCCGGACCTCGCTCCGGTCCGGGGGATCTTCCAGGCGGCGAGCACGGCGGTGGCCGTGCTGGCCGCCCTCGCCCTTTTCGTCTCCGGCTGCGCCACCGGCGGCACCGGCACCCGTGACGAGGGTCCGGCGCACGCGGTCGCGGGGACCGGCGTCTCCCCCTCCGCCATGCCGTCCGCCATGGCCTCCCCGCGCCTGGACCGCAAGGGCGCGATCGCCCTGCTCCGGTCCGACCCGAAGGTCTCCGAGGCGGTCAAGCGCGATCTCGAACCCTGCGGCACCGACCAGTACCCGGTCGACCTCTTCTACGGCGACCTGACCGGCGGCCCGGCCGACGACGTCGTCGTCAACGTCGTGACCTGTGCCGATCTGGTGGGCGTCGGCTCGTACGTGTACCGCGAGGAGGACGGTTCCTACCAGAATGTCTTCCAGACCGAGGAACCTCCGGTCTACGCCGAGATAGACCGCGGCGACCTGGTGGTGACCAAGCAGGTGTACGAGAAGGGCGACCCGGTGTCGGACCCGTCCGGCGAGAACGTGATCACGTACCGCTGGGCCTCGGGGCGGTTCGCCGCGGTGTACCGGACCCACAGCGACTACAGCAACGTCGTCGGCACGGATCCGACGCCGGTGCCCGACAGCTGAACCGATCGGGCCGCCCGCAACGATCCCGCAGTGACCGCAACGACCCCGAAGAGTGAGAGCACCGGATGGCAGACCAGACCCACGTGCTGTTCGTCGAGGACGACGACGTCATCCGCGAGGCCACCCAACTCGCCCTGGAGCGGGACGGCTTCGCGGTCACGGCCATGCCCGACGGCCTGTCGGGCCTGGAGGCGTTCCGGGCGGACCGCCCCGACATCGCCCTGCTGGACGTCATGGTCCCGGGCCTGGACGGGGTCAGCCTGTGCCGCCGTATCCGCGACGAGTCCACCGTGCCGGTGATCATGCTGTCGGCGCGGGCCGACTCGATCGACGTGGTGCTCGGTCTGGAGGCCGGCGCCGACGACTACGTGACCAAGCCCTTCGACGGGGCGGTGCTGGTCGCCCGGATCCGCGCGGTGCTGCGCCGCTTCGGGCACGCGGGCGGGACCGACAAGGGCGACGTGGGCGCCGACGCGGCCGCCGGGGGTGTGCTGACCTTCGGGGAGCTGGAGGTCGACACCGAGGGCATGGAGGTGCGCAAGGGCGGGCAGCCGGTGGCGCTCACCCCGACCGAGATGCGGCTGCTGCTCGAGTTCTCCTCCGCGCCGGGCACGGTCCTGTCCCGGGACAAGCTCCTGGAACGGGTGTGGGACTACGGCTGGGGCGGTGACACCCGGGTCGTCGACGTCCATGTGCAGCGGCTGCGGACGAAGATCGGCCAGGACCGGATCGAGACGGTCCGCGGCTTCGGCTACAAGTTGAAGGCCTGAGCGGGGGCCTGGGGCATGCGGGGGATCCTTCGGGGCCCGGTGACGGAGCGCGTGGTGATGCGGACGGGGCTGAGATGGAAGCTCAGCGCGGCCATCGCGCTGGTCGGCGCGCTCGTGGCGGTCGCGCTCAGCCTGGTCGTGCACAACGCGGCCCGCGTCTCGATGCTGGACAACGCGCGCGACCTCGCCGACGAGCGCATCCAGATCGCCCAGCGCAACTACGAGCTGACGGGCAAGCCGAACTTCCCCAGCATCGCGGTCGACGACCGCCGTCTGCCGCCCGCGCTGCGCGAGAAGGTCGAGGAGGGCCGCCGGGCGACGTACGTCTCCGACCGGCCCGACCGGGGGCCGGACATCTGGGCCGCGGTCCCGGTCAAGGGCGGGCACGTGCTGTCGCTGCACACCGGGTTCACGGACCGCAGCACGGACATCCTCAAGGATCTCGACCAGGCCCTGGTGATCGGCTCCATCGCGGTGGTCCTGGGCGGCAGCGCGCTCGGCGTGCTCATCGGCGGGCAGTTGTCGCGGCGGCTGCGCAAGGCGGCGACCGCGGCGAACCAGATGGCCAAGGGCGAGACGGACGTCCGGGTCAGGGACGCGATCGGCGGGGTCGTTCGGGACGAGACCGACGACCTCGCGAGCGCCGTGGACGCCATGGCGGACGCGCTCCAGCAGCGGCTGGAGGCCGAGCGGCGGGTCACCGCCGACATCGCGCACGAACTGCGGACCCCGGTGACGGGCCTGCTGACGGCTGCGGAACTGCTGCCTCCGGGGCGGCCCACGGAATTGGTCCTGGACCGGGCGAAGGCCATGCGCACCCTCGTCGAGGACGTCCTGGAGGTGGCCCGGCTGGACGGCGCCTCGGAGCGGGCCGAGCTCCAGGACATCCTGCTCGGCGAGTTCGTCACCCGCCGGGTGGCCGCCAAGGACCCCGGGATCGAGGTCCGTGTGGTGCACGAGTCGGAGGTCACCACCGATCCGCGCCGCCTGGAACGCGTCCTGTTCAACCTCCTCGCCAACGCCGCCCGGCACGGCAGCCCGCCCATCGAGGTCACCGTGGAGGGCCGCGTCATCCGCGTCCGCGACCACGGTCCCGGTTTCCCCGAGGACCTCCTCGCCGACGGCCCGAGCCGCTTCCGCACGGGCAGCGCGGACCGCGCGGGGCACGGGCACGGTCTGGGGCTGACCATCGCGGCCGGCCAGGCACGGGTCATGGGAGCCCGGCTGACCTTCCGCAACGTCCGCCCGGCGGGAGCCGCCGACGGGGTTCCGGCGGAGGGCGCGGTGGCGGTGCTGTGGCTGCCGGAACACGCGCCCACGGCGACGGGGAGCTACCCGCTGCTGCCGTGAGCTGCGGCCGGAACTCTCAGGTGGTCGCCACCACCAGCTCCTCCCCCCTGGACGGCCGTACGCCGTCCGTCCTGCCCCGGAAGTACCGCCGGTCCAGTTCCTCCACCGGGACGTGCCGGACGTCCGGGAAACCGCACTCGCGCGCCAGGGTCAGGATCTCGGCGGGCCTGAAGAAGCTGAGGAAGGGTGTCCCCGCCGCCCGCGCTCCCCGCACCGCCGCTTCCATCTGTGCCCGCTGGTCCGGCTCGACATCCTCCGGCGGCCGCAGGAAGGTCGTGACCAGCGTGGAACCCTGGGCGAGCCCGGCGACCGCGCGGAAGGTGGCGTCGTTCGCCTCCCGGGTGAGGTACATCGTGACGCCCGTGGAGGCCACCACCGCGGGGCGCCCGGGATCGAAGCCGGCCGCGGCCAGGGTCCCCCACCAGTCCCCCTCGAAGTCGACCGGTACGAGCCGCAGCCACTCGGGGACGCCGAGACCGAGCTGCTCCAGCCTCCGGCGCTTCCAGGACTGCGGTCCCGGCCGGTCCACCTCGAAGACCCGCAACCCGCGCTCGGCGGCGATCTCCGGTCTGCGCTGGGCGAACGTGTCGAGGCCGGCGCCGAGGACGACGTACTGCCCGACGTCCCGCTCGACGACGAGGTCCTCCACGAACCGGGTCCGCGCCACGATCGAGGCCCGGGTGCGGCGGGTGGCGTGCACGTCCATGTCCGGCCGGTCCCGCCACCCCTCGTCCGGGTCCGCGAGCCGCAGTCCGATCTCGTCCTCCAGCACGTGCGGCGGCGGATCGGCGCACACGTGCAGCGCCCGCCAGAGGGCGACCCGGACGGCGGTGTGATCGGCCTCGGCCACGACCTCCGTCACGCCCAGTCCTTGGAGAAGTCCAGCTCGTCACTGCGCTGGGTCAGCGAGTACCAGTTGCCGTTGTCGTCGCGGAAGATCGCCTCGATGCCGTACGGCCGCTCCTGGGGCTCCTGGACGAACTCCACCCCGCGCGCCCGGAACGTCTCGTAGTCCCCTCGGCAGTCGTCGGTGCGGAACGCGCCCGCGCCCATCACGCCCTTGCCGACGAGCTTCTTCAGCGCCTCGGCGGACTCGGGGTCGAGACCCGGGCCGTCGAGGCTCATCAGCGCCAGCTCGACGCCCTGCTGCTCCTTCGCGCCGACGGTGACCCATGTCATGTCGCCCATCGAGACCTCGCTGCGCACCTCGAAGTCCAGCTTCTCGGTGAAGAAGGCCTTGGTGCGCTGCTGGTCGAAGGTCCACACGGTGGTGATGCCCAGACCCTGGATCATGGCTCCGCTCTCCTGTCGTCGGGGGGTTCCTCCTCGTCACCGTAGGCAGCGGCGGGGCCGGGCCGCTTCTTCGAAGTTGCGGTCCTCGCGGTGCCTCCCGCGGTGCCTCTCGCGGTGGGGAAGCCGCCGGCCCAGAGCATGGCGTAGCAGCCGGGGATCAGGGCGGCTCCGCGGCCCACGTGCTCGGTGCGGTACTCGCTCGGGGCGAGGCCGGTCCGCGCCTTGAAGCGGGCGGAGAAGGTGCCGAGGCTGCTGAACCCGACCAGATGGCAGATCTCGGTCACGCTCAGGTCGGCGCCCCTCAGCATCTCCTCGGCCCGCTCGATCCGCCGGTGCGTGAGGTACTGCCCGGGGGTCTCGCCGTACGTCTCCCGGAACACCCGGATGAAGTGGTAGCGCGAGTACCCGGCGTGCGCGGCGACGGCGTCCAGGTCGAGCTCCGGATCGGCCCAGTCCCGGTCCATGGCGTCCTTGGCGAGCCTGATCTGCCGCACTTTGTCCATGGGCCGATGGTGACACGCGCCACTGACATCGCCCTCGTGCGCGCACGAAGAAGGCCCCCCGGGGCGGACACCGTCCGGGGGGCCTTCGGTTCGGGGTTCAGGGGCGGGTCAGACCTCGACCAGCGGGGCCGGCGCCGCGTCCTCCGCCGCCTTCTGGGGTCCCGCTCCCTTCAGCGGCACCTCCTTGACGAACACCGCCGCCACCAGCGAGACCACGGCGACGATCGAGCCGAGCAGGAACGCCGAGTGCGTGCCCGCCGACACCGCGAACTGGTACGCCTCGCGCACCGCGTCCGGCAGCTTCTCCAGGCTCTTCGCGTCCAACTGGGCGGACTGCTCGGTCACCTTGGAGCCCAGCGTGCCGCCCCGCTCGGCCATGGTGTCCTGGACGCGGTGGTTGAACAGCGCACCCATGATGGCGACACCGAAGGAGGAGCCGAGGGTACGGAACAGGGTGGTGGAGGAGGACGCGACGCCCATGTCCTTCATCTCGACGCTGTTCTGCGCGACCAGCATGGTGATCTGCATCAGGCAGCCCATGCCGAGACCGACGACGGCCATGAAGACACCCGAGGTGAACCGCGAGGTCCCGGTGTCCATGGTCGACAGCAGGTACAGCCCGATCACCATCAGGACGCTGCCGAGGACCGGGAAGACGTAGTAGCGCCCGCTGTTGGTGGTGATCCGGCCCGCGACCATCGAGGTCACCAGCATCGCGCCGAGCATCGGCAGGAGCAGCAGCCCGGAGTTGGTGGCGGAGGCGCCCTGCACGGACTGCTGGTACAGCGGCAGGAAGAGGGTGGCGCCGAACATCACGAAGCCGGTGATGAAGCCGATGACCGACATCAGCGTGAAGTTGCGGCTGCGGAAGATGTGCAGCGGTACGACCGGCTCGGCCGCCTTGGTCTGCCAGAACACGAACCCGACGAGCGCGGCGACACCGATGCCGATCAGCTCCATGATCCGCGCGGAGCTCCAGGCGTACTCCGTGCCGCCCCAGGTGGTCACCAGCACGATGGCGGTGATGCCGACGGTCAGCAGGGCGGCGCCCAGGTAGTCGATACGGGCCTGTGCGCGCTTCTTCGGCAGGTGCAGCACCGCGCTGATCAGGGCGAGCGAGACGACACCGAGCGGCAGGTTGATGTAGAAGGACCAGCGCCAGCCCCAGTTGTCGGTGATGGTGCCGCCGACCAGCGGACCGCCGATCATCGCGAGCGCCATGACGCCGGCCATCATGCCCTGGTACTTGCCGCGCTCCCGGGGCGGGATCAGGTCGCCGATGATCGCCATGACACCGACCATCAGACCGCCGGCGCCGAGACCCTGCACGGCCCGGAAGCCGATGAGCTGGCCCATGTCCTGGGCCATGCCGCTGAGCGCGGAGCCGACCAGGAAGAGCACGATCGAGCTCATGAAGACGCCCTTGCGGCCGTACATGTCGCCGAGCTTGCCCCAGAGCGGGGTCGCGGCGGCGGTGGCCAGCGTGTAGGCCGTCACGACCCACGACAGGTGCTCGAGTCCGCCGAGCTCGCCGACGATCGTCGGCATCGCGGTGCCCACGATCATGTTGTCGAGCATCGCGAGCATCATGGTGATCATCAGCGCGAGCAGGACGACCCGCACGCTGCGCTGTTTCTTGTCCGGCTCCGTCTCGACCGTCTGTGTGTCCGCCATCGTTCCCACTCCCCTGAGGTCCTGCGGTACTGCCTCGCCGGGGCACTTACTTGCCGCCCGGCTAGTTGTCTACACTGGGGAAGGTAGACGCGTAACTAGCCGGGCGTCAAGTAAGTTTTATGGAAAGCCGAGGAGCACGAGGATGGGCGGCACCATGGACGTCACGAAGCAGCAGCGCCGCGGCAACACACGCCAGCGAATCCAGGACGTGGCCCTCGAACTTTTCGCGGAGCAGGGGTACGAGAAGACGTCACTGCGGGAGATCGCCGAGCACCTGGACGTCACCAAGGCGGCGCTCTACTACCACTTCAAGACCAAGGAAGAGATCCTCGTCAGCATCTTCGACGATCTGACGCAGCCGATCCTCGACCTCATCGAGTGGGGCCGCAAGCAGCCTCACACGCTGGAGACGAAGCAGGAGATCGTACGGCGCTACAGCGAGACCCTGACGGGTGCGACACCGCTGTTCCGCTTCATGCAGGAGAACCAGGCGACGGTCCGTGAACTGCGCGTCGGCGAGACCTTCAAGGAGCGCATGCAGGGGCTGCGCGAGATCATCGTCGACCCCGAGGCGGACCTGACCGACCAGGTCCGCTGCGTCAGCGCGCTCTTCACCCTGCACGCCGGGATGTTCTTCCTCCAGGACATCACCGCGGACCCGGAGGCCAAGCGCCAGGCGGTCCTGGAGGTCGCGACGGACCTGATCACGCAGGCCCATCGGGGCGGCTCGGGCGCCTGACCCCGGTCAGACCTTCACACCCTTGGCCCGCAGGAACGCGACCGGGTCGATGGCCGAGCCGTAGTTGGCGGTCGTGCGGATCTCGAAGTGCAGGTGCGGGCCGCTGGAGTTGCCGGTGTTGCCGGACAGGGCGATGCGCTGGCCGGTCTTGACGACCTGGCCGACCTTGACCTTGATCCGGGAGAGGTGGGCGTACTGCGAGTACGTCCGGTTGCCGTGCTTGATCACGATGGCGTTGCCGTAGGCGGCACCGTCACCGGCACCCCCCGGACCCGCCTTGACGACGGTCCCGCCGTGCGCGGCGACGACGGTCGTGCCGCTCGGCACGGCGAAGTCCTGCCCGCTGTGGGTGGACTGCCACATGCCACCGGCCTGCGCGTAGCTCGCGCTGAGCGTGTACTTCTTGACCGGGTCGACCCAGGAGGCCGAGGAGGACGCGGCCGAGGCGACTCCGGCCCCCAGCACAGCCGTGGCCCCGACGGACGCGGCCATGACGGCCACACGGGTGCGGAGCAGGGACGTACGGGAGGAGCGGTGGGAGACGCGCTGGAACATTCGGAACCTCATGAAGCAGGGGACAGGAGAAACCACCCGGCACATGAAGACGACCGGATGGCGCATCCCTTGGTAACCCCAGTGGCCGAACAGGCCCAAATGGCCCATCTACGACGGAATGTAGTAATGGGCCGAGAAGGTACGTACGCCAGGTAAGGCACGCTCGGTAAATTTGTTCACTATTCCCGCTAGTAATGGACAAATCACCTGTGCGGCAAGTCACCGGCGACCCAAAAGCAAAAGTCCCGTCATGTGACGCACGTCTCTGGCCACTTACCAGCCAGTAACCCTACGGTTCCCCTCGCGCCACCCTCGCCCCCGAACATGCACCAGACAACGGCATACGGACGTGAGAGGACCCCCACGCATATGAGAAACCGACGCCCCTGGGCGCGCCGCACAGCCGTAAGCACCGTCTCCGCCGCCGCACTGGTCGCCCTGGCCGTTCCCGCCGAGGCCGCGACGACCACCGTGAGCACCGCGAGCAGCTCCACGACCGCCTCGGCCGCCGCCGCGGACGTCGACTACGCCACCTGGCAGTCCGACTGCCAGGCCGTGATGAACCAGGCCCTCCCCTACCTGAAGACGCGCATCGCCGCCCCCGGGCCCGGCGAGAAGCAGGCGATCGTCCTCGACATCGACAACACGACCCTGGAGACCGACTTCGGCTTCAGCTACCCCCAGCCGGCCAACAAGCCCGTCCTCGAGGTCGCGAAGTACGCCCAGGAGCACGGTGTTTCCCTGTTCTTCGTGACCGCCCGCCCCGGCATCATCGCCTCGGTGACCGACTACAACCTCAAGCACGTCGGCTACCAGGTCAACGGCCTCTACGTCCGCGGCTTCGTCGACCTGTTCAAGAACGTCGCCACCTACAAGACCGCCCAGCGCGTCGACATCGAGAACAAGGGCTACACGATCATCGCGAACATCGGCAACAGCGCCACCGACCTGTCGGGCGGCCACGCCGAGAAGACCTTCAAACTGCCGGACTACGACGGCCAGTTGTCCTGAACCACTCGACTCCGGGGCCGGTGCCTTCGGGTACCGGCCCTTCGCGTTCCGACGGCACAGGAGGCCCCCGGAGGCCCTGCGGGCCCCTCGGACTCCTGGAGGTCGTGCCGCCGGCCGTGGACAAGGAGAAGCCGTACGCCCGGCAGGTGGTGGAGCAACGCTGAAGGGGCCGGCACCCGAAGGCACCGGCCCCTTCAACGCGTCGCCCTGAGGCTTACGCCTCCTTGCTCAGGTTCGGCCCGGCACCGCCGGCCGCCTGCTCGATCGGCGGGACGTCGGGCAGCGCCGACTTCTCCTCGCCGCGGAAGGTGAAGGTCTGGGTCTCGCCCTCGCCCTCCGTGTCGACGACCACGATGTGGCCGGGACGCAGCTCGCCGAAGAGGATCTTCTCCGACAGCGTGTCCTCGACCTCGCGCTGGATGGTGCGACGCAGCGGACGCGCACCCAGCACCGGGTCGTAACCCTTCTTGGACAGCAGCTCCTTGGCGGACTGGGAGAGCTCGATGCCCATGTCCCGGTCCTTGAGGCGCTCGTCCACCTTGCCCACCATCAGGTCGACGATCTTGAGGATGTCGTCCTGGGTGAGCTGCGGGAAGACGACCACGTCGTCGACGCGGTTGAGGAACTCGGGCCGGAAGTGCTGCTTGAGCTCGTCCGAGACCTTGTTCTTCATGCGCTCGTAGTTGGTCTTCTTGTCACCCGAGGCCGCGAAGCCCAGGTTGAAGCCCTTGGAGATGTCCCGGGTGCCGAGGTTGGTCGTCATGATGATGACCGTGTTCTTGAAGTCCACGACCCGGCCCTGGGAGTCGGTCAGGCGACCGTCCTCCAGGATCTGCAGCAGCGAGTTGAAGATGTCCGGGTGGGCCTTCTCGACCTCGTCGAAGAGGACGACGGAGAACGGCTTGCGGCGGACCTTCTCGGTGAGCTGGCCGCCCTCTTCGTAGCCCACGTATCCGGGGGGCGAACCGAAGAGCCGCGAGACCGTGTGCTTCTCGCTGAACTCCGACATGTCGAGGGAGATCAGCGCGTCCTCGTCACCGAAGAGGAACTCGGCGAGCGCCTTGGACAGCTCGGTCTTACCGACACCGGACGGGCCGGCGAAGATGAACGAACCACCGGGACGCTTCGGGTCCTTGAGGCCCGCACGCGTACGACGGATCGCCTTCGACAGCGCCTTGACGGCGTCGACCTGGCCGATGACCCGCTTGTGGAGCTCGTCCTCCATGCGCAGCAGACGCGAGGACTCCTCCTCGGTCAGCTTGAAGACCGGGATGCCGGTGGCGGTCGCGAGGACCTCGGCGATCAGCTCGCCGTCGACCTCGGCGACGACGTCCATGTCGCCGGCCTTCCACTCCTTCTCCCGCTTGGCCTTGGCGGCCAGGAGCTGCTTCTCCTTGTCGCGGAGGGAGGCGGCCTTCTCGAAGTCCTGCGAGTCGATCGCGGACTCCTTGTCCCGGCGGACACCGGCGATCTTCTCGTCGAACTCGCGGAGGTCCGGCGGCGCGGTCATCCGGCGGATGCGCATCCGGGAACCGGCCTCGTCGATCAGGTCGATCGCCTTGTCCGGCAGGAAGCGGTCCGAGATGTACCGGTCGGCCAGGGTCGCGGCCTGGACGAGGGCCTCGTCCGTGATGGAGACACGGTGGTGGGCCTCGTAGCGGTCGCGCAGACCCTTGAGGATCTCGATCGTGTGCGGGAGCGAGGGCTCGGCGACCTGGATGGGCTGGAAGCGGCGCTCGAGGGCCGCGTCCTTCTCCAGGTGCTTGCGGTACTCGTCCAGCGTGGTGGCGCCGATGGTCTGGAGCTCACCGCGGGCCAGCATCGGCTTCAGGATCGAAGCGGCGTCGATGGCGCCCTCGGCGGCACCCGCACCGACCAGCGTGTGCAGCTCGTCGATGAACAGGATGATGTCGCCGCGGGTGCGGATCTCCTTGAGGACCTTCTTCAGGCGCTCCTCGAAGTCACCGCGGTAGCGGGAGCCGGCGACCAGCGCGCCGAGGTCCAGGGTGTAGAGGTGCTTGTCCTTGAGGGTCTCGGGCACCTCGCCCTTGACGATGGCCTGGGCGAGGCCCTCGACGACGGCGGTCTTGCCGACGCCGGGCTCACCGATCAGCACCGGGTTGTTCTTGGTACGGCGGGACAGCACCTGCATGACCCGCTCGATCTCCTTCTCGCGCCCGATGACCGGGTCGAGCTTGGACTCACGAGCGGCCTGGGTGAGGTTCCGGCCGAACTGGTCGAGGACCAGGGACGTCGAGGGGGTGCCCTCGGCAGGCCCGCCGGCGGTGGCGGTCTCCTTGCCCTGGTAACCGGAGAGCAGCTGGATGACCTGCTGCCGCACCCGGTTGAGATCTGCGCCCAGCTTGACCAGGACCTGGGCGGCGACGCCCTCGCCCTCACGGATCAGGCCGAGCAGGATGTGCTCCGTGCCGATGTAGTTGTGGCCCAGCTGAAGGGCCTCGCGGAGCGACAGCTCCAGGACCTTCTTGGCACGGGGGGTGAAGGGGATGTGCCCGGACGGGGCCTGCTGCCCCTGCCCGATGATCTCCTCCACCTGCTGGCGGACCGCCTCGAGCGAAATCCCGAGGCTCTCAAGGGCCTTGGCGGCGACACCCTCACCCTCGTGGATCAGGCCCAGGAGGATGTGCTCGGTGCCGATGTAGTTGTGGTTGAGCATCCGGGCTTCTTCCTGAGCCAGGACGACAACCCGCCGCGCGCGGTCGGTGAACCTCTCGAACATCGTTAATCGCTCCTCAGAGCGGTCAGGCAGTGGGGGGAACTTCCCCTCCCTGTCCTTCCGCAGCTTAGTCCCGCAAGCGGGGACCGCTCATTCCAACTGCCGACACCGTCGATGGCCTCCTGACCCCGAACGCCGACATCTGCTCCAACCCGATGGTGCGAGACGATGTTCCCGCAGGCCAGGCAGTTACCCCAGTCGCCAGTACGCCGATGGCGAACGTGAGACGTCCTTTCCTGCGTGTCGCCCCCTCCCACTAGGGATGTCTTACCCGCTCCGACCGACACTCCATGCCGTACGCCCCCCGTCCCTCCGCTACGGGCGAACAACCTTGTGCCACCCCGCACCTCCGCACGCCCCCTCCTCAAACACTCTTCGCACACGTCGGCGCACCCAGCGTAACTCTCGCGCCCTTCCGGCGGTTGCACTCGGCATGGTTGCCGGCCACCTCCCTCGCACCTCGGAACGCACCGCGGTCCCGCTCCCCCGGCGGCCGCCCGACCGGGCCGCCGCCGGCGACGATCAGGTCCGCCGCTGGTACGAGAACGAACTGGGCTGGCCCACGGTGCCCGCGAGCACCCCCGAATCTCCCGTACGTCTGCGGGTGGGCCCGCGCTTCGACGTCCTGGACGTCCCGGCCGAGGCGGGCCGCGCGGCCCTGCGCCACCTCGCCGGGGCGTCTCCGGTGGCGCTGCGGGGCGACCGCGTGCGGCTCCTGGTGGCGGCGGGCAGCGCGGAGGAGCTGCCCGGAATCCTGGAGTGGCTGGAGTGGGGCTCGCTCCCGCTGGACCTGCGGGCGATCGGCGCGGACGGCTCCATGACGGCACCGGCACTCCCCGGGGCGGTGCCGGGCGGGCCCGCGGGCGCAGCGTGGGGCCGGATGCCGGGTGGCCTCGCCGGGGCGACGCGGCAGCCTGGCACGGGCGCGTGGCGCTCGCCCAGGGCGGAGACGACCGGGCTCACCGGAGCGGCACCGGGCCGGGTGCCGGCCGGATCTGCGGGCCGGTCAGCCGCGCCGGGGACGGGCGGCCCCGTCGCGGCGGCGCCTCCCGGAGGGGAGCATGCGGCTCCCGGCGCCCTGCAGGGGGCCGCCGTGTGGCTGCGGCCCCCCGAGCCTGGGTGCGAGGTCGAGGCCTCGCTGCCGACGGTGTCGGCACTGGGGGGCGGTGGGGGCGCCCCCGATCTCGTACGCGTCGTGAACACGGTGGCGACGCACTGCCACCGGCTGCGGCTGCGGGGCGCTCGGGCACAGGCCTTCGCGGACCCCGGCCTTCGTGCACCTCTCGATCAGGCGTTGGCCTTCTCGTAAGCCTCGCGAATGCTCGCCGGAACACGGCCGCGGTCATTGACCTCGTAACCGTTCTCCTTGGCCCAGGCACGGATCTGAGCGGTGTCCTGGCTGCCACCGGAAGCGGCCCGCGTCTTTCCGCGCCCGCCCGAAGCACGGCCTCCGGTGCGGCGACCGCCCTTCACGTAGGGCTCGAGAAGGCCACGAAGCTTGTCCGCATTGGCGGTCGTGAGATCGATCTCGTACGTCTTGCCGTCCAACGCGAACGTGACGGTCTCGTCCGCCTCGCCGCCGTCGATGTCGTCGACAAGAAGGACCTGAACCTTCTGTGCCACCGGATTTCCTTTCATCCAATACTTGAGGGCCGGGGGTCTGCGGCGTCCGCCGTTTCGCCGTCCCCTGTTATATGCAGTACTGCAGTACGTCGGAAAGCAAACCGCTTTTGCTGGAAAAACACAAACCCCCGGGAGAGACCGACAGGGGCCTCCCCGTCCGGAAACATGCGCGTTTCGGACATAGGGAACCTGGGCACGGGCGGGCCCGGAAGCCCCGGAATCCTTGGCGATCACAGATGCAGAAGCATCCGGCTGTTGCCCAAGGTGTTCGGTTTCACTCGTTCGAGACCGAGGAACTCTGCCACGCCTTCGTCATAGGAACGCAGTAGCTCTGCGTAGACATCGGTGTCAACGGGTGTCTCACCGATCTCGACGAAGCCGTGCTTGCCGAAGAAGTCCACTTCGAAGGTGAGACAGAAAACGCGGCGAACACCGAGCCAGCGGGCCGTCTCCAACAACTTCTCCAGCAACTGATGCCCGACCCCGGCACCCTTCAGTCCGGGCTTCACGGCGAGAGTGCGTACTTCCGCGAGGTCTTCCCACATGACGTGCAGGGCGCCGAAGCCGACCAGCTCGGCGTTGTCGTCGCGCTCGGCGACCCAGAACTCCTGGATGTCCTCGTAAAGCGTCACCGTCGCTTTGTCGAGCAGGATGCGGTCGCGGACGTAGGAGTCGAGGAGCCGTCGGATGCCGGCGACATCGCTGGTGCGGGCCCGCCGGACGGTGATGGCTTTTGCGGTGACTTCGGGGTTCTCGGCGGAGGGGCTCTTCGCGGACATGAGCGGACGCTATCGCCCGCCGTCCCGCGTTGCCGAGTCGGGGTTCTCCACGGTCGGTCCCCCGACGATCCGTACGGCGTCCTGGAGTGCCTGTCGCTGTTCCTCGCTCATCATCCCGAAGAAGGCGACGAGAGCGGCGGCGGGGTTGTCACTCTGCGACCAGGCCTCGTTCATCAGTGCGGCGGCGTAGGCGGCCCGTGTGGAGACCGCCTCATATCGATAGGCCCGGCCTTCCGCCTCACGGCGCACCCAGCCCTTCTGATGGAGATTGTCCAAAACGGTCATCACCGTGGTGTACGCGATGGACCGTTCCTGCTGAAGGTCTTCCAGGACTTCTCGAACGGTGACCGGGCGGTTCCACTTCCACACCCGCGTCATGACCGCGTCTTCGAGTTCTCCCAATGGGCGAGGCACACCTCAGCACAATAGTGGGAGATCCGGCTATCGGCGTGACGGACGTGCTCTTTCGACGTCAAACAGCAACAAAAAGGGCGTACGACTCCGAAAGCACGGTGGCTCGGGGAGTCGTACGCCGACGGGGGAAGGGCCGGTCAGTCGGCCTGCTTGGTCGCCTCCGCGCGCGCGAGGGCGGCGTCGACGGCCGCGTCCTCCTTGGCCTTGTTGGCCCCGCCCTGGGTCTTCACGATGACCCGGATCACACCGATGAAGAACACGGCCATGACGACCGGGGGCACGAGCGCGGAGACGTAGTCCATGCCTCCAGGGTAGCCAGCCGCACCGGGACAACTCGGGCGGGGTGCGGCCGACCCGCGTTCAGCCCGCGGCGAGCTGCTGGGGCGGGTTCGCCGGCGGCGGGGCCGGCTTGCGGCGGGGGAAGACCTCACCCGGGGTGGGGATGGGCCGCGAGGGCTTCGGGGCCGCGGGAGCGGGCTTCTCCGCGGGCTTGGCCGGGGCCTTCTCCGGGCGCTTCGCCGGCTCCTTGGCGTCCTGCACCGCCGGACCGCCCCCGACGGCCCCGGACCACCCCTCGCCGAGTCCTCCGGTGCGGCCCCGGGCAAGCCCTCCGGGCAGCGCCAGGAGGCGTGTGCGGGACGCCGGGACCGCTGGCGCCGACTGGGTGTGCCGGGCGCCCGTGGCGGCCGCGAGGCGGGCTCTCACGTCCCGTTCGGCCAGCATCTGGCAGCGGATCAGCAGCGCCGCGGCGGCGGGGCTGCCGCGCAGGGCCCGGAGCGCGGCGAGATCGTCGGGCTCGGGCCGGTACCCGGCGCCCAGCGCCTCCTCCAGCAGCGTGAGGTAGCCGGCGGCGGTGCCGGGCAGTGCGGCGCGGTACCGGGCGAGGTCGGCCACCAGGAAGGCGCGCAGCCGGGCACCCTCACGCACCGCCTCGTCGAGGGACTCGGCGAGGCGGTGGCAGTCCTTGATGTCCTCGGCCGAGGCAGGGGCGGGGTGAAGGGCGAGGGCGAGAGCGCGGCGGAGCACACGCAGCTCCTCCACGCCGAACGCCATGCCGCCGCGGGATCCGTATGGCGTGGGCATGCGGCGACAGTACGCGCTAATCAGACAAATTTGACATAAGGGACGGGTGTGGCGTGACCGGGCCACCCCAATGCCGGTCCGGGCGTCCCGGCCCGGCAGGTCACATCCGCGAGACGTTCCGCTCGTACACCAGTCGCAGGCCCACCAGCGTCAGCCAGGGCTCGTGCTCGTCGATCACCGAGGACTCCCCGAGCACCATCGGCGCGAGCCCGCCGGTGGCGATCACCGTCACGTCCTCCGGGTCCTCCGCGAGTTCCCGGGCCATCCGGCTCACCACGCCGTCGACCTGCCCGGCGAACCCGTAGACGATCCCGGCCTGCATCGCCTCCACCGTGTTCTTGCCGATCACGCTCCGCGGCCGGGCCACCTCGATCTTCCGCAGTTGCGCCCCCTTCACGCCGAGCGCCTCCACGGAGATCTCGATACCGGGCGCGATGACCCCGCCGACGTACTCCCCGCGCGCGGACACCGCGTCGAACGTCGTCGCCGTGCCGAAGTCCACGACGATCGCGGGACCGCCGAAGAGCTCGACGGCCGCCACCGCGTTGATGATCCGGTCGGCGCCGACCTCCTTGGGGTTGTCGGTGAGGATCGGCACCCCCGTCTTCACTCCGGGCTCGACCAGCACGGCCGGCACGTCGCCGTAGTAGCGCCGCGTCACCTCGCGCAGCTCGTGCAGCACGGACGGCACGGTGGCGCAGATCGCGATGCCGTCGATGCCGTCGCCCAGTTCGTCCCCGAGGAGCGGGTGCATGCCCATCAGACCCTGGAGCAGTACGGCCAGCTCGTCCGCGGTCCGGCGCGCGTCCGTGGAGATGCGCCAGTGCTCGACGATGTCCTCGCCGTCGAACAGGCCGAGGACGGTGTGCGTGTTGCCTACGTCGATCGTGAGGAGCATCGCGACTACTCCGCCTCGCGCAGGTCGAGGCCGATGTCGAGGATCGGCGAGGAGTGGGTGAGGGCACCCACGGCGAGGTAGTCGACGCCGGTGTCGGCGTACGCGCGCGCGTTGTCCAGCGTCAGCCGCCCGGAGGCCTCCAGCGCGGCCCGTCCGTGCACGAGCGCGACCGCCTCCTCGCACTCGCCGGGGGTGAAGTTGTCCAGCAGGATCAGGTCGGCGCCCGCGTCCACGACCTCCCGCAACTGGTGCAGGGTGTCGACCTCGACCTCGATCGGCACGTCCGGGAAGGCCTCGCGGACGGCCTTGAACGCCTGGGCCACGCCACCTGCGGCGACCACGTGGTTGTCCTTGACCAGCGCCGCGTCGGACAGCGACATCCGGTGGTTGACCCCGCCCCCGCAGCGCACCGCGAACTTCTCCAGCGACCTGAGCCCCGGAGTGGTCTTCCGCGTGTCCCGCACGCGCGCGTCGGTGCCCTCCAGCGCGTCCGCCCACGCGCGCGTGGCGGTCGCGATGCCGGACAGCCGGCACAGCAGGTTCAGCGCGCTGCGCTCGGCGGTGAGCAGGTCACGCGTGCGTGTGGTGACCGACAGGAGCTTCTGCCCGGCCTCCACCCGGTCGCCGTCCTCGACGTGCCGCTCGACCTCGAACTCGTCCTCGCAGACCACCGAGACAACCACCTCGGCGACCCTGAGACCGGCCACGACGCCTGCCTCGCGCGCGACGAAGTCGGCGGTGGCGACGGCGTCCTCGGGGATGGTCGCGACGGTCGTCACGTCCACGCCGTGGGCGAGGTCCTCCTGGATGGCGACATTGGCGATGTCCTCGACCTCCACTGGGTCGAGCCCTGCGTCGGCCAGGAGCTGCGCGAGCGCGGGGTCGAGGCCGCACTCCAGGTACTCCTCGCCGGGACCGTCGGAGGCGGCGCCACAGGCGCAGCCGTCGCCGCAGCCGCCGGACGGGACGAGGGGAAGGTCGTCGGTGCTCACTGGTGTCACTGCTCCTGAGGGTGCTGCCGGGTCGGGGGGAAGTCTGCGGTATCGGTGGTGTGCACGGCGAGGGTCCGGTCCGGATTCAGCCGTACGACGATGTGGCGGCGCCATGCCGTGTCGTCCCGGTCGGGCTCGTCCTCGCGCCAGTGGCAGCCGCGCGTCTCCTCGCGCAGCAGGGCCGCGGCGACCAGGACGCGGGCCACGCACAGGAGGTTGGTGGCCTCCCAGGTGTCGACGCCGGGCTCGGCCGTCTTGCCGTTCTCGGTGAGTGCGTCGCGGGCGTCGGTGTGCAGTTGCTGGAGCAGGTCGGCGGCCTTGGTCAGGGACTCGGCGGAGCGCAGCACGCCCGCTCCCTGCGTCATGATCCGCTGGATCGCGAACCGGGCCTCGGGGCCGAGCAGCGGGTGGGCTGGCCGCTCGGGCTGTTCGACGGGGGCGGGCACGCGCGCGCGGAGGCCGTCGCGGCTCGCCGCGATGTCGGCCACGATGCGCTCGGCGTAGACCAGGCCCTCCAGCAGCGAGTTGGAGGCGAGCCGGTTCGCGCCGTGCACCCCGGTGCAGGCGACCTCGCCGCACGCGTACAGGCCCGGGACGGTCGTACGGCCCCGGGGGTCGGTGCGCACGCCGCCGGAGGCGTAGTGGGCGGCCGGGGCGATCGGGATGGGTTCGTGGACCGGGTCGATGCCGTGGGCGCGGCAGGCGGCGAGGATGGTCGGGAAGCGGTGCTCCCACATCTCGGCGCCGAAGTGCCGGGCGTCGAGGAACATGTGGTCGGCGTCCCGCTCCTGCATGCGGCGCGTGATGCCCTTGGCGACGATGTCGCGGGGCGCCAGCTCGGCCAGTTCGTGCCGGCCGACCATGAAGCGCACGCCGTCGGCGTCGACCAGGTGGGCGCCCTCGCCCCGCACGGCCTCGGAGACGAGCGGCTGCTGGCCCTCGGCGTCCGTGCCGAGGAACAGCACGGTGGGGTGGAACTGCACGAACTCCAGGTCGCTGACCTCGGCTCCGGCGCGCAGGGCGAGCGCCACGCCGTCGCCGGTCGACACGGACGGGTTGGTGGTCGCGGAGAACACCTGGCCCATGCCGCCGGTCGCGAGGACGACGGCGGGGGCGTGCACGGCGCCCACGCCGTCGTGCTGGCCCTCGCCCATGACGTGCAGGGTGACGCCCGCGGTCCGGCCCTCGGCGTCGGTGAGCAGGTCCAGCACGAGCGCGTTCTCGATCGTGCGCAGTCCCCGCGCGCGGACGGCCTCGACGAGCGCCCGGGAGATCTCGGCGCCGGTCGCGTCGCCGCCCGCGTGGGCGATCCGGCGCCGGTGGTGGCCGCCCTCGCGGGTGAGCTCCAGGTCGCCCGCCTCGGACTCGTCGAAGTGCGCGCCGGTCGCGATCAGGCGGCGTACGGCGTCGGGTCCCTCGGTGACGAGGATGCGCACGGCCTCCTCGTCGCACAGGCCCGCGCCCGCGACCAGGGTGTCGTCCAGGTGCTGCTCGGGGGTGTCGCCCTCGCCGAGGGCCGCGGCGATGCCGCCCTGCGCCCAGCGGGTGGAGCCGTCGTCGAGGCGGGCCTTGGTGACGACGACGGTCCTCAGGCCCTCGGCCTCGCAGCGCAGGGCCGCGGTGAGACCGGCGACGCCGGAGCCGACGACCACGACGTCCGCGTCGATGGACCACCCGGGCGCGGGTGCGTGCAGTCGTATGCCTGTGCTGGTCACGAGGCGGCTCCGAAGGTCAGCGGGATGTTGTCGATCAGCCGGGTCGTCCCCACCCGGGCGGCGACGGCGAGGACGGCCTCGCCGGTGAAGTCGTCCTCGATCTCGGTGAAGTCCGACGGGTCGACGAGGGCGAGGTAGTCGAGGACGAGCGGCGGGTCCAGGCGCGCGGCGTCGTCCAGGACGAGACGGGCGGCCGCGCGGACCGCCGAGGGGGCTCCCGGCAGGGCCTTCGCGACGGCGTGCGCGTCGGCGGCCGCACGGGACTCCCCGAGGGCGCTCAGGGCCTCGGCACGCGCGTGCGTGGCGGGCACCTCGCGGGCCCGGGCGCGCAGCGCCTCCTGTGCCGCGTGCCGGTCGCGGCCCGCGAACAGCGCGCCGGAGAGCGCGAGTGCCGTGCGCCGTTCCTTCGCCGACAGGTAGCGGTTGCGGCTGGAGAGGGCCAGGCCGTCGTCCTCGCGCACGGTGGGCACGCCGACGATCTCCACGCCGAAGTTCAGGTCGCGCACCATGCGGCGGATGAGCGCGAGCTGCTGGGCGTCCTTCTGGCCGTAGAGGGCGATGTCGGGGCGGGTGAGGTGGAGCAGCTTGGCGACGACGGTGAGCATGCCGTCGAAGTGGCCGGGGCGCGAGGCGCCCTCCAGGCGCTCCCCCATCGGGCCGGCGCTGATGCGCACCTGGGGCTCGCCGCCGGGGTAGACCTCGTCGACGGCGGGCGCGAAGACGGCGTCCGCGCCGGAGTCCTGGGCGATCTTGAGGTCGGCGTCCAGGGTGCGCGGGTAGCGGTCGAGGTCCTCGCCTGCGCCGAACTGGAGGGGGTTCACGAAGACGGTGACAACGACCTCGCCGTCCGGTCCGGCGATCTCGCGCGCGGTGCGGATCAGGGTGGCGTGGCCCTCGTGCAGGGCGCCCATGGTCATCACGACGGCCCGGCGGCCCGCACGCGTGCGTGCGTGCAGTTCGCCGGCGGTGCGCAGCAGGGTCGTGGTCATCGGGCGTCTCCCTCGGCGCCGTCGGTCCCGGTGGCGAGTACCCCGAGGAGGTCCTCGGCGAGTTCCGGCTTGAGCAGTCCGTGGGCGAGCGCCCGGTCGGCGGTCGCGCGGGCCATCGCCAGATAGCCGGAGACGGTCTGCGGGGCGTGCTTGCGCAGCTCCGTGACGTGCGCGGCGACGGTGCCGGCGTCCCCGCGCGCGACCGGGCCGGTGAGGGCCGCGTCGCCGGAGCGCAGGGCGTTGTCGAGGGCGGCGCCGAGCAGCGGGCCGAGCATCCGGTCGGGGGCCGTCACGCCGGCCGAGCGCAGCAGTTCCATGGCCTGGGCGACCAGGGTGACCAGGTGGTTGGCGCCGAGGGCGAGGGCCGCGTGGTACAGCGGGCGCTTCTCCTCGTCGATCCACTCGGGCTCGCCGCCCATCTCGATGACCAGGGCCTCGGCGGCCAGCCGCAGCTCATCGGGGGCGGTGACGCCGAACGAGCAGCCCGCGAGGCGCTGGACGTCCACGGGGGTGCCCGTGAAGGTCATCGCCGGGTGCAGGGCCAGCGGCAGGGCGCCCGCGCGCAGGGCGGGGTCCAGGACCCTCGCGCCGTACCGCCCGGAGGTGTGCACGAGGAGCTGGCCCGGCCGCACCGCACCGGTCTCGGCGAGGCCCTCGACGAGACCGGGCAGGGTGTCGTCGGGGACGGTCAGCAGCACCAGGTCGGCGCGCTGGAGGACGTCCGCGGGGGTGACCAGGGGGACGTCCGGGAGCATCAGCTCGGCGCGCCGCCGGGAGGCGTCGGAGACTCCGGAGACGGCGACCGGACGGTGTCCGGCCAACTGGAGGGACGCGGCGAGCGCCGGCCCGACCCGGCCGGCGCCGACGACGCCGACGGTGAGCCGCGCGGGGCGGTCCTTGCTGTCTGGCTGTTGGACTGTAGTCACGCGACGGCGGCCTTCCCGTTCCAGTCCGCATCTGGGTACCGGACGATTTCTCGTCATGTTAACGCGATCGGTTCCGGGGACGTCCGGTTGTCCACAGGCTGTGGGTTTCCGCGGGCCGGGTGTGCGGAAATGGGCGTGCCCGGGGCCGGGGGCGCACGAGATGATCCGCGCATGAGTGACACAGCGGAGCAAGGGGCCGGGCGGACGGCCGCCGGGGGACGACCGGAGCAGGTCACGCCGGAGGAGCCGGCGGAGCGCGGCACGGAGGAGGAACGGCTCCTGCGCCGCCGCGCGCGGCGCATCAGCGCCGGCCGGAGCGCGGAGCGCACGCTGGCCCGCCTGGACATGCTCGCACCCCTGCGCGAGCGCCTGGCACTGCTCGACGGGGCGGACACGCTCTACGACCTGGACGAGCCGGGCGACCTCTACGGCACCGGCGTCGTCGCGGCCCTGGAGGAGAAGGTCGCGGGTCTGCTCGGCAAGGAGGCCGCCGCCTTCTTCCCGACGGGCACGATGGCCCAGCAGGTGGCGCTGCGCTGCTGGGCGGGCCGCACCGGCAACCCCACCGTCGCCCTGCACGCCATGGCCCACCCCGAGGTGCACGAACGCGACGCCTTCCGGCAGGTCTCCGGCTTGCGCCCGGTCCATGTGACGAGCGAACCGCGGCAGCCCACGGCCGACGAGATACGCGGTTTCGAGGAGCCCTTCGGGGCGCTGATGCTGGAACTGCCCCTGAGGGACGCCGGTTACCTGCTGCCCACCTGGGAGGAGCTCACCGAGCTCGTGGAGGCGGCGCGCGAGCGGGACGCGGTCGTGCACTTCGACGGGGCACGCCTGTGGGAGACCACCGTCCACTTCGGCCGGTCGCTGCCCGAGATCGCGGACCTCGCGGACAGCGTCTACGTGTCGTTCTACAAGTCCCTCCAGGGCTTCGGCGGGGCCGCGCTGGCCGGACCGAGGAGCCTCATCGAGGAGGCGAAGACCTGGCGGCACCGGTACGGGGGCGCGGTCTTCCAGCAGTTCCCGACCGCCCTGTCGGCCCTCGCCGGACTGGAGCACGAGCTGCCCAGGCTGCCCGAGTACGTCACCCACGCGCGCGTGGTGGCCGCCGCGCTGCGCGAGGGGTTCGCCAGGGCGGGGCTGCCGTGGGCGCGGGTCCACCCCGGGGTGCCGCACACCTGCGACTTCCAGGTCTGGCTGCCGTACGGCGTCGACGAGTGCTCCGAGGCGGCGATCCGGCAGGCGGAGGAGACGGGCACGGCCCTGTTCGGCAACGCCTGGGACGAGAAGGGCCCGGGCCTGTCGATGACCGAGGTCTACGTCCGCGCCGCCGCCCTGGAGTGGACGGCGGCCGACGTGCGGGCGGCGGCCGCCGACTTCGCCGCCAGGCTGCGGGAGACCGGCAGCTCCGGCGCCTAAAGGGCGTCAGCCGGTGGGTCGGCAACCGGGGCCGGTCCGCCGTTGCGGCCATCGGCGCAGCGCGTGCCGTACCCGGCCTCGGGCGGGCCGTCCCGCGAGGGCCGCCAGGAAGCGCCGGTACTCGCGCAGTTCGCGCACGGCCCGCACGTCGTGGGTGCCGGGAGCGGGCGGCACGGGGGTGCCGAGGTGCCGGGCGCGGTAGGTGTCGACAAGGTGCTGCCGGGTGATGCTCATGGCCCCAGGCTGCGTCGCCGCGGCGGCCTCGTCGCGTCGATTGACGGCCCCTGTCAATCGAGGACGGCGTTGTCGGTGGCGGGGTGCAACATGAGGTCATGAGCGTGCGCATCGACATCGCGGGGCTGCGGCCGGAGAGGGTCGCCGTCGTGCCCTCGCCCCTGGCCGAGCTCGGCATGGCGCTGCACGCGCTGGCCGAACCGGGGCACCATCCGGGACTCCAGGCCTGGGTGACGGGCGTGACCGCGCGGCTCGACCCGCACCTCGCCGACCGGATGTGCGAGGCGGACTTCCTGTGGCGGACGACGTTCTCGGACCTGTTCATGCCGTTCGCCGGCGTCACGGGCCGGACCACGCTCCCCGGAGCCTGCATCGCCGAGGACCTGGACCTGCTCGACAAGCTGACGGACGAGCAGTTCGTGGACGCGGCCCTGGAGTTCACCTGCGCGCTGCCGTACTGCTCGCACGGCCCGAGCGTGCTCTCCGACAGCGCGCTGCACCGGCGTGCCCTGGAGCTGGCCGCCTCGCGCGGGCCGCGGCAGGTGCGGTTCGCCGAGCGGCTGCTGGCCGACCCGCCGCGGATCCGGGCCTGGTTCCGGCAGTTCGTGGAGGACTGCGACGAGGCGTTCTTCGCGGACACCTGGTCGCGGCTGCGCCACCAGCTCGCGGCGGACGCCCGCCACAAGACGGACCTGCTGCGCCGCAAGGGCCTCGCGGAGGCGCTGACCGCGGTGTCGCCCGCCGTCACGCTCGACGAGGCGGCGGGCCGCATCACCGTCGACAAGCTGGGCACCGGTCACAGCGCCACGGCCGAGGGCGGTCTGCTGCTGGTCCCGACGAGCCTGGGCTGGCCGCACCTGAGCGTGCTGCACCGGTACGGCTGGCAGCCCGCCCTGCACTACCCGGTCGGCTCCCCCGAGCTCGCCTCCCCGCCCTCGGTCGATCAGTTGGCCCTGCGGCTGGGCGCGCTCTCCCACCCGGTCCGGATGCGCCTGTGCCGGCATCTGGCCCGCAGCGCCTACACCACCAGCGAGCTCGCCCAGGTGCACGGCATGACCGCCCCGGAGATATCCCGGCACCTGGGCGTCCTCAAGAAGGCGGGCCTCATCACCACCCGCCGCCGCGGCCGGTACGTCCTGCACCAGCTCGACGTCACCGTGGTGGCACGGCTGGGCAGCGACTTCCTGGAAGGGATATTGAGGTAGCCCGGGGGCCCGGTCGGCGCGGCCCGTCCCGGGCCGTGTCTCAGCCCTGCCCGCCCGCGCGCACCAGCCCCGTCTCGTAGGCGAGGACCACCACCTGCACCCGGTCCCTGAGGCCCAGCTTGGTCAGGATGCGTCCGACGTGGGTCTTCACCGTCGCCTCGGACAGCACCAGCCGGGCCGCGATCTCGCCGTTGGACAGCCCCTGCGCGACCAGCACCATGACCTCGCGCTCACGGCCGGTGAGCCGCTCCAGCTCCGCGTGCTGGGGCTCCTTGCCGGTGGTGGGCAGCATGGGGGCGAACCGGTCGAGCAGGCGCCGCGTCGTGGAGGGGGCGACCACGGCGTCACCGCTGTGCACCGAGCGGATCGCGGTGAGCAGTTCGCCGGGGGGCACGTCCTTGAGCATGAAGCCGGAGGCGCCCGCCTTCAGCCCGGAGAAGGCGTACTCGTCGAGGTCGAAGGTGGTCAGGATCAGCACCTTCGGCGGGTCGGGCTCCGAGCAGATGCGGCGGGTGGTCTCCACGCCGTCGAGCTTCGGCATGCGGACGTCCATCAGGACCACGTCCACGGCGGTCGAGCGCAGCACCTGGAGGGCCTCCACGCCGTCCCCCGCCTCCGCGACGACCTCCATGTCCGGCTGGGCTGCGAGCACCATCCGGAACCCGGTGCGCAGCAGCACCTGGTCGTCGACGAGCATCACGCGGATCGTCATGGGGCCTCTTCCGTTTCCTCGGGGTCGTACGCAGGTCGCCGGGGGGGCGTGACAGGTGTCAACAGGGGGCGCGTGTCGGCGTCAATGCGCTGGTTTGAGCGGGAGCAGTGCGCTGATGCGGAATCCTCCGCCGGGGCGGGGGCCCGCGTCCAGGGTGCCGCCGACCATGCCCACCCGCTCGCGCATGCCGATCAGGCCGTGGCCCGCTCCGTCGGCGCCGCCCTCCTCGTACAGCTCGTGCGGGGCGCCCTTGCCGTCGTCCTCGACGAGCAGGCCGAGGCCGTCGTCGAAGTAGACCAGGCGCACGCTCGCACCCGCGTTCGGTCCGCCGTGCTTGCGCGTGTTGGTGAGCGCCTCCTGCACGATGCGGTACGCGGTGAGCTCGACGCCGCTGGGCAGCGGGCGCGGGGTGCCCTCGATCTTGAAGTCGACGGGGAGCCCGGAGCCGCGGCACTGCTGGACGAGGTCCTCGATCTGCTCGACGTCGGGCTGCGGGACGTACTCGCCGCCCTCCTGGTGCTCGCCGGTGCGCAGCACGCCCAGCAGGCGGCGCATCTCGGCGAGGGCCTGGCGGCCGGTGGAGGAGATGGTCTCCAGGGCCTTCTTGGCCTGGTCGGGCGCGGCGTCGAGGACATAGGCGGCGCCGTCGGCCTGGACGACCATGACGGAGACGTTGTGCGCGACGACGTCGTGCAGTTCGCGGGCGATACGGGCGCGCTCGGCGGCGACGGCGACCTTGGCCTGCGCCTCGCGCTCCTTCTCCAGGCGGGCGTTGCGCTCCTCCAGCTGCGCGAAGTAGGCGCGGCGGGTGCGGATCGAGTCGCCGAGCACCCAGGCCAGGGCGAACGGCACCGTCTGGAAGATCATGATCGCGACGTTGCCGAGCGCGCCGGAGTTCTCGTTCGGCCAGCGCAACTGCGCGACGGGGGCGGCGCACAGGCCGATCGTCAGCGCCAGCCGGGACGCCCAGCGGGTGCCCGTGGCGGCCACGGTGTAGACGATCACCAGGAAGGCGAAGTCGGCGGGGCTGGTCTCCACGTCCAGCACGACCTGCGCCACGCCGAGCCCGATGGCCAGCAGCAGCATGCGCTCCGGCATGCGCCGGCGCAGCGCGATCACCACGCACAGCAGCAGGACCACCGGGATGATCGCCATCGGCGAGCGGGTCCCCCGGGACTCCCCACGGGCGGTTTCGCTCGCGAGCGAGATCCCGAGCAGGAAGACGGCCCAGAAGACGTCGACCCCGGTCGGGTGCCTGCGGAGGAAGTCATAGAGGCGCTGCACGTAACCCAGCGTAGGGAAGCGTGATGTGTGCAGGGGTCAACCGGAGGACCGATCCGTACCGCCCGCGCGTACTCCCCAAGGTGGAGGCCCTGTTCCCCGGTGCGCCTAGCCTGACCGCGTGACCAATGACACGACGGGCGGCTGGACCGGCTGGCGGGCCGCCACCGAGGCCGCCCTCTACGGCCCGGACGGCTTCTACCGCAGGCCGGAGGGGCCCGCCGGACACTTCCGTACGTCCGTGCACGCCTCCCCGATGTTCGCGGAGGCCGTGGCCCGGCTGCTGTGCCGCCTCGACGAGGCGCTCGGCCGGCCCGCCCGGCTCGACTTCGTCGACATGGCCGCTGGGCGGGGCGAGCTGGCTGCCGGTGTCCTCGCCGCCCTGCCGGCCAAGGTGACCGCACGCACGCGTGTGCACGCCGTCGAGGTCACCGGCCGCCCCGCCGCCCTCGATGACCGGATCGAGTGGCGGTCCGAGCCGCCGCAGGACGTCACCGGGCTGCTGTTCGCCAACGAATGGCTGGACAACGTACCCGTGGAGATCGCCGAGACGGACTCCTCGGGCGTCCCGCGGCGGGTCCTCGTACGCCGCGACGGCCGCGAACGTCTCGGGGAGCCGGTCGCGGGCGCGGAGGCCGGGTGGCTGGAGCGGTGGTGGCCGCTGCCGGCCGGGGAAGGACTGCGCGCCGAGATCGGCCTGCCCCGCGACGAGGCGTGGGCCGCCGCGGTCGCGACGGTCGCGCGGGGGCTCGCGGTGGCCGTCGACTACGCCCACACGGCATCCACGCGCCCCCTCTTCGGCACGCTCACCGGCTTCCGCGAGGGCCGCGAGTGCGCACCCGTACCGGACGGCTCCTGCGACCTCACGGCCCATGTGGCGCTGGACGCGTGCGCACTCCCCGGAGGGCGGTTCCTGACCCAGCGCGAGGCCCTGCGCACCCTGGGCATCGCGGGCGCGCGCCCCCCGCTCTCCCTGGCGTCCACGCACCCCGCAGAGTACGTACGCGCCCTCGCGCGCGCCGGAGAGGCCGCCGAGCTCACCGCGGCGGGCGGACTCGGCGACTTCGGCTGGCTCCTCCAGCCCGTCGGCGTCGACGGCGTACTGGTCGAGGGCCTACTTGTCGATGTCCCCGACCACGAAGAACAGTGACCCCAGGATCGCCACCATGTCGGCGACCAGCGTGCCCGGCAGCAGTTCCACCAGCGCCTGGATGTTGTTGTACGAGGCCGAGCGCAGCTTGAGCCGGTACGGGGTCTTCTCGCCCTTGCTGACGAGGTAGTAGCCGTTGATGCCGAGCGGATTCTCGGTCCACGCGTACGTGTGCCCCTCGGGGGCCTTGAGGACCTTGGGCAGGCGCTGGTTGATCGGCCCGGGCGGCAGCTCGGCGAGCCGGTCCAGGCAGGCGTCGGCGAGGTCGAGGGCGTTGTGGGTCTGCTCCAGGAGGACCTCGAAGCGGGCCAGGCAGTCGCCCTCCTGCCGCGTGACCACCTTCAGGGTGTCCTGGAGCTCCCCGTAGGCGAGGTACGGCTCGTCGCGGCGCAGGTCGAAGTCGACGCCCGAGGCGCGCGCGACGGGCCCGCTGACGCCGTACGCGTGGACGGTCCCCGGGGCGAGGACGCCCACGTCCCTGGTGCGCCCGCGGAAGATCTCGTTGCCGAGCACCAGGTCGTCGAAGCGGTCCATGCGCGAGCGCACGGCGGAGACGGCGGCACGCGCGCGCGTGGCCCAGCCGGCCGGCAGGTCCTCCTTGAGGCCGCCGACGCGGTTGAACATGTAGTGCATCCGGCCGCCGGAGACCTCCTCCATGACGTTCTGGAGGACCTCCCGCTCGCGGAACGCGTAGAAGACCGGGGTGATGCCGCCCAGCTCCAGGGGGTACGAGCCGAGGAACATCAGGTGGTTCAGCACCCGGTTGAGCTCGGCGAGCAGGGTGCGCGTCCACACGGCCCGCTGCGGGACCTCCATGCCGAGCATGCGCTCCACGGCGAGGACCACGCCCAGCTCGTTGGAGAAGGCCGACAGCCAGTCGTGGCGGTTGGCCAGCATGATGATCTGGCGGTAGTCACGCGCCTCGAAGAGCTTCTCGGCGCCCCGGTGCATGTAGCCGATCACCGGCTCGGCGCTCATGATGCGCTCGCCGTCCAGGACCAGCCGCAGGCGCAGCACGCCGTGCGTGGACGGGTGCTGCGGTCCGATGTTGAGCACCATGTCGGTGCTCTCCGCGGCGCCGCCGATGCCGACCGTGGTCTCCGTCGTAGGAGTCATGGACACAGTCTGTCCTACGTACGCTGGCCCTATGGAGACGGGGAGCGGGCGGGACACGGAAGTCACCGGGGCCGAACCGGTGTGGACCGGGCTGCCGCGGGGGCTGCTGCGGATGCGGCGGCTGTTGCTGGTGGTGTGGCTGGGACTGCTCGCGGTGGGCCTGGGGCTGCTGCTCGGGCTGCTGTGCGGGGCGCCCTGGGCCGCGTTCGCGGTGCTGCCGCTCGCCCTGGCCGGCTGGGGCTGGGTGCTGCTCGGCCGCAACTGGCGCTCCTGGCGCTACGCCGAGCGCGCCGACGACCTGCTGATCAGCCGGGGCGTGCTGTGGCGCGAGGAGACCGTCGTGCCGTACGGCCGGATGCAGCTCGTGGAGGTCACCTCCGGGCCCGTGGAGCGGCACTTCGGGCTGGCCAGCGTCCAGCTCCACACCGCCGCCGCGGCGACCGACGCGACCATCCCGGGCCTCGACCCGGCCGAGGCGGAGCGGCTGCGCGACCGGCTCACCGAGCTCGGCGAGGCCCGATCGGCGGGCCTGTGACAGCGCCGGGCGTGGACGACGCCGTACAGGAGAAACCCGGCGGGGAACGCCTCGCCGAGCGGCGGCTGCATCCCATAACGCCCCTCAGGCGGGCGTGGGCGCCGGTCGCCGTCGTCATCGGGTGGGCGGTGCACGACCCCGACCAGGCGCAGCGCCAGTTGACCCGGCTCACGACCACCACGCTGCTGCTCGCCCTCGCCGTCATCGTCCCGGCCGCCGCCCTCTACGGCTTCCTGACCTGGTGGTTCACCCACTTCGCGGTGACCGACACCGAACTGCGCATCCGGACCGGTCTGTTGTTCCGGCGCACCGCGCACATCCGGCTGGAGCGGATCCAGGCGGTCGACGTCACCCAGCCGCTCCTCGCGCGCGTGGCGGGCGTCGCGAAGCTCCGCCTGGACGTCGTCGGCACCGACAAGAAGGACGAACTGGCCTTCCTCGGGGAGCGGGAGGCGCGGGCCCTGCGCGCGGAACTCCTCGCCCGCGCCGCCGGCTTCGCCCCGGAGACCGCCCACGAGGTCGGCGAGGCCCCGTCGCGCGAGCTGCTGCGCACGCCTCCGCGCGATCTCGCCCTCTCCCTCGTGCTGACGGGCGCCACCTGGCTCAGTCTGGTCGCCGCCGTCGTCGTGCCGTCGCTGCTGTGGTGGGCCACCCACAGCCTGTGGACGGTTTTCGCGACCGCCGTACCGCTGCTGGGCGCGGCGGGGGCGAGCAGCGTGGGGCGGTTCGTCACCGAGTACGACTGGACGGTGGGCGAGTCCCCGGACGGGCTGCGCATCGACCACGGGCTCCTGGACCGCACCCACGAGACGGTGCCGCCGGGGCGGGTGCAGACCGTGCGGATCGTGGAGCCCCTGCTGTGGCGGCGGCGCAACTGGGTGCGGGTCGAGCTGGACGTCGCCGGCTCGTCCAACTCCGTGCTGGTGCCCGTCGCCCCGCGCGAGGTCGCCGAGGCGGTCGTCGCGCGCGTCCTGCCCGGAGTCGTCGTACCGCCTCCGTCGGCGCTGTCACGACCCCCGCGGCGGGCCGGGCGGTGCGTGCCCCTGTGGTGGCGCGGCCACGGACTCGCCGTCACCGACGCGGTGTTCGCCTCGCGACAGGGGCTGCTGCGCCGCAGCCTGGCCCTCGTCCCGCACGCGAAGGTCCAGAGCGTACGGCTCACCCAGGGGCCCTGGGAGCGGCTGTGGCGGGTCGCCGACGTGCACGTGGACACGGGGGCGAACAAGACCGTCACGGCCCGTCTCAGGGACGCTCAGGAGGCCGCGGAACTGCTCGGGGCGCAGGCGGAGAGGTCGCGGACGGGACGGAAAGGGGCACGGCCCGACCGCTGGATGGTCTGACCGTGCCCCTCGCGAGCCGTACGTCCGTCAGGAGACCGCGCTGCGCAGCCCCTGCAGGTCGATCTGCTCCGTCTCGTCGTGGGCCGTCAGGTCGATGACCTGGCCGATGCCCCGCGACTCCTCGTCGGCCGGCTTGAACTCCGCCTCCGACTCGGCCTTGTGCAGGGCGAGCGCCTCCTGGCCGACGACGTCGGCGAGGTCCTCGTTCTGCACGGCCTCCAGCGCGTCGCGCGAGGCCCCCGACTTCGTGCCGAAGAAGTCGAACCCGCCCTCGACCCGCGGGCGGCGCACGGGAGCGGATGGCACGACCGCCACCGCGGTCGGCGCGATGAAGTGCCCGGCGGGCTGCTGCGATGAGGTGGCTGTCGCCGTGGTGGAGGCGGCCGCGTGCTCATGCCCGTCGGCCGCCTCGGGCTTCCCCCGCACCTCGTCCTCCTGCGCGGCCTCCGCCCGGGTACCGGCGGTGTCCGCCGCGGCGGAACCGGCCTTCGCCGACCGCCCCTTGGCGTCCGACTCGTCCTGGGGGCCCGCCTCCGCCACGGGGTCGGCCTCGGGCTTCGTCACGGCCTTCGTCCCGGGCTTCGTCCTGACGGCCCCGTCGCCGCCCTCGTCGAGCCGCTTCAGTGCCGCGTTCGCCCGCAGGAACAGCCGGGAACCCTCCGGGGAGAAGATCGCGGGCCGCTCCGGGTCCTTCTCGGACGCGTCCGCACCCTCCGCGGACCCGGCACCCTCCGCAGACCCGGCACCCTTCGCGGACCCCTCGGCCTCCTGCCCAGCCGCGGTCCCGTTCCCGGGACCGTCCTCGGCGGCCACCGCCTCGGCCTGCCCGTCGACCGGCTCCCCCGGCGGCAGCGCACGCGCGGGGGCGGCCTCTATCTCCAGCAGCCGGCGGCCCTCCAGCGCGCTCGCCCGCTCGGTCTCCGCCGTGGCGTACCGCCGCAGCAGCGCCGCGTGTTCGTTGCGCAGGCCCGCCAGCTCCGCGCGCTTTGCCCGCAGCCGCTGCTCCAGCTTGACGCGCAGCTCCCGCGACTCCTCGAGGTCGGTCTCGAGTTCGGCGACCCGCTCCTCGTGCCGCCACTCGTCGCTCGCACGCGCGCGCGTGAGGTCGGCGACCTGCTTGCCCGCCTGTGCGTCCCAACGGCGCATGACGGCCGCCCCGACCACCGCGACCGCCGCGGCGAACGCGGCTATCACGCGCAGCACGGCCTGCTGCGAGAACACCCAGGGGCCGAAGGCGCAGACGAGGGACACGCCTGCGATCGCCGACGGAGGAAGCAGTCTGTGCAAAGGCGGGGAATGGCGGTGACGTCCACGTGGCATGGCCAGAAACTTACCGCGCGTAGGCGAACCGTGGTGCCCCGCCCCGTAAAAACACAGCCACCCCGCAGTGTTCACACGACATCAGGAATCGGCACTCCCGCCGAATTCGGCGTATTGATCACTCAACGACCGCTCACCGCTCGCTGATCGCCGCCGAGCCGCCCGCTCACCCACTCCAGGGTCGCCGGGATCTCCCGCCGCCAGGTGTTGAAGTTGTGGCCGCCGCTTTCGAGGATGATCGACGAGATCCGTGTCGTTCCCGTCGCCTTCACCCGCTCGATGAACTTCAGGGTGTCCTTGTAGTTCGACTCGCCCACCTTGCTGCTGCTGACGAGCAGTGAGGTGTCCGGTCCGGGCAGGTGCTTGAGGCACCACCACAGGTCGGCGCGGTCGCGCAGCGCCTTGTCGCCATGGAAGAGATCGCCCGTGGTCGCGTCCACGGGCGCTTTGTAGTACGGCGACAGGCCCGCCCCCGCGGCGTAGACCGCCGGGTGGTGCATGGCGAGTTTCAGCGCGCAGTAACCGCCCGTGGAGTCCCCGATGATCCCCCAGCTCCCCGGTTTCCTGCCCACCCTGTAGTGCTCGGTCACCGCTTCCGGAAGATCCTTCGCGAAGAACGACTCGGTCTGCGGGCCGTCCGGAACGTCCGCGCACTCGGTGTCGCGCGGCGGCGCCACCGTCGGCCGCAGCATCACCAGGATCATCGGCTGCATACGGCCGTCCCCGGTGAGTTCCAGAGCCGTGCGCGGATAGTGGAGTTTGTCCACCAGCGCTCTCGCGGTGCCCGGATAACCGGTGAGCACGACGGCCGCCGGGAAGGTGCGCGCCCGATAGCGCGCCTGGAAATACTCCGGCGGCAGATAGATGTACGCGGGACTCGCGATGCGGCTCGTGGGGCCGACGATCTCGACCTTCTGGACCTGCCCGACCGACGACGGCCGGAAGCCGCTCCTGCCGGGCACGTCCCCGACCTCGGTCACCCGCAGCGGGCCGCTCGACCGCTCGCCCGGGGTGTGGTCGACCACCACGCCCATGTCGGTCTCCCGCCCGAACAGGTCGGCCCAGGAGGCGTAGAACCCGAAAGCCTGGTTGGCGGCCAGCCCCACCGACACGAAGACCAGCAACTGGGTCGAGAGCAACAGCCCTACACGGCCGCTGACGGACCGCCAGCTCCGGCGCGCCAGCCGTGGCCAGAGCCACACCGTGCCGGTGAACACGGCCACGGCGGCCAGGACCGCCAGCACCAGCGTGTTGTTGCTCGTGAGACCCATTGCTTGCTTTCGCTTTCCTCGGCCTTTGAAACGGCTTTGAGGAGCTGAGTGAACCTCTCCTCACGAGACACCGTCCTAGAGGGCGCAATGTCGCCGGATGCCCGAATCAGGGCTCCGGATCCAAAGTCACTCGCAGAACCACGGGATGCGATGTCTGTCAGGACAGATGAGGAAATGTCGGGCGGGGTTCCGATCCGATCAACACGGCTGCGGCGTGCACTGCACGGACCGCGCCCCGAGGCCGTCCCCGTCCTCGTCGCCAGAGCCTGCGCGCTCGTAGGCCTTCTGGACATCGCCGCCGGCGTCTTCCCGCGCTTCCGGCACAGCCGCATGCACACCCTGGCCGAGGTACTGCCCGGCGCGCTCGGCCCGTTCGCGGCCGCGCTCTCGCTCAGCGCCGGAGTGCTGTTGCTGCTGCTCGCCCACGGCCTCAGGCGCCACAAGCGCCGGGCCTGGCGGGCGGCCGTGGCACTGCTGCCCGCGGGCGCGCTGGCACAGTTCACCTACCGCCACTCCCTCGTCGGCGCGGCCATCTCCCTCGCCCTGCTCGCACCGCTGCTGCGCCACCGCGACCAGTTCCGGGCACTGCCCGACCCGCGCAGCCGCTGGCGCGCGCTCGCCAACTTCGTCCTCATGGGCGCCGGTTCCCTCGTGCTCGGCCTGATCATCGTCAGCGTCCACCCGAACCGCCTGGTCGGCGACCCGAGCCTCGCCGACCGCATCACGCACGTCCTGTACGGCCTCTTCGGCTTCGAGGGCCCCGTCGACTACCAGGGCGACACCTCGTGGACCGTCGGCGCCTCCCTGGGCGCCCTGGGCCTGCTCACCGCGATCACCACGATCTACCTCGCCTTCCGTCCCGAGCACCCCGCCGCGCACCTCACCGAGGAGGACGAGGCCCGCCTCCGGGCGTTGCTGGCCAAGCACGGCGGCCGCGACTCCCTCGGCCACTTCGCGCTGCGCCGCGACAAGGCCGTCGTCTTCTCCCCCAGCGGCAAGGCCGCCGTGACCTACCGCGTCGTCTCCGGCGTGATGCTCGCCAGCGGCGACCCGATCGGCGACGTGGAGGCCTGGCCCGGCGCCATCGAGCGCTTCATGGACGAGGCCAAGGCGCACTCCTGGACACCCGCCGTCATGGGCTGCTCGGAGACCGGCGGCGAGGTCTGGACCCGCGAGACGGGCCTGGACGCCCTCGAACTGGGCGACGAGGCGGTGGTGGACGTCGCGGATTTCTCGCTCGCCGGCCGCGCGATGCGCAACGTCCGCCAGATGGTCAAGCGCATCGAGCGGGCCGGTTACGAGACCCGGGTGCGGCGCGTCCGTGACCTCGGGGAGACCGAGCTGGAGCGCATCCGGCAGGCCGCCGACGACTGGCGGGGCACCGACACCGAGCGCGGCTTCTCGATGGCCCTGGGCCGCATCGGCGATCTCGCCGACGGCGACTGCCTCATCGCCACCGCCCACAAGGCGGACGACCAGCCCGGCCCGTACGGCGACCTCAAGGCGATCCTGCACTTCGTGCCCTGGGGCACCGACGGCGCCTCCCTCGACCTCATGCGACGGGACCGCGCCGCCGACCCCGGCATGAACGAACTGCTGATCGTCGCCGCCCTCCAGGCCGCCCCCAGGTTCGGCATCACGCGCGTGTCGCTGAACTTCGCGATGTTCCGCTCCGCCCTCGCGCGCGGCGAGAAGATCGGCGCAGGCCCGGTGCTGCGCGCCTGGCGGGGGCTGCTGGTCTTCCTGTCCCGCTGGTTCCAGATCGAGTCCCTGTACAAGTTCAACGCGAAGTTCCAGCCCCGCTGGGAGCCCCGCTTCGTCGTCTACCGGGCCTCCGGCGACCTCCCGCGCATCGGCTTCGCCGCCATGCAGGCCGAGGGCTTCGTCAACCTCGCCCTGCCGCTGCCGCGCTTCCTGCGCCGCCGCTCGCACACCGCACGCGCGTGTGCCCACGTCGTCGGAGAGCGGGACGTAAGAGCCGCGTGACCGCTCGCTCCGGGACCGGCCCGGACGGAAGCCCCGCCCCTCCTCCAGCCCGGGGGCTTCCGTCCGGGCCACACGCTTCTCCGGCTCCGTGCGGGGCCTAGGCTGAACGCATGAGCAAGCAGAGCGGACGCGGGCGCGTCGCCGGTCTTCCGGAATGGGACCGCTGCGCGGTCATGGGAGTCGTGAACGTCACCCCCGACTCCTTCTCCGACGGCGGCCGCTGGTTCGACACGACGGCCGCCGTCAAGCACGGCCTCGCCCTCGTCGAGGAGGGCGCCGACCTCGTCGACGTCGGCGGCGAGTCCACCCGCCCCGGCGCCACCCGCGTCGACGAGGCCGAGGAACTCCGGCGCGTCATCCCCGTCGTCCGCGGCCTCGCCGCCGAGGGCGTCACCGTCTCCGTCGACACCATGCGCGCCTCCGTCGCCGAACAGGCCCTCGCCGCCGGCGCGGCCCTCGTCAACGACGTCAGCGGCGGCCTCGCCGACCCCGCGATGATCCCGGTCGTCGCCGACGCGGGCGCCCCCTTCGTCGTCATGCACTGGCGCGGCTTCCTGGAGGGCGGCAACGTCCGGGGCGTCTACGCCGACGTCGTCGCCGAGGTCGTCGACGAACTCCACGCGCGCGTGGACGCCGTCCTCGCGGGCGGCATCTCCCCCGACCGCGTCGTCGTCGACCCGGGCCTCGGCTTCTCCAAGGACGCCGAGCACGACCTGGTCCTCCTCGCCCACCTCGACCGCCTCCTCGGCTTCGGCCACCCCCTCCTCGTCGCAGCCTCCCGCAAACGCTTCCTCGGCCGGGTCCTCGCCGGCCCGGAGGGCGCCCCGCCGCCCGCCCGCGAACGCGACGCCGCCACCGCCGCCGTCTCCGCCCTCGCCGCGCACGCCGGCGCATGGGCGGTGCGCGTGCACGAGGTGCGCGCCACCGCCGACGCGGTACGGGTCGCCCGCGCCGTGGAAGGAGCGCGCACCGCGGAGGCGCGCACGGCGGACAACAGCGCGGAAGGAGCCCGGTGAGCGCCCCCCACACCGACGTGGAGCAGGTGGAAGCCGCCAACACCGCCTTCTACGAGGCACTGGAGCGCGGCGACTTCGAGGAGCTCTCCTCGCTCTGGCTCACCCCCGCCGACCTCGGCGTCGACGAGACCTACCACGACCCGGCGGACGTCGGCGTGGTCTCCTGCGTGCACCCCGGCTGGCCCGTGCTGACCGGCCGCGGCGAGGTCCTGCGGTCGTACGCGCTGATCATGGCGAACACGGACTACATCCAGTTCTTCCTCACCGACGTGCACGTCTCCGTCACCGGCGACACCGCCCTGGTCACCTGCACCGAGAACATCCTCAGCGGCGGCCCGGCACCCGAGGGCGGCGAGGAGCTCGGCCCGCTCGTCGGGCAGCTCGTGGTCGCCACGAACGTGTTCCGCCGCACCTCCGAGGGCTGGAAGCTGTGGTCCCACCACGCCTCCCCGGTGCTGGCCGAGAACGGCGAGGACGACGACGAGGAAACCCCGTCCTGACCCGACGGGACCAAGAAGTGGTTGGAATCACGAACCCCTGGGTATGGGCGGCTACCAGCCCGTGAGCCGCCGGGTTCCCCCGGGGAAACACCCGGTGAAACCTCCCGGACCGGCACCGGCCCGCGCCCCCGTGGCCCGGCCGTGTCCGTGCTCGCAGGTAGATTCGTTCGAGGCCGGGGTACCGCCCGCACACGGTACGCACCGGCCGTCACCGACGATTGCAGGAGTGATTCGCGTGGATCGTGTCGCGCTGCGCGGCCTGAGGGCCCGCGGGCACCACGGTGTGTTCCCCGAGGAACGGCGGGAGGGCCAGACCTTCGTCGTGGACCTCGTCCTCGGTCTGGACACGCGGCCGGCCGCCGCCGACGACGACCTGACCAAGACCGTGCACTACGGCATCGTGGCGGAGGAGGTCGTGGCCGTCGTCGAGGGCGAGCCCGTCGACCTCATCGAGACCCTCGCCGAGCGCATCGCCCAGGCCTGTCTGAAGCACGAACGGGTAGAGGAGGTCGAGGTCAGGGTCCACAAACCCGAAGCACCGATCACCGTGCCCTTCGACGACGTGACCGTCACCATCACCCGGAGCCGAGTATGACCGCGTCCTTCGCCGCGGGTCACAGCGACCCGACCGTACAGCCGGTGCCCGCCTCCGTCGTGCAGCGGGTGGACGCCGCCGACACCACCCTCCACAACCCCCGGCGCGCCGTGCTCTCCCTCGGCTCCAACCTCGGCAACCGCCTGGAGACCCTCCAGGGGGCCGTCGACGCTCTGGAGGACACGCCGGGCGTCCGCGTGAAGGCCGTCTCGCCGGTCTACGAGACGGAGCCGTGGGGCGTGGCCGCCGACAGCCAGCCGTCGTACTTCAACGCCGTCGTCGTGGTGAAGACCACGCTCCCCCCGTCCTCCCTGCTGGAGCGGGCCCACGCGGTCGAGGAGGCCTTCAACCGGGTGCGGGACGAGCGCTGGGGCCCGCGCACCCTCGACGTCGACATCGTCACGTACGCCGAGGTGGTCTCCGACGACCCGGCCCTCACCCTGCCCCACCCCCGCGCCCACGAGCGCGCGTTCGTGCTCGTCCCCTGGCACGACGTGGACCCCGAGGCCCGGCTCCCGGGTCACGGCCCGGTCGCCGCCCTCCTCGACACCGTCGCGCGAACCGGCGTGGAAGCCCGCAAGGACCTGGAACTCCGGCTGCCCGAATAGCCGTTAAGGTCAACACGACCACCGTCCGTGGGACCGCCCAGGGACCTCGGGGGAGCTGAAGGGGCACCGTGAGAGAGCTGCGCATCAGGTTGCTGGCCGGCGTGTTCGCCGTGGCCGGGATCCTGTCCTGGGCGGGCGCCCGCCTGTGGAACTCGATCGGGACCCTGCCCAGCGTCCCGCTGGCCGCCCCCATCGTCCTCGCCCTGATCGCCGTGGTCCTCGTGGCCACGGCGCTCTCCCTCCGCGCCCGCCTCAAGGCCCAGCGCGAGCGCGTCCCCGACGCGAAGGGCGTCGACCCCCTGATGGCGGCCCGCGCGGTCGTCTTCGGCCAGGCCAGCGCCCTGGTCGCCGCCCTGGTCTCCGGCATGTACGGCGGCACCGGCGTCTTCCTCCTGGAGTCCCTCGACATCCCCGCCCGCCGCGACCAGGCCATCTACGCCGGCTTCTCGGTCCTCGCGGGCATCGCCGTGATAGCGGCGGCGATCTTCCTGGAGCGTGTCTGCAGACTCCCGGAGGACGACGACCACAACACGGGGGCTCCGTCCACCGCGTGACGGACGATGCCGTCGGCGTGACGCGTCAGCGGGCCATGATGAGGCTCATCGCCTCGTTCCGCGTCGCCGCGTCCCGGAGCTGGCCTCGCACGGCCGAGGTGAGCGTCTTGGCGCCGGGCTTGCGGATCCCCCGCATGGACATGCACATGTGCTCGCATTCCACGACGACGATCACGCCGCGTGGCTCCAGGATCTCCATCAGGGAGTCAGCGATCTGCGTGGTGAGACGTTCCTGCACCTGCGGCCGACGGGCGTAGACATCCACGAGCCGGGCCAGCTTGGACAGCCCCGTGATCTTGCCGCTGGTGGCCGGAATGTACCCGACATGGGCGACACCACGGAACGGCACCAGATGGTGCTCACAGGTCGAGTACACCTCGATGTCCTTCACGAGCACCATCTCGTCGTGCCCCAGGTCGAACGTCGTGGTCAGCACGTCCTCGGGCTTCTGCCACAGCCCCGCGAATATCTCCTTGTACGCCCGCGCCACCCGTCCCGGCGTCTCCCGGAGGCCCTCGCGGTCCGGGTCCTCGCCGACCGCGATCAGGAGTTCGCGTACGGCGTTCTCGGCGCGCTTCTCGTCGAACTCGCCGATGGAGCCCTCGCCGTCCAGCGTCACGGGGTCGGTCATCTGGTGCCTCGTTCCTAGAGTTTTCGCGGCCGAAAAACGCCGCGACCCCCCAGGCTAAAACCTGGGGGGCGCGGCATCCATTCCGGGCCCGGTGAGGTCACCGGCGCGGGACGGGTGAGCGTCAGCTCTCGGGGCGCTCCTCGGGAACCGCGTCCGTTGCCTGCTCCGACGCGGTGGCCTTGGCGGTGGTGATCGCCGGGGTCGCGCCGTTGGCGCCGTTCGTCAGTGCGAGCTCCTTGGGGGAGAGCACCGGCGGACGGGTGGAGGGCGTACGCCGGGAGGAACCGGTCCAGGCCGGCCGCGGCGGACGCTTGACGATGGGGGCGAAGATCTCGGCGATCTCCTCCTTGCCCAGCGTCTCCTTCTCCAGGAGCTTGAGCACCAGGTTGTCGAGGACGTCGCGGTTCTCGACCAGGATCTCCCAGGCCTCGTTGTGCGCGTTCTCGATGAGCTTCTTGACCTCTTCGTCGACCAGCGCGGCGACCTCTTCCGAGTAGTCGCGCTGGTGAGCCATCTCACGTCCGAGGAACGGCTCGGTGTTGTCGCCACCGAACTTGATGGCGCCGAGGCGCTCGGTCATGCCGTACTGCGTGACCATCGCGCGGGCCGTCGCCGTGGCCTTCTCGATGTCGTTCGCGGCGCCGGTGGTCGGGTCGTGGAAGACCAGTTCCTCGGCGGCGCGACCGCCCAGCATGTAGGCGAGCTGGTCGAGCATCTCGTTGCGGGTGGTCGAGTACTTGTCCTCGTCCGGCAGGACCATGGTGTAGCCAAGGGCACGGCCTCGGGAGAGGATCGTGATCTTGTGGACCGGGTCGGAGTTCGGGGAGGCCGCCGCGACCAGGGCGTGTCCGCCCTCGTGGTACGCGGTGATCTTCTTCTCCTTGTCCGACATGATCCGGGTCCGCTTCTGCGGGCCCGCCACCACACGGTCGATCGCCTCGTCCAGCATGGAGTTGTCGATCAGCTTCTTGTCGCTGCGGGCGGTGAGCAGGGCGGCCTCGTTGAGGACGTTGCTCAGGTCCGCGCCGGTGAAGCCCGGCGTGCGACGCGCGACGGCCGACAGGTCGACGTCGGGCGCGACCGGCTTGCCCTTCTGGTGGACCTTGAGGATCTCCAGACGGCCCTGCATGTCCGGGCGGTCGACCGCGATCTGGCGGTCGAAGCGGCCGGGGCGCAGGAGTGCCGGGTCGAGGATGTCGGGCCGGTTCGTCGCGGCGATGAGGATCACGCCGCCCTTGACGTCGAAGCCGTCCATCTCGACGAGGAGCTGGTTCAGCGTCTGCTCGCGCTCGTCGTGACCGCCGCCGAGGCCGGCGCCGCGGTGGCGGCCGACCGCGTCGATCTCGTCGACGAAGACGATCGCCGGGGCGTTCGCCTTGGCCTGCTCGAACAGGTCACGGACTCGGGAGGCACCGACACCGACGAACATCTCGACGAAGTCGGAACCGGAGATCGAGTAGAACGGCACGCCGGCCTCGCCCGCGACGGCGCGCGCGAGCAGGGTCTTGCCGGTGCCGGGGGGGCCGTACAGCAGTACGCCCTTGGGGATCTTGGCCCCGACCGCCTGGAACTTCGCCGGTTCCTGGAGGAACTCCTTGATCTCCTGGAGCTCCTCGACGGCCTCGTCCGAGCCGGCGACGTCCGAGAACGTCGTCTTCGGGGTGTCCTTGGTGATGAGCTTCGCCTTGGACTTCCCGAAGTTCATGACCCGGGAGCCGCCGCCCTGCATCTGGTTCATCAGGAACAGGAAGACGACCACGATGAGGACGAAGGGGAGCAGGGAGAGCAGGATCCCGACGAAGGCGTTCTGCTTCGTCGGCGAGACGGTGTACCCGTCGGGGATCTGCTTGTCCTGGAATTTGGTCTGCAGCGTGTTGGCGATGGTCACGCCCTGGTCGCCGATGTAGCTCGCCTGGATCTTCGAGCTGCCCTCGACCTTTTCGCCGTCCTTGAGCTGCACCTTGATGGTGTTCTCGTCACCGGTGGTCAGCTTGGCTTGTTCGACCTTGTTGTCATTGATCGCCTGGACGACCTGGCCGGTGTCCACCGTCTTGTAGCCGCCGGACGAGCCGACGACCTGCATCAACACGACCACGGCAAGGACGGCCAGCACGATCCACATGACCGGCCCACGGAAGTATCGCTTCACGTCCATCCATACGGAGCGGTGCCGCCCCGTCCCTCCTGCCATAGTGAGTTTGATAAGACAGTTCTTCTGACGGTACCCCAGCATTGTGGGCCGAAGCCGCACAGGAGGGCTTCACGAACCGTCTGCATGCTCCAACGGCGCGAAACCGGCTGGGGTTCCCGATCGTCTTACGGAGCTGGGGCCATCTGGCTCAGCCGCCGTAGACGTGGGGCGCGAGCGTACCGACGAACGGGAGGTTGCGGTACTTCTCGGCGTAGTCGAGACCGTAGCCGACGACGAACTCGTTGGGGATGTCGAAGCCGACCCACTCGACGTCGATGGCGACCTTGGCGGCGTCCGGCTTGCGCAGCAGGGTGCACACCTTGAGCGACTCCGGCTCGCGTGAGCCGAGGTTGGACAGCAGCCAGGACAGGGTCAGGCCGGAGTCGATGATGTCCTCGACGATCAGGACGTGCCGGCCCTTGATGTCGGTGTCGAGGTCCTTGAGGATCCGCACCACGCCGGAGGACTGGGTGCCCGCGCCGTAGGAGGACACGGCCATCCAGTCCATCGTGACGGGGGTGGACAGCGCCCGGGCGAGGTCGGCCATGACCATCACCGCGCCCTTGAGGACGCCGACGATCAGCAGTTCCTTGCCCGCGTACTCCGCGTCGATCTTCGCGGCGAGCTCCACGAGCTTCGCGTCGATCTCTTCCTTGGTGATGAGTACCTCTTTGAGGTCGGCACCCATGTCTTTCGCGTCCACCCGCATCACTTTCGGTCGTCACACCAGCCGTCCGTCGCCCCCCGGAGGGGGCGGGGATTCAGCCTTGCCGAATCACCAGTCTGCCACCCTGCCGCTGGGCGACGACCTTGCCGGGGAGATTGATGGCCCCCTGGCCGCGCCAGCCGGTGATCAGCCGGTCGACTTCCTCGATGTGGCGGGCGAAGAGCGATCCGGCCGGGGCGCCGGCCTCGATGGCCGCCTGGCGCAGGACGCGGCGGCGCACGGCGGGCGGCAGCGCGTAGAGCTTGGCGCACTCCAGGAGGCCGGCCGCGTCGCGGACGGAGGCCTCGGCCTGGCGGGCCCAGGTGTCGAGGGCGTCGGCGTCGTCGCGGGAGAGCTGGGCCGTGCGGGCGAGGGCCTCGACGACTCCTTTGCCCAGGGCCTTCTCCAGGGCGGGCAGGCCTTCGTGGCGCAGCCGGGAGCGCGTGTAGGCGGGGTCGGCGTTGTGCGGGTCGTCCCAGACGGGCAGGGACTGGACCATGCAGGCCTTGCGGGCGGTCTGCCGGTCGAGCCCTAGGAAGGGGCGCCGGTAACGGCCGTCGGCCCCCGAGACCGCGGCCATGCCGGACAGGGAGCGGATGCCGGAGCCGCGGGCGAGGCCGAGCAGGACGGTCTCGGCCTGGTCGTCGCGGGTGTGGCCGAGCAGGACGGCGAGCGCGCCGTGGCGTTCGGCGGCGGCGTCGAGGGCGGCGTAGCGGGCGTCGCGCGCGGCGGCCTCGGGTCCGCCTTCGCGGCCGACGGTCACGGCGGTGGACTCGACGGGGTCCAGGCCGAGTTCGCGGAGCCTGAGGACGACTTCCTCGGCGCGCAGGTCGGAGCCGGGCTGGAGGCCGTGGTCGACGGTGACGCCGCCGGCGCGGAGGCCGAGCCTGGGGGCCTCGAAGGCGAGGGCGGAGGCGAGGGCCATGGAGTCGGCGCCGCCGGAGCAGGCCACGAGGACGAGCGGTGAGGGGGGTCGCTCGTGCGGGGGCCGGTCGGCGGAGGCGTGGTGGTCGGTGAGGAGGTCGTGGAGGACGCGGCGGACCGCCAGGCGTATCGCCGCGACCGCAGGATGGGGACCCATGTCCGGTTCCCTTCATGAAGTTTTCGGGGGGTGAGCCCCGAGGTCCGGTCACTCAGAGTGTGTAGATGGTGACAGAACCGGGGCGTTCCCCGAGCATTGCACGCCTACCCATGGCTCACGGTCCCTCGGACGGGTGATTGCAGGGGCGTTCGCCTGCCGTCGGCCGGATTCCTCTCACGACATTCGCACGGGGTTCACGACTCGGCCTTGCGGTGCACCCGCGCGACCCAGTCCGCCGGTTTGGCGATCTCCGACTTGGTGGGGAGGGTGTTCGGGGAGGTCCACACGCGGTTGAAGCCGTCCATGCCGACCTCGTCGACGACGGCCCGCACGAAGCGCTCGCCGTCGCGGTACTGGCGGAGCTTGGCGTCCAGGCCGAGGAGCTTGCGCAGGGCCATGTCCAGGCGGGAGGCGCCCTTGGCCCGCCGTTGCTGGAACTTCTCGCGGATCTCGGCGACGCTCGGCACGACGGCCGGGCCCACTCCGTCCATGACGAAGTCGGCGTGGCCCTCCAGGAGGGACATCACGGCGGTGAGGCGGCCGAGGATCTCCCGCTGGGCCGGGGTCTGCACGATCTCGACGAGCGAGCGCCCGCCGTCGTCGTCCTCCTCGCCCTCGGGCCGGCCGCCGGCCAGCGACTGGGCGGCCTCGCGGATGCGTTCCAGGACGGTCATGGGGTCGACCTCGGTCTCCCCCAGGAACGACTGGATCTCGCCCTCCAGGTGGTCGCGCAGCCAGGGCACGGCCGTGAACTGGGTGCGGTGGGTCTCCTCGTGCAGGCAGACCCAGAGGCGGAAGTCGTGCGGCTGGACGTCGAGTTCGCGTTCGACGTGGACGATGTTGGGGGCGACGAGGAGGAGCCGGCCGCCGCCGTTCTCCCCGGCGGGGAGTTCGCGGGTGGCCGGGGCGAAGGTCTCGTACTGGCCGAGGACGCGGGACGACAGGAACGACAGGAGCATGCCCAGTTCGACGCCGGTGACCTTGCCGCCGACGGCGCCGAGGACCGCGCCGCCGGGGGTGTTGCCGCGCCGCTCCTGCATCTTCTCCAGGAGGGGTTTGAGCAGCTCCCGGAACCCGGCGACGTTCGCCCGGACCCAGCCGGGGCGGTCGACGACGAGCACGGGAGTGTCGTGGACGCCTTCCGTCCCCAGTCGGGTGAAGCCGCGGACGTGTTCCTCCGAGGCCTTGGCGTGCCGGCGCAGTTCCGCGACGACGGCCCGGGCCTCGTCGCGGCTCACCTCCGGGCCCGGCCGTACGAGACGGGTCGCCGTCGCCACCGCGAGGTTCCAGTCGACCATCTGAGAAGAAGCAGCACCACCGATGCTCGTCATGCGTCAACCGTACGTGAGCCCTCCCGCTTGGGGCAGGCCGCGCGGGAGGGCAACGCGGACGCCGGGTCAGCCGCAGCCGCAGGCGGCCAGCGCCGAGGCCGTCCGGTCGAGCGCGCCCTGGGCCGCCGCCGGGTCCGTGGTGTCCGCGGCCAGGAACGCGAAGGCCAGCAGCCGCCCGTCCCGGTCGACGACCGTCCCGGCCAGGGTGTTGACCCCGGTCAGGGTCCCGGTCTTGGCCCGTACGACGCCTGCCGCGCCGTCGGTGTAACGGCTGGACAGGGTTCCGGTGAAGCCGGCCACCGGGAGGCCGGTGAGGACGGGGCGCAGCTCCGGGTGGTGGGGGTCGCCCGCCTTCACCAGCAGGGACGTCAGGAGGTTCGCGGTGAGCCGGTCGGCGCGGTCGAGTCCGCTGCCGTCGTGGAAGTCGGCGCCGGCGAGCGGGAGTCCGAGTTTCGCCAGTCGGTCGCGGATGGCGTCGCCGCCGCCGTCGAAGTCGGCGCGCTTCTCGTCCGCGACCGCGGTCTGGCGGGCGAGGGCCTCGGCGATGTCGTTGTCGCTGTTGGTCAGCATGCGTTCGACCAGGGTGGACAGGGGCGGGGAGGAGACCTCGGCGAGGTCCTCGGCGCGGCCGGTCGCCTTGGAGGGGCCGGGGGAGGTCGTCCTGATGCCGTGGCCGGCGAGGAACCGCGCGAAGGTGCGGGTCGCCTCCGCCGCCGGGTCGCTCACGCGCGCGGCGGGTCCGCTGGTCGAGTCGTCGGTGCGGGCCTCGTCCGCCATCAGGGCGGTGACGGGGGCCAGGTTCTCGTTGACCCCGATCGGGTGGTTCTCGGGGCCCGCGTAGAGGGTCTTGTCGTAGGAGAGCGTGACGGTGGTGAGGTCGCGTTTCTTGAGGGCGGCGGCGGTCTTCGCCGCCAGTTCGCGCAGGCTCGCCCATTCGTCGGCGTCCTTGCGGGCGGTGAGTGTGGGGTCGCCGCCGCCGACCAGGACGAGCTCCCTGGTGTCGGGTTCCAGGGCGGTGCGCGTGGTGAGGCGGTGGTCGGCGCCGAGGGCGGACAGGGCGGCGACGGCGGTGGCGATCTTGGTGGTGGAGGCGGGGGTCAGGGCGGTGCCGGCGCCCGTGCCGTAGAGGCGTCTGCCGCTGGCGACGTCCACGACGGCCGCCGTGTGGCGGGTGCCGAGGGCGGTGCTGCCCAGCAGCGGGCGCAGGACGGCGGCCAGGGCCTCGGCGGTGGGGGCGGACTTCACGGCGGGGGCGGAGCCGCCCAGTGCGGCGAGCACGGAGGGGGCGCTCGGGGCGGGGCGGGGTCCGGCGGCGGGCGAACCGGAGCCGCCTTGGTGATCTGTGCCACCCGTCCGTTCGAGGGCGACCGCACGGTCCCGCTCGGCCGTACGCTGACCCGAGGAGTCCCACGGACCGGCGGCGGTCGCCACGGTGGCGGCCAGCGCGAGACCCGCGCCGGCGGCACCGGCGGTGTACTGCCAGGTCTTGACGGTCTTCGGCCGGCCCATCCCGGCAACCCGCGTGACCTGCGGTTTCACAGCGGCGGCGGTCCGTGCGAGATACGGCCGTACGGTGTCCGTGGCCCGGGTCAGTGCTGGACGGACGGCGTCCGCGGCGCGTGCCAGACGCGGTCGTACGGCGTTCGCGACCCGCACCGCATGCGGTCTCGCGGCCCGCCAAGGCCTCAGTTCAGGCACGACCACCAGCCCCTTTCGCGATCACACACCTGCGTGAGGGACACTTAACCACCAGAACTATGTGTTGATCATGGAGGAGTCACCGGTGGAGTTCGACGTCACGATCGAGATCCCGAAGGGTTCGCGGAACAAGTACGAGGTGGACCACGAGACCGGTCGGATCCGCCTGGACCGTCGACTCTTCACCTCGACCGCCTACCCGACCGACTACGGCTTCGTCGAGAACACCCTCGGCGAGGACGGCGACCCGCTGGACGCGCTGGTCATCCTTGACGAGCCGACGTTCCCGGGCTGCCTCATCAAGTGCCGTGCGATCGGCATGTTCCGCATGACGGACGAGGCCGGCGGCGACGACAAGCTGCTGTGCGTCCCGGCGACGGACCCGCGCGTGGAGCACCTGCGCGACATCCACCACGTGTCCGAGTTCGACCGCCTGGAGATCCAGCACTTCTTCGAGGTCTACAAGGACCTGGAGCCCGGCAAGTCCGTCGAGGGCGCCGACTGGGTCGGCCGTGTCGACGCCGAGGCCGAGATCGAGCGGTCCTACAAGCGCTTCAAGGACCAGGGCGGCCACTGAGCCCCGTGTCACGGACGGGCCGCACGCGCACGCGTGCGGCCCGTTCGTGTGCCCGCGCATACTGAGGCTTACGGAATGTGTCGTTCAGGGAGCGTTACGGAGTGACGGAGGCGGAGCACCGCAAGCCGCAGTCGGACGAGGCCAGGAGTTTCTACGACTCCGAGATCACGTCCGAGTTCGCCGTTCCCGACGGGCTCGCGGTGCCGAGATCCGTCGGCGGCGAGTCGGAGACCACGTCCGAGTTCGCGGTCCCGCAGGGGCTGGAGGTCCCGCAGCCGTCGGCCGCCGAGCCGGAGGGGTCGGCGTTCAGTACGCCCCGCACGTACAGCGCGAAGGACGCCCCGCCCGCGTTCACCCCGGCGACCGGCATACCGGTGGTCAGTCTCACCAAGGACCTGCCCTGGCAGGACCGGATGCGCACGATGCTGCGGATGCCGGTGGCCGAGCGGCCCGCGCCGGAACCGGTGCAGAAGTCCGACGACGACACCGGTCCTGCCGTCCCGCGCGTGCTCGACCTGACCCTGCGCATCGGCGAGTTGCTGCTCGCGGGCGGTGAGGGCGCCGAGGACGTGGAGGCGGCGATGTTCGCGGTCTGCCGGTCCTACGGCCTGGACCGCTGCGAGCCGAACGTCACCTTCACGCTCCTGTCGATCTCCTACCAGCCGTCGCTCGTGGACGACCCCGTGACGGCCTCCAGGACCGTGCGGCGGCGCGGTACCGACTACACCCGTCTCGCGGCCGTCTTCCAGCTCGTGGACGACCTCAGCGACCCCGAGACGGCGATCTCCCTGGAGGAGGCCTACCGGCGGCTCGCGGAGATCCGGCGCAACCGGCACCCGTACCCGACCTGGGTGCTCACCTCGGCGAGCGGACTGCTGGCGGGCGCCGCCTCCGTGCTGGTCGGCGGTGGCCCGCTGGTGTTCGTCGCGGCCATGGTGGGCGCGATGCTCGGCGACCGGCTGGCCTGGCTGTGCGCGGGGCGCGGGCTGCCGGAGTTCTACCAGTTCGCGGTCGCCGCGATGCCGCCCGCCGGGATCGGGATCGCGCTCACCCTGGCCCATGTGGACGTGAAGGCGTCGGCGGTCATCACCGGTGGGCTGTTCGCGCTGCTGCCCGGGCGGGCGCTGGTGGCGGGCGTGCAGGACGGCCTGACGGGGTTCTACATCACCGCGTCGGCCCGGCTCCTGGAGGTCATGTACTTCTTCGTGGGCATCGTGGTGGGCGTCCTGGTGATGCTCTACGTCGGGGTGCAGCTCGGGGCGCACCTCAACCCCGACGAGGCGCTGTCGACGCAGTCGCGGCCGCTGTGGCAGATCGCGGCGTCGATGCTGCTGTCGCTGACCTTCGCCGTGCTGTTGCAGCAGGAACGGTCCACCGTGCTGGCCGTCACCCTGAACGGCGGGGTCGCCTGGTGCGTGTACGGCGCGATGCACTACACCGGCGAGTTCTCCCCGGTCGCCTCCACGGCCGTCGCGGCGGGGCTGGTCGGGCTGTTCGGGCAGTTGCTGTCCCGGTACCGGTTCGCCTCCGCGCTGCCCTACACGACCGCGGCGATCGGCCCCCTGCTGCCGGGTTCGGCCACGTACTTCGGGTTGTTGGCGATCGCCGGGAGCGACGTCGTCGAGGGGCTGGTGTCCCTGTCGAAGGCGGCGGCCCTGGCGATGGCCATCGCCATCGGGGTCAACCTGGGGTCCGAGATCTCCCGGCTGTTCCTCAGGGTCGGCTCGGCCGGGAAGCGGCGGGCCGCCAAGAGGACCCGCGGCTTCTGAGGCGCGTCCGGCCGCCGGCTCTCAGTACCCCTGGTTGTACGGGTTCTGCTGGTTCTGCTGCCCGTACTGCTCGTTCTGCCCGCCGTACTGCTGGTTGCCGTAGCCCTGCGGGTACTGCTGGGCGTAGGGCTGCTGTTGCTGCGGCTGCTGCGGCTGCTGTTGCTGCTGGCCGTAGTACTGGTCGTAGCCGTGGTGCGGCTGAGGGGGCTGCTGGCGCTCGTCGTGGGACGGGACGCGGCGGAGCTGGGTCGTCGCGTCGTCCATCGGCTGGTACTGCTGCTGGGGCGGGGTCTGCGCCGCCGCCCGCTTCTTCTTGGAGCGCTCGCGCAGGTACTCGATGATGATCGGGACGACCGAGACCAGGACGATCAGGACGAGGATCGCCTCGACGTTCTTCTTGATGACGTCGATCTGGCCGAGCCAGTAGCCGGCCAGGGTGACGCCGGTGCCCCAGGCCACACCGCCGATGACGTTGTACGTCAGGAAGGTGCGGTACTTCATCCGGCCGGCGCCGGCCACGATGGGGGCGAAGGTCCGCACGATCGGCACGAAGCGGGCCAGGACGATGGCCTTGGGGCCGAACTTCTCCATGAACTCGTGGGCCTTCTCCAGGTTCTCCTGCTTGAAGAGCCTGGAGTTGGGGCGGCTGAAGAGCCTCGGCCCGAAGAACTTACCGATCATGTAGCCGACCTGGTCGCCGAGGACGGCGGCCAGCACGATGAGCGCGCACACCAGCCACAGGGGCTGGCTGATGAAGTTTCCCTCGGCCACGAAGAGACCCGCCGTGAACAGCAGGGAGTCACCCGGCAGGAACGCGAAGAGACCCGACTCGGCGAAGACGATCAGCAGGATTCCGGGGAGGCTGAAGGTCTCGATCAGATAGTCGGGGCTGAGCCACTCGGGGCCGAGCGCGAGCATGGTCACGGGATTGTGGCTCCTGCGTGTGGGGACGGGGCTGGGACTGGCTGCCCTCAAGTATCAACGCAGCCACGGTGGCCCAGGTTCCATGGGGGTCCCCAGGATGCACCGTGCGCCCTCCGGGACAAAGCTGGGAGCCATGGGTATTGACGAATACGGCGGCGGCCAGGGGCCCCGGCCGGACGTGCTCGTGGTGACCACGAACGACGTACCCGGTCACCGGGTGCAGGAGGTGCTGGGCGAGGTCTTCGGGCTGACCGTGCGCTCCCGGCACCTCGGCAGCCAGATCGGTGCGGGCCTGAAGTCGATGATCGGCGGTGAGCTCAGGGGACTCACGAAGACGCTGGTGCAGACCCGCAACCAGGCCATGGAACGCCTCGTCGAGCAGGCACGCGCGCGTGGGGCGAACGCCGTGCTGATGTTCCGCTTCGACGTGACCGAGGCGGCGGACGTCGGCACGGAGGTGTGCGCCTACGGCACGGCGGTGGTGCTGACCCGGGAGTAGGACCCCGGCCCCCGGGTCAGGCGCTCTAGGCGGTGTGCCGGGCCGCGTTCGCCCTGATGGCGTCCCTGAGGTGCTCGGCGAGACCGGGGCGCATGGAGTCGTAGAACGCCTTGAAGCGCTCGTCCGACACGTACATCTCGCCCAGGCCCTGGTGCATCTCGTACGGGCAGTCGTAGAACCAGCCGCAGATGTGCTGCCGGTGCTCCTCCGCCATGTCCATGGCCGCATCGGAGTCCGGCGTGTCACCGGCGGCCATCAGGGCGTCGTAGCGCTCGCCCCAGTCGGCCACCTCGGCCTGCATGCGCTTCCAGTCCTCCTTGGTGTACCGGGCGGCGCGGCGCTGCGACTCGGCGTAAGCCTCCGTGCCGCCCCAGCGCTCCTCCGCCTCCTGCGCGTACTGCTCCGGGTCCTTGTCCCCGAACACCTCGAACCTCTCCTCAGGTGTCAGATCGATGCCCATCGTGCGTGCCTCCATGGCGTGCTCCACGGCCGTCGCCATCTTCTGGAGCTTCTCGATCCGGGCGGTCAGCAGCTCGTGCTGGCGGCGCAGGTGCGCGCGCGGGTCCGCATCCGGGTCGTCGAGCAGGGCGGCGACCTCGTCGAGCGGGAAGCCGAGCTCGCGGTAGAACAGGATCTGCTGCAACCGGTCGAGGTCCTCGTCGCCGTAGCGCCGGTGGCCCGCGTGGCTGCGCTCGCTGGGCACGAGCAGGCCGATGTCGTCGTAGTGGTGCAGTGTGCGCACCGTCACACCGGCGAAGCCCGCGACCTGTCCCACGGAGTAGCTCACTTCGTCCGCTCCCTTCTCGGTACGCGCTCCACGGTGGCTCCTCACGTCGCGTGAGGTGCAAGCCCGGCACGGACACCTCCGGATGTCCCGTCCGTTATGTCCGCATATCGTGAGCCCGTGGCCCAGGACACCGTGCAGCAGGCATCCGCCCCGGCGACCCCGGCGCGCGCCCTGCTGCCGTTGATCCTCCCCGCTCTCCTCGTCGGGGTGGGCGCGAGCCTGCTGTTGCTCGGGGTGAGCGCCGCGGCCGAGGAGTTGCAGCACGTGCTGTGGCGGAACCTGCCGGACGCGCTGGGGGTGGGCCGGTACTCCGTGCTGTGGATGCTGGTCGTGCTCACCGCGACCGGGGTCGCCGTGGGGCTGGTGGTGTGGAAGGTGCCCGGGCACGCCGGTCCCGATCCGGCGACCACCGGTCTGGACGCTCCCGTGCTGCCGCCCGCCGTGCTGCCGGGGCTGCTCCTGGCGACCGCGCTGATGCTCGCGGGCGGGCCGAGCCTGGGGCCCGAGAACCCGATCATCGCGGTGAACGTGGGGCTCGCCTTCTGGCTGGGGCGCCGGTTCATCCCGCGGATGCCGGGCGGGCTCTGGCCGGCGCTGGCGGAGGCGGCGACGATCGGCGCGCTGTTCGGCACGCCGGTGGCCGCGGCCCTGGTGATCTCCGAGGCGCTCGCAGGACGGCAGCTCAGGGGCGCGCTGTGGGACAGCGTCTTCGGGCCGCTGCTGGCGGCCGCGACCGGCGCGCTGACGACCACCCTGCTGGCCCACCCCAGCTTCGACCTGCATCTGCCCCCGTTCGGGGAGCCCGGCTGGGGCGATCTGCTGGCGGTGCTGGTGATCGCCTCGGCCGCCGCGCTGCTCGGCATGGCGGCCGTGCTGGCCTTCCCCTACCTCCACGGCGCGTTCGCGCGGCTGCGGCACCCGATGCTGGCCCTGCCCGCCGGCGGGCTCGTCCTCGGGCTGCTCGCGGCCCTCGGCGGGCATCTGACGCTCTTCAAGGGGCTCGACGAGATCGGCGAGCTGGCGGCCGACCCGGAGGGCTGGACCGCCGGGGAGTTCGCCACCATGACGGTGGTGAAGCTGGCCGCACTGCTCGTCGCGGCCTCCTGCGGTTTCCGGGGCGGCCGGATCTTCCCGGCCGTGTTCGTCGGCGTCGCCTTCGGGCTGTGCGCCCACGCGCTCGTGGACGCCGTCCACCCGGCCCTCGGCGTGGCCGCCGGGGTGCTGGGCGTGTTGCTCGCCGTCACCCGGCAGGCCTGGGTGAGTCTGTTCACCGCCGCCGTGCTGGTGGCCTCGCCCACGATCCTCGCGCTGCTGTGCATCGCCTCGCTGCCGGCCTGGCTGCTGGTCACGGGGCGGCCGCAGATGCAGTTGCGCGCGGACGGAACCCCGGTCCGCTGACCGACGTTGATCCCTTCAGGAGGCACGCCCATGCCACTGCACAAAGGGCCCGAGAAGCCCGACGAGCGTCCGCTGTCCGTCAATCCCTTCTACGGCGCCGCCGACCCGGTCGGCGGGATGACCGAGGCCCCGCCCAAGCACCGGCTGCCGGGCGCTCCCCTGCCGCCGTCGACCGCCTACCAGGTGGTCCACGACGAGCTGATGCTCGACGGCAACTCCCGGCTGAACCTCGCCACCTTCGTCACGACCTGGATGGAACCGCAGGCCGGGGTCCTGATGGGTGAGTGCCGGGACAAGAACATGATCGACAAGGACGAGTACCCGCGCACCGCCGAGCTGGAGCGACGCTGCGTGGCGATGCTCGCCGACCTGTGGAACGCACCGGACCCCTCGGCGGCGGTGGGCTGTTCGACGACCGGGTCCAGCGAGGCGTGCATGCTCGCGGGCATGGCCCTGAAGCGGCGCTGGGCGCAGCGCAACGCCGGCCGGTACCCGGGGGCGCGGCCCAACCTGGTCATGGGGGTCAACGTCCAGGTGTGCTGGGACAAGTTCTGCAACTTCTGGGAGGTGGAGGCCCGTCAGGTGCCCATGGAGGGCGACCGCTTCCACCTCGACCCGCAGGCCGCCGCCGAGCTGTGCGACGAGAACACCATCGGGGTCGTGGGCATCCTCGGCTCCACCTTTGACGGCTCCTACGAGCCGATCGCGGACCTGTGCGCCGCCCTGGACGCCCTCCAGGAGCGCACCGGCCTGGACATCCCGGTGCACGTCGACGGGGCGTCCGGTGCCATGGTCGCGCCCTTCCTCGACGAGGACCTGGTGTGGGACTTCCGGCTGCCGCGCGTGGCGTCGATCAACACCTCGGGGCACAAGTACGGCCTGGTCTACCCCGGTGTCGGCTGGGCGCTGTGGCGGGACAAGGAGGCACTGCCGGAGGAGCTCGTGTTCCGCGTGAACTACCTGGGCGGCGACATGCCCACCTTCGCGCTGAACTTCTCCCGGCCCGGGGCGCAGGTCGTCGCGCAGTACTACACCTTCCTGCGGCTGGGCCGCGAGGGTTACCGGGCCGTGCAGCAGTCCACCCGGGACGTGGCCCGGCGCGTCGCCGACCGCGTGGAGGCGCTCGGCGACTTCCGTTTGCTGACCCGCGGCGACGAACTCCCGGTGTTCGCCTTCACGACGGCCCCCGAGGTCCGGGCGTACGACGTCTTCGACGTGTCCCGGCGGCTGCGCGAGCGGGGCTGGCTGGTGCCGGCGTACACCTTCCCGCCCAACCGCGAGGACCTGTCGGTGCTGAGGGTGGTGTGCCGCAACGGCTTCTCGACCGACCTGGCCGACCTGTTCGCGGAGGACCTGGAACGCCTGCTGCCCGAACTGCGCCGCCAGCCGCACCCGTTGACGAGGGACAGGGACGCGGCGACGGGCTTCCATCACTAGGCTCCGCGAGGGCGACACATCCCGGCCGTGCCGCCGCGGGACAGGAGAACCGCCGGGGAGGTCATCGGCGGTTGCAGGAACGGGAGGTCGTGGCCGTCGGTTCAGGGGGTTGCGCCCTTCGCGCGAGGCGGCGACACGCCGTCGGCCGGCCCGACGGCACCCGGTCCAAGCCTCCCCCGGCTGCCCCGCGTTCTAGCGGCTCAGCCGGGCGAACCTCCTGACCGCCAGCGGGAAGAACACCGCCAGCAGCACCAGCGGCCACACCACCGCCGCCCACACGTGTCCCGGTTCGCCGCCGGGACCGCCCACCAGGTCCCGTACCGCCGTCGCCGTCCGGGACATCGGGTTCCACTCGACGACCGTGCCCAGCCAGCCCGGCATGGAGTCGGGGGTCGCGAACGCGTTGGACAGGAAGCCGACCGGCCAGACCAGGATCTGCACGGCCTGCACCATCTCCGGTTTCCCGGCGACCATAGCGAGGTGGATGCCGATCCAGAGCATGGCGAAGCGGAACAGGAGCAGCAGGCCCACCGCGGCCAAGAGGCCGGCAGGACCTCCGTGGACCCGCCAGCCGATCGCGAGGCCGACACCGGTCAGCACGGCCAGGCTCAGCGCGGACTGGAGCATGTCGGCCGCCGAACGGCCCACCAGGACCGCCCCGTTGGCCATCGGCATGGACCGGAAGCGGTCGATCACCCCCTTGTCGAGATCCTGCGTGACGGCGATCATCGTCGCCTCCAGCCCGAACGCCATGGTCAGCGCGAGCATCCCCGGGACCAGGTAGTCGACGTAGTCCCCGTCGACACCGCGGCCGCCGCCGACGAGATAGCCGAACATCAGCAGCAGCATCACGGGGAAGACCAGGCCGATGACGACCCGCACCGGCTGCCGTGCCCAGTGGGCGAGTTCGCGCCGGGTCATGGTCCAGGAATCGGTCAGCGCGTACGTGCTCACACGGTCTCCTTCACTCGGTTCTCGTCACCGGTGAGGTGCAGGAACACCTCGTCCAGGGTGGGCCGGCGCAGGGCCACGTCCTCCGCCTCGATCCCGGCCGCCCCCAGGGCCCGTACGACCTCGGAGAGCGCCGCCATCCGGTCGGTGACCGGGGCGCTGAGCAGTCTGCGGTCGGGGTCGACGGAGACGTCCTCCGCGGGCACCGGCAACAGGGCGAGGGCCGCGCCCAGTCGGCCCGCGTCCCGCAGGACCACGTCGATGCGGTCGCCGCCGGTGCGTGCCTTCAGCTCGTCCGGCGTGCCGTCGGCGACGACCCGGCCCCCGTCGACGAGGGAGATCCGGTCGGCGAGCTGGTCGGCCTCCTCCAGGTACTGCGTGGTCAGCAGGACCGTCGTACCGCCGCCGACCAGGGAGCGGACCGCGGCCCACACCTCGGCGCGGCCGCGCGGGTCGAGGCCGGTCGTGGGTTCGTCCAGGAACAGCACTTCCGGGTCGCGGATCAGGGAGGCGGCGAGGTCCAGGCGGCGCCGCATGCCGCCGCTGTAGGCGCGGACCGGTTTGCGGCCGGTGTCGGCGAGGCCGAAGCGCTCCAGGAGCTCGCCGGCGCGCACGCGCGCGTGGCGGGCGCCCAGGTGGTAGAGGCGGGCGAACATCTCCAGGTTCTGGCGGCCGCCGAGTTCCTCGTCGAGCGCCGCGTGCTGGCCGAGCAGACCGATGCGCAGCCGTACGTCGTAGGCGGCGCGCTCCACGTCGTGGCCCGCCACCTCGGCGCGGCCCTCGTCGGGGCGCAGCAGGGTGGACAGGACGCGGACCAGGGTCGTCTTGCCCGCGCCGTTGGGGCCGAGGACGCCGTGGACGCTGCCGCGCGCGACCCTCAGGTCGAGTCCGTCCAGGGCGGCCTTGTCGCCGTACCGCTTCCGCAGGCCTTCCGCGACGATCACATCGGTCACGTCGGTCATCGGGCACCCTCCCAGGGATTTCAGATGTAGTCAAACTTGACTACCTGCCCAAGGTAACGCCGCCGATCGAACTCGTCAAACTTGATTAGTCAGCGTCCCCGGGGTGTCGCTCCCCTGTCGCGTACGGGTTCTCCTCACCCTCGGCGAGGACGCCCACGAACGGATCGCCCTCCCCCGCGAAGGTGTACGCCCCGTCCTCGATGCGGGCGATGAGTCCTTCGGTCCACTCGGCCTCGGCGTCGGCCGTGTGGATCCAGAGGTTCATGATCTCGCCGATGTGCCCGAGCTGCTGCGGCCCGTCCTCGGGCACGTAGTGCTCGGTGACCGCGGAACGCCACTCCTCGATGCGCCGGACGCGCTCCTTGAGCAGCGCGACCGCCTCCGCGCGCGGCAGGTCGACCATGAAGCCGATGGCCGCGGACTTCATGTCCATCTTCTGGTCGTAGGAGGTCAGCGCCTCCCGCACCAGCCGCAGGTACTCCTCGGTGCCCGTGTCGGTGATCTCGTACTCGGTGCGCGGCGGGCCGCCGGCCGTGGACGGCGCGATCTCGTGCGCGTGCAGCAGCCCCTGCTTCGCCATCTGCTTCAGTGCGTGGTAGATCGAGCCGGGCTTGGCGTTGGACCACTCGTGCGCGCCCCAGTACTCCAGGTCGTTGCGCACCTGGTAGCCGTGGGCCCGCCCGTGCTGGCGCACCGCGCCGAGCACGAGGAGACGGATCGTTGACATGCGGTCCAGGTTATGGCTTCCTCACTCCGCGGCGAGCGCCACCAGCTCGAACGCCGTCCTGCCGTCCAGGGACTCGCGGATGATGTCGGCGTGGCCGGCGTGCCGGGCCGTCTCCCGAATCAGGTGCAGCAGCACCCAGCGCACGGAGACGCGGCCCCCCGGCGGGAACCAGGGCTGGTCCGGGAGCGGGAAGGTGTCGTCCAGGCTCGGCACCGAGCGGGCGAACGCCTCCGTTGCGGCGGCCACCTTCTCCCAGTACGCCAGCTGCGAGGCGACGGTCTCGTCACCGACCAGGGCGAAGCACTCGTGCCAGTTGGACGGCTCCCGGTGCACGGCCGGCTCCTCGCCCCTGGCCCGGGCGATCCAGCTCTGCTCGACCTCGGCCACGTGCTTGAGCAGCCCGCCCAGGGAGAGTTCGCTCGCGCTGGGCTTCGCGGCCGCCTGCTCCTCCGTCAGCCCGAGCACCGCGCGCCGGATGCCGCCGCGCTGCTCCTCCAGGAAGGCCAGGAGCGCGCCGCGCTCGTCGCCGTACTCCTCCGCGGGAACGTGAGTGACCATGACAGCCGCCTTTCGTCGGGCTCGGGAGGGGCTTCCCCCCGACACCCGCGAAACTACGCGCCCTTCAGGACAGGTTCTGTCCTGAAGGGCGCGTGGCGGACGTCGTGCCGGAGAGATCAGAACGGGAAGCGGCTCCGGCCGTGCTGCACGGAGATCCACTTGGTGGTGGTGAAGGAGTCCAGCATGGTGTCGCCGTTCAGGCGGCCGATGCCGGACTGCTTCTCGCCGCCGAAGGGGACGATCGGCTCGTCGTGGACGGTGCCGTCGTTGACGTGGAACATGCCGGTCTCGATCTGCTTGGCGAAGGCGACCCCGCGCTCGATGTCGGCGGTGTGGACGGCGCCGCTGAGGCCGTACGGGGTGTCGTTGACCAGGCGGACGGCCTCCTCCTCGCCGTCGAAGGTGACCAGGAGGGCGACCGGGCCGAAGAGTTCCTGCTTGAGGAGCGGCGAGCCCGCGGGGAGGTCCGTCAGGACGGAGGGCTCCACCAGGTTGTCCGTCGCGGTGCCGTGCACCAGCGCGGTCGCGCCGTCGGCGATCGCCTGCTCGACGGCGCCCGTGATGGCGTCCGCCTGCGAGGAGTTGATGACCGGGCCGATGACGGTCTCCGGGTCGCGGGGGTCGCCGGTCTTCAGGCTCCTGACCTTGGCGACGAACTTCTCGGTGAACTCCCCGGCCACCGCACGGTCGACCAGGACACGGTTGGCGGCCATGCAGACCTGGCCCTGGTGGACGTACCGGCTGAAGACGGCGGCGTCGACCGCGTAGTCGAGGTCGGCGTCGTCGAGGACCACCAGGGCGCTGTTGCCGCCCAGTTCGAGGACCGAGCGCTTGAAGTTGGCGGCGCAGACGGTCGCCACGTGGCGGCCGACCTTGTCGGAGCCGGTGAAGGAGATGACCTTCGGGACCGGGTGCTCCAGGAAGGCGTCCCCGATCTCGGCGATGTCGGTGATGACGACGTTGAGCAGACCGCCGGGCAGCCCCGCGTCCTCGAAGATCTTCGCGACCAGGGAGCCGCCGACGATCGGCGTGTTCTGGTGCGGCTTGAGCACGACGGCGTTGCCGAGCGCGAGCGCGGGGGCGACCGACTTGATCGACAGCAGGAAGGGGAAGTTGAAGGGGCTGATCACGCCCACGACACCGACCGGCACGCGGTAGACGCGGTTCTCCTTGCCGTCCACCGGCGAGGGGATGATCCTGCCCTCGGGGCGCAGCGCGAGGTTGACCGCCTCCCGCAGGAACTCCTTGGCGAGGTGGAGTTCGAAGGCGGCCTTCAGACGGGTGCCGCCGAGCTCCGCGATGATCGCCTCGGAGATCTCCTCCTCGCGCTCCTCGATCACCCGCAGCGCCTTCTCGAACACCGCGCGGCGGGCGTAGGGGTTGGTCCCGGCCCACGCCTTCTGCGCCCGGGCGGCGGCCCGGTACGCCTCGTCGACCTCGTCGACCGTGGCTATGGTGATCGACGCCAACTTCTCGTTGTCGTACGGGTTGAAGTCGATGATGTCCCAGGAACCGGTACCCGGGCGCCACTCACCGTCGATGTACTGCTGGGCCAGGTCGGTGAAGTACGACGACATGTGATCCCCAAATCACTAGCAGACACACGATCAACGTCACGGTCTGATCACACGTCATCGTACTTGCGCGGCACGCCAGTTGGGCACGCTGAGCAATCTTCTGGGGAGAACCCTTGGTGGGGTGGTGGAGATCTCGCGGACGTCTCAGGAGAGCTGGAGGAGTCCGCGCAGCAGGTCCCGGCTCTCGTCCGGGCCCGGACTGTCCTGCTGGAGCTCCTTCATCGCCTTCTCGTACTGCGTCACGTCCTCGCGCTTGTCCAGATAGAGCGCGCTGGTGAGCTGCTCCAGGTAGACGACGTCGGTGAGGTCGGACTCGGTGAAGCTGAGGATCGTGAAGGCGCCGCTCTCCCCGGAGTGGCCGCCGAAGCCGAACGGCATGATCTGGAGCCGTACGTTGGGGCGTTCGGAGACGTCGATGAGGTGCTGGAGCTGTCCGCGCATCACCTGGCGGTCGCCGTACGGGCGGCGCAGGGACGCCTCGTCGAGCACCACGTGGAACTCGGGGCCGCTGTCGTCGGCCAGGTACTTCTGCCGCTCCAGGCGCAGCGCGACGCGCTTCTCGACGTCCGCCTCGCTCGCGCCCTGCATACCGCGCCGTACCACTGCACGTGCATACGCCTCGGTCTGCAACAGGCCGTGGATGAACTGCACTTCGTACACGCGGATCAGGGAGGCGGCGCCCTCCAGGCCCACATAGGTGGGGAACCAGCTCGGCAGGACGTCGGAGTAACTGTGCCACCATCCCGCGACGTTGGCCTCGCGGGCGAGGGAGAGGAGCGAGGCCCGCTCCTGCTCGTCCGTGATGCCGTACAGCGTCAACAGGTCTTCCACATCACGCGTCTTGAAGCTCACCCGGCCCAACTCCATCCGGCTGATCTTCGACTCCGACGCGCGGATCGAGTAGCCCGCCGCCTCGCGCGTGATGCCCTTTGCCTCACGCAGTCGCCTGAGTTGCGAGCCGAGCAGCATCCGCCGCACCACCGATCCGGGCTCTCCCGCGCTCACGTTCGCCAGCCTCCCCAACGTCTTCAGGGGCCGAAGTCTGCCACTAAAACACTCCGAGCAGTACTCGTCCGATTACAGATATGGAAAGAAGCCGAAGTTTCTGCACAGGGCCGGGACAGACAGTGGGAAGGAAGAGGCAAGAAACAGTGGAGAAGATGGCGGAAAAAATGGCCAACAAGCGGTACGGGTAGGCGCAATTCGGTCACGTGCACGTGCATCTGCACCTTGCATCTGCATCGCTCATCCGAAACCATGGTCCCGCGCAACCGCTGCATCGCAACGACCGCGAGTTCCCGGGAGTGCCTCGCATGGGGATGAATGGATCGACCATGCTCGAGCCGTTACGGCAGGGCCTTCCGCCGCTGGACCCCGCGGCCGTGTCCGACGCCGCCTCCTGTTCCCTGCCCGCCCGCTACGAAGCGGTGGGCGACGCGCGGAGGTTCACCCGCAGAACGCTCGACCAGTGGGAGCTGAGCGACCACTTCGACGACATCTGCCTCGTCGTGTCCGAACTGGTCACCAACGCGCTGCGGCACGCGATGCCGGCCCACGGCGCGCACTGCGCCGAGCAGAATCCGCCCGTGCGGCTGCACCTGATGCGGTGGACCGGGCGACTGGTGTGCGCGGTACGCGATCCCAGCCAGGAGAGTCCGGTCGCACGCGACTCCGAGGACTTCTCGGCGGAGTCGGGGCGCGGGCTGTTCCTCGTCGACTCCTTCAGCGACAGCTGGGGGTGGCACCCCATGACGGGGACGCTGGGCGGCAAGGTGGTCTGGGCGCTGTTCCGGCTCCGGCCGCACACGGGTCCTGCCACGGCGTCCACCGAGTGAGGAACCGCGGCGTTTTACGACGCCGCGGTTCTACGCGCGTCACTCCGCGCGCGGTCCCGGTCACCCCGGGTCACCGGGGTGACCGGACTCAACCCGCGATCAGGTGGTCGAACTCGCCGTCCTTGATGCCCAGAAGCATCGCCTCGATCTCCGCGCGCGTGTAGACGAGCGCGGGGCCGTCCGGGAAGCGGGAGTTGCGCACCGCGACTCCCCCGTCCGGCAGGCGCGCGAACTCCACGCAGGAACCCTGCGAGTTGCTGTGCCTGCTCTTCTGCCAGGCCACCCCGCGCAGATCCGTGGCCGTCATGCCGTTGTACACGTCGAGGTCCACAGGTCGCTCCCCGGTGGTGCGGTGGCCTTGTGGCCAGTGATGCAGCTGTCAACTAGTCCGGATCATAGCTCTGTTCACGTGCAGATGCATGAGCAGATGCACGTGCACGAGGGGTGTTCCTGCGGTTACAGATGTGACGACCGGGTCGCTAGATGCGTTCCATCGTCTGCCCCAGCGCCCGCATCACATGCGTCCGCCAGCCCCCGTCCATGATCGTCCGGGCCATGAGCTGAGCGGGGTCGCCGGGATCGAATCCCTCGTGCACTAGGAAGAGACGCGTACCGCGCCCTTCCTGTTCCACCTTCCATGTCACGGTCCAGTCCGCGGAGTTGGCCGGGTCGGCGTCGGTCCACCGGAGTCTGAGCATCCGCTGCGGCTCGTAGGCGAGGACCTCCACCTCGACGGTGCCCGAGAAGTTCGAGTTCGGCCGCGGGACCGAGGTCATGGTGTACCGGTGTCCGACCTCCAGCCGGAACGCCTCCGCCCCTTGCATCTGCCACTGCACGAGCAGCTCGGGCTCGGTGAGGGCGCGCCAGACCTTGGCGGGCGGGTGCGGGAAGAACTGGTCGACGCGGATGACCGTGAGGTCGTCGTCGGGTGCGTTGCTCATGTCACGTCATCGTCGGGCATGCGGTCGAGCAGGGCGCCCAGCTCCTTGAGCCGGCCGCGCCAGAACCGCTCGTACGGATGCAGCCAGTCCTGCACCTCGGCCAGCGGGGCCGCCTCCAGCCGGTAGATGCGCTGCCGGCCCGAGCGCTGCTCGGAGACGAGGCCCGCCTCGCGCAGCACCCTCAGATGCTCGGACAGACTCGGGCGCCGCATGTCGAAGTGGTCGGCCAGGGCCTGGACGGGCTGGGGGCCGCCGTCGCGCAGCAGCCGCAGCACCTCGCGACGCACGGCGCTCGCGAGCGCGGCGAAGACGCGGTCCGCGTCGGCCTCGGTGGTCCCCGCCTCGACGGCTCCCGGTGCGGTCATGCCGGCCTTCCTACTGGTGTGCCTCCGTCAGCAGCATCAGACCGTTGCCGTCGGGGTCCGTGAAGGAGGCCATGCGGCCCCACGGGAGATCGTCGGGCCCCTGCACGGGGGTCCCGGCGTCCGCGAGGCGCGCACAGTCCGCGTCGACGTCGGTCGTGACCAACATGATCCCCCGGGCCGAGCCGGGCTCGAAGCCACCCATGCCCGGACCGGAGAGCGTGAAGACGGTCTGCGCACCCTCGGGGGCCACCTGGAGCCAGCGCCCCTGGGGCAGGTCCCGGTCGGCGGTGACGGTCAGACCGAGGACGTCGGTGTAGAAGCGCAGGGCGCGGTCCTGGTCGGAGACGGGGAGGGTGACGAAGGAGGCGTGCGTGATGGTCATGCCCAGGAGAATAGGTAGGAGATTCCCTACGCGTCAACCGTAGGGAATCTCCTACCTATGAGTCCTCACCTGCTGGAGTACGGCAGCAGGGCCATCTCGCGGGCGTTCTTGATGGCCCGGGCGAGCTGTCGCTGCTGCTGGGCCGACACGCGGGTGACGCGACGGCTGCGGATCTTGCCGCGGTCGGAGATGAACTTCCGCAGCAGGTCGGTGTCCTTGTAGTCGACGTAGGTGATCCCGGCCACGTCCAGTGGGTTGGGGCGGTTCTTGGCGAGCTTGCGGTCGGGCTTGCGGTCGGAGTTGCGAGGCATCAGACCTCCAGGAGGGTGTCGAAGGCGGGCGGGAGGCGTTTCCAGGCGTCGCGGCCGGCCGCGTACTCGGCATCGGTCAGCAGGCAGGACTCCAGGAGCCGTTCGAGTCCGTCGCGGTCGAGGCCGGGCGAGGTGAAGACGAGATGCTGGCAGCAGTCGCCGTGCTCCGGGTGCCAGTCCAGCGCGGCGGCCGCCCGGCGCACCGGCGGGACCATGTCCCAGGCCGCGTCGGGGAGCGAGGCGAGCCACGGACCCGCGCTCTCCACGCACAGGGCGCCCCCGGCCGCGTCCCAGTGCAGCAGCACGTCCGGCTTGTCGGCGAGCCAGAACCGGCCCCGGCTGCGGGCTGCGGCGCAGGTGATGTCCTCCAGCGCCTCGTACAGCCGCTCCGGGTGGAAGGGCCGGCGGCGGTGCCAGACGAGCGTGGCCACACCGTGCGCGTCGGCCTCGGCGGGCAGCAGGGCACAGGCGGGATGCTGGGCGGCCGCGGCGGACTCCACGTCGAACCCGGCGAGGGCGGCACGGGCCAGGGGCGAGTCGGCAGAAGGCCGTACCGGATACCGGGTGCCCGCCCCGTCGGTCGGTGCGACGTCCCGGACGGGCACCTGGCGGGCCGTCGGGTGGAGCTGGGCGAGGAGTTCACGGTCCTCCTCGTCGGCCTCCGGGGAGTCGAGGACGGCGAGGACGGGGGCGTACTCGAGCTGGCGGGCGAAGGTGTCGGCCACCGTGCGCTGATCGGTGGCCGCGGCGGCGAGACCGCGCTCGGCGAGGTCGTCGCCGTTGCCGAGGTACGGCAGCACGAGCGCCGGGTCGACCGCGGTGACCACTCCGGTGACCGTGAGGCCGCCGGCCGCGACCACCTCGGCCATCGCCTTGGGCTCGACGGAGTCCCACAGCTCGACGACCGCGAGGCGCAGCGTCCCGGCCGCGTCCAGGCGGCGCAGCTCCGGAACCAGGTCGTCCCGGAGCGCGCAGCAGGCGCAGTCGTTGACCAGGGGGGCCTCGCCGGCGGACAGGACGCCGGTGGCGTCGCGGATCGTGCGTACGACGGTGCCGGCCGCGGCCGTCGCCAGGTCGTGGTGGAGGACGACACTGCCGGGTACGTCGGCGAGCAACTGCCGGACGGCCGCCTTGCGCGCGTCGGCGTGCAGCCCGCCGACGATCACGACGGAGAGCATCAGCCCTTCTTTCCGTACCGGCGCTCGAAGCGCTCGACCCGGCCCGCGGTGTCCAGGACGCGGGCGGTGCCGGTGTAGAAGGGATGGCTGACGTTCGAGATCTCGACGTCCACGACCGGGTAGGTGCGGCCGTCCTCCCACTCGATCGTCTTCTCGCTCGTCATCGTCGAGCGGGTGAGGAAGGCGTGGTTCGCGGCGCGGTCGCGGAAGACCACGGGGCCGTACGACGGGTGGATTCCCTCGCGCATGGTCAGCGCTCCTCTCGGAAGTCGACGTGGCGGCCGACGACCGGGTCGTACTTCCGCAGGGTCATACGGTCCGGGTCGTTGCGGCGGTTCTTGCGGGTCACATAGGTGAAGCCGGTCCCAGCCGTGGACCGGAGCTTGATGACCGGGCGGAGTTCGTTGCGTGCCATGCTGCTATCTTACTGAAAATGAATTCCATTTACACAACTGCTCCGAGAGAGGTGCATCACCCGTGTCCGCCCACTGCATGCTGACCGGCGCCCGGCCCGGCTTCGGCAACCGGATCTCCCGCTCCCACCGGCGCACCTCGCGCCGCTTCGACCCCAACATCCAGTCCAGGCGCTACTGGCTGCCGAGCGAGGGCCGCCACGTGCGGCTGCGGCTGAGCACCAAGGGCATCAGGACCGTCGACTCGATCGGCGTCGAGGCGGCCGTGGCGCGGATCCGCGCGCGCGGGGTGCGGGTCTGAGGGCCGACGGTTCGAGGTCCGAGGTTTCGAGGGTTCGAGGTCTGAGGGTTCGAGAGGGGAACCGGTATGGCGAAGAAGAGCAAGATCGCGAAGAACGAGAAGCGCCAGGAGATCGTCGCGCGGTACGCCGTACGGCGGGCCGAGCTGAAGGAGATCATCCGCAGGCCGTCGTCCACGGACGCCGAACGGCTCGCGGGCCAGGAGGAGTTGCGGCGGCAGCCGCGGGACGCGAGCGCCACGCGCGTGCGCAACCGCGATCAGGTGGACGGGCGGCCGCGCGGCTACTTCCGGGCCTTCGGGCTGTCCCGGGTGGGACTGCGCGAGCAGGCGCACGCGGGGCATCTGCCAGGTGTCCGCAAATCGTCCTGGTAGCCCTCACGGGTGGTGCTGGTAGCTTGCTGCGGTCGTCCGGCCGACCGCTACACCTTGGGAGCTTCCAGTGACTTCGGCGATCTTCTCGCGCACTGTGTCGGGTCGACGGGCCGGGCTCGCGGCCGCTGGGCTGGTGGGTGCGCTCGCGCTGACCGCGTGCAGCGGCGGGGGCTCGGACGACGACGCGTCGCCCACCTCCAGCGCGTCCGCGCCGCCGTCGGCCTCGCCCTCCGCCTCCTCCTCCGGTACGTCGTCCTCGGCGTCCGGCGAGGTCGCGGGGAGCTGGCTGACCACCACCGGCGGCAAGGCGGTCGCGCTGCTGGTCAACGGCGACCGGGCCGGGCTGTTCGCCACCGGCGGCACGGTGTGCAGCGGCAGCGCGAGCGCGAAGACGATCCGTCTCAAGTGCGCGGACGGCAACACGGACCGTGCCGAGGGGACGGTCGAGTCGGTCGGCAGGACCGAGCTCAGGGTGAAGTGGTCGGGCGCCGCCGGCACCGAGACCTACACAAGGGCCGAGGGCGGCCGCCTGCCGAGCGGACTGCCGACGGCGGGGCTCGGGTCGTAGAGCGGGGGCGGCGGGGGCTCCTGGGGGTGGGGTGGCGGGCGCCGGGGCTCCTGTGGACGCGGTGGTGTCGCCGGGGGCGCCTGGGGGTGGGGTGGCGGGCGCTGGGGACGTCTCCGGGGCGTGGCGGTGAGCGCCGGTGGGAGTCTCGGGGCGGCGGTAAAGGCTGGGGCGCCTCCTTCGGGGCGTAGAGCGGAGGGCGCGGGTGCGGGGTCTCGGGGCGCGGCGGAGGACGCCGGGGCGGGGCATCGGGGCATCGCGAAGAACTCCGGGGCGTCTCCGGGTCGTGGAGCGGAGAGCGCCAGCGCGGGGTCTCGGGGCGCGGCGGAGGACGCCGGGCGGGGCATCGGGGCATCGCGAAGAACTTCGGGGCGTCTCCGGGTCGTAGAGCAGAGGCCGCCGGTCGGGTCTCGGGGCGCGGCGGAGGACGCCGGTGCGGAGTCTCGGGGCGCCAGCAGAGGCCGCCGGGTGGGGTCTCGGGGCGTCGCGGTGAACACTGGGGCGCCTCCGGGGCGTAGAGCGGAGAGCGCCGGGGCGGGGTCTCGGGGGGGCCCGGAGAACTCCGGGGGCGCGGCGGTGGGCGCCGGTGCGGGGTCTCGGGGGGCCGGAGAACTCCGGAGCTCCTCGGGGTGCAGCGCGGGGCGTCGGTGGGGGGTGGGCAACCGTGGTGTTCCGGTATGCGTGATGATCCATGCACCGGATCGCTCACATCAGAGGACTTCACATGCGCGCCGCCCCCCTCGCCGTCACCGCCCTCGCCGCCCTGCTCCTGACCGGCTGCTCCGGCGACAGCGACAGCTCCGGTGGTGACAAGGCCACAGCGAGCCCCGACAACGGCACCACGTGCCGGATCAGCGCCATGGACGTGGAGGTCGGCCCCGCCAACGTGGCCCCCGCCGCCGGGGACACCGGCAACATCCCCGTCACCCTCACCAACCAGAGCGCCGACTGCACGCTGGACGGCTTCCCCGGCGTCGATCTGAAGGCCGCGGACTCGTCGGCGAGCCTCGCGCCCGCGCAGGGCGCCACCGCCACGAAGCTGACCCTGGCCAAGGGCACGGCCGCCACCTTCACCCTCACGTACACGCGCGGTGAGGCCGGCGCCGGGGCGAGCCTCGACGTGACGACGCTGGAGATCGGTCTGCCGGGAGCGGACACCCGCAAGAGCTTCAAGTGGTCGTACGGGCCGGTTCAGGGCAAGGGCGGCAAGGCAGCCGACCCGACCGCCTCCGTCGGCGCCTTCACTCAGGCCGGCGACTGAGCCGCGTCCGGTTCCCTACCTGCGCCCGGTCGGCCGCCCGGGTGCCCTCGGTCCAGCCCGCCTCGTCGCTGACACCGCGCAGCCGGGTCGTCGTGGTCCGCGGGAACATCCGCTCCACGCGGTCGGTGACGGCGACCTCGCGGGAGGCCAGCACCGGCAGCAGGTCGTCGGTCACCGGGGCCTCGGCAGCGGCGCGCAGGCGGTCGCCGACGCGGTGGGCGTAGGCCGCGAGGAAGGACTGCCGGAAGGTCTTGGTGCGCTTGCGGCCGCCCGACCTCTGCGCCGCCTCCGCCTTCGCCATCGCGGACTGCGCCTGCACGAGCAGCGAGGTGTAGAGGAGTTCGACCGACGCCAGGTCGCCCTCAAAGCCGACGACCGTGGAGAAGGCGAACGGTTCGTTCCACACCGCCCGGCAGTGGTTGGCCGTGGCGACCGCGTCGAGGAGCACCGCCTTCGCCTGCTCGTACGGCGGCTCGACCCCGATCCGGCAGGCACCGGGGACATCCTTCGCGGGCGCCCGGGCGTCGAGCAGCGCCTCGTCGACACTGTGCCGGGCCATCAGCTCCTGCGCCTTCGCGGTGAGCGCCTCCGCCTCCTCGGGGAAGCCGGTCGCCTCCGCCTTGGCGAGCAGGGCGCGGATACGGCCGAGCATGCGGGCGTCGCCCTCGCGCCCCCCGCGCTCCCGCCGGGGGTCCTCCAGCGGCTCCAGCGCGGGCAGGCGCAGCAGCAGGCGGTACAGCTCCAGTACGGCGGTGGCGTGCGTGAAGCGGTCGGGGCGGGGGGTGTCGTCCCCGGGCTCCTCCAACTGGGCGAGCTGGGCGGTCCAGCGAGGGCCGCGCGGGCCGTCGTCGGGGGCCTGCGCGCGGATCAGGGCGGCGGCGAGGCGCACATGGGTGTCGTCCAGTTCGCGGCGCACGATCCGTACGACGTCGGCGGGCTGCCAGCCGCGCCGCCAGGCCTGCGCGACGAACTCGGCGCCGCGCCGGGCCAGTTCGGTGTCCGTGGCGGGGTCGGCGGCGAGGAGGGAGGCGCCGGTGTCCAGGGCGGTGTCGTCGTCGGCGTAGAGGGCGGTGCGGAAGGCGCGGTCGACGGTGGCGGCGGGGTTGCCGTTCGTGCCCCTGCCCTTGTCGCCGCTCCGGCCGCTGTTCGTGCCGCCACCCTCGCGTTCGTTCGTACCGCTGCCCTTGCGCTCGTTCGTACCCCTGCCTTTGCCGCCGTTCGTACCGCTGCCCTTGCCGTCGTTCGTGCGGCTGCCCTTGCTCCTGCTCACGGGGCGATCGTCTCACTCCCCGAAAACCGGTCGCCCACGCGCGCGTGCCGCTTCGAGCATGGCCGCATGGTGGACATGTCTCTGTACGCGGCGTTTCTCGTCGCCGCCTTCGCGCTCTGCGTCACCCCCGGCCCCGACATGATGTTCATCGTGGCGATGGGCGGCCGGGGCGGACCCGCCGCCGGGGTGATGGCGGCGTTCGGCGTGGCCTGCGCCATGCTCGTGCACACGGTGGCCGCGGCGCTCGGGCTGTCGGCGTTGTTCAACACCCTGCCGACGCTGTACCACGTGCTGCGCTGGGTCGGTGCGGCCTATCTGCTCTGGCTGGCGGTGAAGGCGTTCCGGGACCGGTCGGTTCCGGGTGAGAGCGGGGGCACCGGCGGCGGGGCGGGGATGCGGCGGGCCTTCTGGCAGGGCGCCGTCACCAATCTGCTCAACCCGAAGGTGATCCTCTTCAACGTGGCGTTCCTGCCCCAGTTCGTGAACCCGTCGCTTGGGCACGTCCCGGGTCAGTTGCTGCTGCTCGGGACCACGCTCGTGGTCATGGGGTTCCTTTGGGACGGGGGTGTGGGTCTGCTCGCGGGACGGCTGGGGGACGTCCTTCGGCGCAGTGCGCGCGTGAACCGGTGGATGAACATCGTGTCGGGGACGGTGTTCACGGGGCTCGCGGTGCGGCTGGCGGCCTCACCGAAGTAAAGGAGAAGGAGAGGCAACCTCTGGTTGACACCCCAGCACTGTCAACCTAAGGTTGACAGCATGACGACGAACCCCAACATCACGTCATCCGTACGCCTCGACGACCTCATCACGGCCATCAAGAAGGTCCATGACGAGCCCCTCGACCAGCTCCAGGACGCGGTGATCGCCGCCGATCACCTCGGGGAGGTGGCCGACCATCTGATCGGCCACTTCGTGGACCAGGCACGGCGTTCGGGCGCCTCCTGGACGGACATCGGCAGGAGCATGGGGGTCACCCGGCAGGCGGCGCAGAAGCGGTTCGTGCCGAGGGAGTCGGCGGACCTCAACGCCGACCAGGGCTTCAGCCGGTACACCCCCCGGGCCCGCAACGTGGTGATGGCCGCCCACAACGCGGCCCTGACCGCCCGCAACCCCGAGGGGCGTCCCGAGCACCTCGTCCTCGGCCTGCTGGCCGAACCGGAGGGCCTCGCGGCCAAGGCGCTCGTCGCCCAGGGGGTCACGCTCGACGCCGTCCGCCGGGCCGCGACCGACGCGCTCCCGCCGGCCGCCGAGGAGGTCCCCGAACTCGTCCCCTACGGCTCCGACGCCAAGAAGGTCCTGGAGCTGACCTTCCGCGAGGCGCTCCGGCTGGGCCACAACTACATCGGCACCGAGCACATCCTGCTGGCCCTGCTGGAGTTCGAGCACGGCACGGGGGTGCTGTCGGGACTGGGCGTCGAGAAGGAGCCGGTGGAGGGGGCCCTCGTGAAGGCGCTGGAGGGGTACGTCAAGGCACAGGCAGAAGAGGCCGAGAAGGGCTGAGGGGCCCGGCTGAGCGGCTGATCTCCGGTCCGGCTCAGCCGTCGACATCCGGACGAACGTGGTCCGACCCAGTCGTACGCGGTCCGGACACCCGCGGTCCCGGTCGATCGTCCGCTTCCGCTGTCCGGCTCACGGCTCCGCCGCCGGACGCCTGCGCCCCGCCCAGCCGTCCTCGCCCAGCCGTCCTCGCCCCGAAGCCCTCGACCCGGTTCGCACTCGCGCGGCCCAAGTGCCGGAGGTCCGGCTCACCCTTCCGCCGCCCCGGACGCCCGCGGCCCTACCCAGCCCTACGCGACCCGCGCCCCCGCGGCCCAGCACAGCCCTCCGCGCCCGTACGTCCGCCCTCCCGCCCCCCGGACGGGCACCGCGACCTGCGCTGTCCGGAAGGTCCGTTGTCAGAGGTGGCTGGCAGACTCGCAGGTGTGACCGACCGCTGGGCTCTCGCTCCGGCCGAGGACGGTGGTGTGGAGCTGGCCGCCCTCGGGTCCGACGGGCTGCCCGTGGGACCGGTGCAGCGGGAGCGGGATCTGGTCGAGGCCGTGCGGGGGCGGCCGGAGGTGACGCGGTGGGTGTGGCGGTCCACCGCCGAGGTCTATCCGCGCCTGCTCGCCGCCGGGGTGCGGGTGGAGCGGTGCTACGACATCGAGGACGCCGAGACCCTCCTGCTCGGCCACGAGGGGCGGTACGGGGAACCGCGTTCGGCCGCGGCAGCCCTGGCCCGCCTGCGCGGCGGCCCGGTACCGCCCGACCCGCCCCAGCGCGCCGCCGAACCGGGCTCGCAGTCCTCCCTGTTCGAACCGCAGAGCGTCCATGTGCCGCTGACCGACCTCGCCGAGGTCTACGCCGACCAGCAGCGGCGGCACGACACCACCGCGCACCCCGACCGGATGCGGCTGCTGACCGCCGCCGAGTCGGCGGGGATGCTGGTGGCCGCCGAGATGAACCGCGCCGGGCTGCCGTGGAGCGCCGAGACCCACCGCCGGGTGCTGCACGAACTGCTCGGCGAGCGGTACGCCGGTGGCGGTGAGCCCCGGCGCCTCGCCGAGCTGGCCGACGAGGTGTCCGCGGCCTTCGGGCGCCGGGTGCGGCCCGACCGGCCCGCCGATGTCGTCAAGGCGTTCGCGCAGGCGGGCATCAAGGTGAGGTCGACGCGGCGCTGGGAGATCGAGTCCCTGGACCATCCGGCCGTGAAGCCGCTGGTCGAGTACAAGAAGCTGTACCGCATCTGGGTCGCCCACGGCTGGTCCTGGCTCCAGGACTGGGTGCGGGACGGGCGGTTCCGGCCCGAGTTCATGGCCCACGGCACGGTCACCGGCCGCTGGGTCACCAACGGCGGGGGCGCCCTTCAGATCCCCAAGGTGATCCGGCGCGCGGTGGTCGCCGACCCCGGCTGGCGGCTCGTCGTCGCCGACGCGGACCAGATGGAGCCGCGGGTGCTCGCCGCCATCTCCCGCGACCCCGGGCTCATGGAGGTGGCGGGGCGCGACAGCGACCTCTACCAGTCCGTCTCCGACCGGGCCTTCTCCGGCGACCGCGCCCAGGCCAAGCTCGCCGTGCTCGGCGCGGTCTACGGCCAGACCTCCGGCGACGGCCTGAAGAACCTCGCCGCCCTCAGACGCCGCTTCCCGAAGGCCGTCGCGTACGTCGACGACGCGGCCCGCGCCGGCGAGGAGGGCCGGCTGGTGCGGACCTGGCTGGGGCGGACCTGCCCGCCCGCGGCCGGGGCGGGCGACGCGGAGGAGGCGGGCATCCCCCAGGACGACCCGGCCGGGCCGCCCGCTTCCGGCGAGGACGGCTGGGTGCCGGGGTACGCCTCCACCAACTCCCGCGCCCGCGGCCGCTTCGCCCGGAACTTCGTGGTGCAGGGCAGCGCCGCCGACTGGGCGCTGCTGCTGCTCGCCGCGCTGCGGCAGGCCTGCGCGGGGATGGCTGCCGAACTGGTCTTCTTCCAGCACGACGAGGTGATCGTGCACTGCCCCGAGGAGGAGGCCGAGGCGGTCGTGGCGGCGATCAGAGCGGCGTCGGAGCTGGCCGGACGGCTGACGTTCGGTGAGACACCGGTGCGGTTCCCGTTCACGACGGCGGTGGTGGAGTGCTACGCGGACGCGAAGTGATCACCGTAAACCGGAGTCGTCGAGCAGGGCGATGAGTTCCTGGAGCACCGCCCTCTCGTCCGTGCCGTCCAGCGCGTCGAGAGCGGCCCGCCACTGCTCGTGCGCCTCCTCGGTCCGGCCCCGCTCGCGCAGCAGGAGTCCGTGCTGGTGGCGGGCGAGGGCGCCGGTGTAGCGGTCGGCGCGGGCGTCCGCGCGGCGCAGCAGTTCCGCGCACTCCGCGGCGGCGCGTTCGCCGTGGCCGATCAGGCGCAGGGCGCGGACCAGGCCGAGTCGCGTCTGCGACTCCCCGTGCCAGTCGCCGAGGCTGCCGAGGATGCGCAGGCTCTCCTCGAAGTGCGCCACCGCGGCGGCCGGTTCGCCGAGGGTGAGATGGGCGTGGCCGATGTTGCAGTGCGCGGAGTGCCGTACGACCACGCTGCCGGTCCTCTCACCGATGGCGAGCGAGCGGCGGTGCTGTTCGATGGCGGCGCGCGGGTCGGTGTGCTCCAACAGGTTGCCGAGGTTGCTGTGGGTGACGGCCTCGCCGTAAGGGTCGTTCAGCCGCCGTGCGTAGGCGAGGCTCTGCCGCAGTGCCTCGCCCGCCTCGGCGTGCCGGCCCAAACCTTCGAGCAGCAGGCCCCGGTTGTTGAGGCAGCGGCGCGTCCAGGAGTCCCTGCCGAGCCGCCGCCAGATCGCGAGGGCCCGGTCGTTGAGGGCCAGGGCCTCGCTGTGCCGTCCGGTCAGGAAGTGCAGTCCGGCCAGGTCGCCCAGGGCGCACGCCTCGGCCTCCTCGTCGCCGAGCCGTCGCGCCACGGTGAGCGCGGCCCGGCAGAGGACCTCGGTCTCGGCGACCCGGCCGCTGCGCTGGAGGAGGGGCGACAGCAGGCGCAGCAGGGTGGAGACGTGGGCGGCGGTGCGTTCGTCGGGGGTGTCCAGGTGCCGTTCGGTCAGGGCGACGATGTTCTCCAGCTCCGACTCGCCCCAGGCGAAGGCCTTCTCCGAGGAGGGGAACGGCGGGATGGACAGGACGTGCGCCGCGTGCTCCGGTGGCTGCGCGGCGGTCGGGCGGCGGCGGTCCTCCAGGTCGAGACCGGGTTCGAGGATCGCGGCGAGGGCGCGTTCGGCGACGGCCGCGTACCAGCGCAGGGCGGTGCGGGCGATGTCGGGGGCATGCCCGGTGCCCGCGAGTTCGCGCGCGAAGTCGCGGACCAGGCCGTGCGGGGCGTAGCGGCCGTACGCCTTCTCCTCCAGCAGGGCCACGTCGACGAGGCGGTCGAGCGCGTCCTCCGCGCGGGTCTCGTCGGTGCCGTCGGTGCCGAGGAGGCGGGCGACGAGGGGGACACCGTAGGTGGGCAGGTCGAGGGCGCCGATACGGCACAGGGCGAGCGCGGCGTCGCGGTCGGAGCGGCGGCCGGAGGCGGCGAGGGCGTCGTGGGCGACGGCCAGGGACCGGCGGACGGACAGGTCGTCGTACTCCAGGTGCCGCAACCGGTCCTCGGCGGCGGCCAGTTGGTCGGCGAGGACGTCGGGGGTGAGGGCGTGCCGGGCGGCCAGCCGGGCGGCCACGACGCGCAGGGCCAGCGGAAGGCGGCCGGTGAGTTCTATGAGGGGGTGCGTGGCGTCTAGGGGGGTGGCGGCATCGGGGGCGGAGGGGGCGGCACAGGCGGTGGCGGGGGCGTCGAAGACCGGGACCGTGATGCCGTCAGCGGGGGCGTCACCGGTGCCGGCGCCCTCCCGGCCGTCCCGACCCTCCCTGCCGTCCCGACCCGAGACAGCGCGCAGCAACTCCGCGCTCTCCTCGGCCGAGAGCGGGGAGAGCGGGAAGCGGTGGGCGTCGTCGAGGGCGGTCAACGGGGAGCGGCTGGTGACGATCACCGCACAGCCGGCGCCGCCCGGCAGCAGCGGCCGTACCTGAGCGGCGCTCGCGGCGTCGTCCAGCACCATGAGCGTGCGGGTGGGCGCGAGCAGCGAGCGCAGCAACGCGGCTGCCGCGTCCGGGTGTTCGGGGATGCTGCGCGGATCGGCACCGAGGTCGCGGAGCAGGGCGGTGAGGGCCTGGGCCGGGGTGAGGGGGGTCATGCCCGGGGAGGCGCCCTGGAGATTGACGTAGAGCTGACCGTCGGGGAAACGTTCCCGCAGCTCATGGGCGACATGCAGGGCGAGCGCGCTCTTGCCGACGCCGGCCATGCCACTGACGACTCCGACGGCCGGGCCCCCCTCAGGGGTGAGGGCACGGCGGAGGTCCTCCCGGGTGGTGACCCGCCCGATGAAGTGACCGGGGGGAGGGGGGAGTTGGGCGGGGCGGGGCAGGGGGAGGGGGGCCTCGGTCCCCGTTCCGGTCCCGTTAGTGGTCTCGCTGTCGGTCTCGGCCTCGGCCTCGGCCGCAGGGGATGGCGGATCGGCGGCCGAGGCCGAGGGTGGAGAGGTCCGGCGGGACGAAGGGCGGCTGAGGAGTGACGGCGGGAGGGCATGGGGTGACCGCGGGAGGGCATGGGGCGATCGCGGGAGGGCATGGGGCGATCGCGGGAGTTCGGGTGAGGCGTCTTCGCGCGTAGCACCTGCGGGAGGTGCGCCGGGGGAGGCCGACCCGGTCCCCCGGGACGCCTCGTCGGCGTCAACCACTGCGCCCCGAGGCTCAGTTGGGACCGTACGATCCGTCTCGCCCATCTCCGAGGATTCCGGCCGGAGGTGCCGGTGACGGTCCGTCGGCGGCTGATCGGTGCCGGTACGGGTACCGGCGCCGGACCCGCCGCCGTCTCCCCCGCGCAGCACCTGCACATGTGCCTCGCGGACCGCCGGGCCCGGTTCCACGCCGAGTTCCTCGATCAGGCGGGTGCGCAGGTCGCGGTGGACGGCCAGGGCCTCGGCCTGGCGGCCGGTGCGGTGGAGGGCGAGCATGAGCTGGCGGTGGTAGGACTCGCGCAGCGGGTGTTCGGCGGCCAGTGCGGAGAGTTCGGGGACGAGGGCGCCCGGCCGGGTGTCGGCGAGGGCGAGTTCGGCGTCGTAGTGCCACTCCAGGAGCAGCAGCCGGGCCTCCTCCAGGCGCTGGACCAGGGCGTATCCGGCGAGTTCGGAGGGCACTCCGGTCAGCGGCGCGCCGCGCCACAGCGCGAGCGCGGCCGCACAGGCCCGGACGGTCTCGGTCCAGTTCCCGTCGGCGTGGGCGCCACGGGCGCGGGCGGCGTGGCTCTCGAAGACCTGGACGTCGAGCTCGCCCGGCGCGACGCGCAGCAGATAGCCGGGGGCCACCGCCTGAAGTCGTTCGGGGTCGTCGAGCAGCCGCCGCAGCCGCGAGACGTGGTTGTGCAGCGAGGCCTTCGCCGAGGCGGGCGGCGTGCTCCCCCACAGCGCCTCCTTGAGGGCCTTGGTGGAGACGACCCGGCCGGCCTCGAGGAGCAGGGCGGCCAGCAGGATCCGCTGCTTGCGGCTGCCGACCATGCGTACGCCGCCGCCCTGGCCGTCGTACAGAACCGGCGGCCCGAGCAGTCCGAACCGCAGCCCTGACTGCGATCCGCGCCCCATCACGCCGCCCACTTCTGGCGGAAACCCGCCCTCTTCACGACGGTTTCCCGCCAGCCGTCCGGCACCGGCCACTGCCGGAATCCGTTGTCGCCCCGCGGTTGCACACCGTCGGTCCCCCATCACCGCCGTCTGCTTCACGCCAACCGGCTGCTGACAAAACGTAGATGTGTTGGCCACATGTTAGCGATTTGTTGGCGCAACCTGATGTGATCACATCATCGGATCTGGCCCGAGGGCGCGCGCGTAGGACGCGCAACTCGGGGGAGTGTCGCCGTCGTGGCCGGATCCGTGGGACGCGAGAGGGTCCCGGTCGGCGGAGGTGAACGACCGGGACCCTCGTCCTGTCCGCAGCCCGGGCCTCTCCGATCACGGGCAGGCGCCCCAGCCGGCCGAGGTGCCACACCGTGCGCCACCTCAACGACCTTCGCTCGTCGGAAGGTTCGCGACGGCGTGCCGGTCAACGGGTGCTGGAGCGGTAGTTCGGGCGCGTACAGGATGCGCCAGCCGAGGTCGGCGCCCCGCCAGGCCAGGTCGCTCTCCTCGCGGGCGAAGAAGATTCTCCGGCAGAGAGCTCCCCCCTCCTTCCTCCGGCTCCGGTCCCCCGGCCCCCGGCCTCCGTGTCACCCTCGCCGGTTCTCCCTCCGTCGCACGAACTTCAGTCCCGACCAGTCCTCCCCCAGCGCCGCGACCTTCACGTCGACGACTCCGAGCGGCAGGAAGACCTCCCGCAGGGAGTTCTCGGTGATGTCGCTGACGTGCCCGGCGGCCCTGCGTGGCCAGGCGATCCACAGGGCCGCGTCGTCCGCGAGGCCAGTGACCAGTTCCCCAGCCTCCGCGGCGAGCCGTGCGTACTCGCGGTGGAAGGTCACGACGACGTCCGCGCCGCGGGAGCCTCCGGTGGTGACCTCGCAGCCGTCGGGCAGGCCCGGGATGTCCCACCCGTCGGGGGCGCCGTCCAGCCGTACCCGGTGTCCCGCCTTGATGCCGAGCTTCCTGGCCAGGGGCGTGGCGGAGTAGCCGCCCGCCGACCCGGTTCCTGCCATGCGGCACCTCCGCGCGCTGGTCCGGTCCGTCCACTCCATCGTGACGGCCCGGGCGGAGGACGTCCGTCCGGACACGGTGTTCCCGTGCGGGCACCCCGTACCGGCTACCGCACCACCCGCGCGAGCAGCGTGGCGAGGTCGGCCAGGAACTGGAGCCAGGGCCGGGCCTGCTCGACCCGACGCCCGAGCCGTCTGCGCCGACCGCCGGCCCGGACGCCGTCCAGGCGCTGGATCGTCCTGTCCCGCACCCGCCGTAAGGACGTGGCGCGGCTCGTTCCGATGCGCTTGCGTCGCCTCATGCCGGGACGTTAACGGCGGCGCGATCGGTGCCACAGGGCGGCGGACCGCCAAAGCGGGCGGGCGGTTATTGGCGGTAACGGGCAAAGCGGCGAGCCGTGGCGGGAGAGAGCCGGGACCGCTCCGGCCAACGGGAAAGGCCAAGCCACAGAGTGTGTGACCTGGCCTTGTTCCGGAGCCGCCTTCGGGATTCGAACCCGAGACCTACGCATTACGAGTGCGTTGCTCTGGCCATCTGAGCTAAGGCGGCGCGCCGTCCGCACCATGGTGCGATCAGCAACGTCGGTAAGTCTACACAGTTTCCGGGGGTGCTCCGCACCAGCCCTCGGGGCACCCCCGAGGGCTCCGGCGGCCGGCCTAGGAGCAGCGTTTTCCGGGCGCGGGAGGGGTGCCGCGGAGCAGGTAGGCGTTGATCGCCGAGTCGACGCAGGCGCTGCCGCGGCCGTAGGCGGTGTGGCCGTCGCCCTCGTAGGTGAGCAGGCGGGACGAGGTGAGCTGACCGGCCAGGGCGCGGGCCCAGCGGTAGGGGGTGGCGGGGTCGCGGGTGGTGCCGACCACGACGATCGGGCCGGCGCCCCGCGCCTCGATCCGGTGCGGCTCGCCCGTGGGGGCGACCGGCCAGTACGCGCAGCCGAGGGAGGCCCAGGCGAGCCCCTTGCCGAAGACCGGGGACGCCTTCTCGAAGGTGGGGACGGCCTTCTCGACCTCCTCCGGGCTGTCGTAGGCGGGCGGGAGGTCGAGGCAGTTCACCGCCGCGTTGGCGGACATCAGGTTGCTGTAGCCGCCGTCGGCGTCCCGCTCGTAGTAGCTGTCGGCGAGGACCAGCAGACCGGCGCCGTCGTTGTCCTTCATCGCCGAGCCCAGCGCCTCCCGCAGTTGCGCCCAGGAGCTCTCGTCGTACATCGCCGCGATCACTCCGGTGGTGGCGAGGGCCTCGCCGAGGGTGCGGCCGGCCGCGTCACCGGTGGGGATCGGGTGGGCGTCGAGCTTGCGGAAGAACGCCTTGAGGTTCCGGCCGACCCGCGCGCTCGGCGTGCCCTTCGTCCCGAGTGGGCAGTCGGGCTGCTGCACACAGTCCTTCGCGAACGACTGGAACGCCGTCTCGAAACCGGCCGTCTGGTCGAGGTTCAGCCGGCGCGCGGGCAGCGAGGGGTCCATCGCGCCGTCCAGCACGAGCCGCCCCGAGCGGCCGGGGAACAGCCCCGCGTACGTCGCCCCGAGGAACGTGCCGTACGACGCCCCCACGTAGTTCAGCTTCGCGTCGCCCAGCGCCGCCCGCACGATGTCCATGTCCCGTGCCGTCTCGACGGTCGACACGTGCCGCAGCAGTCGCGCCGAGCGCGCACCGCACTCCTCCGCGAACTCCTTGTAGGCGTCGACCAGTTCGGCGGTCTCGCGCGCGTCGTCGGGAGTGGTGTCCGTCTGGGTGTACGTGTCCATGTCCGGCCCGTCGAGGCATGTGACAGGCTCGCTGCGGGCGACCCCACGCGGGTCCACCGCGACCACGTCGTAACGGGCCCGCACCTCCGCCGGGTAGCCGATCCCGGCGTACGCCTGGGCGTAGCCGACCGCCGAGCCGCCCGGTCCGCCCGGGTTCACGAACAGCGACCCCAGGCGCTCGCCCGGCCCGGTGGCCTTCTTGCGGGTGACGGCGAGCCGGACGTCCCCGCCGGCCGGCCTGTCGTAGTCGAGCGGCGCCCGCAGCGTGGCGCACTGGAAACCGGGGACCCCGCAGTCGCGCCAGCGGGCCTTCTGTCCGTAGTACGGCGCGAGGGCGGCCGGTGTCGACCGCGGCAGCGCGCCGAGGGCCACGTCGGCGGCCGAGGTGGCCGAGGTCGTCGAGGCGCCCGCGGAGCAGGCGGAGACGAGCAGGGCGGCGACGGCCAGGAGGGCGCCGCCGGTGCGGGGCGTGCGCGCCGACGTCAGCGCCCGGCCGGGGAGAGGCGTCGGGCTGGTGTGGCGGTGATTGCGCCTGATGTGCATCGAGCGAGCGTAACTCTCCGCACCGACACGCATGCCCTGAGTGAACAATGCGGCCCGTACGAGTGACCCGGTCAAACGCATGATCACCCGCCGGTCCCGGTCCTCAGCCCGCTCGGAGCGCCATCGTCATCGCCTCCACCGCGAGCAGCGGGGCCACATTGCGGTCGAGGGCGTCCCGGCAGGCGCCGATGGCCTCGATACGGCGGAGCGTGGTCTCCGGGGAGCTGGCGCGGGCGAGCCGCTCCAGGGCGTCCTCGGCGTCCGCGTTGGCGATCGCCACCCGGGAGCCGAGCTGGATCGCGAGGACGTCCCGGTAGAACGCGGTGAGGTCGGTCAGGGCCAGGTCGAGGCTGTCGCGCTGGGTCCGGGTGCGGCGGCGCTTCTGCCGGTCCTCCAGGTCCTTCATGACGCCCGCCGTGCCGCGGGGCATGCGGCCGCCCTGCGAGGCACCCATCGCCGCCTTCAGCTCCTCGGTCTCCTTGCCGTCCGTCTCCTCGGCGAGCTGCTTGGCGTCGTCGGCCGCCGCGTCGACGAGCTCCTGGGCCGCCTTGAGACAGCCCCCGATGTCGTCGATCCGCAGGGGCAGCTTCAGCACGGCGGCCCGGCGCGCGCGGGCGGCCGGGTCGGTGGCCAGGCGGCGGGCCCGGTCGACATGGCCCTGGGTGGCCCGGGCGGCGGCCATCGCGGCGGCCGGCTCGACGCCCTCCCGGCGCACCAGCATGTCGGCGACGGCCTCCACGGAGGGAGTGCTCAGGTTCAGGTGGCGGCAGCGGGAGCGGATCGTCGGCAGGACGTCCTCGACGGACGGCGCGCACAGCAGCCAGACGGTGCGGGGGGCGGGCTCCTCGACGGCCTTGAGGACCGCGTTGGCCGACTTCTCGTTCAGCCGCTCGGCGTCCTCGACGAGGATGACCTGCCAGCGGCCGTTCGCCGGCGAGGTGAAGGACTTGCGGACGGTGTCCCGCATGTCGTCGGCGAGGATCTGGGTGCCGACGGCGGCCACCGAGCTGACGTCGGCGTGGGTGCCGATGAGCGCCGTGTGACACCCCTCGCAGAAGCCGCAGCCCGGCGCTCCGCCGAGGGCCCGGTCCGGGCTGACGCATTGCAGGGCGGCGGCGAAGGCCCGCGCCGCCTGGTTGCGGCCGGCCCCCGGGGGGCCCGTGAACAGCCAGGCGTGCGTCATCTTCGACGCCTCGGGCGGCGGGGCGTCGGTGGCGACAGCGGTGACCAGGGCGTCGGCGTCCCGAGCGGCGGCCGCGAGCTGCTCGCTCACCCGCTCCTGGCCGACCAGGTCGTCCCATACGGTCATGGGTCACGCCGCCCCTTCGTTGTGCTCAATGCTCCGGGTCCATTGTGCGGGTGGGCACTGACAACGGGTCGACGGACGGTCGTCGGCCGCGGGCCGGCGGGGGCTGGTCGCGCAGTTCCCCGCGCCCACCGACAGGTGGTTGCAGCTCGACGCGCCTTCGCCGCACCCACTCAGGGGCGCGGGGAACTGCGCGACCAGCCACCACGCACCCGCACCGGAAAGCAGACCGCTACCGCCCCCGACGCCCGCCTCGATCGTCCCCGTACTCGTCGTCATGCGGCCCGAGCAACTCGTCCGCCAACGTCGGCAGATCGTCCAGCGGAGTCTCCTCGGCCCAGTCCGACCGGCCCCTGCGCCGCGGTGTGCCCTCGGCGTCGACCTGCGGCAGCTCCCGCGTGCGCTCCTCGTCCCGGAAGTACCCCCGCGGCACCCGGTCCGAGGGCCCCTGCCCCGGCGCCGGAGGCACGGGCGGCAACACGGCCGTCTCGTCCGCCGCACCCGGAGGAACCGGCGGCAGCACCGCCGTCTCGTCGGCGGCACCCGGCGGCACGGGAGGCAGCACCGCCGTCTCGTCCGCCGCACCCGGAGGAACCGGCGGCTGCGGCAGCTCGGCCGTCACCTCCGCGTCGGAGGCGGACGCACCGGAGGCCCCGGCACCCTTGCCGCTCCGGCTCGCGGAGGAATCCCCGTCCTCCTTCTCCATGGACACGCGCGGCAGCACCGCCGTCTCGTCCGCCGGACCGCCCGACGCGTTCGTCGGTGTCACCACGGGCGTGGGCACGGTCGCCGCGTCCGTGCCCGCCGCGGGAGCGGCGGCCTGCTTGGGCCCCTCCTCCGCCGCCGCGGCAGCGGCCTCGGCGAGCCGCCGGGCCTCCTCGGCGCGCAGCAACGCCTCCTCGGCCTTGCGCTGCTTCTCCAGCCGCCGCTCCTCGGCCTCGGCACGCAGACGCGCCTCCTCCTCGGCCCGCTTGCGGGCGGCCTCCTGCTCGGCCTTGCGCCGCGCCTCTTCCTCCGCGCGTGCCTTCTCCTCGGCGAGCAGCCGCGCCCGCTCCTCCTCGGCCCGCCTGCGCGCTTCCTCGGCCCGCAGCCGGGCCTCCTCCGCCTGGCGTTCGGCCTCGCGGCGCTGGGCCTCCTCCAGCTCGCGCCGCTTGCGCTCCTCCTCCTCGGCCTTCAGCCGGGCGAGCTGCTCCTGGCGCTCCCGCTCCAGGCGCTCCTCCTCGGCCTTGCGGCGGGCCTCCTCCTGCTCCCGGATCTCCTGCTCGGACAGCGGGAGCATCTGGTCGAGGCGGTGGCGGACGACGGTCGTGACGGCCTCGGGCTCCTGCCCGGCGTCCACGACCAGGTACCGCCCGGGGTCGGCGGCGGCCAGGGTGAGGAATCCGGACCGCACGCGCGCGTGGAACTCCGCGGGCTCCGACTCCAGCCGGTCCGGCGCCTCGGTGAACCGCTCGCGGGCGATCTCCGGGGACACGTCCAGCAGGACGGTCAGGTGCGGCACCAGTCCGTCGGTCGCCCAGCGGTTGATGCGGGCGACCTCCGTCGGGGACAGGTCGCGCCCGGCGCCCTGGTAGGCCACCGAGGAGTCGATGTACCGGTCGGAGATGACGACCGCGCCGCGCTCCAGGGCGGGCCTGACCACGGTGTCCACGTGCTCCGCGCGGTCCGCGGCGTACAGCAGCGCCTCCGCGCGGTGCGAGAGCCCGGCGCTCGACACGTCCAGCAGGATCGACCGCAGCCGCTTGCCCACCGGGGTCGCGCCCGGCTCGCGCGTCACCACGACCTCGTGGCCCTTGGCGCGTATCCACTCGGCGAGCGCCTCGGCCTGGGTGGACTTCCCGGCCCCGTCACCGCCTTCCAGGGCGATGAAGAAACCCGAGGCCGCGGGCACCGTCTCCGGGTCGTCGCCGCCGAGCAGCGCGTCCCGCAGGTCGTGCCGCAGGGGGACGCCGGACCGGTCGTCGACCTTGGCGAGCACCAGCGCGGCCACCGGCAGCAGCAGCGCGCCGACCAGCATCAGGGTGAACGCGGCGCCGCCGTGCGCGAACACGAACTTGCCGTTCTCCAGGCGGTGCGGTCCGATCGCCGCGGCCACCACGGGGGCGACGAGCGCGCCGAACGCCACACCGACCCGCACGACCGCGTGCAGGTGCTCGGTGGTCCGCGCCCGCCGGTACTCCTCGGTCTCCTGGTCGAGCAGGGTGTGCCCGGTGTTGGCGGCGACACCCGCGCCGACACCGGCCAGCGCGTCGATCAGCAGCACGGTGGTGACGTCCGGGACCAGTCCGGCGGCCAGCAGGGCGACACCGGTGAAGGCGATCGCCAGCGCGAGCAGCCGGCGCCGCGACAGCGAGACCAGCACCCGGGGCGCCGTACGGACACCGACGACGACACCGCCGGTCAGGGCGAGCACCATCAGCCCGTACAGCACCGGGCCGCCGCCCAGGTCCTTGGCGTGCAGCACGGACACGGCCACGGCGGCCGCGATCGCCCCTGCGACGGCGGCGCAGGCCGGCACCAGCAGCGGGATCGCACCGGTACGGCCCTTGTCGACGCCGGTGCCCGTCTTGGGCCGGCGCAGCCCCTCCAGCGGTGAACGCGCGCGCGGGGTGCGGGTGTCGGGCAGCTCCAGGAAGGTCAGCAGGGACAGGGACGCGGCGAACAGTCCGGCCGCGACGTACGACGCGAGGGCCGCCTGGTGCTGGCCGAACCAGTCGATGCCGGAGCCCAGCGCGTTGTTGAGCAGGGCCGCCACGACGAGTACGGCGCCGGCGAGGGGGATCGCCACGAAGGTCGTCCGCAGCGACAGGCGGCGCAGCGCGTCCAGGTGGTCCGGCAGCGGTCGTACCGTCGCGCCCTCCGGCGGCGGGGCCGGCAGCAGGGCGGGCGCCGCGCTCTCGCGGCACACGGTCCAGAACCGCTCGGCGACACCGGTCACGAAGACGGTCACCAGGAGCATCGCGAGGGCGTCGTCCGGCATCCAGTCGATCCACAGCGGCGCGACGATGAGCAGGGCGAGCCTGACCCCGTCCGCGCCGACCATGGTCCACCGGCGGTCGAGCGGCCCTTCCTGCGCGGTGAGCGAGGTCAGCGGGCCGAGCAGGACGGCGCCGAAGAGCAGTGTCGCCAGGATGCGCGTGCCGAAGACGGTCGCCACTGCGAACGCCACCCCGCGGTAGCCGCCGCTGAACGAGCCTTCGGCGATCGCCGCCTGGAGGGCCAGCAGGACCAGCACCAGGAGGGCGAGGGTGTCGCCGATCCCGCCCACGAGCTGGGCGCTCCACAGGCGTTTGAGCTGGGGCCTGCGCAGCAGGGCGCGGACGGCGCGCTCGCGGGAGTCCGCGACCAGGGCATCGTCGGGGGCCGGCTGAAGGGCCGTTGGCTGCTCGGCACGGGTCATGCGTTCAGCCTATCGGGAGCCACCGACAGCCCGGAGGGCCCGTCCTGACGTGCGCACGTCCCGACACCAAAGTGATGCCGGGACGTTCGCATTGCGAAGCCTCCGTGGAGGAGCAGCGCCGGACTCAGTCCTCCGACGCCGCCTTCGAAGCCGCCGCCTTCTTCGCGGTGGCGGTGGTCTTCTTCGCCGTCGTCTTCTTCGCGGCCGTCGTGGTCTTCTTCGCCGCGGTCTTCTTGGCGGCCGTCGCCTTCTTGGCCGGGGCCTTCTTCGCGGGCGCCTTCTTCGCCGTCTTCTTGGCGGGGCCCTTGGCCCGCTTCTCGGCGAGCAGTTCGAAGCCGCGCTCGGGAGTGATCGTCTCGACGCTGTCGCCGGAGCGCAGGGTCGCGTTGGTCTCCCCGTCGGTCACGTACGGTCCGAAGCGGCCGTCCTTGACCACGACCGGCTTCTCGCTGACCGGGTCGGTGCCGAGCTCCTTCAGCGGCGGCTTGGCGGCCGCGCGGCCTCGCTGCTTGGGCTGCGAGTAGATCTGGAGCGCCTCTTCGAGGGTGATCGTGAAGAGCTGCTCCTCGGAGGTGAGCGAGCGCGAGTCCGTGCCCTTCTTCAGGTACGGGCCGTAGCGGCCGTTCTGCGCGGTGATCTCCTGGCCCTCGGCGTCCGCGCCGACGACCCGCGGCAGCGACATCAGCTTGAGGGCGTCCTCCAGCGTCACGGTGTCCAGCGACATCGACTTGAACAGCGAGGCCGTGCGCGGCTTCACGGCGTTCTTGCCGGTCTTCGGGGTGCCCTCGGGGAGCACCTCGGTGACGTACGGGCCGTAGCGGCCGTCACGGGCGATGATCTGGTGGCCCGTCACCGGGTCGGCCCCGAGCTCGAAGTCGCCGCTGGGCTTGGCAAGCAGCTCCTCCGCGAGCTCGACGGACAGCTCGTCGGGTGCCAGGTCCTCGGGCACGTCGGCGCGCTGGTGGTTCTCGGAGTCCTTCTCGCCGCGCTCGATGTACGGGCCGTAGCGGCCGACCCTGAGCACGATGTCGTTGCCCACCGGGAACGAGGAGACCTCGCGCGCGTCGATCGCGCCCAGGTCGGTCACCAGCTCCTTGAGGCCGCCGAGGTGGTCCCCGTCGCCGTTGCCGGCCTCGGCCGCGCCGCCGATGCCGTTGCCCTCGCCGAAGTAGAACCGCTTGAGCCACGGCACGGACTGGGCCTCACCGCGGGCGATGCGGTCGAGGTCGTCCTCCATCTTGGCGGTGAAGTCGTAGTCGACGAGCCGCCCGAAGTGCTTCTCCAGGAGGTTGACCACGGCGAAGGACAGGAAGGACGGCACGAGTGCCGTGCCCTTCTTGAAGACGTAGCCGCGGTCGAGGATCGTGCCGATGATCGACGCGTACGTCGACGGGCGGCCGATCTCCCGCTCTTCGAGCTCCTTGACCAGGCTGGCCTCGGTGTAGCGGGCCGGGGGCTTGGTGGCGTGCCCGTCGACCGTGATCTCCTCGGCAGTCAGCGGGTCGCCCTCGTTGACCTGGGGCAGCCGGCGCTCGCGGTCGTCCAGCTCGGCGTTCGGGTCGTCGGCGCCCTCGACATAGGCCTTGAGGAAGCCGTGGAAGGTGATCGTCTTGCCGGAGGCGCTGAACTCGACGTCCCTGCCGTCGGCGGCGGTGCCACCGATCTTGACCGTGACGGAGTTTCCGGTCGCGTCCTTCATCTGCGAGGCGACGGTCCGCTTCCAGATCAGCTCGTAGAGCTTGAACTGGTCGCCGGTCAGACCGGTCTCGGCGGGGGTGCGGAAACGATCACCCGAGGGACGGATCGCCTCGTGCGCCTCCTGCGCGTTCTTGACCTTCCCGGCGTAGGTGCGCGGCGCGGAGGGCAGGTAGTCGGCGCCGTACAGCTGGGTGACCTGGGCGCGGGCCGCGTTGACCGCGGTGTCGCTGAGGGTCGTGGAGTCCGTACGCATGTAGGTGATGAAGCCGTTCTCGTACAGCTTCTGGGCCACCTGCATGGTCGCCTTCGCGCCGAAGCCGAGCTTGCGCGAGGCCTCCTGCTGGAGGGTCGTCGTACGGAACGGGGCGTAGGGCGAGCGGCGGTACGGCTTGGACTCGACCGAGCGGACCGCGAACCGGGTCTGCTCCAGGGCTGCGGCCAGCGCGCGGGCGTCGGCCTCGTCGAGGTGGAGGGTGTTCGCGCTCTTGATCTGTCCCAGGGAGTCGAAGTCGCGGCCCTGCGCGACCCGCCTGCCGTCGACGCTCTGAAGGCGTGCGACCAGCGACGACGGGTCCGACGGGTCTCCCGCGCGGCCGGTCGCGAAGGTGCCCGTCAGGTCCCAGTACTCGGCGGAACGGAACGCGATGCGCTCGCGTTCCCGCTCGACGACGAGCCGGGTCGCGACCGACTGGACACGGCCGGCCGACAGGCGCGGCATGACTTTCTTCCACAGGACCGGCGAGACCTCGTAGCCGTAGAGGCGGTCGAGGATGCGGCGGGTCTCCTGGGCGTCGACCAGCTTCTGGTTCAGCTCGCGCGGGTTGGCGACGGCGGCCTGGATCGCGGCCTTGGTGATCTCGTGGAAGACCATCCGCTTGACCGGGACCTTGGGCTTGAGCACTTCCTGGAGGTGCCACGCGATGGCCTCGCCCTCGCGGTCCTCATCGGTGGCGAGGAAGAGCTCGTCGGAGTCCTTCAGCAGGTCCTTGAGCTTCTTGACCTGGGCCCGCTTGTCGGCGTTGACGACATAGATGGGCTCGAAGTCGTGCTCGACGTCCACGCCGAGGCGGCGGACCTCGCCGGTGTACTTCTCGGGCACCTCCGCGGCGCCGTTGGGGAGGTCGCGGATGTGCCCGACGCTCGCCTCGACGACGTATCCGGGGCCGAGATAGCCCTTGATCGTCTTCGCCTTGGCAGGCGACTCGACGATGACGAGTCGGCGGCCGCCCTGTGCGGTCTCGCTGGTCGGGGACAACTTCGCTCTTCTCTCCGGTCGACGCTGGGGTCTCCCCAGGCCTGGTTCCCGGGGTCGGGTCATACGGACGCTTGCGGAGTGTGACGGTACATCCCGCCCCCGTGTCAAACGGGAAAAGCCCGCAACGGCCACTCGAACGGTAACCCGACTACCGCCATTCCTGCCGCCCGGAGTACCCACCGGCCTTTTCCCGCTCATCCGGAGGGCGATCTCCCCTTTACTGGTCGGCCCGCTCGCGACAACCTCCCATGTGCCGTCCTAGAGGCCGGTGAAGCACCATGCGCCGAGGGCGAGCGTGAGGAGCGCGGCGACGGTCGCGAGGGTCGCGGATGCGACGGGTCTCACACCGTGGGCGACGGGCTCGCCATGCCGTACCCGAGCCGCGGTCCACACCAGCAGCCCTCCACCGAACAGGGCGAACACCGTTCCCGCGAAGATCGCCGGTCCGCTCTCCATGGCTCCCCGTGCCCCTTTTCTCCGTCCGCGCGTGCGCCTTCGGTGGAGACTGGCACGCCCCGGCGGCGCACAGACGAACCCCGGGTGAACGCCGCCCCGCCACGGCCGCGGTGCCCACCCGGACCGGCCTCTCGTCACGTTCCCGTCCGGCCGTCTGAAGGTTCCGTCCGACTCCCGTCCGACTCCCGTCCGACTCCCGTCCGGCTCCGGTCCGGTCGTCCGAGGGGCCCGGCGGCTGTCCCGGACGCCCACGGACCCGTCCGGTTCTCGCCCGCTTCTCACCGGGTTCCCGCACTTCCGCGACCGGGACCGGACCGGATTCGGTACGGAAACCGACCGGATTCAGACCGCGCCCGGCGGGGGTATCTTCCCGCTCGACTTCTTGTTGTCGGTCAGGCTGACCGTGCACACGATCTTGTCGAATCCCTTCTTCCAGTCGTCCTCGTCCGCCACCCAGCCGTACACAAGACGTTCCCGGTCGGGCGCCCAGGCCGACTCGTATTTGTTGCCGCACAACTTCGTCGCGTTGTCGGTGCCCTTCTTGTGGCTCATTCCGGCGGGCGCCTGAACGGTGCCGATCACCTGGTCGGTGTGCGGTTTCGAACAGTCGGTCAGCGGAGCCCTGTAGCCGTCGTCGAGCTGCTGGTAGACCCAGCAGTCGCCGACGCTCATCTGACCGACCCACAGGTCCGTGCCCAGGTCCCGGAACCGGCCCACCTCACCGCCTATCGCGGCATGGCGGCCGAGCACGAGACACGCCGTACCGCGGCCGGCCGCGCGGAAGCCCGCCTCGGTCGGCACGACCGCGTACCCGGCCGCGTCCGGCAGCGCGTCCACGACGGGCCGGCTCAGGTCCGCGCAGCGCTTAGCGCCCCGGGCCCGGGCGTCGGCGAAGTCGGCGGCCGTGTCGACGGCCACGACCTGGCCGTCCGGCCAGTCGTCCGCGCAGTCCACGACCCCGAGGTTCGGCGCCGACGCGAACGGCGTCCCCGACCACACCGCCTGCACGCAGTCACCGGCCTCCAAGGGTTCGTCGAGCCCGACCACATCGCCGTACGGCAGCGCGGACCCGGTCGGCGACGCCCCCTGCGACCGACTCGCGCCGGCGCTCGGCGAGGACTTGGTCGCGGTGTCCTTCCTGCCGTCGTCCCCCGTCAGCGAGATGACACCCCACACACCGCCCGCGGCGACGAGGAGCACCCCGAGGACGAGGGCGACGACGGCGAGGCGCTTTCGGGGGGTGGGGCGTGACGGCGGGTGCGGAGTCGGAGGCGGGGAGGCGGGCAGGGTGAACGGGGACCCGCCGCCGTATCCGTGCCCGCCCGCTCCAAGCCCGTACGGGGCCGCAGCGCCCCCGCCGTAGGGCGGCGCCTGCGAAGGCGAACTCGCCTCCTGGGCATACGGGTTGCCCGGTTCCGGCCCCTGTCCGGCGGCAGGCGGCCACGCGCTGTACGGCGGTGCGGAGCCCGGCCTCGCACCCGGTGCGGCCGGTCCCCCGGATCCGGTGCCGGCGTCGGGCGCACCTCCGCCGACCGGGCCCCGCGCACCGGCCCCGGCCGCGTCCTCCGGAGTACCCGGTGCCGGTGTCCCCGGAGTGCGCGGCGCTCGTGGCCCACCGGCAACCGATTCCCAGCTCCCGGCCGGCGGCCCGAACCCCCCACCGGCAGCCCCGTATTCCGGCCCCGACGCGACCGCGCCCACCGTCCCTTGCACGACCCGCTCCAGCCCCCGCTTCACCGCCTCCGGGGCGAACCTGCGCACAGGGTCCTTGACCAGCAGCCCCTGGAGCACCGGCGTCAGCTCGCCGGCCCGGACGGGCGGGGTGGGTTCCTCGCCCAGCAGGGCCGTCAGCGTGGCGTACTCGCCGTGCCGGTCGAAGGGGCCGCGCCCCTCGACGGCGGCGTACAGCGTGGCGCCCAGGGAGAAGAGGTCGGCGGCCGGGGTCGGCGGTTCGCCCCGGACGCGCTCCGGCGCCAGGTAGCCCGGGGTGCCGAGGATGCCGGCCGTGGCGGTGAGCCGGGGCTCGCGGGACTCGGGCTGGAGGGCGATGCCGTAGTCGGTGAGCAGCACGCGTGCGTAGGGGTCGCCCGAGGCGTCCGGCGCCAGAAGGATGTTGGCCGGTTTCACATCCCTGTGGAGGATGCCGACGCGATGTCCCGCGGTGAGGGCGTCGAGGACGGCGAGACCGACGCGGGCCGTCTGACCGGGCGACAGCGGGCCGGAGCGTCGTACCAGGGCCTGGAGGTCGGTCGCGTCCGGTACGAACTCCATGACGATCCACGGCAGGCCCTCGTGGACCACCACGTCGTGGACCGTCGCCACGTGCGGATGGCCGCGCAGCCGGGCCGCGTGCCGGGCCTCGCCGCGCGCGCGGTCGATCCGCCGGGCCCTCTCGCCCTCGTCCATCGGCATGTCCGCAAGCGCGATCTCCTTGATCGCGATCTCGCAGGCCAGCTCCTGGTCGTAGGCCAGCCAGACGCGGCCCATGCCGCCCGCGCCGAGTGTGCGCGACAGCCGGTAGCGGCCGTTGATCGTCCTGCCTTCGCCCTGATCCGGCGTATCCCCCGCCATCACGCCTCCCCCCGAGACCCGGGCACCGGGTCAGAGACAGCGCGCCTCCCCCGAGAACGCGTCAGGTCTGTCTCTCGAAGGTAGCTTCGCACGCCCCACTGACAGGAGGCCTTTTCGGGGCCAATCCCGCCAGACCGGGCACAGGAGTCTCAGGGGTGCGGGGACGCCTCAACGGCACGCCCCACCGGGTCCGGGCGGCACCCCCGCCGGGGTTCACGCGGCACGCCCCACCGGGTCCGGGCGGCACCCCCGCCGGGTCCAGGGGGCACCCCCCGCCGGGTTCACGCGGGTTCCAGGAACCCCTGCTCCACCAGCAGCCGGATCTGCGCCGGCGTGCGGTCGCGCAGCAGGACCGGGTCCTCGTCCATGAGCTGGGCGATCGCGTCGAGGATGCGGCCCGCGCTCAGCGAGCCGTCGCACACGCCGGCGAAGCCCGCGCCGACGGTGTCCACCTTGGTGGCCCGGCGCATCCCCCGGTGCTGGCGCAGCACCACGTGCTCGGGGTCCTCCGCGCCGGGCAGCCCGACCTGCTCCTGGACGATCTCGGGCACGAGCTTGAAGTGCGACTCCAGCAGGGCCGCGTCGTCGTGGGCGCGCAGGTAGTCGAGGCGCTCGAAGTGCGCCCGGACGGTGTTCCCGAGCGGCTGCTCGACCGGGTGCGGCCACTCCTCGACGGTGATCGAGGGCTCGGCCGAGCCGGTCCTGCGCAGGGTGATCCAGCCGAAGCCCACGGCCCGCACCTTGCGCGCCTCGAACTCGTCCAGCCACGCGTCGTACAGCGCCTGGTACTCGGCCGGGTCGCCGCGGTGGTCGCCGGCGTCCCTGAGCCACAGCTCGGCGTACTGCGTGACGTCCTGGACCTCGCGCTGCACGATCCACGCGTCGCACCCGCGCGGCACCCACGACCTGAGCCTGTCCTGCCAGTCCTCCCCCGCGACGTGCTGCCAGTTGGCGAGGAACTGCGCGAACCCGCCCTCGTTCAGCAGCTCACCCGCCCCCTGGACGACCGAGCGGCACAGATCGTCCCCGCCCATCCCGCCGTCCCGGTACGTCAGCCGCGCGCCGGGCGAGATCACGAAGGGCGGGTTCGACACGATGAGGTCGTACGTCTCCCCCTGCCTTACGGGCTCGAACAGCGAGCCCTCCCGCAGGTCGGCCGCCGGGGCGCCGGACAGGGCCAGCGTGAGTGCGGTGATGTGCAGCGCGCGGGGGTTGAGGTCGGTCGCCGTCACGCGCGTGGCGTGCTGCGCGGCGTGCAGGGCCTGGATCCCGGAGCCGGTGCCGAGGTCGAGGGCGGAGCCGACGGGCCTGCGCACGGTGATGCCGGCGAGGGTCGTGGAGGCACCGCCGACCCCGAGGACGACCCCTTCGTCACGGCTGCCGATGCCACCCGCGCCGCCGACGGCACAGCCCAGGTCCGACACGATGAACCAGTCCTCGCCGTCCGGTCCGCCGTACGGCCGTACGTCCACCGTCGCGGCGACCTCGTCCGGGCCGGAGCGCACCAGCCAGCCGCTCTCCAGACACGCGTCGACGGGCAGGACGTCCGCCACGCGCGCGTGGAGCACCGGCTGCTGGAGGAGGAACAGGCGTACGAGTACCTCCAGCGGGGTGTCCCCGCGGGTGGCCCGGAGCGCGGGCACGGTCTCGCTGCGCGCGAGGGCCGCGTAGGCGGGCGCGCCGAGCAGCTCCAGCAGTCCGTCGGCGGTGAAGGAGGCCCCGAGCAGGGCGTCCCGGAGCCGTGCGGTGACATCGGGGCGGCCGGGAGCGGGGGCGGCGGGCAGCGTAGGCAGACTGGAGGTACTCACGCCCCCATTGTGGCCCGCGCCCGCCGCGCGACACGCCCCGACGGGCGACTCGCGGCGCGACTCGCCGACCGCACGGCACGACTCGGCCACCGGCGGCCGAGCAGGCGCTCAGCCGCCCTGACACCGGCCCGCCCGGCCACGCCCGGCCGGTTCGAAGCCGGACACGCCCGGCCGTCCGTCACCGGACACGCCGGACTGTCCGCCGCCGTATGCCGCCGTCCGCCGCCGTCCGCGTCTAGCTGTCCGTCGCCGGAGCGGACGCCTCCGGTGACGTGGACGCCGGCTTGCAGCCCGACTGCTCGGACAGTGCCTTCTTGGTGTCGCCCGACTCCAGGTCCTTCAGCGCGGCGAGCGCGGTCTGGCGCTGCGTCTCCACCTTCGTCATCTCCGCGGAGACGTCCTTGAGGCCGGTCGCGAACTTCGCCTGGTCCTTGGTGTCGAGCCCGTCCACCTGCGTCTTCATGTCGGCGTAGGACGCCGAGAGGGCCGTGAGCTGCTTGACGGCCTCCTGGAGCTTCTTCGCGCCGTCCTCGGCCCCGGGAGGCGCCCCGGCGTTCTTGATGACCGTGGCGCGCGCCTTGTAGCCGTCGGACAGGTCCTGGAAGGCCTGCGAGTCGGCCTTCTGGAGCTCCGCCGGGGTGCTCTCGGTGTCCTCGGCCGCCTTGGTGATCGCGTCGTAGGCCGCCGTGATCTTCTTGTTCTGGGCCGGCACCAGGTCACAGACCTTCTTGGCCCAGGCGTCGAGTTCCTTGTTGTCCTCGCTGCCACCGCATCCCGTCAGTGCCAGTACCAGTACCGCACCGCCGGACAGTGCGGCCGCGAGCTTCTTGTTCACCGGATCGGTCCCTTCCGTGGCCTCTCAGCCCCCGGACCTTACACAGCGCACGCACCACACTCACACACCGAAAATCCCGTATAGGGAACTTCTGCGGCTTTTGCACCAGGGGAGAGAAGCCTCACGGCCGGGCGGCGCGCACGCGCAGGGCGGGCGGGCGGCGCAAGAACACGCGCCGCACGCCCGCCCCTTGAGCTGGGCCTCGTGCCCGGACCTACGAAACCACCGCGGGGTCCGCCGACTTGGCCACCTTCTTCTCGTTGTCTTCGTCACCCACGGCGATGCCGCGCCGCTTGGAGACGAAGACCGCGCCAGCGATCACGAGGAACGCGAGCGCGGCGATGAAGATGCGCACACCGATGCTCTTGTCGTCGCCGTAACTGAACTTGATCACCGCGGGGGCGATCAGCAGCGCCACCAGGTTCATCACCTTCAGCAGCGGGTTGATCGCGGGGCCCGCGGTGTCCTTGAAGGGGTCGCCGACGGTGTCGCCGATCACGGTCGCGGCGTGGGCCTCGCTGCCCTTGCCGCCGTGATGACCGTCCTCGACGAGCTTCTTGGCGTTGTCCCAGGCACCGCCCGAGTTCGCCAGGAAGACCGCCATGAGGGTGCCCGCCCCGATCGCGCCCGCCAGGAACGCGCCGAGGGCGCCGACCCCGAGCGTGAACCCGATGAAGATGGGCGCCGTCACGGCGAGCAGTCCGGGCGTGGCGAGCTCGCGCAGGGCGTCCCTGGTGCAGATGTCGACGACCTTGCCGTACTCCGGCTCCTCGCTGTAGTCCATGATCCCGGGGTGCTCGCGGAACTGCCGCCGCACCTCGTAGACCACGGAGCCCGCCGACCGCGACACCGCGTTGATCGCCAGCCCCGAGAAGAGGAAGACGACCGCCGCGCCGGCGATGAGCCCCACGAGGTTGTTGGGCTGCGAGATGTCCATCATCAGGCTCATCGGCGCGCCCGCCCCGCTGAGTTTCTCGCCGACGTCCTGCGCGCCGGTCGTGATCGCGTCACGGTACGACCCGAAGAGCGCCGATGCCGCGAGGACCGCCGTGGCGATGGCGATGCCCTTGGTGATGGCCTTGGTGGTGTTGCCGACGGCGTCCAGGTTGGTGAGCACCTGCGCGCCCGCGCCCTCGACGTCCCCGGACATCTCGGCGATGCCCTGGGCGTTGTCGGAGACCGGCCCGAAGGTGTCCATGGCGACGATCACACCCACCGTGGTGAGCAGGCCGGTGCCGGCCAGCGCCACCGCGAACAGCGCCAGCATGATCGAGGTGCCGCCGAGCAGGAAGGCCCCGTAGACACCGAGGCCGATCAGCAGGGCGGTGTAGACGGCCGATTCCAGACCGACGGAGATACCGGCGAGGACGACGGTGGCGGGCCCCGTGAGCGAGGTCTTGCCGATGTCCCTGACCGGGCGGCGGTTGGTCTCGGTGAAGTAGCCGGTGAGTTGCTGGATGACGGCGGCGAGCAGGATGCCGATGGCCACCGCGACGAGCGCGAGGATCCGCGGGTCCCCGTCCTTGCCGCTGATCGCCGAGTCGGTGACGCCGTCGAGGTCGGCGTACTTCCCCGGGAGGTAGACGAAGACGGCGACCGCCACCAGCACGAGCGAGATCACCGCGGAGATGAAGAACCCGCGGTTGATCGCGGACATGCCGCTGCGGTCGGAGCGGCGCGGGGCCACCGCGAAGATGCCGATCATCGCGGTGATCACGCCGATCGCCGGGACGAGCAGCGGGAAGGCGAGTCCGGAGTCGCCGAAGGCCGCCTTGCCGAGGATCAGCGCGGCGACCAGCGTCACGGCGTACGACTCGAAGAGGTCGGCCGCCATGCCCGCGCAGTCGCCGACGTTGTCGCCCACGTTGTCGGCGATGGTCGCGGCGTTGCGCGGGTCGTCCTCCGGGATGCCCTGCTCGACCTTGCCGACCAGGTCGGCGCCGACGTCGGCGGCCTTGGTGAAGATGCCGCCGCCGACCCTCATGAACATCGCGATGAGCGCCGCGCCGAGACCGAAGCCCTCCAGGACCTTCGGCGCGTCGGCCGCGTACACCAGCACCACGCAGGAGGCTCCCAGCAGACCGAGCCCCACCGTGAACATGCCGACGACGCCGCCCGTACGGAAAGCGATCTTCATGGCTTTGTGCGAGACGGCGGTGAGATCCTTTTCCGGCTCGCCTTCCGCCGGAGTGGCTTCTCGCGCCGCCGCGGCCACACGCACATTGCTGCGCACGGCGAGCCACATGCCGATATAGCCGGTGGCTGCCGAGAACGCCGCGCCGATCAAGAAGAACACGGATCGGCCTGCGCGCTGATTCCAGTCGTCCGCGGGCAGCAGCATGAGCAGGAAGAACACGACGACGGCGAATACGCCGAGCGTGCGCAACTGGCGGGCCAGATAGGCGTTCGCGCCTTCCTGGACCGCCGCCGCGATCTTCTTCATGCTGTCGGTGCCCTCGTCGGCCGCGAGCACCTGGCGCACCAGGACGCCTGCCACGACGAGCGCCGCCAGGGCGACGACCGCGATGACCGCGATCAGCACCCGGTTGTCGTCGGTGAGCACCGCGGCCGCGAGGGTGGTTGTGGGCTGGTCCAACTGATCAGGGGTAGAAAGCCCCGCCATTCGTCCTCCTTGACGCTTGGGCTGAGCTCAAGATGTGGACGGATTGTAGGTACCCCGCCGTGATCAAAACAGGGCGCGGTAAACGGAATTCGCCTTTACGGAACCTGAAAGCAGTAATGCCCTGAAGGCATTGTGATCCATTCGCTTGATCGTGAATTGCTTCACGAAATGGACCCATGGACCACTGTAGACACAGAAATGGCCCCGTGACATGCCGAAGGGCCCTAACGGGTAGGGCCCTTCGGTGCAGGAAAACGGGGTACGCGTCAGGGAAGCGTCGCGGCCGGCGGTGTGGTCGGCCAGGTCATACGGATCTGTCCGCCGTGCTCCCCTGCGGTGACCTCGACGTCGTCGACGAGGCCGCTGATGACCGCGAGGCCCATCTCGTCCTCCTCGGTCTCCGCGTCGGGCTCGTCGCCCGGTGCGCCCGGCGCCCGGTGGCCCGGTGCCGAACGCGGTGCCTCGTCGCCGACCTCGATGGAGAACTGCTTCTCCTCCTCGATCAGCAGCACCTGGACCGGCGCGGTGATGCCGCCGCTCTGGTGCAGTCCGACGGCACGGGTGCATGCCTCGCCGACGGCGAGCCTGACCTCGTCGAGGACGGCCTCGTCCACTCCGGCCCTGCGCGCCACCGCTGCCGCCACCAGTCGGGCGGTCCTGACGTGCTCGGGCAGCGCGCTGAAACGGAGTTCAACGGTGGCCATGCATCCCCCTCGGAACTACGGGCGTGCTGTCGGGGGACCGGGCCGCCGAAAGCCCGGACCCCTTCCATTGCTTCTGTCGACGTCCTACTGGCGCTCCGGGCACGGGCCCGGGAACGGGTCAGTCGGTCGCCGCCACCGCTTCCTCGACCGAGGTGTGGATCGGGAACACCTTGGTGAGGCCGGTGATACGGAAGATCTTGAGAATGCGCTCCTGGTTGCAGACCAGGCGCAGCGAGCCCTCATGGGCGCGCACCCGCTTCAGTCCGCCGACCAGTACGCCGAGCCCGGTGGAGTCGAGGAAGTCCACGCCCTCCATGTCGACGACAAGGTGGAAACTGCCGTCGTTCACCAGCTCGACCAACTGCTCGCGCAGCTTGGGCGCGGTATATACGTCGATTTCGCCACCGACCCTGACGATCGTGCGATCGCCGACGGTCTCGGTCGACAGGGACAGGTCCACGGATCCTCCAGCACCTTGCTATCGAGCGGTCGCCCCTCGGGACACCTCGGCAGAGCCCCCGGGACGGTTCGCCAGCCGCGATGGCATTCAATCACTTACCGGCAGGCGTGCACGACGCCTTGGTCCCATTGTCCGTCACGCCAGTGACACACTCGGTGCCGATGGCCAAGAATCTCCGATCCGATCGACCCTCGACGGACGCCGGTCCCCGCCCCACGCCGAGCACGGTCCTGGACCGGCTCGCCGCCGGGCCGAACCGGGCTGCGCGCATCACTCATACGGAGCACTTGCCCCCACGTGCGGGTCGCCATGCAGTCTGGCCCGACCGGATCCGCTCGGAGGTCATCGCGGCCGTCCAGGCCTGCGGCATCGAGCACCCCTGGGCCCACCAGGCATGCGCCGCCGAGCACGCGCTGGACGGCGAGTCGGTCGTGGTCGCCACCGGCACCGCCTCCGGCAAGTCCCTGGCGTACCTCGTACCGGTCCTCTCCACGCTCCTGGAGGGCTCCGAGGCCCCGAACGGCCGCGGCGCCACCACGCTCTACCTGTCCCCCACGAAGGCCCTGGCGGCGGACCAGTGCCGTTCGGTGAAGGAACTTTCACAACCGCTCGGCAATTCCGTGCGCCCCGCGGTCTACGACGGCGACACGCCGTTCGAGGAACGCGAGTGGATCCGCCAGTACGCCAACTACGTGCTGACCAACCCGGACATGCTGCACCGCGGGATACTCCCGTCCCACTCCCGCTGGTCCTCCTTCCTGAAGGCGCTCAAGTACGTCGTCATCGACGAGTGCCACACCTACCGGGGCGTGTTCGGCTCCCACGTCGCCCAGGTGCTGCGCCGTCTGCGCCGCCTCTGCGCCCGCTACGGCGCCTCCCCCGTCTTCCTGCTCGCCTCCGCGACCGCCGCCGAGCCGTCGGTCGCCGCCCGCCGCCTCACCGGCCTCCCGGTGGTCGAGGTGGCCGACGACGCCTCCCCGCGCGGCGAACTGGTCTTCGCCCTCTGGGAGCCCCCGCTCACCGAGATGCAGGGCGAGAAGGGGCGCCCCGGTCCGCCGCACCGCCACGGCGGAGACGGCCGACCTCCTCACCGACCTCGCCGTGCAGGGTGTGCGCTCGGTCGCCTTCGTCCGCTCCCGGCGCGGCGCCGAACTGATCTCCGTGATCGCCCAGGAGCGGCTGGCCGAGGTCGACCGCACCCTGGCCCGCCGCGTGGCCGCGTACCGCGGGGGCTACCTCCCCGAGGAGCGCCGCGCCCTGGAACAGGCCCTCCATTCGGGGGAACTGCTGGGCCTGGCCGCCACCACCGCCCTGGAACTCGGCATCGACGTGTCGGGCCTGGACGCCGTGCTGATCTCCGGCTACCCCGGCACGCGCGCGTCCCTGTGGCAGCAGGCCGGCCGGGCAGGACGGGCGGGCCAGGGCGCGCTGGCCGTCCTGGTGGCCCGCGACGACCCCCTGGACACCTTCCTCGTCCACCACCCCGAAGCCCTGTTCGACCGGCCCGTGGAGTCCACGGTCCTCGACCCCGACAACCCCTACGTCCTCGCCCCGCACCTGTGTGCTGCGGCGGCCGAACTGCCGTTGACCGACGAGGACATGGAGTTGTTCGGACCGGAGACCGAGAGCCTGCTCGGACAGTTGGAGTCCGCGAAGCTGCTGCGCAGGCGCACCAAGGCCTGGCACTGGACCCGCCGCGAGTCGGCCGCCGACCTGGCCGACATCCGCGGGGAGGGCGGCCGGCCCGTCCAGATCGTCGAGTCCGGCACAGGCCGCCTCCTCGGCACGGTCGACGCGGGCTCCGCCCACACCGCCGTCCACGAGGGCGCGGTCCACCTCCACCAGGGCCGCACCTATCTCGTCCGCTCCCTGGACCTGGACGACGCGGTCGCCCTGGTCCAGGAGGCGAACCCGCCCTACTCGACGGTCGCCCGCGACACGACCTCCATCACCGTCCTGGAGACGGACACCGAGATCCCCTGGGGCGACGGCCGCCTGTGCTACGGCTCCGTCGAAGTCACCAACCAGGTCGTCTCCTTCCTCCGCCGACGTCTCATCACCGGTGAGGTGCTGGGCGAGACGAAACTCGACCTCCCTCCTCGTACGCTCCGCACACGCGCGGTGTGGTGGACGGTCACCGAGGACCAGCTCGACGAGGCCCGGATCGACCCGGAGATCCTCGGCGGCGCCCTGCACGCCGCCGAACACGCCTCCATCGGCCTCCTGCCCCTGTTCGCGACCTGCGACCGCTGGGACATCGGCGGGGTCTCCATCCCCCTCCACCCCGACACGCTGCTCCCCACGGTCTTCGTCTACGACGGCCACCCTGGTGGCGCGGGCTTCGCGGAGCGCGCCTTCCACACCGCCCGCGCCTGGCTCACCGCCACCCGTGAGGCCATCGCCTCGTGCGAGTGCGACGCCGGCTGCCCGTCCTGCATCCAGTCCCCCAAGTGCGGCAACGGCAACGACCCCCTGCACAAAAGGGGAGCGGTACGGCTCCTCACGGTGCTGCTCCGGGGGGCGCCGCAGGAGGGGCCTGCCGGGGTGGCGGCAGCACCGGCCCCGCAGGGCCCGCCCGCGCCCTGACCTGTGCCGTGAACGGCCCCCGTCCCGAGGCTGCCGTCACGTCGGAGACCTCGCCGGCCATCGCGCACCGCACGAGCCGCGCCCCCTGTTCCCGCGCCACGTCCTCCGCACGGGCGCAGGCCGTCTCAGGGCCGTCCGCCCAGTGGTCTGCCGCCGCGAGCGCCGCGAGATCCGCCCCACCGGCCGCCCGGTGCCGTACGACGACAGCCTGCCCCAGCGCGAGCACGCCCCCGAACACCACGCACAGCACCGCGATGGCCCCGACACTCCAGACAGTGGCGGAACCCCGGTCCGAACGGACGGCGAAGAGCTGGGCGCGGGCCCAACGAACGGCCAGGCGGCAGGCGTCGGCGGCCGGCGCGTCGCCGAGGCGGGTGGCCGGGAACCGCGCGCGGACCGGGCCGGCTTCGGCGAACCGGGAGCCGGAGGCCACCTGCGCCTTCACACACCGGGCTTGCCCAAACCGCCCGACGGTGACCCCGGCGCCTGCGCCCCGCACGGCGGCCAACAGCCCGTCGGCGAACCGCACGGCGGCCACCCGTGCACCGGCGAACCGCCCACCACCGGACCGAGCAACCACGCACCACCCGGCGGCACCCCCGTGCTCCGGAACTCCCCCGGTCATCCCGCTTCCCCCACCGTCGCCTCCACCAGCGCCACGGCCTCCTCCCGCACCTCGAAGGGCAAGCCATGCAGTGCGGGTGGCTTCGCCACGACCACGACACGGACCCGGTCGCCCTCCCGGGAGACCGTCACCTCCGCCTCGCGCGGTGCCGTGTCCCGGGCGACCCGGACGACCGACTCGGCGGAGTCCTCACGGGCCGCCGCCCGGGCGCCCGTCCTGGCGGCGTCCACGCACTGGATCTGGGCGGCCACCACGAGGAGCCCCCACACCAGTGCCATCGCGAACATCACCAGCACGGGCAGCACCATGGCCGACTCCGCCGTCACGAACCCCTGGTCCCCCGCCCGTTCACGCCTTCGCATCGAGCGCCCGCTTCACGATGGCCTGCAGTTCCGCGCTGACGGCTCCGCTCGTGACCACCTTGTAGAGCACCACCGCGAACGCCACCGCCGCCACGATCCCCATCGCGTACTCGGAGGTGACCATGCCCTCGTCCCCGCGCATCGACCGCACCCGGCACACCGTCCTGCACACCAGGGCACACATCCGCGCCCGTACCTTCTTGTACATCTCAACCCCCGTAAGGTTCAGTCCTGTTGATTACCGTCTGATTGCTCGCCCGATTGATCGTCTGACGGCTGGTCCGACCGCGCGCCCGACTGCTGGCCCGGCTACGCGTTCCGACCGCTCGTCCGCCTGCTCACCGGCTGCCGGCCGTCATCACCCACCTCCTCCTCCCAGCACTCCTCCCGCGAGTCCGATCACGATCGGCAGCACGCCGACGGCGATGAACGCGGGCAGGAAACACAGCCCCACCGGCGCGGTGACCAGCACAGCTGCCCTCCGTGCCCGGGCCGTCGCGGCGCGCCCCCAGTCGGCGCGGGCGTCCGCGGCGAGCCCGGCCACCGGCCCGGCCGCGGGCAGCCCGGTCACATCGGCGCGTTCCAGCAGCCGGGCCAGCGCCCCGGCGCCCGGTGTCGAGGCGAGCCTTCGCCAGGCCTCGCCCGGCTCACCGCCGAGCCGTACCTCCGCCGCCCCGCGCGCGAGTCCCTCTCCCACGGGCCCGCCCAGCGCCTCGCCCACGGCCTGCGCCGCGATGACCGGACCGGCGCCCGCCGCGATACAGGCGGCCAGCAGATCGGCGGCGAGCGGCAACTGCCGGGCCGCCTCGCGCGCGTCGGCCTCCCCGGCGTCCACGCCGGCCGTCTGCCGCTGCCGCCACCGCCACAACCCCGCCGCGACGACCAGTCCGACCACGACACCGGTGACTCCACCCACCAGCACCCATCCGGCACAGCCGACGCCGAGCACGGGGAGCCACCGCCGCGCGAACTCCCGCCCCTCGTGCCGCGGCCCCTCGACCGTGGCCTCGGCGACGGCCAGCAGCTCTCCGAGCCGCCGCCGCAGTCTGCGCTCGCGCCGCACCGCCACGGCCCACCGGACGAGCCAGGCGGCCACCAGCGCGGTTCCCAGCACCGCCCACAGCCTGTGGACGACTTCCCCGCTCACGCTTCCTCCGCTCCCCGTACGATCCGCGTCGCCCACCACATCCCGACCCCTTCCAGCAGGCCACCGGCCAGCAGGCAGCCCAGCCCGGTCCCGGTGTGCAGGAGGACGTGCAGGGGATCGGCGCCGAGTGCGGCCCCGAGGCCCAGCCCCAGCACCGGCAACGCGGCGAGCATCCAGGCCGTGGACCGCGCTCCCGCCAACTGGGCCCGCAGGTCGGCCCGTTGGTCCCGCTCGGCCCGCAACGCCCCTTCCAGCCGGTCGAGCCCGGCCGCGAGCCCCGCGCCCTGGTCCACCGCCACCCGCCAGCACGCGGCAAGTCCGAGCAGCCCCTCGGCACCGGGCTGTCGAGCCGCCGTCGCGAGCGCCCCGGGCACATCCCCGCCGAACCGGGCCGCGGCCAGCACAGCCGCCCGCGTCCGGCCGAGCCCGCCGAACTCCGGTGTCCCGGGACCGGCTCCACCCGAGCCGGCCCTGCCGTCTCCCGGCCCCTGGTGCTCCCGCACCGCCCGCACCAGCGCCTCCCCCGGCTGCCGCCCGGCACGCACCTCCCCGGCGACCACCGCGCACAGCGCGATCACCGCGCCCGCCCGCCGCTCACGCACCCAGCGCTCCTCCCCGGCCAGCCGCACCCGCCGCAGCAACGGCACTCCGGCCACCCCCGCGACGACCGGCAGCACCGAGGCCCCGAGCACACCGAGCACCAGCCCGGCGGCCACCGCCCACCACTCGAACCCCAGCCGCCCACGAACCCGCCGCAGCACCCCCGTCAGCCGCCGCCAAGGCGGTGACCCGGCTCCCACCACCCCGCCGCCGGCCAGCAGCGCCCGCGCCCGCCGCAGCGCGGAGCGCCGCCCGCCCCACAGCCACGCGGCCGTCCCGAGGCACCCCGCTGCCAGTCCCGCCGACCCCACCGACATCTCCCCCATCCCGATCACCACGTCCTCTCACCGTCCGAGCCCTCTCGACGCCGTCCGCGCACTGGCCACCCACCCGAGCCACCCGCCGAGTCCCCCACCGCGGCACCCATCCGGGTCAACCTCCCTCCCCCGCCCCGCACATCGCCTCCCCGAGCAGCCCCCGCAACCGCTCCCACCCCCGCTCGTACGCGAACGCCTCCGCTTCCCAGCGCAGCGCCGGCACCGTGCGCACCAGCCCGGTGGGATCCCGCTCCAGCACCCGCACCTCGGCGATCCGCCGCCGCCCCGACCGGTCGCGCACCAGATGCAGTACGACCGACAGCGCGGCCGCCAACTGGCTGTGCAGCGCGGCCCGATCCAGCCCGGCGGCGGTACCCAGCGCCTCCAGGCGGGCCGGTACGTCGGCCGCCGCGTTGGCGTGCACGGTCCCGCAGCCGCCCTCGTGGCCGGTGTTCAACGCGGCCAGCAGATGCACCACTTCGGGCCCGCGCACCTCGCCCACCACGAGCCGGTCCGGCCGCATCCGCAGGGCCTGGCGCACCAGGTCCTCGAGGGTGACCAGTCCGGCGCCCTCCTGGTTGGCGGGTCTCGTCTCCAGCCGGACGACGTGCGGATGGTCCGGCCTGAGCTCCGCCGAGTCCTCCGCGAGCACGATCCGCTCGCCCGGCCCGACGAGCCCGAGCAGTGCGCTCAGCAGCGTCGTCTTCCCGGTGCCCGTCCCCCCGCTGATGAGGAAGGACAGCCGTGCGTCGAGCAGCGCCCGCAGCACCCGGTCCCCGCCCGGCGGCACCGTGCCGGCCGCGACCAGTTCGTCCAGCGTGAACGCGCGCGGCCGTACCACCCGCAGCGACAGACACGTGCAGCCGACGGCGACCGGAGGGAGGACCGCGTGCAGCCGCGTGCCGTCCGGCAGCCGGGCGTCGGCCCAGGGCCGCGCGTCGTCGAGGCGCCGTCCCGCGACGGCGGCGAGCCGCTGCGCGAGCCGTCGTACGGCGGCCGCGTCGGGGAAGGAGACGGCGGTCAGTTCGAGTCCGCCGCCCCGGTCCACCCAGACCCGGTCCGGCGCCGACACGAGGACGTCCGTCACCGACGGGTCGGCGAGCAAGGGTTCCAGCGGTCCGCTGCCGACCAGTTCGGACCGCAACCGCTCGGCGGCGCCCAGTACTTCGGCGTCGCCCAGAACACGGCCCTGTTCGCGCAGTGCCTGGGCCACGCGGGCGGGCGTCGGTTCGGCCCCGCTCTCGGCCAGCCACTGCCGTACACCGTCCAGCAGACCCGGAGCCGCGTCCGCGCCGGCCGCCGAGGGCACCGTGCGGACACCTGTCGGGGCTGTCCGCGGCCGCCCCGGAGCACCGACCGGCGTCTCACCCGGCCGCCGTCGCCCGGCGGAACCCGCCACCGGACGCACCGCCCGCTGCCCCTCGGCGGAGCCGCCCGCCGCGGGCTCCGCTCGTCCGGCCCCTGTCAGTCCCGAGAACCCGCTCATGCCGTCCCCGTCCCCGTCTCGGCCAGCGCGCGCTCCCAGAACTCCTTGCAGAACCGCGCCAGCGGCCCCCGCGCGGCCGTGCCCGGCGGTGATCCGCTCCCCTCGGGCCGCTGAAGCGCCGCCTCGACCGGGACCTCGCCCACCAGGGGCAGGCCCAGCAGACGGGCCACCTCGCGGTCGTCGAGGCCGGGTGCGTACGGGCCGCGTACCGCCACCCGCAGGTCGCGCAGGACCATGCCGACACCTGAGGCCACGCGGCCGGCCGCGGCCACGGCGCGCAGTTCGGCGGGGACCACGAGGACCCCGAGGTCGATCTGGGCGAGAGCTTCGGCGACATCGTCGTCGAGGCGGCGGGGCAGGTCGACGACGACGGTGCCGCCCCGGCGCCGGGCCGCGGCGAGCACCGCCCGAACGGCCTGCGGCGGGACGGCGATGCGGTCGCCGCGGTCCCAGCTCAGGACCCGCAGTGAGTGCAGTCGCGGCAGCGACTCCTCAAGGGCGCCGCCGCCGACCCGCCCCCGCGAGGCGGCGAACGCCGGCCAGCGCAGCCCCTCGGTGCTCTCGCCGCCGAGGAGTACGTCGAGTCCGCCGCCCAGCGGATCGGCGTCCACGAGGAGCGTGCGCAGTCCCTCACGCGCGGAGGTGACGGCCAGGGCGCACGCGAGCGTGGAGGCTCCGGCCCCGCCGCGGCCGCCGATGACGCCGACGGTGAGGGCGGGACGGCCGACGCCCTCGGTGACGTCGGCGATCCGGTCGACCAGCCACTGCTCGCCGTCGGGCAGCATCAGGACGTGATCGGCGCCGATCTCGACGGCCCGCTTCCACACCCCGGAGTCGTCCTGGTCCCGGCCGACGAGCACGACTCCGCGTCTGCGGGCGGCCCCTCGCACCCGCCGGGCGGCGTCGTCGCCGACCAGGACGAGTGGGGCGGCCTCCCAGCTTCCTCTGGGCTGCGGCATCCCGTGATGGACCTCGGCCGTCGCGCCTGCCGCCGCGCACAGCCGCAGCAGGTCGTCGAGCAGGTCCTCGTCCTCCGTGACGATCAACGGCCGGCCCGGCCGCCCGCCGGCGGTGGGCTGTCCCTCGTGTGTGACGGCTGCGGTCACGGCTCCATCCCCCTTCACCCCGGCGCGCGAGCCCCCTCCATGGGGCCCGCCCGGCGCCTCTCCCACAGGGCCCCTTCGGCCCCGCGATTCCCAAACATGTGAAGAACCGGCAACCGGCCTCCATATGAACGGCCGATACGAACCGGCCAAACACACCCGACAAACCAGAACCGGCCATGAAGTCGGCCGGAGCGGGACGTGTGGGAATCACGGTGCAGCGAACCCGGAAATCGTGTGGATCTTGGTGGATAACTGTGGACAACCCGACGCCTGTGAATATCGCCGTCACCCATACCGGTGAGGGTGTGCAGCCTGTGTACGACCTCCGCAGAGCAGCGCGAAGGCTACACACAGTGACGAATCATGAGCATGCCGAAAGGGCGGCCGAAGCCGCCTCGCGGGAGGCGCGGAACCGCGTACGGAAGAGAAAAACCCACCCGGACATGCGACGACCCCCACCGGGGGGGAGAGTGGGGGTCGTCTCCACGGCCGACTCGGGGGGGGAGGAGCCGGACCGGGTTAGCACGGTCGCGAACGATCCGTGACTTCCATGGTGTACCCGAGAGCCCTCTCAGGCAAACCCACACGCCTCACCTTACGCCGAATGGGCTGCGCCTATGCTCGGGGTCGTGGAAAACCACTCCTTGCCCCGCACAGCCGCCTTCTTTGACCTGGACAAGACGGTCATTGCGAAGTCGAGCACGCTCACGTTCAGCAAGTCGTTCTACCAAGGCGGCCTGATCAACCGCCGGGCCGCCTTGCGGACCGCATATGCCCAGTTCGTCTTCCTCGTCGGCGGTATGGACCACGACCAGATGGAGCGCACCCGCGAGTACCTCTCCGCGCTCGTACGCGGCTGGAACGTCCAGCAGGTCAAGGAGATCGTGGCCGAGACCCTCCACGACCTGATCGACCCGATCATCTACGACGAGGCCGCCTCCCTCATCGAGGAGCACCACACCGCCGGGCGGGACGTCGTCATCGTCTCCACGTCCGGCGCCGAGGTGGTCGAGCCCATCGGTGAACTCCTGGGCGCCGACCGGGTGGTGGCGACCCGCATGGTCGTGGGCGAGGACGGCTGCTTCACCGGCGAGGTGGAGTACTACGCGTACGGCCCGACGAAGGCCGAGGCCGTCAAGGAGCTGGCCGAGTCCGAGGGGTACGACCTGGAGCGCTGCTACGCCTACAGCGACTCGGCGACCGACCTGCCGATGCTCCGGGCCGTGGGCCATCCGCACGCCGTCAACCCGGACCGGGCCCTGCGCCGCGAGGCCCTCGCGCGCGGGTGGCCGATTCTCGATTTCCACCGGCCGGTCCGGCTCAAGCAGCGGCTGCCCGGATTCGCCGTACCGCCCCGCCCGGCACTCGTCGCGGTCGCCGCGATAGGAGCGGCGGCAGCGACGGCAGGTCTCGTCTGGTACGCGAATCGACGGCGGTCGACGGTCGCCTGAGGCGATTCCGGCTACTTGAAACCTATTTGAGGACAAAAGTAAAGAACGGCGGCCGGGGGTTCCGCTTGCCGCGGTCCAGGAGTACAAATGGGTTAACGGCCCGCGAGACCAAGGACATCCGCGAGGATCACCTCAAAAACGCATATGGCCCCACGGACCGAGCATGAACACCGGGCACCCACGCGACGTCGACCCGTCGATTACGGGCCAGCCGCACCAGGTGACGGGCAAAGTTCCCGACCTGATGGGCAACATATCGAGGACGCTTGGTAACTCGGTGAACATGCCAGCGGCGGTACGAGTCCTCGTACCGCCGCAACCCTGTTCAGGGGGTCCTACGCCGCCCCGCGCTGGAGCGCCTCGCACACCGCCGTCGACTCGCGCGCGCCCAGTTCGATCGCGCTGCCGCAGTGGGCGATCCAGGCGGCCATGCCCTCGGGGGTGCCGGAGACATAGCCGTCGAGCGCCGCCAGATAGGCCGCGCGGCCCAGTTCCGCGTGACCGACCTCCGCGGGGCAGACCGACTTGGGGTCGAGACCGCTGCCGACCAGGACGATCCGTGCGGCCGCGCGCGCGACCAGACCGTTGTGGGAGACGAAGGGCCTGAGGGCGAGGAGCTCCCCCTGGACGACCGCGGCCGTGACCAGGGCGGGGGCCGAGCTGCCCGCGATGATCAGCTCGGACAGGCCCTCCAGCCGGCCCGAGACCTCGGCCGCGTCCGGCAGGGGCAGCTCGATCAGCGGCTCCTCGACGCTCTCGCCGGCCTGCCGTGGGCGCCCGATCTCGTCCTCGCCGGTGGCCGCGGCGACCAGGTGCAGCCGGGCCAGCACCCGCAGGGGCGACTGCCGCCAGATCGACAGCAGTTGGCCGGCCTCGGCGGTCAGCCTGAGCGCCGCGCCCATCACGCGCGCCTCGTCGTCGACGCCGAAGTCGGAGCGCCGGCGCACCTCTTCGAGGGCCCAGTCCGCGCCGGACAGCGCGGCCGAGCCACGGGCCCCGCGCAGGGCGGCCTCGGAGGTGATCTCGTTGCTGCGGCGCCGCATGACACGGTGTCCGTAGACCCGGTCCACGGACTTGCGCACGGACTCCACGGACTCGGCCACACCGGGCAGCGAGCCCAGGGCCGCGAGCGGATCGGCGTTCGCGCCTGTCGTACTCATGAGTACGACACTACGCAACCGGGAGCCGCGCCCCTCGATGGAGTGGTCTTCTTCACGCACGTCTGACACGTACAGCTATCACCCGACTACTCTTGGTGAACATGAAAATTGCTTTCGTCGGGAAGGGCGGCAGCGGCAAGACCACCCTGTCCTCCCTGTTCATCCGCCATCTCGCGGCCACCGGAGCACCGGTGATGGCCGTCGACGCCGACATCAACCAGCATCTGGGACCGGCGCTCGGCCTGGACGAGGGCGAGGCGGCCGCGCTGCCCGCCCTGGGCGAGCGGCTGCCGCTGATCAAGGAGTACCTGCGCGGCACCAATCCGCGGATCGCCTCGGCCGCGGAGATGATCAAGACCACCCCGCCCGGCGAGGGCTCACGGCTGCTGCGGGTGCGCGAGGACAACCCGGTCTGGGACGCCTGCGCCCGGCCGGTGGAACTCGACGGCGACGTCGTCCGTCTGATGGTCACCGGCCCCTTCACGGACGCCGACCTGGGGGTCGCCTGCTACCACTCCAAGACGGGAGCGGTGGAGCTGTGCCTGAACCACCTGGTGGACGGGCCGGACGAGTACGTCGTGGTGGACATGACGGCGGGCTCGGACTCCTTCGCCTCCGGCATGTTCACCCGCTTCGACATCACGTTCCTCGTCGCCGAGCCGACCCGGAAGGGGGTCTCCGTCTATCGCCAGTACAAGGAGTACGCCCGCGACTTCGGCGTCGTCCTGAAGGTCGTCGGCAACAAGGTGCAGGGCCAGGACGACCTCGACTTCCTCCGCGCCGAGGTCGGGGACGACCTGCTGGTGACCGTCGGGCACTCCGACTGGGTGCGCGCCCTGGAGAAGGGCCGGCCGCCCCGGTTCGCGCTCCTGGAGGACGTCAACCGGCGCGCCCTGCACCGGCTGCGGACGGCCGTCGACGCGACCTACGGCCTGCGTGACGCGGAGCGCTACACCCAGCAGATGGTGCACTTCCATCTGAAGAACGCCCGGTCCTGGGGCAACGAGCGCACAGGGGTCGACCTGGCGGCGCAGATCGACCCCTCGTTCGTGCTCGGCGAGAACGCGGTGACGGCCGCGGGCGTCTGACGGTCCCCGCCGCCCGACGACCGCGTCCGTCCCGCCCGACCGCTACGGCTTGGCCGCCGGTGCCCCCGGTACACCCTTCGGTGCCGGGGCCGGCCGCCCCGACAGGAAGGCCGGCCAGCCCTGCCGGGGCGCCTCGCCGACCCCCAGGGTGCGCAGCCTCTCGAGCGTCTTCGGGTCCTGGGCGTCCAGCCAGTCAGCGAGCTGCCGGAAGGAGACACAGCGCACGTCGGGCTTGTTGCACACCTGCTCGACGGTCTCCTCGACGGCACGCATGTACGTGCCGCCGTTCCAGGACTCGAAGTGGTTGCCGATGATCAGGGGCGCGCGGTTGCCTTCGTAGGCCCGCTGGAAGCCCTTGAGGAGGCCGTCGCGCATCTGGTCGCCCCAGAACTCGTGCTTGCCCGGGTCGCCCTGGGTTTTGGTGCCGGACTGGTTGACCATGAAGTTGTAGTCCATGGTGAGCTGCTCGTAGGAGTGCCCGGGGAAGGGCACGAGCTGCATCGACAGGTCCCACAGGCCCTGCTTCTTCTTGGGCCAGAGCTGTTCGTTGACCCCGCTGGTGTCGTAGCGGAAGCCCAGCTCGCGGGCGGCCTGCATGAAGTTCTTCTGCCCTTCCAGGCAGGGGGTGCGGGCGCCGATGAGTTCCTTGTCGTAGTCGAAGGGCAGCGGGGCGGCCTTCGTCATCCCGGTGTTGGTCTTCCAGGACTTCACGAACCTCTTCGCCTGGGCGATCTCGTCCTTCCACTCCTCGACCGACCACTGGCCCACCCCGCCGCCGCTGCCGCAGAAGTGGCCGTTGAAGTGGGTGCCGATCTCGTTGCCCTCCAGCCAGGCGAGGCGGAGCTGCTTGACGGTGTCGGCGATGCCCTGCTCGTCGTTGAAGCCGATGTCGGAGCGGCCCGGGGAGTGCTGCGGCGGCCGGTACTCGGCGCGCTTGTCCTCCGGCAGCATGTACACGCCGCTCAGGAAGTACGTCATCGTCGCGTGGTTCGCCTTGGCGACCTCACGGAAGTGGGAGAACAGCTTCTGGCTGTCCTCGCCGGCCCCGTCCCAGGAGAACACCACGAACTGCGGGGGCTTCTCGCCGGGCTTGAGGCGCTGGGCTCTGGGCAGGTGCGGCTGCGCTCCGGTGTAGGCGGTGGAGCCGTCGCCGATCAGACGGAACACCCTTTTGGGCGGGGCCTGGGCGGGCTTCGCCTTCTGCGGGCCCGCGGCTCCCCCCTCGGAGACGTCGGTGGCGCAACCGGCGAGCGAGGCGGCGCAGACCGCGGCGACCACGGCTCCCGCGGCAATCCTGTGGGTGGCGGCCATGTTCCGCCCACCTTCTTCCTTCTCTCGGGGCAACGACAGCGCCGCCAAGTTCGCACGAGCCCGAGAAGGAATTAGTACGACAAGCCGATGAAATTGCCACTTCACCCATTCAGGTGGGTAGTTAACCCATTTGCCCGGAAAGTCTATGCCTGCCCTTTACTCTGCATTACGATCCATTTACCGAGCGTTGATTCATCCCGCCGCTGCACGCCGTGACCCACGGCCGCGACCCGACCCCCGTCCCATGCGGGGGACCACCTGTTCCGCGACCGCGCTGCCCCGGAGGAGACGGGAAAAATGTCAGCCTGTGTTCCCACTCGCCCCACCGACCCGAGCGACTCGCACCACACGAGGCGCCTCCACCCCGCCCACAGCCCCCCGCCGACCCCGCCCCGCCGGTTCCGCATCGCGGGCGCCGACGTGTCGGCATCGATCGCGGTCTTCCTGATCGCCCTGCCCCTGTCCCTGGGCATCGCCCTCGCCACCGGCGCACCCCTCCAGGCCGGCCTCGTGGCCGCCGCCGTCGGAGGGATCGTCGCCGGCAAGCTGGGCGGCTCCCCGCTCCAGGTCAGCGGGCCCGCCGCCGGCCTCACCGTGGTCACCGCGGACCTGATCCACCGTTACGGCTGGCGGACCACCTGCGCCATCACCGTCCTGGCCGGAGTGGCCCAACTCGGCCTCGGCTGCCTGCGCGTGGCCCGCACCGCGCTCGCCGTCAGCCCCGCGATCGTGCACGGCATGCTCGCCGGCATCGGCGTCACCATCGCCGTCGCCCAGTTGCACATCGTCCTGGGCGGCACCCCGCAGAGCTCCGTCCTCGACAACCTCCGCGCCCTGCCCGCCCAGTTGGCGCGGTTGCAGCCCGCCTCGGTCTCGGTGAGCGCGCTGACCCTGGCGCTGCTCTTCCTCTGGCCGCGCATCCCGGGCCGGGCGGGGCACCTTCTGCGCAGGATCCCGGCCGCGCTCGTCGCCGTCGCCGGAGCCACCACCGCCGCCTGCCTCGCCGGGCTGGCCGTGCCGAAGGTCGATCTGCCCTCCTGGAGCAGCCACGCGCTGGCCGGACTGCCCGAGGGTCCCGTGCTGGGGCTCGTCGCGGCGGTGCTGACCACCACCCTCGTGTGCAGCGTGCAGTCACTGCTGGGCGCGGTGGCCGTCGACAAGCTGGCGTCCGGACGCCCCGACCTGATCGCCGCGAACACCGGTGCGGGCCGCGGGATCCGCGTCGGCCGCTCCGACCTGGACCGCGAACTGCTCGGCCAGGGAGCCGCCAACATCGTCTCCGGCTCCCTCGGCGGACTGCCCGTCGCCGGTGTGGCGGTGCGCAGTTCCGCGAACGTCCAGGCGGGTGCCGTCAGCCGGAACTCCACGATGCTGCACGGCGTTCTCGTAGTGATCGCCGCGCTGCTGATGGCCCCGGTCCTCGAGTTCATCCCGCTCGCCGCGCTCGCCGCCCTGGTGATGTCCGTCGGCATCCAGATGGTGTCCCTGCACCACATCCGCACGGTGACCCGGCACCGGGAGGTCCTGGTCTACGCCGTCACCACCGTCGGCGTGGTCGTGTTCGGCGTCCTGGAGGGAGTGACGCTGGGCATCGCCGTCGCCGTCGCGGTCGCCCTGCACCGTCTCACCCGCACCCGGATCACGCACTGCGAGAGGGACGGAGTCCATCACGTCCACGTACGCGGGCAGTTGACGTTCCTCGCGGTGCCGCGGCTCAGCCGGGCCCTGCATCTGGTCCCGCAGGGGGCGGACGCCGTCGTGGAGCTGGACGGGTCGTTCATGGACCACGCGGCGTACGAGTCGCTGCACGACTGGCAGAAGACGCACACCGCGCAGGGCGGTTCCGTCGAGCTGACCGGCCGCAGACCGGGGACACGCATCGCCGAGCCGTCCGACGACGGCCACTGCCGCTGCCGCCCCTGGACGGCATGGCGCAACCACCAGTGCGAGCGCCCGTACACCGCGCAGGCCGCCGCGGACGCCGGCACGTCCGGCGAACCCGGTGCCGCGCAGGCTCCGGGCGGGCCACGGGAGTCGAGCGGGCACGACCTGGCGCGTGGCATCAGCGCGTTCCAGCGCAACACCGCGCCGATCGTGCGCGGTGAGCTGGCCCGGCTGGCGCGCGAGGGCCAGCAGCCGGACCAGCTCTTCCTCACCTGCGCCGACTCGCGGCTCGTCACCTCGATGATCACCTCCAGCGGTCCGGGCGACCTGTTCGTGGTGCGCAATGTGGGCAACCTCGTCCCCCGGCCCGGTGAGGAGAGCGGGGACGACTCGGTGGCGGCCGCGATCGAGTACGCGGTGGACGTGCTGAAGGTGCGGTCCATCACGGTGTGCGGGCACTCCGGCTGCGGGGCCATGCAGGCACTGCTCAATTCCGAGCCGGGCGGTGCCCGGACCCCGCTGAAGCGCTGGCTGCGGCACGGACTGCCCAGCCTGGAGCGGATGGCCGACGGCGACCGGCCCTGGGCCAGGCTGGCCGGGCGGGCGCCCGCCGACGCGGTCGAGCAGCTCTGCCTGACCAACGTGGTCCAGCAGTTGGAGCACCTGCGGGCCCACGACTCGGTCGCCCGGGCCCTGCGGGAGGGGAGGCTGGAGCTGCACGGGATGTACTTCCACGTGGCCGAGGCGCAGTCGTATCTGCTCACCGGCGGGGACGGGGACGGGCTGTTCGAGCACGTGGAGGCGGCGGACCTGTCGGCGTGAGCACCTCGGGGTGCGGTCTCTCCAGGGGGCCGCACCCCGCCAAGCCCCCGCGTCCGCACGGCGGGGTGCGGCGCGGCGCCCACGGGACTCCGCCAGCAGCCCGGGCCGACGGCCAGCCCGGTGTCCGGGCACGCGGCTCCCGGCTCCCGGCTCCCGGCTCCCGGCTCCCGACTCCCGACTCCCGACTCCCCGCTACCGGCTACCGGCTACCGGCTCCCGGCTCCCGGCTCCCGGACACTCGCCGTCGGACCTCGACGCCGCATCCGCCGTACTCGGGCAGGAGTGTGAAAGGCGTTACACCTGCTGAACTCCGCCCAGTCGGCGTCCGTGGGTACGGATGACCCGGTCCGCCGGACTCGACGAGTCCACAGGTCTAAACCAATTGTCGGTCGACCCTTGTCATCGCATCCGCGGTCTGATGAGCTGTGGCCTGGGACACAACGGACACCCTGGGAAAGGCAGATGCCGTGAGCAACGAAAGCCTGGCCAACCTGCTCAAGGAAGAGCGCAGGTTCGCGCCCCCCGCCGACCTGGCCGCGAACGCCAACGTCACGGCGGAGGCGTATGAGCAGGCCAAGGCTGACCGGCTGGGTTTCTGGGCCGCGCAGGCCCGCCGACTGAGCTGGGCCAAGGAGCCCACCGAGACACTGGACTGGTCGAACCCGCCGTTCGCCAAGTGGTTCCAGGACGGCGAGCTCAACGTGGCGTACAACTGCGTCGACCGGCATGTCGAGGCGGGTCATGGCGACCGGGTCGCCATCCACTTCGAGGGCGAGCCGGGCGACAGCCGCGCGATCACCTACGCCGAGCTCAAGGACGAGGTCTCCAGGGCCGCGAACGCCCTGCTGGAGCTGGGCGTCCAGAAGGGCGACCGGGTCGCCGTCTACATGCCGATGATCCCGGAGACCGCCGTCGCGATGCTCGCGTGCGCGCGGATCGGCGCCGCGCACTCCGTGGTCTTCGGCGGCTTCTCGGCGGACGCCCTCGCCACCCGCATCCAGGACGCCGACGCCAAGGTCGTCATCACCTCCGACGGCGGCTACCGGCGCGGCAAGCCGTCCGCGCTCAAGCCCGCCGTCGACGAGGCGGTCGGCAAGGCCGGCAACGTCGAGCACGTGCTGGTCGTCCGCCGCACCGGCCAGGAGGTCGCCTGGGACGACAGCCGGGACGTGTGGTGGCACGAGATCGTCGAGCGGCAGTCGGCCGAGCACACCCCGGAGGCGTTCAACGCCGAGCAGCCGCTGTTCATCCTCTACACCTCCGGCACCACGGGTAAGCCCAAGGGCATCCTGCACACCTCCGGCGGCTACCTCACCCAGACGGCGTACACCCACCACGCCGTCTTCGACCTCAAGCCGGAGACCGACGTCTACTGGTGCACGGCGGACGTCGGCTGGGTCACCGGGCACTCGTACATCGTCTACGGCCCGCTCGCCAACGGCGCCACCCAGGTCATGTACGAGGGCACCCCGGACACCCCGCACCAGGGCCGCTTCTGGGAGATCATCCAGAAGTACGGGGTGACCATCCTGTACACGGCGCCCACCGCGATCCGTACGTTCATGAAGTGGGGCGACGACATCCCCGCGAAGTTCGACCTCAGCAGCCTGCGGGTGCTGGGCTCGGTCGGTGAGCCGATCAACCCCGAGGCGTGGATCTGGTACCGCAAGCACATCGGCGCCGACCGCACGCCGATCGTGGACACCTGGTGGCAGACCGAGACCGGCGCGATGATGATCTCGCCGCTGCCGGGCGTCACCGCGACCAAGCCCGGTTCCGCGCAGACCCCGCTGCCCGGCATCTCCGCGACGGTCGTCGACGACGAGGCGGGCGAGGTCCCGAACGGCGGGGGCGGCTACCTCGTCCTCACCGAGCCGTGGCCGTCGATGCTGCGCACCATCTGGGGCGACGACCAGCGCTTCCTCGACACCTACTGGTCGCGCTTCGAGGGCAAGTACTTCGCCGGCGACGGCGCCAAGAAGGACGACGACGGCGACATCTGGCTGCTGGGCCGGGTCGACGACGTCATGCTGGTCTCCGGCCACAACATCTCGACCACCGAGGTCGAGTCGGCGCTCGTCTCCCACCCCTCGGTCGCCGAGGCGGCCGTGGTCGGTGCCGCCGACGAGACGACCGGGCAGGCCATCGTCGCCTTCGTGATCCTGCGCGGCACGGCGAACGCCGAGGACGAGGGCCTCGTCAACGACCTGCGCAACCACGTCGGCGCCACCCTCGGCCCGATCGCCAAGCCCAAGCGGATCCTGCCGGTGGCGGAGCTGCCCAAGACCCGCTCCGGCAAGATCATGCGCCGTCTGCTGCGGGACGTCGCCGAGAACCGCCAGCTCGGTGACGTCACCACGCTGACCGACTCCACGGTCATGGACCTCATCCAGGCCAAGCTGCCGGCCTCGCCCAGCGAGGACTGACCGCGCTCTTGATCACGGGGGTGCCGGGCGCGGATGCGCGCCCGGCACCCCTTTTAGGTAAACTAAACAAAAGAGCGTGACCCTCAAGGTGTGCCGGGAAGTCTGGTCGGCGAGCAGCACTGCCCTGTCCACCGACCGGAGGTCCCCCTGATGCCCGCGCCCACTCGTAAGGTCCTCGGACGCCTCTCCCTCCCCGAGCGCACCTTCGTCGCGGACGCGCTGCGCACCGAGACGGTCGGTGGTGTGCTCCTGCTCGTCGCCGCCGTCACCGCCCTGATCTGGGCGAACATCCCGGCGCTGCACGACAGTTACGAGAGCGTCAGCCACTTCCACCTGGGTCCGGCGACCCTCGGCCTCGACCTGTCGATCGAGCACTGGGCCGCCGACGGCCTCCTCGCGGTCTTCTTCTTCGTGGCCGGCATCGAACTCAAGCGCGAGCTGGTCGCCGGTGACCTGAAGGACCCGAAGGCGGCCGCGCTGCCCGTGGTCGCGGCCCTGTGCGGCATGGCCGTACCGGCCCTCGTCTACGCCCTCACCAACCTCACCGGCGGCGGCTCCCTGTCCGGCTGGGCCGTGCCCACCGCCACCGACATCGCCTTCGCGCTCGCCGTGCTCGCCGTCATCGGCACCTGGCTGCCGAACGCGCTGCGCGCCTTCCTGCTCACCCTCGCCGTCGTCGACGACCTCTGCGCGATCCTGATCATCGCCGTCTTCTTCACCGCCGGCATCGACTTCGCCGCGCTCGGCGGCGCGGCCGCCGGCCTCCTGGTCTTCTGGGCGCTGCTGCGAAAGGGCGTGCGCGGGTGGTACGTCTACGTCCCGCTCGCGCTGGTGATCTGGGCGCTGACGTACAACAGCGGCATCCACGCCACGGTCGCGGGCGTCGCGATGGGCCTGATGCTGCGCTGCACCAGGAGGGAGGACGAGGAGCACTCCCCCGGCGAGCACATCGAGCATCTCGTACGGCCGCTGTCGGCGGGCCTGGCCGTCCCGCTGTTCGCCCTCTTCAGCGCCGGTGTCTCCGTCTCGGGCGGCACGCTCGGCGACGTGTTCACCCGGCCGGAGACGCTGGGCGTGGTGCTCGGGCTGGTCCTCGGCAAGACGCTCGGCATCTTCGGCGGGACCTGGCTGACGGCCCGCTTCACCCGGGCCTCGCTCAGCGACGACCTCGAGTGGGCCGACGTGTTCGCGGTGGCCACGCTCGCCGGTATCGGCTTCACGGTGTCCCTGCTCATCGGCGAGCTCGCCTTCGACGGCGACGCGACGCTCACCGACGAGGTCAAGGCGGCCGTACTCCTCGGCTCGCTCACCGCGGCCGTTCTCGCGACCGTGCTGCTGAAGCTGCGCAACAGCAAGTACCGCAGGCTCTACGAGGCCGAGGAGCGCGACGAGGACCTCGACGGCATTCCGGACATCTACGAGGAGGACGACCCGGCGTACCACCTGCGGATGGCGGCGATCCACGAGCGCAAGGCCGCCGAGCACCGCCGGATCGCCGAGCGCCAGACCGCCGAGCGGCTTGCCGAAGTGACGGGCGGGGCAGGCGAGGAGGACGACCGTCGGGCATGATCTGACGGGACGGTACAAAAGACACGGACATGCAGAGCCACGTCCCACACCGAGTCAGTGAAGAGGGAGATCGCGATGAGCGCACCCGACGGCAGCCCGGTCGGCGCCGAACGCAGCATCGGCCAACTGTTCGCCTCGGCGACGACCGAGATGTCGGCGCTGGTGCACGACGAGATCGCGCTGGCGAAGGCGCAGCTCAAGCAGGACGTCAAGCGGGGCGCGATGAGCGGCGGCGCGTTCAGCGTGGCCGGCGGGGTGCTGCTGTTCTCCCTGCCGATGCTCAACTTCGCGCTGGCGTACGGCATCCGGACCTGGAGCGACTGGAACCTCGCGGTCTGCTTCCTGCTGTCCTTCGCCGCCAACGTCCTCGTCGCGCTGGTCCTCGCGCTGATCGGTGTCGTCTTCGCGAAGAAGGCGCAGAAGGGCAAGGGCCCGCAGAAGGTCGCCGCCTCGGTGAAGGAGACGGCCGGCGTGCTCCAGAACGCCAAGCCGCACCCGCGTCCCGGCAACGACAACAAGGCCCTGGAGGAGCGGGTCCGGGAGACGAAGGCCATCGAGGCTGTGGCACGCTCGTCGTCATGACCGACCCCGCCACCCCTTCGGCGCAGCAGCCCGCCTCCCTCGTACGGCCCGACGGTCCCTGGACGCACCGGGACGTGGCGGCCAACGGCGCGCGCTTCCACATCGCCGAACTGGGCGACGGACCGCTCGTGATGTTCCTGCACGGCTTCCCCCAGTTCTGGTGGACCTGGCGCCACCAACTGGAGGCGCTCGCCGACGCCGGCTTCCGGGCCGTGGCGATGGACCTGCGCGGCGTCGGCGGCAGCGACCGCACCCCGCGCGGTTACGACCCCGCCAACCTCGCCCTCGACGTCACCGGCGTGATCCGCTCCCTCGGCGAGCCGGACGCCGCGCTGGTCGGCCATGACCTGGGCGGCTACCTGGCGTGGACGGCGGCCGCGATGCGTCCCAAGCTGGTACGACGGCTCGCGGTCGCCTCGATGCCGCACCCCCGGCGCTGGCGCTCGGCGATGCTCTCGGACCTCCGACAGACGCGCGCCGGTTCCTACATCTGGGGGTTCCAGCGGCCCTGGGTCCCGGAGCGGCGGCTCACCGCGGACGACGGCGCGCTGGTCGCCGAGCTGATCCGGGACTGGTCCGGCCCGCGGCTGCCGGACGACAAGGCGGTGGAGACGTACCGAGCCGCGATGTGCATCCCCTCGACGGCGCACTGCGCGATCGAGCCGTACCGCTGGATGGTGCGCTCACTGGCGCGGCCCGACGGGATCCAGTTCAACCGGCGCATGAAGCGGCCCGTCCGCGTGCCGACCCTGCATCTGCACGGTTCGCTCGACCCGGTGATGCGGACCAGGAGCGCGGCGGGCTCCGGGGAGTACGTCGAAGCGCCGTACCGCTGGCGGTTGTTCGACGGCCTCGGGCACTTCCCGCACGAGGAGGACCCGGTCGCCTTCTCGACAGAACTGATCAACTGGCTTAAGGATCCCGAACCCGATCGGTGACCGAAAGGGCGCGCCCGGTATCCGGATCTGAACGCCTGTCCTACGAACGGCCACTTGCCCCGCGCATAGGCCAATTGGGGGGCGTGGGGGCGGTTATCGACCTTGGGGCGGGGGCACACGTCCGGGTATGGGCTGGACGCACGGCTACAGTGACGCGGCACGCAATCGACGCTCGGGCGCTGCCCTGAGCTCCCATCATCAGGGCGGTGCCCCGCAACTGCCGGGCGGCACCGACCTGAGGGTGGGCATTCCGCGCATCCTGCGCCGCCGGGCCCGCTGGGTCTCGGTACGCCTGCGTCACCCCCGCGGCTGACGCGCCCGTCCCACCAGGCCCCTCAGAGCGCGCAGCTGTCGCTGTCCACCTGCTGGTTCGCGGTACGCCCCTTGGCGATGTCCTCCTGGATCTCGTCCGCGGTGAGCGCGTACCCGGTGTCGGCGTCGTCGAGCGACTTCGCGAAGACCACGCCGTACACCTTGCCCTCCGGGGTGAGCAGCGGGCCGCCGGAGTTGCCCTGGCGGACGGTCGCGTAGAGGGAGTAGACGTCGCGGTTCACGGTGCCGCGGTGGTAGATGTCCGGTCCGTGGGCGTCGATGCGCCCGCGCACGCGCGCGGAGCGGACGTCGTACGAGCCGTTCTCCGGGAAGCCCGCGACGATCGCGCTGTCCCCGCTGCCGGCGTCCTCGGACGTGAACCGGAGGGCCGGCGCGTCCAGGTCGGGCACGTCCAGGACGGCGATGTCGCGCTGCCAGTCGTAGAGGACGACCGTGGCGTCGTACTTCCTGCCCTCGCCGCCTATCTGGACCGTGGGCTCGTCGACGCCGCCGACGACGTGCGCGTTGGTCATCACGCGCCGGTCGCCGAAGACGAAGCCGGTGCCCTCCAGGACCTTGCCGCAGCTCTGCGCGGTGCCCATGACCTTGACGATGGAGCGCTGGGCACGGACGGCGACCGCGCTGTTGGCGAGCTTCGGGTCGGGCGGCTGGACCTCCTTGATCGGCTCGTCGGAGAACGGGCTGAAGACCTGCGGGAAGCCGTTGTCCGCGAGGACCGAGGTGAAGTCCTTGAACCAGGTGTCGGCGTCCGCGGGCAGCACCTCCTGCACGCCGAGGAGCACCTTGGAGCCGCGGACCTCCTTGCCGACCGTGGGCATCGTGGTCTGCGCGAGCATGGCGCCGATCAGCCAGGCGACCAGGAGCATCGCGAGGACGTTGACGAGGGCTCCGCCGGTGGCGTCGACCGCGCGGGCCGGGGACCAGGTGATGTACCGGCGCAGCTTGTTGCCGAGGTGGGTGGTCAAGGCCTGGCCGACGGAGGCGCAGACGATGACGACGACCACGCCGACGACGGCGGCGACCGTGCCGACCTCGGCGTGGTCGGTCAGCGCGTCCCAGACGACGGGAAGGACGTAGACGGCGACCAGGCCGCCGCCCAGGAAACCGATCACCGACAGGATGCCCACGACGAAGCCCTGGCGGTAGCCGACGATCGCGAACCACACGGCGGCGACCAGCAACAGGATGTCCAGCACGTTCACCGGTTCGAGCCTCGCCTCATCACTTCGCGTTCACCACAGGTCGGCCGCCGGGGGCTGTCCCCGGGAAGACACAGCACGGACGCCACCCTGTCATGCGCGCCAGTCGAGCGGGACCTGCTTCTCGCGGTCCCAGGGGCGCTCCCAGCCCGCGTAGTGCAGGATCCGGTCGATGATTCCGGCGGTGAAGCCCCACACCAGGGCCGATTCGACCAGGAATGCCGGACCTCGGTGCCCGCTGGGGTGGACGGTTGTCGCACGGTTGTCCGGATCCGTGAGATCCGCCACGGGGACCGTGAAGACACGGGCGGTCTCGTTCGGATCGACGACCCCGACCGGGGTCGGCTCGCGCCACCAGCCCAGCACCGGGGTCACCACGAAGCCGCTGACCGGGATGTACAGCTTGGGCAGTACGCCGAAGAGCTGGACGCCCGACGGGTCAAGGCCGGTCTCCTCCTCGGCCTCGCGCAGGGCGGCCCTGAGGGGCCCGTCGCCCTTCGGGTCACCGTCCTCCGGGTCGAGCGCGCCACCGGGGAACGACGGCTGCCCGGCGTGCGACCTGAGCGAACTCGCCCGCTCCATGAGCAGCAGCTCGGGCCCGCGCTCGCCCTCGCCGAACAGGACCAGCACGGCCGACTGCCGTCCCGCGCCGTTCGCCGGCGGCAGGAAGCGGCTGAGCTGGAGCGGCTCGACCGTCTCCGCCGCGTGCACCACCGGGTCCAGCCAGCCCGGAAGGCCGTCCTTGCTGAGCGTCACGTCCTCCGTATGACTCGCCCGTGTCATCGCCACCCCCGTCGTCCTGCCCTGCCCAACGCCTGCCGGGCCCTGGATCGTTCCTCCCGGGCACCACGGCCACCGGGGCTCAGCGCCGAGGCCCGGCTCGCCGTCCCTTCCCTCACCCGGTGGCCCCCAGGGGCGGCGCGGCCTTGCCGCCCGCGTCCAGATAGGCCTGCGGGGGGTTCAGCCGCTGGCCCGGGAAGCCGCCCTTCTCGTACTTGAGGAGCTTTCGCGCCTTCTCCGGGTCCGTCTCGCCCTCGCCGTAGGCCGGGCAGAGCGGGGCGATGGGGCAGGCGCCGCAGGCGGGCTTGCGGGCGTGGCAGATACGGCGGCCGTGCCAGATGACGTGGTGCGACAGGTCCGTCCAGTCGCTCTTCGGGAAGAGGGCGGAGACGGCGGCCTCGATCTTGTCGGGGTCGGTCTCGTCGGTCCACCGCCAGCGCCTGACCAGCCGCATGAAGTGCGTGTCGACGGTGATCCCGGGCCGCCCGAAGGCGTTCCCCAGGACGACGAAGGCGGTCTTGCGGCCGACGCCGGGCAGCGTGACGAGATCCTCGAGCCGTCCCGGCACCTCGCCGCCGAAGTTCTCCACCAGGGCCTTGGACAGCCCTATCACCGACTTGGTCTTGGCCCGGAAGAACCCGGTCGGCCGGAGGATCTCCTCGACCTCCTCGGGGTTGGCCGCGGCCAGGTCCTCGGGGGTGGGGTACCTGGCGAACAGCGCCGGGGTCGTCTGATTCACCCTCAGGTCGGTGGTCTGCGCGGACAGGACCGTCGCCACGATCAGCTGGAAGGGGTTCTCGAAGTCCAACTCGGGGTGGGCGTACGGGAACACCTCCGCGAGCTCGCGGTTGATGCGCCGGGCGCGGCGGACGAGGGCGGTCCGCGACTCGTTCCCCGGCGGCTTCGTGGCGACCGTCTTCGTGGCCGACGCCTTCTTCACCGCGGCCGCCGCCTTTCTCGGGGCAGCGGCCGCCTCCTTCACGGGGGCCGCCTTCCGCACGGGAGTGGCCTTCTTGGCCGTCTTCTTCGCCGAAGCCCTCTTCTCCACCGGAGCCTTCCCTGCCGCTTTTGCCGTTTTCTTTCCACCCCCGGCATCCTGTTCGCCGACAGCGGAATCGCGACGTGCAACCACCCGCCCAGCCCCCTCGGCCTGTGCTCTCACCGGCGTTTTGGACACCCGGCCAGCCTAGAGCCCGGCACTGACATCCGCCCCGGACCCAGGAGACCGGCCCCCAATTGGACCCCTGCCGCTTACCCCGGGACATGTGTGCGGCATCCTTGTGACAGATCACACTGTTTGGACCGTCCGGCAAAATGGGCACCGGGTTCCCCTGGTACCAAGGGGGAACAAGATCCCCTGAGCAGGTCGACAAGGAGAGAACTCGTGGACGACGTTCTGCGGCGCAACCCGCTCTTCGCGGCACTCGACGACGAGCAGTCCGCGGAACTGCGCGCCTCCATGAGTGAGGTGACTCTCGCGCGTGGCGACTCCCTGTTCCATGAGGGCGACCCGGGTGACCGGCTCTACGCGGTCACCGAGGGCAAGGTGAAGCTCCACCGCACCTCCCCCGACGGCCGCGAGAACATGCTGGCCGTTCTCGGCCCCGGCGAACTCATCGGCGAGCTGTCCCTCTTCGACCCGGGTCCGCGCACGGCGACCGCCACCGCGCTGACCGAGGTCAAGCTGCTCGGCCTCGGCCACGGCGACCTCCAGCCCTGGCTGAGCGCGCGCCCCGAGGTGGCCTCGGCGCTGCTGCGCGCCATCGCCCGGCGTCTGCGCAGGACCAACGACCAGATGTCCGACCTGGTGTTCTCGGACGTGCCGGGCCGGGTGGCCCGCGCGCTGCTCGACCTCTCCCGCCGCTTCGGCGTGCAGTCCGAGGAGGGCATCCACGTCGTCCACGACCTCACGCAGGAGGAGCTGGCCCAGCTCGTCGGCGCCTCCCGCGAGACGGTCAACAAGGCCCTCGCCGACTTCGCCCAGCGCGGCTGGCTGCGCCTGGAGGCCCGCGCGGTGATCCTCCTGGACGTCGAGAGGCTCGCCAAGCGCTCGCGCTGAGCACCTATCGCCGTACGACGTCGAAGGGCCCTGCCGTACGGCGGGGCCCTTCTCGTGTCGCCGGGCGCCGTGCCGACCGATGTGACCGGTTACCGGCGCCGGGTGATCGCCACAGCCGCCGCTCCCGCAGCACCTTGCGCCCCAGGCCGTCCTGCGCGGCGGCAGCCACGTTCGGCCCCACACGGGCCGCCCAGGGCCGTAAATGAGCTGTTCCCGGGCCCGCCACCGGGCACAGTGATCGCATGGCCGCCGAAACAGTTCTCCCCCCGGCCCCCAAAGGGCTCGACGCCCAGGGCTGCATCGAGCGCGAGGGCTCCCTCGGGCGGATCCCGGAGCCGTTCCGTCCGGTCGTCGCAGCCGCCCGCGACCGGGTGCTGGACCTGTTCGGGCCGAGGCTGCACAGCGCGTACCTCTACGGCTCGGTTCCGCGCGGCACCGCGCGCGTGGGCCGCAGCGACCTCGACCTCCTGCTCGCCCTGCGGGACGAACCGACCGACGCGGACCGGGAGGGCGTACGAGAGCTCGGAGGGGCGCTGGACACGGAGTTCCCGCAGATCGACGGCGTCGGAACGCTGCTGTACAGCCGGGATCTCCTGCTGAGCGAGCTGGAACGCCACGACCTGGGCTGGTTCGTGGCCTGTCTGTGCACCCCGCTGCTCGGCGACGACCTGGCGGAGTACCTCCCCCGCTACCGCCCCGACTCCCTGCTGGCCCGCGAGACCAACGGCGACCTCGCCCTCCTGCTCCCCCGCTGGCGCGAACGGATCGAGGCGGCGGACTCGGACGAGACACGGACCCGCCTGGTCCGTTTCATGTCCCGGCACCTGGTCCGCACCGCGTTCACCCTGGTCATGCCCCGCTGGAACGGCTGGACGAGCGATCTGGCGGAGATGGCGCAGGTCTTCGCCGCGTACTACCCCGAGCGCGCCGAGCAGCTACGGGCGGCGGCCGTCCTGGGGCGTGCCCCGGCCGCCGACCCGGCCGTACTGCGCGCGTACGTCGACGATCTGGGGCCCTGGCTGGCGGACGAGTACGCGCGCGTGCACGGCGTGAAGGCCCCTAGATGAGCCCGTGCTCCTCCAGGTACTCGAGCTGGGCCCGCACCGACAGCTCGGCGGCCGGCCACAGCGACCGGTCCACGTCCGCGTACACGTGCTCCACGACGGCTTCGGGCGTCCGGTAGCCGTCCTCGACGGCCGTCTCGACCTGGGCGAGCCGGTGGGCCCGGTGGGCGAGGTAGAACTCCACGGCCCCCTGGGCGTCCTCCAGGACGGGCCCGTGGCCCGGCAGGACCGTGTGGACGCCGTCGTCGACCGTCAGGGACCTCAGCCGCCGCAGGGAGTCCAGATAGTCCCCCAGGCGGCCGTCGGGGTGGGCCACGACGGTCGTACCGCGCCCCAGGATGGTGTCACCGGTCACGACGGCCTGATCGGCCGGGAGATGGAAGCACAGCGAGTCGGCGGTGTGCCCGGGCGTCCGGACCACCCTCAGCTCCAGCCCGCCGACCACCACCACGTCCCCCGCGGCGAGCCCCTCGTCCCCCAGCCGCAGCCCCGGGTCCAGGGCGCGCACCTTGGTCCCGGTCAGGGCGGCGAAACGGGCGGCGCCCTCGGCGTGGTCGGGGTGGCCGTGGGTGAGCAGCGTGAGCGCGACGCGCTTGCCGGCGGCCTCGGCGGTGCCGACGACGGCCCGCAGATGCCCCTCGTCGAGGGGACCGGGATCGACCACGACCGCCAGCTCGGAGTCCGGCTCCGACAGGATCCAGGTGTTGGTGCCGTCCAGGGTCATCGCGGAGGCGTTGGGCGCGAGGACGTTGACGGCTCGTGCCGTGGCGGGGCCCGAGAGGACCCCGCCCCGTGGCTGGCCGGGGAGGGCTGCGGCGTCGGTCATGCGGGGGCTCCACCGGTCGGGATGTGCTTGGTGAACTCGTCGTGGCCCGGCCACGAGAGCACGATCTCGCCGTCCACCAGCCGGGCCTGCGCGAGCACGGGGGTCAGGTCACGGCCGGGTGCGGCGGCGAGCGCGTCGGCGGCGGTGCCGTACCCGGTGAGCTGCCGCAGTGTGGCGATGGTGGGCGGCATCATCAGCAGCTCGCCCTTGTCGTAGCCGTCGGCCGCGTCCTGGGGACGGATCCACACCGTACGGTCGGCCTCGGTCGAGGCGTTGCGGGTGCGCTGCCCCTCCGGGAGCGCGGCGACGAAGAACCACGTGTCGTAGCGACGGGGTTCGAACTCGGGGGTGATCCAGCGTGTCCAGGCCCCGAGGAGGTCCGACCGCAGCACGAGCCCCCGGCGCTCCAGGAACTCGGCGAAGGACAGCTCCCGGGCCACCAGGGCGGCCCGGTCCGCCTCCCAGTCCGCGCCCGTGGTGTCACCGACCACCGACTCGGCCGTCGGCCCGGCGAGCAGGACGCCGGCCTCCTCGTACGTCTCCCGCACGGCCGCGCAGACGATCGCCTGGGCCGTCGTCTCGTCCACCCCGAGCCGAGCCGCCCACCACGCGCGCGTGGGGCCCGCCCAGTGGATCTGGTGCTCGTCGTCACGGGGGTCCACGCCACCGCCGGGGTAGGCGTACGCGCCCCCGGCGAACGCCATGGAGGCCCGCCTGCGCAACATGTGCACGACGGTCCCGGCCGGGCCGTCCTTCAGCAGCATCACGGTGGCGGCGCGCCTGGGCACGGCCGGCACGAGCGCGCCGTCCGCGAGCGCGCGGATACGGTCCGGCCATTCCGCTGGGTACCACTGCCCGTTTGCCATGGCCGGAGGCTAACTCGTGGCGGGCGGATGTTCGAGAGGGGCGCCTGTAGGGGTGCCGGGCGCTGTCGTCGGGCGGGTGCGGGTCCGTTGTGGCTGGTCGCGCAGTTCCCCGCGCCCCTGTGGGGTTGCAGTCACCCGCGCCACGAGGGACCGCTCGCCGCCGATCGCGCACCAGGACGGGCCGTTAGCCGCGTACGACGGGAAGGGGGCGGGGTGGGGGGCGTCCGCCCGCAGCGGCCGGCGTCCGTAACAGAGCACCGCTCAAGGGACCGAGCCGCCGGACCGAGGACGGATACCCCCCCCCCCGGCCCCGACCCCAAACCGCACCCGACGCGCTACACAAGCCCCCACCGGGCCCGCAGCTGCGCCGCAGGCATCAGGGGCGCGGGGAACTGCGCAGAACGCCCGCCCCCCACCGACCCACAGCCAAACGACAACCCCTCCCGTCCGAGCGCCGCAGGCATCACGTCGAAGCCAGCTCCACCTGGACCTCGACCTCGACCGGTGCGTCCAGCGGCAGTACCGCCACGCCCACCGCGCTGCGCGCGTGCACGCCCTTGTCGCCGAGCACCTCGCCCAGCAGTTCGCTCGCGCCGTTGATCACACCCGGCTGCCCCGTGAAGTCCGAGGCCGACGCCACGAACCCCACGACCTTCACCACCCGGGCGATCCGGTCCAGGTCACCGGCCACCGACTTCACCGCCGCCAGCGCGTTCAGCGCACACGTGCGGGCCAGCGCCTTCGCCTCCTCGGCGGTGACCTCCGCGCCCACCTTCCCGGTGACCGGAAGCTTGCCCTCGACCATGGGGAGCTGCCCCGAGGTGTACACGTACACCCCCGACTGCACGGCCGGCTGGTACGCGGCCAGCGGCGGCACGACCTCCGGCAGTGTCAGTCCCAGCTCCGCGAGCCGCGCCTCGACCGCCCCGCTCACGCCGTCTTCTCCCGCTTCAGGTACGCCACGAGCTGCTCGGGGTTGTTCGGCCCGGGCACGACCTGCACGAGCTCCCAGCCGTCCTCGCCCCAGGTGTCCAGAATCTGCTTCGTGGCGTGGACGAGCAGCGGCACGGTCGCGTATTCCCACTTCTTGGTCATGCGGCCGACTCTAGCCGCTGCTCACCGCGGGCTTTTCAGCCGCTGCGCGCACAGCCGGCGCCCGCGTTGTCCACAGCCTCCTGCTTATGTTCCCCGTCGACTGGTTACGCTCGAATACGTGAGCAGGCTCCAGGTCGTCAGCGGTAAGGGCGGGACCGGAAAGACGACGGTCGCCGCAGCCCTCGCGCTGGCCCTCGCCACCGAGGGGAAGCGGACGCTTCTCGTCGAGGTGGAGGGTCGCCAGGGAATCGCGCAGCTCTTCGAAACGGAGGCGCTGCCCTACGAGGAGCGGAAGATCGCCGTCGCTCCGGGGGGCGGGGAGGTGTACGCACTGGCCATCGACCCCGAACTGGCCCTTCTGGACTACCTCCAGATGTTCTACAAACTCGGCGGGGCGGGACGCGCCCTGAAGAAGCTCGGCGCCATCGACTTCGCGACCACCATCGCGCCCGGCCTCAGGGACGTCCTCCTGACGGGCAAGGCGTGCGAGGCGGTCCGCCGCAAGGACAGGTCGGGCCGCTTCGTCTACGACTACGTCGTGATGGACGCGCCCCCCACCGGCCGTATCACCCGCTTCCTGAACGTCAACGACGAAGTCGCGGGACTCGCCAAGATCGGCCCGATACACAATCAGGCGCAGGCCGTGATGCGGGTGCTGAAGTCCAAGGAGACGGCCGTCCACCTGGTGACGCTCCTGGAGGAGATGCCGGTCCAGGAGACCGCGGACGGCATCGCCGAACTGCGGGCCGCCCGCCTCCCGGTCGGCCGGATCGTGGTGAACATGGTGCGCCCGGAGGTGTTGGACGGCACCGACCTGGAACTCGTACGGACCACACAGCGTTCAGCGGTGGCGAAGGCGCTGTCCTCGGCCGGACTCGGCGGCGCCCGCCGCGGGGGCAACGCCGAGAAGCTGGTCGACCCGCTGATCCAGCAGGCCGAGGAGTACGCCGAGCGGTACGACCTGGAGCACGAACAGCGCTCGGTCCTCGGCGAACTGGGGCTGCCGCTGCACGAACTGCCCTTGCTGACCGAGGGCATGGACCTGGCGGGTCTGTACGAACTGGCCACCGAGCTGCGGAAGCAGGGGATGTCATGAGCCCGGACGCCGACCGGCAGGACCGGCACCGCCGGTTGTCTCCCGCCCCCGTGCTCGATCTCGATCCGCTGATCGACGATCCGGGCACCCGCATCGTGGTGTGCTGCGGCTCGGGCGGCGTCGGCAAGACCACGACCGCGGCGGCCCTGGGTCTGCGGGCCGCCGAGCGGGGCCGCAAGGTCGTCGTCCTCACCATCGACCCGGCCCGCCGGCTCGCCCAGTCCATGGGCATCGACTCGCTGGACAACGTCCCGCGCCGGGTGAAGGGCCTCGACGACTCCGCGAGCGGCGAGCTGCACGCGATGATGCTCGACATGAAGCGCACCTTCGACGAGATCGTCGAGGCGCACGCGGACGCCGAGCGGGCCGCCGCGATCCTGAACAACCCCTTCTACCAGTCGCTCTCGGCGGGCTTCGCGGGCACGCAGGAGTACATGGCGATGGAGAAGCTCGGGCAGTTGCGGGCCCGGGACGAGTGGGACCTGATCGTCGTCGACACGCCCCCCTCGCGCTCCGCCCTCGACTTCCTGGACGCGCCGAAGCGGCTCGGCTCCTTCCTCGACGGACGGCTCATCCGGCTGCTCACCGCCCCGGCCAAGCTCGGCGGACGGGCCGGGATGAAGTTCCTGAACGTCGGGATGTCGATGATGACCGGCACCCTCGGCAAGCTGCTGGGCGGCCAACTCCTCAAGGACGTCCAGACGTTCGTGGCCGCGATGGACACCACCTTCGGCGGGTTCCGCACCCGCGCGGACGCCACCTACAAGCTGCTCCAGGCGCCCGGGACGGCGTTCCTGGTGGTCGCGGCCCCGGAGCGGGACGCACTGCGCGAGGCCGCGTACTTCGTGGAGCGGCTGGCCGCCGAGCGCATGCCGCTCGCCGGTCTGGTGCTCAACCGGGTGCACGGCAGCGGCGCCGACCAGCTCTCGGCCGAGCGGGCGCTCGCCGCCGCGGAAAATCTTGAAGAGCCCCGCATTGTCGATCAGGAGGGTGGGAAAGCTGGACTTCGTAACTCTCCCGACACGTACGGCAGTTCAGAATCTCCCGCTTCCGAGGCCCCTGCTCCTGACGAAGGCTCCCCCGCCGACCCGGAGAACGCAGGCTCGAAGCGCACGGAGAACTCGAAGCACGTGGAGAAGAAACGGTCCGACCGCCCGGCCGACCGGTCCGTCGAGCAGCTCACCGCGGGCCTGCTGAGGCTGCACGCCGACCGTATGCAACTGCTCTCCCGTGAGCAGCGCACGCGTGACCGCTTCACCGCGCTCCATCCCGAGGTGGCGGTGGCCGAAGTGGCCGCGCTGCCCGGGGACGTTCACGACCTCGCGGGGTTGCGGGACATCGGCGACCGGCTCGCGGCCGGTCGGCCGGAGCTGCCCGAGGCTGCCGTGGACTGATCCGGGGCGTGGACCGGCCCGACCAGACCGTGGACCCAACCCGACCATGGTTCTGACCAGATTGTGGACGCAACGGGACCATGGTCCCGACCAGATCAGACCGTGGACTCAACCGGAGCGTGGACTGACCGGAGCGTGGATTCGACCAGGCCAGACCGTGGACCCGAGCGGACCAGACCGTGGACTCGACCACAGCGTGGATCCGACCGGACCGTGAGCCGCAGCCGTCGCGTCACGACGACCGGCGCGGACCGAACCCGCGCCGAACCGATCCCTGCCGTGCTCCGAGGGCTGTCCCCTCAGCTGACCGCCGCGTAGTTCTCGTAGATCTCGTCGTCCTCGAGGGGCAGGATGCCGACCCCCCGCTCGTACTCGACGCGCGCCGTCTCCAGCAGCCTGCGCCACGACGTGACCGTCGGCCGCCGGCGCAGCAGGGCGCGGCGCTCGCGCTCTGTCATGCCTCCCCACACGCCGAACTCGACGCGGTTGTCCAGCGCGTCGGCGAGGCACTCCGTGCGCACCGGACATCCGGTGCACACCGCCTTCGCCCGGTTCTGCGCTGCTCCCTGAACGAACAGTTCATCCGGATCGGTAGTGCGGCAGGCCGCCTGCGCACTCCAGTCGACTACCCAGCCCATACCGGCGCCGTCCTCTCCCGAATCGAGGCTCCCCCACGGCGGCAGCGGCATATTCACCGCCGCCAGTTGAGGACGTTACGGAAGGCAGGCACAGCGCAACACCCCCTTCGGGCCCAATCTTGAATGGCCCGAACGGACTATGCGTAAGCGGCAGATCACCCGGGGGAGTGAGCCCGCGACATACATGACTATCCCGGCAAACCAGGACACTTGTCTTGCGTCACAACGGGCACCTGATGACACACGAGGCGGATTCGGACACGTCCCCACCAAAAAAGTCGGGGAACCTCCGGAACGATTCGGGGTCGCCGGACGTATTGATACGTGGCCCTACTGCTGTGACAGTTGAGAGCAGCTTAGGCCAACGCCTGTGCGCGTGTCCGGCGAATGAGAAGGTAGGGCGCTCCTGTCGCCATGCCCGCTCCGACGCGGCCGTGCCCCCTTCCGTCGCCATGCCGTGACACGGGCTCCCTCTGAACGCTCATGAGTACGGATTAGGCTGCCCCCTATGTCGAAGAAGCGCTCGGGCGGCGGTCTGTCGCCCACGCAGCAGGCCGCCAAGTTCCTCGGTGTCAGTGTTCTCGCGGGAGCGGTGATGGCCGGCATCGCGCTGCCCGCGGCCGGCGCGCTGGGGCTCGCGGCCAAGGGGTCGGTGGAGAGTTTCGACGAACTCCCGGCCAACCTGAAGACCCCGCCGCTGAGCCAGCGCACCACGATCCTCGACAGCGAGGGCGGCACCATCGCCACGGTCTACTCCCGCGACCGTACGGTGGTCGACCTCAAGGACATCTCGCCGTACATGCAGAAGGCGATCGTCGCGATCGAGGACTCGCGCTTCTACCAGCACGGCGCCGTCGACCTGAAGGGCGTCCTGCGCGCGCTCAACAAGAACGCCCAGAGCGGCGGGGTCGCCCAGGGCGCCTCCACGCTGACGCAGCAGCTCGTGAAGAACGTCGCGGTGGAGGAGGCCGGTGACGACCCGACGAAGGTCGCCGAGGCCACCCAGCAGACCATCGGCCGCAAGATCCGCGAGCTGAAGTACGCGATCCAGCTCGAAGAGGAACTCGGCAAGAAGAAGATCCTCGAGAACTACCTGAACATCACGTTCTTCGGCCAGCAGGCGTACGGCGTCGAGGCCGCCGCCCAGCGCTACTTCTCCCGGCACGCCAAGGACCTCAACCTGGAGCAGTCGGCCCTGCTCGCGGGCATCGTCCAGTCCCCGAGCCGCTACGACCCGGTCAACGACGAGGCCGAGGCGACCAAGCGGCGCAACACCGTGCTCCAGCGCATGGCCGAGGTCGGTGACGTCTCCCAGGCCGACGCCGACAAGGCCAAGGAGCAGCCGCTGGGCCTCAAGGTCAGCAAGCCGAAGAACGGCTGCATCACCGCGGTCAAGGGCGCCGGCTTCTTCTGCGACTACGTCCGTGAGGTCTTCCTGACCAACCCGGTCTTCGGCAAGACCCAGGAGGCCCGGGCCAAGGTCTGGAACCAGGGCGGTCTGACGATCCGCACCACGATGGACCCGCAGGCCCAGAGGTCGGCCCAGCGGTCCATCAAGGAGCACGTCTACCAGGACGACGACGTGGCCACCGCGGCCACCATCGTGCAGCCCGGCACCGGCAAGATCCTGGCGATGGGCCAGTCGCGGCCGTACGGCATCAACAACAAGAAGAACGAGACGACGATCAACCTCTCGGTCAACCAGTCCATGGGCGGCGGAGCGGGCTACCAGCCCGGTTCGACGTTCAAGCCGATCGTGGCCGCGGCCGCCATCGAGGGCGGGATGCCGGCGACGAAGGTGTACCCCTCGCCGTACGAGATGGACTACCCGGCTCCGGTCCAGGCCTGCAACGGCAAGGTGTGGAACGAGAAGGGCGTCCCGGTCGCCAACGAGAACGAGACCGAGGTCGGCCCGTACGACATGAGGGAGGCGACCGCCAAGTCGGTCAACACCTATTACGTGTCGTTGATCAGCGACATCGGCATCTGCCCGGTGACGGAGATGGCCGCGAAGATGGGCGTAGAGCGCGCGGACGGCGGCAAGATCCAGCAGGCCCCGTCGATCGCCCTGGGCACCCAGGAGATGTCCCCGCTGACCATGGCGAACGCGTACGCGACCTTCGCCTCGCGCGGGATGTACTGCACCCCGGTGGCCATCGAGTCGATCACCCAGCGGGTCGGTGAGAAGTCGAAGTCCCTGCGGGTGCCGAAGTCGACCTGCTCGCGGGCGATGTCGGAGACCACCGCGGACACCATCAACACCCTGCTGAAGGGCGTGGTCGAGGACGGCACGGGCTCGGAGGCGGGCCTCGGCGGCGGCCGGGCCAGCGCCGGCAAGACGGGTACGACCGACGAGCGGTACGCGGCCTGGTTCGTGGGCTACACCCCGAACATGGCCGGCGCGGTCTGGGTCGGCGACCCCGCGCACAAGCGCAAGATGCAGAACATCAGCATCGGCGGCGTCGGATACGCGAAGGTCTTCGGCGGCAAGGTGCCCGGCCCGATCTGGCGCGACATGATGACCGGCGCGCTGGAGGGCAGGGAATCCCCCCAGTTCAACCTCGTCTACATCCCGAACCGGCCGCAGGAGAACGGCGACGACAAGGGCGACGACGACGGCGACAACGGGGACGACCGCGGGAACGACAACGGCGGCAACAACAACGGCGGCAACGACAACGGTGGGAACAACGGCGGGGACGACGGCAACACCACCTTCCCCGCGCCGAGCTTCTCGATCCCGGAAGGCTTCATCCAGGGCACCGACAACGGGAACGGCAACGGAGGCGGCGGCGGGCGCGGCTGACGCCGGCAGGCCCACGTAGTGCGGAGAGCCCGGCCCCGCGGAACACGCGGGGCCGGGCTCTCGTACGACTGACGGGTCCGGGCTCAGCCGGCCAGGCGCTTCTTCACCGCGGCGGCGACGCGGCCGCCCTCGGCCAGACCGGCCACCTTGGGGTTCACGATCTTCATGACGGCACCCATGGCCCGCGGTCCCTCGGCACCGGCCGCCTTGGCCTCCTCGACGGCCTGCGCCACGATGTCGTTCAGCTCCTCGTCGCTGAGCTGCTTGGGCAGGTACTCGGCGAGGACCCCGCCCTCCGCCTTCTCCCGCTCGGCGGACTCCGCGCGACCGCCCTGGGCGAAGGCGTCCGCGGCCTCACGGCGCTTCTTCGCCTCCTTGGCGATCACCTTCAGCACCTCGGCGTCGGAGAGCTCCCGCTTCTCCTTGCCCGCGACCTCCTCGTTGGTGATCGCGGCGAGCGTCATACGGAGCGTCGAGGAGCGCAGCTCGTCGCGCCCCTTGATCGCGGCGTTGAGGTCTTCCTGCAGCTTCGACTTGAGCGTGGTCATGGAAATGATTGTCGCAGGTGTGGGGGGACGGGTGCCCGCGTATTTGTGCGGGTGGCCTTGTGGGAGGGGTGGCCTTGTGGGAGGGGTGGCCGTGTGGGAGGGGTGGCCGTGCGGGAGGGGTGGCCGTGCGGGAGGGGTGGCCGTGCGGGAGGGGTGGCCGTGCGGGTGGGCAGGGCCCCGGAATCACGGTGGCGTCGGGCGCCCGGTCAAGGAGGTCTTCGTGATCTGACACGATGGAGGCATGCGCGCGCGATACGGAGTTCCCTTGGGAATCGCGGCGGTTGGCGCCGCCGGCCTCGTCTACTCGGCGGGTTTCGAAGCCCGTTCCTTCCGGCTGCGACGAGTGACGGTCCCCGTCCTGCCGTCCGGCATGCGCCCCCTGCGGGTGCTCCAGGTCTCCGACATCCACATGGTCGGCGGCCAGCGCAAGAAGCAGCGGTGGCTGCGCTCGCTGGCGGGCCTGCGCCCCGATTTCGTGATCAACACGGGTGACAACCTCTCGGACCCGGAGGGCGTGCCGGAGGTGCTGGACGCGCTGGGCCCGCTGATGGAGTTCCCGGGCGCGTACGTCTTCGGCTCCAACGACTACTACGGCCCCAAGTTCCGCAACCCCGCCCGCTACCTGTACGAGAAGGCCCAGGGCCGCCACGGCCTGAACGGCAACGCCCCCGCCGTGGGAGTCATCCACAACCCGTGGGAGAACCTGCGGGACGGCTTCGACGCGGCGGGCTGGCAGAACCTCACCAACACGCGGGGCATGCTGAAGATCGAGGGCGTGTCGGTGGAGCTGACCGGCCTGGACGACCCCCACATCAAGCGGGACCGCTACGCCGAGGTGGCCGGGGGGCCGTCGGGCGCGGCCGACTTCGCCATGGGCGTCGTACACGCCCCTTATCTGCGCGTCCTGGACGCCTTCACGGCCGACGACTACCCGCTGATCCTCGCCGGCCACACCCACGGCGGCCAGCTCTGCCTGCCCTTCTACGGCGCCTTCGTCACCAACTGCGACCTGGACACCGACCGGGTCAAGGGCCTATCCCGGCACACCTCGGAGGGCAGGACGTCGTACCTGCACGTGTCGGCGGGCTGCGGCACCAACCGCTACACGCCGGTGCGGTTCGCGTGCCCGCCCGAGGTGACGCTGCTGACGCTGGTGTCCCGGGACTGAGGGGCGGAGGGGCGGAGGGGCGGAAGGGCGGACGGGGCCTTCACGGGGTGGCGGCTGGGACGCGTTAACCCACACAGCGCACCCCTATCGCCCCTTTTGCCGGTTTTGCCTACCGTGAGGGCATGACCGCGCCGATACCGAGGGACCTCCCGGACCTCCCCGCCCTCCCGGGCATGCCAGCCTTCCTGCCCTCGCCCGTCCCCGCCACGGCGGTGGTGGCCCCCGTACGCCACCCCGTGGCCGCCGCCTACCGCGTGCTGGTGGCGCTGGTGGCCGCGGGAACCGTGACCGTCGAACTGCTCCTGAGCAGCGCGGTCCGCACCCTGAGCCACTTCTCGGTCCAGAGCACGATCCTGCTGGCGCTGGTGCTCCTGCTGTCGGCCCGCAGGGCATGGACGGCCCGCCGCCCCCTGCCGTCCGCCCTGACGGGCGCGGCACTCCTCTACGTCGTGATCACGGCCCTGGTGCACCACGTACTGCTGGCCAACGCGGCGAGCCCCTTCCTCCTGACGGGCGAGGCGGCGCACCCGACGGGCTGGCACGCAGTGACCGCCCACCTCCTGCACACGGCGATCCCCGCGGCGGCCCTGGCGGACTGGCTCCTGCTGACACCCCCCGGCCGCCTGCACCTGCGCCAGGCGGCCACGTGGCTCCTGTACCCCCTGGCCTACCTGCTGTTCTCCTTCACCCGAGGCGAACTGATCCCGCCGGGCACACCGGGCCGCTACCTGTACCCCTTCCTGGACGTCGACCTCCACGGCTACAAGAACGTCCTCGGAAACGCCCTTCTCCTCGGCCTCTCCTTCTACGCCCTCGCGATCCTCCTGGTCGCCCTCGACCACGCCCGCCCGAACCCCACCCGCCACCGCTCCAAAACCGGATTTCGTCTCCAGCCACCGGTGGGCTAAAGTAAACGACGTCGCCGCGACGAGCAGCGACGATCGGGGTGTAGCGCAGCTTGGCAGCGCGCTTCGTTCGGGACGAAGAGGTCGTGGGTTCAAATCCCGCCACCCCGACAGTTGAAACAGCAGGTGAGGCACCTAGGAACGTTCCTAGGTGCCTCACCTGTTTCTGCGTGCGCCTCCATCTGCGCGACCAGCGCTCCGGGCCCGCTTGAATATGCCGTCCATGACTAGGGCACCGGTCTGGATCACGAGCCTTCTCTGCTTCCCGTAGACCTCCTCGGTGACCGTCGTACCGGAGTGCCCGACGAGTCGGGAGATCTCCTCCAGTGGAGCGCCTCAAGGGCTTCTGACACCAACAGCGCTGGGCGGGGGCATCAGCAGGAGCGGCTCCGGATCGCACTCAGGAGGCGGGTGTCGTAGATCATGCGTGGGTCCCTGTGGAACTCCGGTCGCTCGGCGGACGATGGGGTCATGACGTTGACGATTTGGGTCGATGACTGGCAGATCCAGTGCTGCGGACAGAGCTTCGCGCCAGGGGATGTTGTCTCCTGGACGCTGCTGGAGGTCGATCCGGAGGATTACGGTGACGTCGTTGGCAGCCAACGTGCCGATGAGATCGACTTCCGTGAGGAGCATCACGGGCAGGGGGAAGGGCACGTACCGACCTCGGTTGAGGTGGTGTCGATCGCCGAGGTGCACTGTCGTTACGAGGTACCTGCGGGCGCTACGGATCATGTGCACCACCCCGTTCCGGGCACGACCGTGCTGGTTCCGACCGAGGAGGCGGACGGGTGGGCGAAGGCCAGGCCGGACGTTCGCTTCGCGGGGTATCTGGTGACGGCCCGGTGGGCCACAGATGGACCCGAAGGTGCGGCTACTCACGGTCGATGAAGGAGCCGACGGAACATGCCTCCTGGCCGATCGACCCAGAGCTAGGGGTTAGGTGGTCTTCCGCCACAGGCACGGCACCAGTTCGCGTGCGCCTGCATCGCGTGGCTCCGCCGTCTGCGTGACCGGTGAGTGGAACAGGGGAAGTGCGTCATCCGCGGGTCGGGCTGGAGCTCTCGGCGAGTGTTCGAAGTCGGAGGGATGCGGTTGGATCAGGCCGTGCCGCAGAGCGAGGACTACGAGAGAACCAGCATCCGTCTGACTATGTGGGGGTGTCTGACGGGGCTGGCTCTCGCGCTGATCTGCACTCTCGGCTTTCCTCTATTGGCTGCTGTGGCGATCTACTTCGACGGCCGCTAGACCGACGCAGCGTGGTGCCTTCGGGCAGCCAGGCGAAGCGATGCGGTAGCGCTGTGGCACATCCCGCCGTCGGCTCTTGAGCGACCAGGTGAGGCATCTACCAGTACCGTCATGCGTCGGAATCACCGGCCGCACCGACAAACGGGGGCGGAGCTGGTGGGGTTATCCCTGCGAGTTGTGCCCTGACGATCTCGTGAGCGAACTCAACGGTTGTGCGGACCACGCGAGAATCACTGAGCTGATGAAGCGCTACAGGGCCCAGAAGCGTTGAGGTTCGCCGACGCGGAACGCGCTCGTGCGCGCGGCACGGCAACTCGCGGTCGTGCAGTTCAGTCCAACCAGACGAGCATCGCGTCGTTCGCCCCGGCAGCCGCCTCGAAGAACTGGGTGAGGTCGTCGTACCAGGGGCGCACCCAGTCCAGTTCGCCGGGCTCGCTCCATCCGAGCGGATAGACCTCGGCGTCGGTCCCTTCGGCGGGATCCACACTGTTGATGAGCTCGTCGTAGCTGATGGTTCTCAGGGTTTCCGCCGCGAGCCGGACCCGCTCAGGTCGTAAATACCTCGGGGGCCCGTACCCCCAGTCCTCGTCCTCGGCGAACTGCTCCTCGCCGCGGATCACGTTGACGGGTATTCGATGCCTGCCAGCAGAAGCTGATGTGACGCGCTTTGGTCGGCGGCGGCTCCGACTCCTCCTCGGCTTTCTGGACCTCTTCGACGAAGTCCAGGGCCCAGCAGGGTTCATGAACCGCCCCCTCGACGCGGTGGATTGAGCCGGCAAGGCAGGCGTCGTCGCCTGATTGGCGGCGCGAGCTCGGTTCAGGGGCCTGATCCGCTGGGGATCGGGCCCCTGGAGGGTGGATGAGGAGCGTCAGCCGCACACCGTTGCCACCACCAGGCTGTCGAAGGTGAGGCGGTCCGATTGCCAGGCTGTGACTCGGAGGGCCGGGTCCTCCGTCGCGTCGTGGGTGGGGAGGCGGGTCGCGGAGATGTGGCAGGGGGTGGACAGAGCCACGGGGTGGTGGAAGGCCGTGCGCAGTTCGACGGGGAGGACTCGGTAGGGGGCGCAGGCCGCCTGGACGGCCTGGCGGGCCGCCTCCAGGAGGACCATGGCGGGGACGTCGGTCGTCGGGTGGTCGAAGAGCACCGGGTGGCCGGGGTCGATCCGCAGGTCCCAGTTCAGGCCCCGGCGGTCGGCCGGGGAGGCGGGGACGCCGAGTACCACGTCGTGTTCGTCCAGGCGGCCCACGATCGCCGGCGGGACGGGGTCCGGCAGGGGCGGGTACCCGCCGCCCTCCCCTGCGGCGGGGTCGCGGCGGTCCGACACCCTTACGGTCAGGCGGCCCGCCCCGGCGAAGTCCGCTCCGCGCAGCAGGTCCGCCTCCAGCGTGAGGGCGGTGACCTCGCCGCCCCTGCGCCGTACGTCCGTGGCCGTGAACTCCAGGCGCATCTCCGCCGGGCGGGCGCCCAGCAGCAGCGCACCGGGCACTACCTCGAACTCCAGTTCGGTGAGGGTGAGGTGGCTGGCCGCCGGGACTCCGTAGTACGTCTGACCCACCAGGACCGACGCCTGGCGCAGTGATTCCGCGGCGAGCAGAGGGTCGTACCAGGTGCCGGCGACCGGTGCGTAGAAGTGGTGGCCGCGTGGCCACTGTGCGCCCAGGCGGAACGTGTCCGGGCCCAGCTGCCGCCAGTCCGTGATCAGTACCTCGGCCACCGCGCTGCGGGCCACCAGGTGGCGTGGGGCGGTCCGGGCGAAGTGCAGGCCCACGTCGTCGAGTTCGGAACGGACGCCGGCGTCCGGTGGGAGGGGAAGGGTGGGTATGGGGGCGGGGTCGGTGGGGGACACGCGGGTTGCCTTTCTCATGGGCGTCGACGCGAGGGCGCGGTGGTACCGGTGCGGGTGCCGGGCGGACCGGGCCGGACGAGGACGGCCGGGTCCGCGGGCCGGGGGCCGGTGGCGTCGGGCGGCTACGAGCAGCGACGGGCGGTGTGAGGGGCGGCCGGCGGAAGAAGGTGGGCGGTGCGAGGTGGGGCGGTGCGAAGTGGGGCGGGGCGCCTGGGGCGGGCGGGTCCGGGTCTGTCAGAGCTCCGTCGCCCGGCCCCACCTCGCCTGCGAGGTCCCGTTACCTGGAAGGTCCCGTTACCCGGGAGGTCCCGTTCGGTCTTCCTCAGGCCGCCGCCAGCGCCGTGAAGCGGCCCGCGTGGAAGACCAGCGGTCCCGCCTGGTCCGTCAGGGCTCCCTCCAACGCCTCGGCGATGACCAGTTCGTGGTCGCCCGCCCGGTGCAGGGTGCTGATACGGCAGTCCAGCCAGCCCAGTCCGTCGGCCGGGATCGGGTGCCCGGCCCGGGTCGTCGACCAGCCGTCGCCTGCGAAGCGGTCGGCGCCCTTGGTGCTGAACAGCTTGCACAGCTCCGCGTGTCCGTCGCCGAGGATCGTCACGGCGAAGTGTCCGGTCTCGCGGATGGCCGGCCAGGTGGAGGAGGTGTCCGCGGCGCACAGGGCGACCAGCGGCGGGGTCAGGGAGACGGAGGTGAAGGAGTTGACCGCCATGCCCTTGGGACCGTCGGCGGTGTCGGCCGTGATCAGCACCACTCCGGTGGTGAACCGGCCGAGTATGTCGCGGAACGAGCGTTGCTCCAGCATGAGTTCTTTCCGTTCGGAGGGGACGCCCGGCCGGGTCGGCGCACCGACCCGGCGTGGCAGACCTGAAAGAGGTAGGGCAGGCAGAGCAGGGGGCGTGAGCGGCCCGCGGGCGCCCCGGTTCCGCGCCCGCGAACGGCACCCTCCACCTAGCCCTTACGGCTCGCGATCGCGAAGTCCACCGCCTCCTGCGGCCGCGCCGCCGAACCCGTGAGGCGCGGTGAGACGTAGCGGGCCAGCAGTTCCATGCTGCGGTTGGTCTTCTCCCACGAGGTCCAGTCGGCGACGTAGACGAGCAGGGTGCCGAAGCCGCCGGTGATCTCGTGCAGCCGCTCGATGCCGGCGACCACGTCGTCCACGGAGCCGACGAGCGCGCCCCCGGCCTCCACCCGGGCCTCCAGTGCCCGCTCCCGGGGGACGTCCGGGCTGAGGACCTCGCGCCCCGCCGCCTTGCCGAAGTACTCGAACAGCCAGCGGTCGTAGCCCTCGCGGACGTCCGCGTAGGCCTCCTCGCGGGTCTCGGCCACGTGCACCGGCAGGGCGATGCGCCACTTGTCGCGGTCCAGGGTCTGCCCGTGCTCGGCGGCCGCCTCCTCCGCGTACTTCCACTGGTGGGCGAGGTTGATGTGGGCCGGTGCGCCCGGGGTCAGCAGGGCGAAGGGGAGGGCGAAGGAGGTCATGCTCAGGCCGTACTGGCCGATCAGGCGCGGGCTGGACTGCGAGGTGCCGGAGGTCGCCACGGCCACCTCGATGCCCTGTGGGGAGAACCGCGGGAGCTGGAGCTTGGCCTCGCGCAGGTCGAACCAGTCGGTCTGCTGGGTGATCCGCTCGTCGCCGTTGACGAGTTCCAGGACCGTCGGCAGCGCCTCCTCCAGGCGGCGGCGCTGCACCGGCTGCTCCAGGCCGAACATCTTCGCGTCGAAGGGCACTCCGGGGCCGACGCCCAGGATGTACCGGCCGCGGGTCAGGTGGTCGAGGTGGACGGCCCGGCTGGCCACGTGGAAGGGGTGGTGGCCTGACAGGGGTACGACACCGTGGGCCAGCTTGATCTGGCGGGTGCGCTGCGAGGCGGCGGCGATCAGGGTCTCGGGCGCGCCGACCAGGCCCCAGCCCAGCGTGTGGTGCTCGCCGAACCACGCCTCGTCGAAGTTGAGGTCGTCGACGTACTCGACGAGGTCCAGGTTCCGGCGTATCGCCAGGTTCGGGTCCTGACCGGTCTCGTGGACGGGGGACAGGAACAGACCGATACGGCTGTGCACGATGAGCCTCCTGAGAGCGAAGCGAGAGAGGGGGGAAAGCGGGGGCGGGGCGTTACGCGACGCGGTACACCGCGTCCTTGAGGGCGCGGACCTTCTGGTAGCCGGCCGTGAGGGTCGTCTCGTCCGGTGCCGTGAGGTAGACCCTCAGCGGAGTGGTCAGCAGGTCGACGGTGGGGCTGATCCGGGAGCCGGGCGCGAGTTTGACCGTCGCGGAGAAGACGCTCTCCAGGGAGCGGATCTCCGCCACCGCCGTCTCGTCGACGGACTGAACGATCCCGTCGAGCTCGGTCGGGGCGTTGTAGACGACGGCCGGCCGGCGCCGGGTGTACGTCCGGCCGCCGTACCGGGCGCGGAACTCCTCGGGGCGGGTGTACGCCTGCGCGGTGAGCGCCGCCTGGTTGTGGCCCAGGCACACGTCGTGGAAGGGGGCGCTGATGTTGCCGTTGAGGCGGGTGCCGATCTCGACCAGGACGGGCCCCTCGTCGGTGACGATGACCTCGGCGTGGGCCGGCCCCCAGGCGACGTTGAGAGCGGCGAGGACCTCGTCGACGTACGCGGTGAGTTCGGCGACGACCGGGTCGGAGTCCGGGTCGGCGAGCAGGTCGCGGTTGTAGATGTTCTTGCCGGACGGCAGCAGCGTCTTCTCGTACTCCCAGACCCCGCACACATAGCGCTCGCCGCCACTGCTGACGGTGTCGACGATGTACTCGGTGCCCTTGAGGTAGGACTGCACGAGGATCTCGGTGTTGGTGACGCCGAACATGTTCGGGGCGTCGAGGATGTTGCGGGCGGCGGCGCGGACCTCGTCGGGTCCGGCGCAGACGACGACGCCGTCGGATGCGGCCGAGCTGAGCGGCTTGACGACCACCGGGTAACTGCCCTGCTCCTCGGCCCAGTTCACGGCGGCTTCCGGGTCGTCGGTCTTGAACTGCCGGGCGCAGCGCACCCCGGACCGCCGCAGCGTCTCGGTCATCTCGTACTTGTCCCGGCGGGCCGGGGACAGCGCCGAGCCGTTGGACGGGACGCCGACCGCCTCGCTCAGCCGGTCGGCGAGCGGCACGGACGACTCCTGGCCGGCGATGACGCACACCGGGGCGAGGGCGCGCAGGACGTCGACGAGTGCGGCCTCGTCGGTGCCGACGAGGGTGTCGTCGTACGCGGTGAGGTCCGGCGGGGCCATCGCCGGGATCAGCTCCGGGGTGCTCTGGACGTGGACGACGGCGGTGTCGTACGCGGCGAACGCGGCGGGGTAGAAGTTGCCGGCGGAGTAGCCGTCGACGACGACGGCGACGCGGCGCGGGCCGTGTGCGGGGGACGCGGTGCTCATGCGTGGGCCTCCGATGCGGACACGAACTCGGGCAGGGACGCGGGGAGGGAGCCGGGTTCGACGTCCAGTACCGGGCCGGCGGCGGACTCGGCCCCGATGAAGCGGGCCAGGCGGGCGATGCCCTCGCGGATCGCGGCCGGGGTGAGGTTGCTGAAGCCGAGGCGCAGCGCGCGTTCGCCGCCGCCCTCCAGGTGGAACATGCTCATCGGCGCCCAGCTGACCGCGTAGTCGCGCGCGGAGCGTTCCATGGCGACCAGGTCGGCCTCGAAGGGCACCTCGACGACCAGGAAGAACCCGCCGCGCGGGCGGTTCCAGCGCACCCCGTGCTCGGCGTACCGCTCGGGCGGGAAGTGCTCGGCGAGGGCGTCGAGGGTGGCGGCGAGCCGTTCCTGGTAGACGGCGGCCAGGTCGCGGGTGGCGGAGCGCAGGTCGTGGTCGGCGTCGACGAGGATGCCGCCGATCGCCGCCTGGGACAGCGAGGACGAGCCGACCGTGAACATCGCCTTGGCCTTGGAGAGTTCCTGGGCGAGGGTGCGCCGCACGCCGTCCTCGCCGACCACCTCGCGGTCGCCGACCAGGTAGCCGAGGCGGGCGCCGGGGAACGCGGACTTGGCGAAGGAGCCCAGGTAGACGACGTCGCCGCGGGTGTCCAGCGACTTCAGGGTCGGCAGCCGCTCCTCGTCGCTCGCGAACAGCCCGTACGGGTTGTCCTCCAGGATGGTGAAGCCCTCCTCGGCGGCCAGCGCGAGCAGTCGCCTGCGCGCCTCCAGCGGGACGACCGTGCCCGAGGGGTTGGAGAAGTCGGGGACCAGGTAGAGCGCGGCGGGGCGTTTGCCCTCGGCCCGCACGGCCCGTACGGCGGCGGCCACGGCCTCGGGCTCCAGGCCGTCGGGGCCCTCGGTGACGCCCTTGACCGGGATGTCGAGCATGCGGGCGGCGCCCCGGATGCCGACGTAGGCCGGGGACACGGACAGCAGCACGTCGTCGGGCGAGCGGAACAGTCCGCGCAGGGCGACGAGCGCGGCCTCCTGGAAGCCGTGCGTGATCATGATCGCCTCGGGCGCGACATCGATGTCCTCGTCCCGGGCGAGCATGCGGGCGACCTCTTCCTGGATGAACCCGTTGACGGGTCCGTACTGGAAGTGCAGCCGGGTGATGCGCTGTTCGGGCACGCCCCGCCGGCGCAGGTGGGTGATGTAGCGGTCGACGTAGTACGAGAGTTTCGCGAGGTCGTGGGTGCCGTCGTGGGGGGCTCCCGAGGAGAACGACAGGGCCTCGGGGAACCGCATCGCCGTCTCGCTGAGCAGGCGCATGGAGTCCATGCCCGGGTCGACGATGCCGGCGTGCAGTTCTTCGCGGCGCAGGGCGGTGGCTTGCCGGACTGGCGTAGTGGACACGTCAGTTGGATCCTTCCGGGTTCACGGGCGGGAGGTGGGGTCAGGCCGCCGAGGGCTCGGGCGCGGCGATCCAGGTGCCCTTGCCGGGGGCCCACTGGCGGACGCGGACGTGGCAGACGATGCCGCCCTGGACGTAGGGCTCGGCGGCGAGGATCTCCTGGAGGCGCTCGCGGTCCTCGGCCTCGTAGACCAGCAGGCCGCCGTTGGTGTCCTGGAGCGGGCCGGCGAGCAGGAGCACACCGCTGTCGGTGAGGGTGCGCAGGTAGTCGGTGTGGGCGCGGTGCAGGGGCTCCCGGCCCGCGCGGTCGACGTTGTACTCGAATTCGACGACGAACTTCGCCATGGGTGCCTCCTGGGGCGGGGTGGGGATCGGGGTCCGGCTCAGCTGTGCCGGGCGCACACGTGCCGAGCTCACATGTAGAGGCCGCCGTTGATGTCGATGACGGAGCCGGTCGAGTAGCCGGCGCTCTCGGAGCACAGGTGCAGCACGCTGCCGACGGCCTCGGCGACGGTGCCGTAACGCCCCATGGGCAGCCGGGACATGACGTCCTTCTTGGACTCCTCGGTACGGCGTTCGAAGGCACCGGCCACCCGGTCGGTCGCGATCGGGCCGTGCGCGACGACGTTGGCCACCACTCCGGTGCCGGCCAGCTCGTACGCCATCTGCTTGGTCATGCCGATCACGGCGGCCTTGGCGGCGACGTACGCGGCGTTGTTGAAGTGGCTGTAGGTACGGCCGCCCGCCGAGGCGAAGTTGACGATGCGGCCGTAGCCGTCGGCGGCCATCCGCGGGGCGCACACCTTGACCGCGATCCAGCTGCTGACGACGTTCTCCAGGAACGTCCGGTCGAAGTGGTCCGTGGTCAGGGCGGCGTAGCCGATCACGCGGGTGTCGCCGCCGACGCCGTTGACCAGGATCGACGGGGCGAACCGGTCCACGATGTCGGTCAACTGGCGTTCCGCTGCCGGGATGTCGGTGATGTCGCCGACGACGGCCTCGACCTTGGTGATCCGGCCCAGTTCCTCGGCGAGCCGGTGCACGGCCGCCGCGTCGCGGTCGAACAGGACGAGGGTGTGGCCCTGTTCGGCGAGTTCGCGGGAGGTCTGCGCGAGGATGCCTCCGGCGGCGCCGATCAGCAGGGCGGTGCGGGGGGTGGGTGCGGACATGCCGGGTCACCTTGTCTCTCGGGTCAGTTCTTCTGCGGTGTCGGGACGGTCGGTCGGGGGAGCCGGAGCCTTCGTGAAGCCCGCGAGCCGCGGCAGCAGGGCGAAGCCGAGCGTCACCGCGCACCCGAGGCCGAGGACGGACAGCCACAGCGCCCCGTAGCCGTGGGCGTGGGCGAGGGCGAGCCCGGCGGGGCTGCCGACGACGAAGGCCGCGTTCCAGGCGAAGAAGTAGGAGCCCTGGTAGGAGCCGCTGCGTCCGGCGGGCGCCCGGTCCGCGATGAAGGTCGCGGACATGGGGGCCCACAGCACCTCGCCGAGCGTCCACACGACGGTGGCGAGGGTGAAGGAGACCATGCCGCCGGCCAGGACGTTGGCGCCGAAGCCGACGGCCATGAAGGCGGCGGCCAGGACGAGCGGGACGTGCGGCCGCAGCCCGCCGACGAGCCGGGGCACGAGCGGCAGCAGCAGGACGGACAGCACCGCGTTGACGGCGAGGACGAACCCGATGCCGCCGGCGGTCAGTCCGCTGTCCCGCATGTCGAGCGGGAGCGCGGAGTTGACCTGGAGGTAGATGCAGGCCAGCAGGAAGGTCAGCAGCAGGAAGGCGACCAGGACCGGGGTGCGGAAGGGTTCGGCGATGCCGCGCGCGGCCGATCCGAGGGCCGCCGAGAGGCCACCGGGCCGGTCGGCGGTCCGGGGCAGCGGGTCGGCGGGCACCGCGAACACCAGGGCCGCGTACAGCAGGCTGGAGACCGCCCAGACGACGAAGAGGGCCCCGGGGCTGACTTCGAGCAGGAAGCCGGAGAGCACGGGGCTGAGCGACATGCCGATGTTGAAGCCGACCAGGAAGAGGCTGTACGCCTTCGAGAACTGCTCCGGCGGCACGATCGCGGAGATCAGTCCGGCCCCGGCGGGGCGGTCGACGGCCGACAGGAACCCGGTGATCAGTGACAGCGCGCACAGCGCGGCCACGTTGTCGGCGACCGCGAACAGCAGTGCCGTCGCGGCGGTGAACGGCTGGGCCGCGACGATGGTCCGGCGCGGTCCGATCAGATCGGCGACCGCGCCCCCCACCAGCCCGGACAGCACCACTCCGGCGCCGAAGAGGCCGACGACGAGCGGGGTCGTGCCGGAGGCGACGAGGCCGTTCTGCTCCAGGTAGAGGACGAGGAAGGCGGGGGCGAGCGTGCCGAGCCGGCTGACGGTCTGGCCGCACCACAGCAGCCAGAACGCCTTGGGGAGGGCCATCAGGAGCATCCCGTTCGTGTCGGAGTCGTCAGGGTCCGCGCCCGGCGTGGCGGTCGGCCGGGCTGGGGTCCGCGCGAGGCGCGGGACGGGCGGGTGGGGGGTGTGCCGGTGCGGCCGAGGGTGGCGTAGGCGAAGGCGGCGGAGACCAGGGTCATGTGGTGGTGCCAGCCGGGGTAGGAGCGCCCCTCGAAGGCGCGCAGTCCGAAGTCGTCGGCCAGCCGCTCCACGGTGTCGGCGGCGCCGGTGTGCAGTCCGGCGAGGGCCTGCGCCTCGCGGGCGGGCCGGTCCACGAGGTCGGTGAGCCAGAACCGGTCGCCGCCGGACCCGTCGGGGCGGTGTTCCCCCAGCAGCCTGAGGGGGACGGGGATGCCGGGCAGGCGCACCGGGACCGCGGCCGCCGGCCGGCAGGGGTGCGAGGCGAGGAGGTCCCGGAGGGACAGGCCGCTGCCGCCGGTCCGCTGCCGCGGGAGGGTGGGCACGGCGCCGGGGGCACCGGACGCGGCACGGTCCGGGTGGACGGCGAGGTCGGCGGGCGCGGCGACGACGAAGCCTCGCCGTCGGGCCACGAGCCCGGACACCAGCGTCACGGTGTCCGCGAACCCGACCAGGTCGGCGACGACCGGCAGCCGATCGGGGCCGGCTCCCGCGGCGGTCAGGCTCCGGCCGGACCCGTCGACCAGGTCCAGCGCCTGGGCGGTGGCCGAGTCCTGGGTGCCGGCGGCGTCCTCGGGGACGCGGGCCCGGTCACGCACCCGCGGGTCCGCGGACCACGCTCCGGGCAGCAGCAGCCGCCAGTCCACGGGGACCGTGGGCCGGTCCGCGGCGAGGAACGCGCCGATGCCGACCTGGCAGTTGACGGTACGGCCGTCCTGCGGGACGAACCGGCGGTGCACTCCGCAGGAGCGGTCACCGCGCTTGGGCAGCACCGCCGTGCCGAGCAGCAGGGCGCGGGGGGCGGACCTGCGGACCACCCAGCCGGCCAGCCGGGCGCGGACCGGTTCCCAGTCCCAGGGGCTGGCGTTGACGAACTGGTGCAGGGCCTGGGCCGCCGTGGCCGAGTCGGAGACGGAGGCCGCGAGCCGCCGTACCGTCTTGCGGCCCTGGGTCGTCAGCAGGCCCCGTGTGTAGACGTGGGCCCAGCGGCGCTGGTCGGCGCGGGGCAGCCGCTCGAAGATCTCCGCGACGAAGGCGTCGAAGGCGTCGTGGGCGGGGTGGTCCGGGGAGCCGGTCCGGACCCGGGGGACGGCAGGCCCGGGAGCCACCGTGGAAAACGCCCTCACCATGTCGCGTTCCCCTTTCTCTGGACTGGGCGGGCTCCGCCGGTTCGGAGCCCGCACCAAAAAAATAGAGAACGAACTCTTTGTTTTCAAGACGGGGATGGCCCACCGAGTGCGACTTTGCCGAGTCCGACCTGCCGCACCGCTCCCACCTGCGGGTTTCACAAGGGTGCGAAGGCCGGCCGCAGCAGTGCGGCCTCGCTCAGCTCCCGCCCCGCCCGCGCCGCCCAGCCCTCACCCAGCCCCCGGGAGGCCAGGGCCACGGTCAGCGCGCCCTTGAAGGAGGACAGGTACAGGGAGCCGCCGGGCCCGCCGCCGGCCCCGCGGGCCGCGACCGTACAGAGCCCGGTGACCCTCGCCGCGTGCGGGCCGAGCGCGGTGTCCACCGAACCGGCGTCGACGACCCGCACCTCCGGCCCGCGGGCCCTCGCCTCCCGCTCGACCGCGTGGCGGATCCCGGTGTGCGCCCGCCGCTCCGGCCGCCAGGCCCGCGCGGCCGAGCAGAGCACCGCCGCGTCCGCCCGCGCCCGGTCCAGCGGGTCACCGGCCGCCCCGGCGCTCAGCCGGGCCCTCACCAGCCCCAGCACACAGCCCGGTTCGGCGATCAGCGTCCGCTCGGCGTACCGCCTGCGCAGGGACATCGCCGTGACCACGGTGACCTCCGGCCGCCCGGTCTCCCGGGCGAGCGCGTCCGCCACGACGGTGGTGAGGAACCCGCCGACGGTCACCCGCCCCGCCCCGCACCACTCGCGCAGCCGACGGCTCTCGTACGGCGTCAGCGCGAGCGTCACGGCGCCGGGCGTCGTGGGCCCGGCCGCCACGGCGCCGGGCGTCGTGGGCCCGGCCGCCACGGCCCCGGGCGTACGGCCGTCACCGCGCGCGTGCCGGCGACCGTCCCGGTACGGCACCGCCGCCCCGGCCCCGCACGGCCCGCACCCACACCCGCCGCCGCCCTCGTAGGTGAGGTCGTCGGTGTCGGGCGGCAGCGCCTCCGCCGCGCGGTCGGCGGCGTCGGGGCCCGGGGTGTCGAACAGGGCGTCCAGCAGCGGCCGTACGAGACGGCCGACGGAGTACCCGTCACAGATCGCGGGGTGCACGGTGAGGCGGAAGAGCGTCGTGCCGGCAGGGCCCGGTGCGGCCCGCAGCCGCCACAGCCGCTCCCCCGCCGCCTCGTCGCCCCGGCCCAGCGGCGCTCCCTGCCGGAAGCACAGCCCCCCGTCCGCGCCGTCGATCCGCAGCGACAGCAACGGCAGCCGGCCGAGCCACCGCCGCACGGCCCGCTCCACCCGTTCCGGTGCGAACGTGCCCCGCACGGTGAACGAGGTGGTGAGCCGCCCACTCCCGCGCATGAGGGCGTGGGTGTAGGCGAACCTGGCCTCCGCGGCGCTCAGTCGCCGCTCCCCCTCGCCCCCGTTCACGCTCCCTCGCAGCGCACGGTGTTGGACAGGGTCACCCCGTGGCTCGCGAAGTCCAGGGTGACGCGGTCGCGGTCGGCGATGCGGAAGCCGTCGTGGAAGCTGCTGCGGTCGGCGCCGAGATAGACGTAGTGCACCCGGCCGGGGACGCTCAGGGCGTCGTAGGAGAACAGCTCGGACATGATGTCGTCGAGGCCGTAGTGCAGGGCCTTGGTGCCGGTGGTGAACTCGCCCCGCCAGCACGGCTCGCCGTCCCGCTCGATCGTCACCTGCCCGGTGACGTGCCGCGGGGGCTCGCCCAGGAACAGCCAGGGAGCCACGGCCGCGTCGCAGAGCTTGGCGTAGGACAGGTGGCCCCGGTGGCGCCGGAAGCGGCCGATGTCGGTGAGGTCGTTGCCGAAGGTGTAGCCCACGTAGCGGGGCCGGCCCGCCGCGTCGGTGACGTGGACGAGGACGACCTCCGCCTCCTCGGTCAGCGCGACGGACCCGTCCGGGGCGCGCAGGTCCTGGCCGGGCAGTCTCAGCACGTCACCGAGGCCCTTGAGGAACCAGTTCGGCTGGGCCGGGGTGTCCGCGTCCACCTTGACGTTGTGGGTCTGCATGAAGCCGCCGACCATCGCGCCGCCGGGGTGGTCGGGCAGCAGCGGCGGCCGGAGGGTCACCTCCCCGGCGGGGACGGTCACCGCCTCGGCGCCGGCGGCGGGGTCGTCACCGGCGAGCAGCAGGTCCGCCAGGCTCCGGTCGCCGAGCGGCACGAGGCGCAGCGGCTCGCCCTCGCCGGGCAGGCCGAGCCCGATGTGGCGGCGGCCCTGATAGGTGCATTCGAACAGTACGGTCATGGGAGTTCCTGCCTTTCCGGCATGAGGGGAGGCGTTCCGGCCTGCGGGGAAGCGGTCACGGATCGCGGTCAGAGGTCCCGTACCGCCCAGCGCTCGGCGTTCCGGGCGAGGTCCATGCCCCAGCCGGTGCCGCCCGCGGGGCGAAGGGTGTTGGTGTCCCGGTCGACGGCCGGGGGCGGGGCGACGATCATCCGCGGGAAGAAGCGGTCGGACTGCCCGGCCTCGACGGTGAGCGCGTCCGGGTGGGCGAAGGCCAGGGCCCGGCCCGCGTTGATGAGGGGACCGACCTCGGCGACCTGGACGCCGAACTGGAAGCGGATCCCGTTCTCCCGGGCGTACGCGACGAGCCCGGCGGCCGGCAGCGGCCCCCCGTTCTTGGAGACCCGGATGTTGAACGCGTCGCAGGCCCCGGACTCGACCGCCTTGCGGGCGTCCCGGGCCGTGCACACCGACTCGTCCAGCATGACCCGCACCCCGCCGTCCCGGCGCAGCACGCGCAGTGCCTCCCAGGAGCCCTTGGGCAGCGGCTCCTCCACGTAGTCGACGCCCGCCTCGCGCAGTCGGCGGGCGTGTCCGACCGCGTTCGCGGGGGTCCAGCTCATGTTGGCGTCGACCATGACGGGGACGTCGTCGCCGAGCTTGCCGCGCAGGGCGCGTACGGTCCGGGCGTCGTGCTCGACGTCGTCCGAGGCCTTGATCTTCACGAAGTGGAAGGGGCCGCGGGTGGCGAGGAACTCCTCGGCGTCCAGGCTGAGATCGAGCACCTGGGAGACGGGAAGGCTCGACGGGGACCCCGTTTGGGCGGCGGGTCCGGGCGGCAGCAGGTCCCGAGCGCCCGCCCCCAGCCTGCGGCCCAGCCAGTCCAGGACCGCGGTCTCCAGCAGGCAGAGCAGGTTGTTGCCCCCGTCGACACCGAAGGTGCGGGCGAAGCCGTGCCGGTGCAGCAACTCCAGTGTCTCCTCGGGCGGACGACCGGTCAGCCGGGCGAACAGGGCGTCCAGGTCGGTCTGTTCCAGCGCGCCGCGCACGCTCGCGGTGGTCTCGCCGGTGACGTAGGAGCGCGGCGCGCACTCCCCGAGGCCCGTCACTCCCCCGGCCGTGAGGCTCAGGACCAGGCTGTCGGAGGTGCGGCGGCGGGCGGCGGGGTGGTCGAACGGCGTCCGCATCGGCAGTTCGACGTGGTACAGCCGGGCCCGCCCGGCCTCAGACGCCACGGTTCACCCCCTGGAGCAGGGTGTACGTCGACGTCCAGTCGACCAGGTCGTCGCTGACGTCGGTGTAGAAGAGGTAGTGCCGGTCGGTGGGGAACCGCATGAGCGCGCCCCGACCGGCCACCAGGTCCTGGAAGACGGACTGGGCGGCGTCGAGGTCCACGATCGGGTCGGTGATCCCGGAGACGAAGGTGGCGGCGGGCACCGGCGAGGTGGTGGGCCCGCCGGCCAGGTAGCGCCGCTCCAGGTCGAGCAGCACGGCCCGCGACCGGTGCGTCAACTGCCGTACGGCCAGGTCGTCGTGGTCGATGAAGTGCTGGTACTTGACCTCGTCGGTGAAGTCCCCGGCCCGCAGCCCCGCGTCCCACAACTGCTCGCCGCGGTCGGCCGCGATCGCCTCCCGGGTGTCCGCGTCGAGGGTGGCGTGCATCCGGCCGAGCCAGGAGGAGCAGAACACGGCCGCGTCGTACGGGGTGGTGAACCCCTCGTGGCACATCAGGGCCGCCATGAAGGAGCCGCCGAGGCAGTGCCCGAACAGGGACAGGGGTACGGTGTCGCCGATCATCGCCCGGACGGACGCGACGGCCTGCGCGTAGTCGCCGAGAACGGTGTCGGCGTCGGGTATCACACCCCGCGGGCCGGGGCTGATGCCGCTGCCGCGTCGGTCGAGGACGAAGAACGCGATGTCGTTGTCGGCGAAGCGCGGGCCCACTTCCCACAGCCACCCGGCGTGGCTCTGGAGTCCGTGGAAGTAGAAGACGGCTCCCTTGATCCGCTCCGGCCGCCACACGTGCAGGGCGAGCCGGGTGTCGCCGCACGGCACGTCGACGATCTCGCGGCGGATGTTCTGCGGGGGCCTGATGGTCTCGATCACGGTCGAACTCTCCTTGCTGGAAGGGTGGTTGACGGCTCAGTCAACGAGGGCGCCGACGAAGTCGACGTCCTGCTGGAAGGGCTTGTACTTGTACTGGGTGGCGTTGCCCTGCTGGCGCCGGGACTCGACGTACGCGGCGATTGCGCCCTGCGCCACGGTGCGCACCCGCAGTCCGGCGAGGCGTCCGCTGTCCCGCTTCGAGGCGTACTCGATGTTGATGACGGACAGCTCGCGGTCGATCGCGCCGGACAGCTCCCGGTCCAGCTCCGCGCCGGGCTCCGGTACTTCGACGACGACGGTGTAGGACGGCAGTTCGTCCCAGCGCGGGCCGCACATGTACAGGCCGGTCTCCAGGTCGCTCGCCGCGAGGCCCTGGCGGATGGCCTGGGTGACCTGGCCCTCGGTGATCTTCTCGCCGGTGAAGGAGTGGAAGACGCCGTCGCGGTGGGTGAAGTGGATCCAGGGCGTGCCGTCCACGATCCGGTCGACGCGGTAGATGTCCCCGGTCCACAGGCGGTACAGGCCGTTTCCCTGGGACATGATCAGGTGGTAGTCGCGGCCCGCCTCCACCTCGTCGTACAGCAGTGTCCCGACCTTCTCGCCGGCGTCCAGGAGGGCGCCCAGCGGCACGTCGGCGGGCACGAACTCGAAGTACGCCTGGCTGACGGCGAGCGGCTGGCTCTCCAGGGTGTCGTCCACGGGGACGGTGGTGACGCCCTCGGTCCCGCAGCTCATGAACGGCAGCTTCGCGACGCCGGGCAGGACGGCGTCCAGCCGCGGCCGGTACAGCTCGGCGGAGGCGGACAGCCAGCAGCTGTACAGGGTCAGGGACGGCCAGACGTCGACCAGGCTGAAGTCGTCCTTCGCCAGCACGTCCTCGAGGTGGGCGGCGGCCCGCTCGTCGGGATCGGTCCAGAGCCTGCCGTGCAGGGTGCCCGCGCGCAGGTCGCGCACCAGCTCGGCGCCGTGCTCCGCGATCAGGTCGCGCAGCGAGACCAGGGTGCTGGGGTTGATGGCCGAGATGTAGTGCAGGTCCTTGCCGACGAGGTTGCGCACCCGGTGGTACATCCGCCCGGCGTGACTGGTGGGCGCGTCGGGGCCGAACCAGGGGGACTCGTACCACGGCGGGTTCCAGTCCCGGCTGTTGAGCTGCGGGTGCCGGTTGCTGATGGCCTGGTGCTCGACCCCGTGCACGAAGTCGAAGACGTCCTCGCGGACGGTCTGGGTGTCCAGGGTGGCCCAGGGGTGCGCGAGGATCTCGGGGTGGAGCTCCAGGCAGGTGCCCCACATGGCCTTCATCGCGGGGATCCGGTACGTCAGCAGCCAGTGCAGCGTGTACGGGACCCGCTTGGGGGTGCCGGTCGTGCCGCTGGTCTTCAGCCAGCGCAGCACGGGGCTGCACGAGAGGATGCCGCCCTTGGTGCGGGTCTCGCGGTCGATCTCCTCGGCGAAGTCGTTGTAGCGCATGACCGGCAGGACCGACCGGAAGCGGGCCGGGTCGGCGGCGATCACGTCGTACCCCTTCTCCTTCCAGTGCAGCGAGGCGGCGCCGATGTCGATGAGGTCGTCGAGGACCCGGGCCTGGGCGCCTGCCGGGTCCTTCAGGTCGGCGAGCAGGTTCTGCCGGGCCCGCAGGCACTCGTCGACGAAGGGGTCGCGCCGGGTCTGCCAGTGCTGCTGCCACGGGGACGTCTGCGCGAGCTGGGGGGTCTGGGCTGTGTCCACTGCTGTCTCTCCTCGGAAAACCGTGCCGACGGCCCGTTTCCGGGCATGGGTCGGCACCGCGCGGCGGTGGCCGGACGGTGGGGTGGCGGATGGGTGGAAGGAGGTGCTGGTGCGGGAGGACCGCCGGTCAGGCGTCGTGCGCCGGTGCGGTCTCGCCGGCCACGAGCGCGGCCAGTTCGTTCAGGTCGTACAGGGCCTGGCGGCGTGTCCCGTACCGGGTGAGCTTGCCGCGGCGGGCCCACTGGCGGATCGTGCCCTCGCGGACGTCGAGGGCGAGTGCCGCCAGCGAGGTGGGGACGCGTCTGCCGGGGGCGGGGTGCGCGCTGTTCATGCCGTCTCCTTGGCCTCGGACATCGACTGGCGGCGGTTCAGCAGGAGCCACTGGCGTGGCGTCAGGACGTGTCCGGCGCCGCACATCGGGCCGCGCAGCACCAGGTCCTCGCCGCCCCGCTCGGGCAGCGTCACCTCGGCCTCGCAGCCCGGTTCGACGCAGGTGCCGAGCGGGACGAGGCCGGCCCTGGGCGGGGCGACCACGAGCCGCAGGGCGGTGGCCACGCGGGCGATCCCGTCGGCCGCCGGGCCCGCGGCGGGGTGGGCGGCCAGCAGGCCGACGTGCCGGCCGAGGAAGGCGGCCAGCGCGGGCACGGTCCGCTCCGGCGGCTGCCCGTCCCCGGTCGCGTCCAGCACCAGCCGGGCCCAGGAGGCCAGTTGTACGACGGCGTCGTGCCGGGCCTCCAGCGCCGCGTCGCTCACGGGCGGCGGGTCCGGGCGGTGGCCGGTGACCCGGGCGAGGCCGCCCTGCCGGGCGGGGAGCACCAGGTGCTGCTCGCTGTCGTGGTGGAGTGCGGGCAGGGCGGCCAGATCGGCGGCCAGGGCGCGCGTGCAGGGTCCGCAGAGCCGGGCGCCCGGTTCGGCGGGCCTGCGCCGCAGGACCCCGGAGCGGGCCGCGCGGTGACAGCGGTTCGACGCGCACTGCGCCGGGAGGGAGCGTCGGGACGTCGGGTCGGCCATGGTCGCCTCACCTTCGGGGAGTTCCGGAAGAAGCCGGAGGAAAACAGGACGAACAGGAGAACCCGGGCAACAAAAAAGCGCCGCTCGATGGCGGCGCTACGGCACTGCGAGGACTCCTGGAAGAAGGCAGACTGCCTCGCGAAAGAGTGTTACACGGCTGCTGCGACGGGCGCAAGGGGCTGGAGGAAGAGATGCGGCGCGGGAGGACGAGGACGGCACCTGCCGTCGCGGGGCTCATGTCAGCGGGGCGCCGGCACACCGAGCACCCGGTCGCGCAGGACGGGGAACTCGGCCCGGGTCTTCGCGACGAGCGCCGGATCGAGGTCGACGACGAGCGTCTCCTCGCCGGGCCCAGCCTCGGCCACGACCTCGCCCCACGGGTCGACGACCACGCTGTGGCCGGCCTGCTCCACACCGGCGTGCGTGCCGGCCGTACCGCAGGCCACGACATACGCCTGTGACTCCACGGCGCGGGCGCGGGCCAGCAGCGACCAGTGGGCGCGGCGCGCGGCGGGCCAGCCGGCCGGGACGAGGAGGAGTTCGGCGCCGGCGTCCACCAGCAGCCGGAACTGCTCGGGGAAGCGCAGGTCGTAGCAGGTGGCGAGGCCCGCCGTCAGTCCCGCGGTGGCGTCGCCGTCGAGCCTGGCGGTGACGGTCTCGCCGCCCCGGGCCAGCAGGGCGGCCTCGCCCCGGTCGAAGCCGAAGCGGTGGATCTTGCGGTACGCACGGGAGAGCCGGCCGTCGGGGCCGAACAGCAGGGAGGTGTTGTACAGCTCGTCCGCCGGGCCGCGTTCGATGACGGAACCGGCGTGCAGCCACACCCGTGCCGCGGCCGCGGCCGCGCTCATCTCCCGGGCGGTGGGGCCGTCCAGCGGCTCGGCGTGCTCGGCGAACGCGTCGAAGGCGAACGCCCCGACCGTCCACAGTTCCGGCAGCACGACCAGGTCGCTGGTGTGCTGGCGGCGGACCAGGCCGGACACGCGGGCACGCCGCTCGTCGGCCGGTTCGTCGGGGCGTACGGCGATCTGGAGGACTGAGGCGCGCACGGGATCTCCGTTTCGTGGTGGGTGGCCGTCAGGGCACGGGGGCGGGGGTCAGCGCAGGTGGGAGGCGCCGTTGACGTCGAGCACGGCGCCGCTGCACCACTCGGCCCGGGCACTGCTCAGCCAGGCCACCGCGGCCGCGATGTCCGAGGGCACGGCGATCCTGCCGAGCGGGCTCTGGCTGCGCACCTCCTCCTCGACGGCTCCGACGAGCACGGGTTCGGTGAGGTCGGTGCGCACGAACCCGGGCGCCACGGCGGTCACCGCGATGCCGAGCGGTCCCAGGGACTGGGCGAGCGACTGGGTCAGCGCGTGCAGGGCGGCCTTGGTGGCCCCGTAGGCGGGGGCGTCGGGTTCGCCCCGGTAGGCGCCGCGCGAGCCGACGTTGACGATGCAGGCGCCCTGCGGGCCCTGGAGGCGGTGCCGCAGATGGTCGACCAGGCACCAGATCAGGTCGGCGGGGCCGAGCAGGTTGACGTCGACCAGGCGCCGCCAGTCGGCCTGCCAGTCCTCGTACGAGGTGGTGGCGACGGGCTGCTCGGCGTACACGCCCGCGTTGTTGACGAGCACGTCGACCGTGCCGAGCCCGGTGACCGCGGCGTCGACGATCTCCCGGGCCGCGCCGGGGGCGCCGATGTCACCGGTGACCAGGACGTGCCCGGTGCCGGGGAGGGCGTCGAGCACGTCCCTCGCGGCCGCGGAGTCGGCACGGCAGTGCACGGCCACGCGGTGCCCCGCGGCGGCGAGTTCGGTCGCGACGGCGGCCCCGATGCCCCGGGAGCCACCGGTGACGAGCGCACAGCGTCGAGTCATGGATCGAGCCTTTTCGTGGAGGGACAGGGGGATGAGGGGGGTGCGGGGTCAGGCCGGGCCGCGAAGGGGCGAGCGCGAGGCGGCCGCCGGACACTCGTCGGCGGGCGGCGGGGGCGGGGCGGCGGTGCCGTGCGGTGAGGTGGTGCCGTGCGGTGAGCCGGTGACGAGCACCAGGGCCCACAGGCACTCCAGTTGGGCGAGCACCTCCTTGCCGGTGCGGCCCTCCCGCAGCGCCGCCTCGGCACCGGCCGTCAGGTAGACGGCCAGCAGCTCCAGTTCCTCGGGCCGGGGCCCGCAGCCGGGGCCCGGCGGTTCGGGGGCGAGGGCCACCAGGTCGCGCAGGACGGCTCGCCAGACGGTGTGCCACCGGGAGGGGACGGCCCGCTCCTGGGTCAGCCGGGCCGCCGCGCGGACGGTGACCTCCTCGTCCAGCAGCCGGGCCACGACGAGGGTGAACTCCACGACCGGCAGCAGGGCGCCCATCGGTGTGAGCCGGGTCAGCGCCCCCCGGGTGATGGCCTCGGCCTCCTGGCACACCGCGCTCGCCAGGTCCGCCTTGGCGCGGAAGTGGAAGGTGAGCGCGCCCATCGTCATCCCGCAGGCCCGGTGCACGGCGGACAGCGAGGTGCCGGCGTATCCGTGCCGGTCGAACTCTATGGCCGCCGCCGCGATCAGCGCCTGGCGGGTGCGCTCCGCTCTCACCTGCTTGACCATGGGCCTGACCTCGGTATTCATCACGGGAACTGACTCCAGGGGCCGCCCGGGCAGCGGTGCTGCGCGCCAGGTGCCGGAGGAGGGGGCCCGTCATGGGGGCCTCCCGTCCGCTCGCGCCGCTGTGGATGACGGGAGGCCGTCGGCCCCGGTCCTGCGAACGTACCGCCGGTTCATCGCGCGGACACCTCCCGTGCCCGGCTCCGCGACGACTTGGCCAAGTTGGACGCGACTTCCCCGGTTTCCACCCGGCTTCCGCACAACTGCGCCGGTCCGCGCGGGACTTCGGCAGCGGTGCGGGCCGGTGCAGAGGCCGGGTCAGGCGGCCGCGAGGTGGGCCCGGTACCAGGGCGCGGCCCCGGCCAGCCGCTCCAGCGGCCCGGGGCCCGGCGCGCAGCGGGCGAGCCGCCAGATCTCCTCGCTCTCGTACCAGTGGTCGAGCGCCAGCAGGGCGAACTGCCGCTCGCTGATCCGGCCGGGCGCCTCCCGGAGCCGCTCCAGGCACTGCTCCCAGGTCAACTCGCCGGTGACCGGCGGCAGTACGTCCAGTTCGGCGAGCCTCGCCAGGAGGTCGCCGCTGCGCACCGGCACCGGGTGGCCGGCGTGGAAGGTGCCGGACGGCACGGCGTCGGGCGCGGTGGCCAGGGTCGTGACCAGCCGTGCCAGGTCCTCTACGGCCACCAGGGAGAGCTGTCCGCGCCCGCCGTCCCAGCGGGCCGGGACCCGCCGGAGCAGTTCGCGCAGTCCGGGCACCACCCAGCGGTCCCCGGCGCCGAGGACGAGTCCGGGGCGCAGGACGACGGCGCCCGCCTGGCGCGCGATCCCCTCGGCGGCCAGCCGGGTACGGCTGGCCGCGGACACGGGCGCGGGCGTGACCCCGTCGACGGGGATGCCGCGGTGCGGGCCGGGTCCGTAGACCGCCGCCGTGGACAGGTGCACGATGCGTCGCACGCCCGCCCGCCGGGCCTCCTCGACGACCGCACGGGTGCCGCCGATGTTGGTCCGCTCGCACTCCTGCTCCGTGCCGTCGACGCGGGCGGCGAGGTGGACGAGGACGTCCGCGCCGCTCGCCGCCCCCTCGAACGACCCGGGGTCCGCCAGGTCGGCGCGCCGCCACTGCACGCCCGGCTGCTCCCGGCCCTCGGCCGGGACGCGGCGGACGAGGGCGCGGACCTCCAGGTCACGGCCGTCCGCCCGGTCGCGCAGCAGTCGGTCGAGCACCGCCCCGCCCACGAAGCCCGTCGCGCCGGTCAGTACGACCCGCAGCGGTCTCATGAAGCGGTCTCCCCCGCTTCGTCCGCGTCCTGCGGCACCTCGGGGGCACCGCCGTTCTCCGGGAACTCCAGCGTGGCGACGACCTCCGGCGGCGCGAGGGCCGGCAGCAGGCAGCGCAGCATGCTCTCTATGCGTTCGGGCAGGTCGCCGCGGGCGCTGGAGAGCCGCGACATGATCTGCGTGCCGGTGTACGCGGCGACGATCACCTGGGCGAACGCGGACTCGTCGACCTCCGGCCGGAGCTGGCCCAGGTCACGGGCCTCGGCGAGGTGGGTGCCGAACTGCTCGGCCCACCAGTCGTAGATCGAGTAGTTGAGCAGGTCCACCTCGCTCTGCTCGACGGCGAGCCGGACGCCGGCCCGGAACAGGACGTTGGAGCGCATCTCCACAGCCAGGTACTGGCACACGTCGATGAGCTGTTGCAGGCCCTTCTTCCCGCTGGGCCACTTCAGCTCGGCGGCCTGTTCGACGATGACCGCCCGGGCCAGTTCCTCCTTCGACTTGAAGTGGAAGTACATGGCTCCGGTTGTGGTCCCGGCCTTCCGCAGGATCGCGTTGAGACCCGCTCCGTGGTAGCCGACCTGGTCGAACATCTCCGCGGCCGCGCTGATGAGCGCCGCCCGGGTGCGCTCCGCGCGCTCCTGCCGTTGTCGTGCCATCGGCAGACTCCTCGTACCTGTAGACAAACAAAAAGAACGACCTCTATTTTATTCACGTCGAAGCCGCCCTGTCACCGTCGGCGGCGTCGATTCACTTGCGCGTGCCCAACTCGGACGACACCGCATCAGGGGGAACCACCATGACCATCGATCTCGCTCAGCACGGCCTTGCTCATCGTTTTGAGATGGTTTCAGCCGATTACACCCACAAGACCAACCAGGACGAAGTGCTCCTGCGCAACTGGCGGCGGACCGGCCCCGACACCTTCACGGTGACGGCCGCCTGGCCCGCCGGCCACCGCTTCTACGTCAGCCGCCTGGGCCTGCACGACCCGCTCCTGCTCAGCGAGACGGTGCGCCAGACGCTGCCGCTGCTGTCCCACGGCGCCTACCGGGTGCCGTTCGGCCACCAGTTGCTGTGGAAGGACTTCGGCTGGACCCTCGACCCGGAGGCCGCACGGGTGGACGGGGGCGGGGGGCCGGCCGAGCTGGAGCTGCACATCACGTGCCACGACGTGACGTACCGGCGCGACCGGGCCGCCGCGATATCCCTGGGTGTCGAGGTCGAGCGGGGCGGACGTCCGCTGGCCACCGCCCACTCCCGCTTCACCATCCAGGACCGCACGGTCTACAACCGGCTGCGCGGGTCGTACGCCGACGCCGCGGCGGCCACCGCGCGCGCCGTGCCACTGCCGCCGCCGGCCGGTCTGTCACCCTTCGGCCGGGACCGTTTCGAGGACGTCGTGCTCGCCGCGACCGACCGGCCCGACCACTGGCAGCTCAGGGTGGACACCACCCACCCCGTGCTCTTCGACCACGTCGTGGACCACGCCCCCGGCATGCTGCTCCTGGAGGCCGCCCGCCAGGCCGCGCTGGCCACCGCGCACCCCCGCCCGACGGCCGTCACCGGCATGGAGTCCGACTTCGTCCGGTACGCCGAGATGGACGCCCCCTGCTTCCTCCACGCCGAGCGCCTCACGGAACCCGGCCGCGTCCGGGTCGGCGCCCGCCAGCACGACCGCGAGATCTTCTCCAGCGTCGTCACCCTCACCCCGGCCCCCACCACCACGGCCACCCCCGGCGACCTCGCCGCCTGACCCACCCGAACGAGGGCCCGGCCGGGTGCGGACGGGGTGGGTGGTGCGTAGATGCAGGGCATCCGGTCCGCGATGAAACCCGACCAGGCACGGACCGGCCCCGTCGACACCGCCCCCCGGTCGGTCCGACCGGGACGGACACCGCTTGGCCGCCGCACTCGACCCCCGCCCGCCCGGCTGTCGCGGCCGTGGGGCTGCGGGCTCCCCCGGGTGCGGATCAGCGCCCGGCGCGGGCGTCGCCCTCACCATGCCCGGCCGGGCCGGGGGTCACCGCGTCGCGGGGTCGTTGGTCGCCGCGTCCCGGAGGGCCGTCAGGAGGTCGCGGAGGGCCGGCTGGTCGAGGGCGGTCTCCCGGGCCACCGCCGAGATCACGCGGACCGGTTCGGGGTTGCGGACCGGGCGGACGACTACCCCCGGGTGACGGCCGCGCAGGCCCAGGCGCGGCATCAGGCCGACACCGAGGCCCGCCGCGACGAAGCCCTGCGCGGTGGCGTAGTCCTCGCTGCGGATGACGAAGTCGGGGCTGAAACCGGCCGCCGCGCAGGAGTCGATCACCGGCTCCAGGCAGGGGCCGGGCGGTTCGCTGCCGACCCACTGCTCCCCGGCCAGCTCGTGCAGGTCCACGACCTCCCGGTCCGCCAGCGGATGCCCCAGGGGCAGGACGGCGGCGTACGGGTCGTCGAGCAGATGGACCAGGCGGAACCCGTCCCCCGCCCGGCCCCGGGCCTGCACGACGACGGCCAGGTCGGCCCGGCCCCGGGCCACCTCCTCGAACGGGTCCTCCGGGTCGGCCAGTTCGAGGTCGACCCGTACGCCCGGGTGTTCCGCGCGGAGGCGGGCGAGGGCCGGCGCCACCAGCGTGGAGCCCGCCGTGGCGAAGTAGCGGACGGACAGGGTGCCGATGCGTCCGGCGCGCAGGTCGGCGAGGGCGGTCTCCGCCTGGGCGACCGCCGAGCTGATGAGTGCCGCGTGCTCGGTGAGCAGCAGGCCGGCCGGGGTGGGCCGCACCCCCCGCCCCACCCGTTCGAGCAGGGCCGTGCCCGCCTGCTTCTCCAGCGCCGCGACCTGCTGGCTGACGGCGGACGGGGTGTAGCCGAGGTGGGCCGCGGCCGCGGTGACCGTCCCGCTGGTGACCACCGCGCGCAGGACCTGGAGACGCCTCACATCGAGCATGTAGTACAGCTTAACAGAATGAGTAGAACCATTTGCTTGTCCTCACAGTTCGACTGGGGCATCGTCGAAGGACGAGAGCGGGCCGACAGGATGGAGGAGCCATCGTGAACAGCGGTGCACGGAGTCTGCGGGGCGGAATACGAGTGGCGGTGCTCGCCCTGCTGTGGGGCTCGACCTTCCTCTGGATCGAACTGGCGCTGCGCGGTCTCTCCCCGCTCCAGGTCACGTTCGTCCGCTGCCTCGTCGGGGCGCTCGTCCTCACCGTCACCTGCTACGCGTCGGGCAGGCGCCTGCCCCGCGGCCGGACCGTCTGGCGGCACATCGCCGTCGCGGCCTTCTTCTGCAACGCGCTGCCCTTCGCCCTGTTCAGCCTGGGCCAGCAGACCGTCGGCTCCGGCCTCGCGGGAGTCCTGAACGCCACGACCCCCCTGTGGTCGATCGCCCTCGGCCTGGCCCTGGGCTCCGAACGCGGGCTGTGCCCGGCCCGCCTGGCCGGTCTGGTCCTCGGCTTCGCCGGCACGGTCCTGATCCTCGCCCCCTGGCAGTCGGCCGGGGCCACGAGCTGGGGAGCCCTCGCCATCCTCGGCGCGGCCGCCAGCTACGCCGTCGCCTTCACCTACATGGGCCGCACCCTGGTCCGCCGCGGCACCCCCACCATCTCGCTGTCCGCCGCGCAGCTCGTCGCCGCGAGCGGGATGACCGCCGTGGCGCTGCCGGTGGGCGGCCTGGAGTCGGTCGACCCCGGTCCGGCGGTCGTGGTCGCGGCCCTGGTCCTCGGCGTCTTCTGCACCGCGATCACCTTCCACCTCACCTACCGGATCATCAACGACGAGGGCGCCACCAACGCCGCCGTGGTCGGCTACCTGCTGCCCGTGGTCTCCGTGCTCCTCGGCGCGATCGTCCTCGGTGAGGGCCTGAGCGTCCGGGTCGTGCTGGGCATGGCCGTGGTCCTGGTGGGCGTCGGACTGACCAGGCGCAAGGCCGGGGCGGCCACGCCGGAGGACACGGCGGCCACGGCCCCGGAGCGGACCGGCGCGCGAGAGACCGCGGAACACGCCCCCGCCGACCCGCCGTCCACCCCGCGTCACCCGGCCCTGCACAACGCGGGCTGACTCCGGCACACCGACCGGGACGACGGTCCGCCCCGACCTCAGGACAGCGGCCTCAGGACATCGACCCCCAGGACGATTGCGCAACCTCTAAACTGTCGCCGTGGACGCAGCGGAGACAGTGGAGACGGCCGGCGTGACCGGCTGGGAGGTCGCCGTCCTCGACGGCGGACCGGCCCACGGGATGCGGGTCAAGGTCGCCGACCGGCCCCGGGTCGTGCAGGTGTCGTACCCCTGCCGCGCGGAGGGCGCCCCGTCGGGGGTGCGGGTCGACGGCGTCTACGTCTACCGGCTCGACCACGCGGTGACGGACGAGCCCCTGCGGTACGGCTTCGACATCGCCTGCCCCTGAGCGGTCAGCCGCCGGACCGGTCGTCCGTGCGGCGCCTCGCCGCCAGCAGGCCCAGCGCGTACAGGGCGAGGACGGCCGCGAGCAGTCCGTAGTACACGCCGGGCAGTGCGCTCATGCCCAGGGCCGCGCCGGGCGGGGACATGGGCAGGAGCAGACCGGTCGCGGCCAGCGCGGCGGCGGCCCAGGTCACCGGGCCCGGCCGGCGGCCGCCCCGGCCCGCCGGGCCGAGGGACAGCAGCACCATCACCACGGCCTGTGTCAGCAGGTTCTCCGTGAACCACCCCGAGTGGAACAGCGTCTCGTCGTCGCCCGGGCCGCGCAGCGCGAGGGCCAGGACGCCGAAGGTCGCCAGGTCCGCCACGGCGTTCAGGGCGCCGAACCCGACGATGAACCGCAGCAGTCGCCGGGGGTCCAGGACGCTCGGCCGGCGCAGGGCGGACGGGGCGGGACGGTCGTGCGCGAAGGCCAGTTGGGCCGCGTCGAAGCACAGGTTCTGGACGAGGACCTGGGCCGGGAGCATCGGCAGGAAGGGCAGCAGGAGGCCCGCGGAGAGCATCGCGATCACGTTGCCGAGGTTGGAGGAGAGCGTGATGCGCAGGTACGTGGCGATGTTGCCGCCCGCGTGCCGGCCGGCGGCGACCGCGTGGCCGATCGCGGTGAGGTCCTTCTCGGCGAGGACGAGGTCCGCGCTCTCGCGGGTCACGCCGGCCGCGTCGTGGGGGGCGACGCCCACGTCGGCGGAGCGCAGCGCGGGCAGGTCGTTGACGCCGTCGCCGAGGAAGCCGACCGTGTGGCCGGCGGACCGCAGGGCCCGGACGACACGGGTCTTGTGCTCGGGGGTGCAGCGGGCGAAGACGGTCGTACGGCGGGCCAGTTCGGTGAGTTCGGCGTCGGTGAGGGTGTCGAGGCGGTCGGCGCCGAGGACCCCGGCCACCGGGACCCCGAGATCACGGCAGGCCCGGACGGCGGTGCCCGGGTGGTCGCCGGTGAGGACCTTGACGGTGACGCCCCGTGCGGCGAGTCCGGCGAGGGCCTCGGCGGCGGTGGGGGCGAGGTCGTCCCGGAGGGTGACCAGGCCGCGGAAGGTGAGGCCGCGTTCGCGGGGGCGGTCCCCGGCGGGCCGTTCGGCGGTGGCGACCGCGAGGACGCGCAGTCCGTCCGCGGCCTGGGCGTCGGCCAGCCCGCGCAGGCGGGAGCGCTCGTCGCCGGACAGCGCGCAACGTGCCAGTACGGCCTCCACGGCGCCCTTGGTGATCAGGGTGTGCGTGCCGGGCCGGCCGGGGGTGCGGACGACCACGGTGGCGAGGCGGCGGGCCGGGTCGAAGGGGAGGGCGGTGACGCCGTCGTACGCCGTGAGGGCGTCCTCGTCGGCGGCGGCGAGCAGGGCCTCGTCCAGGGCGTCGGGGGCGGGGAGCTCGGCGAGCTGGAGCGACCACCAGGCCGCGGCCGCCGCCCGGCGCAGGACCTCGGGGTCGTCGTGGCCGTCCGCGTCCAGCGCGCGGTGGACGACCGGGCGGTCCTGGGTGAGGGTGCCGGTCTTGTCGACGCACAGGACGTCCATGGCGCCGATGTCGTGCAGGGCGGGCAGCCGTCGCACGATGACGCCGTGGGTGCGGGCCAGCAGGGCGGCGCCGCGGGCGAGGCAGGTGGTGACGAGGACCGGCAGCATCTCCGGGGTCAGCCCGACCGCCACCGCGACGGCGAAGGGGAGGGTCTCCAGGCCGCGGCCGCGCAGGGCGGCGTTGGCCATGAGGACCAGGGGCGGGGTCAGCAGCGCGAACCGGATCAGGACCCAGGAGACGCCCCGGACGGACCGTTCGAAGGCGGTCGCCGGGGGTTTCCCGGCACGGCGGTGGGCGGCGCCGGAACGGGTGTCGCCGCCGGTCGCGACGACCACGGCGGTGGCGCTGCCGGAGGCGACGCTGCTGCCCTGGAAGCAGAGCCGGGGGTCCTGGAGGACACCGCCCTCCCCCGGCTCCCCGTCCGCGGACTTCTCCACCGGCGCGGACTCCCCGGTGAGCGCGGCCTGGTGGACGGTGAGCCCGGTCGACCGCAGCAGTCGTACGTCCGCGGGGACCAGGTCGCCGGGGCCGAGCCGTACGACGTCGCCGGGCACGAGGTCCGCCACCGGGATCTCACGGGTGACCGGGGCGCTGTCCTCGCCGGCCCGGCGCTGGACCGTGGCGGTGGTCGCCACCAGGCGGCGCAGCCCTGCCGTGGAGCGGCCGGCACGGTGTTCGCCGGAGGCCCGAAGCACGCAGCTCACGGCGACCAGCAGGAGGATCACCGCGGCGGTGCCCCAGGCGAGGACGGCGGCCGACACCAGTCCCAGACACAGCAGCACCGCGGTGAAGGGGTCCCGCAGACTCCGGGCGAAGAGACGGGGCCAGGAGGGATCGCGGCCGGCCGGCACCACGTTCGCCCCGAACCGCGCCGACCGCTCCTCGGCCTGCGCCTCGGTCAGCCCCCGCGGTCCGGCCCCGAGTCCCCGGAGGACCTCGAGAAGACTCCCGTCCGACCCGCCTCCCAGACCCTCGTCCCGCCCGGCTCCGGCGCCGACGGAAGAAACGATCCGCAGAACGGGAGGTCCCGGAGTGGGGGCAGCGTCAGCAGCGCCGGCCCCGTCGGCAGGCCGGGTCCCTTCAGGAGTGCCGGAACCGTCAGGAGTGCCGGCGTCGGCCTCGGTCCCCGGCGAGGGCGGCGAAGGGGCGCCGGCCCCGCCCGGAGGAACCGACGCAGCCGCGGCCAGGACCCCGGACCCCGACCGCACCGACCCGGCAGGGCCCGCCGCCACCGTCGGCCCTTGTGGAGCGTCGGCCTCGGCAACCCGCTCGGACGCACCCCCGCCCGGACCGACCGGCCCGGCAGAGGGGGCGCTCCCGTTCTCCTCCCGCGCCCCCGACCGCTCAGACACCGGCCTCGCGCAGGCGGTCCGGGGTCGCGGAGGAGGTTTCGCGGGCCGTCAGCTGGCCGACCATGACGCGGACGACGGTCACGATGTCGGGGTCGTCGACGTAGTAGATCTGCCGGCGGCCGTCGCGGCGGGAGCGCACGAGCCCGGCCAATTTCAGTTTCGCGAGGTGCTGGCTGACCGCGGGCAGCGCGCCGCCGACCCGGTCGGCGAGGTGGGTGACGTCGCTCTCGCCCTGGGACAGCGCCCACATGATGTGCAGCCGGGCGGAGGAGGCGAGCAGTCCGAACACGGCCGCCGCCTCGGCGAGCACCTCCGACGACGGGTCCTGGAAACCGCCGACGATCTTCGCCACCGCCCTCTCCCGTCCTCTCGGGCCCGTCCTCTCGGGTCAACCGCCGGACCAAGTGTAGGGGCGGCGCAGTGATCGTCCCGCTTCGTCCGGTACCGGTCCCTCCCCTCGTGGGGACCGGTACCGGAGGAAGCGGGTGACCGTGGGCGGAATGTGGCCGAGAACGTGCGGCGCGCTGAGTGGCGTGCGGGGCGCTGGGCTGGTGGCCTGTCATGGCGTCGCCCGATGGCTGGGCCGCAGGGTCGTGATCCTGCCAGCCGGGGGGCGGACAGAGGAGGTTCCAGCGCCGGAGACAGTGCGTTACCGCAGGTCAGCCGTATAAAGTGAGTTTTCCGGTCCGGATTCAACCGCGAGGCAAGTAAGGGGTGGAAGACCTTGAGCTCCGACTCAGGAGCACGCACGGCCTTCGCGGAGCGTCTCGCACTGTTGTACAGGGAGGCAGGGAATCCGCCCCTCAAGCGCGTGTCCGAGGGAGTCGCCCGGCTCCAGCGCGTGGACGAGCGCGGGCGCCCGGTCCGGGTGTCCGCGCAGCGGATCAGCGACTGGCGGCGGGCCCGGAACGTGCCCGCCCAGTTCACCGCCCTCGCGGCCGTGCTGCACATCCTCATTCCCGAGGCCCGGCGGATCAGTCCCACCCCCGTCTCGGCCGGTCTGTACGACCTCGGCCAGTGGCAGAGGCTGTGGGAGCGCGCGCTGGCGCCGGACGAGGACGAGAGCCCGCAGCCCGAGCCCCCCGCCGGGGTGTGCCCGTACCGCGGCCTCGCCTCCTACCGGCAGGAGGACGCCCGCTGGTTCTTCGGCCGGAAACGGAGCACGGAGGCCCTCGTCCGGCTGCTCCGCTCGGCGGCCGGGACGAGCACCGGCGGCCTGGTGATGCTCGTGGGCGCCTCGGGCGCGGGCAAGTCCTCGCTGCTCAACGCGGGTCTGGTGACCGCCCTGGAGAAGGGCGCGCTCGGCGGTTCCGGCGAGGACGGCGGCCGCCCGGTCCTGCAACTCGTGCCGGGCGCCGATCCGCTCACCGAACTGACCGGCCGGATACCCGAGCTGGCACCGGTCGTCTCGGCCGCGCGGACCGGCGGACCGGACATCGACCACCCTCCCGAATTCGGGCACGCCGTCCGGGAAGCGGTCGCCTCGTGGGCTCAGCGCGAGGCCGCCACCGCCCGGCCCGTGGTGATCGTCGACCAGTTCGAGGAGGCGTTCACGCTCTGCTCCGACGAATGGGTCCGGCGCACCTTCGTCCGCCTGCTGCACGCCGCGTGCACACCCGCCGGCCCGGACGCGCGGGCCCCCGCCCTGGTCCTGCTGGGTGTCCGCGCCGACTTCTACGAGCGCTGCCTCGACCATCCCGAGCTGGCCGACGCGCTCCAGCACCGGCACATGGTGCTCGGTCCGCTCACCGGCGGGGAACTGCGCGAGGCCGTGACGGGTCCGGCCCGGGCCGTGGGCCTGGAGCTGGAGCCGGGGCTCGCTGAGCTGATCGTGCGCGAGGTGAGCGCCGACGGTCCGCGCGGGGCGCACGACGCGGGCGTGCTGCCGTTGCTCTCGCACGCCCTGCTGGCGACCTGGCAGCGCCGCAAGGCCGGGCGGCTGACCGTGGCCGGCTACCGGGCGGCCGGCGGTATCCAGGGCGCGGTCGCGGCCACCGCCGAGCGGGCCTGGTCCCGGCTGGACCCGGCGGCGCGCACGGCGGCCCGGCTCCTGCTGCTGCGGCTGGTGCGGCTCGGCGAGGACACCCAGGCCACCCGCCGGCGCGGCACCCGGCGCCGGCTCACCGCGGAGTCGGCCGACCCCGGGAAGACGGAGGAGTCGCTGGAGGCCCTGGTGCGGGCCCGCCTGGTGACGCTGGACGCGGAGACCGTGGAGATCACCCACGAGGCACTGCTGACGGCGTGGCCGCGGCTGCGCGACTGGATCGACGAGGACCGCAGCGACCATCTGCTGCGCCAGCGCATCGAGGAGGACGGCCGCTCCTGGGAGGGCTCGAACCGGGACTCCTCACTGCTGTACCGGGGCTCGCGGCTGGAACAGGCGCGGGCCTGGGCGAAGTCCGCCGGGGACACCTATCTGACCCGCAGCGCGGTGGAGTTCCTGGCCGCCTCGGTCCGGCTGCGCCGGCGTACCGTCCTGATCGCCCGGGGCGCGGTGTCGGCGCTGGTCGTCCTCGCGTTGGTGGCCGTCGGTTCGGCGGTGGTGGCCTGGCAGCAGCGCAACGACGCCGTGTTCGAGCAGGTCGTCGCGGAGGCGGACCGCGTCCAGTCCACGGACCCGTCGCTGTCCGCCCGCATCGACCTGGTCGCACACCGTCTGCGGCCCGACGACGAGGGCACCAACACCCGCCTGATCTCCATCGTCAACGCACCGCTGGCCACCCCGCTGACCGGTCACACCGGTGCCGTGTACCTGACCTCGTTCAGCCCGGACGGAAAGCTCCTCGCCACCGCCGGCTACGACCGGACCGTCCGGCTGTGGGACGTCGGCGACCGCCGCCGGCCCAGACCCCTGGGCGAGCCCCTCGTGGGCGGCACGAGCTGGGTGAGCAGCGCGGTCTTCAGCCCGGACGGCAGGACCCTGGCCAGTGCCGGCGACGACGGGACGATCCGGCGTTGGGACCTGACCGACCCACGTCACCCGAAACCGCTGGGCGCTCCCCTGACCGGTCATGACGGCACCATCTACCTGATCGCGTTCAGCCCGGACGGCCGCACCCTGGCCTCCGCCGGCGAGGACCGCACCGTACGGCTGTGGAACACGAGCGGCGCGCAGGAGCCGCCGGTCGTCCTGACCGGGGCCGGTGCCGCCGAGCGGTCCGTGGCCTGGAGCCCCGACGGGCACACGCTCGCCGCCGGGGGTGACGACAACACGGTCCGGCTGTGGGACACCACCGATCCCCGGCACCCCCGGGCGTACGACAGGGTGCTCCAGGGGCACACCGGTCTGGTGCACTCGGTCGCCTTCAGCCCGGACGGGACCGAGCTGGCCAGCGGCAGCGCGGACGACACCGTCCGGCTGTGGGACGTGCGCGATCCCGCCGACCCGGGTCCGGTCGGCTCGCCGCTCACCGGTCACACCGGCCCCATCTGGTCCGTGGCCTTCAGCCCCGACGGGAGCAAGCTCGCCGCCGCCAGCGCCGACAGCACGGCGAGCCTGTGGAACGTGACCGACCCCGCCTACCCCTCACAGGTCGGCGAGCCCCTCGCCGGGAGCAGCGGGGAGATGTACGCGCTGGGGTTCAGCCCCGACGGCCGTACGCTCGCGACCGGCAGCGGTGACAGCAAGGTGCGCCTGTGGTCGATCCCGGCGGGGGACCTGGTGGGCAGCAGCGGGGCGTTCCGACGGGACGGCGACGTGCTCGCCACGGCCGGGCGGGACGGGCGGATCCGGCTGTGGGACGTGACGGACCCGGACCGGCCCGTGGCCCTGGGCAGGCCGTTCACCCCCGTGGTGCGCGACCCGTTCTCCCAGGTGCTGTTCTCCCCCGACGGCCGCACGCTCGCGGTGCTCACCACCGGCCGGGTCCAGTTGTGGAACGTCACCGACCTGGCCCACCCCGTGCCCCACGGCCCGGCGCTCGTCCTGCACTCCCGGTTCATGGGTCCGGACGCCCTGGCGTTCAGCCCGGACGGACGCACCCTGGCCACCGCCTACGACAGCCGCAGCCTCCAGCTGTGGGACATCACCGACCCGGCCCGCCCGGTCTCGCACGGCCCGATCGCCGGCCACCGGGGGTACATCGACAGCCTCGTCTTCAGCCCGGACGGCCGGACCCTGGCCAGCGGCAGCGCGGACGGCACCATCCGGCTGTGGAGGGTGACGGACCCGGCCCGGCCGGCCCCGCTCCGCAAGCCGCTCACCGGGCACACCGGGCCCGTCAACGTGCTCGTCTTCAGCCCGGACGGGCACACCCTGGCCAGCGGCGGCGACGACGACACGGTCCGGCTGTGGGACGTGACGGACCCCCGGCGCGCCGAGCGGACGGGGGCGGCGCTGACCGGGCACAGCGAGGCGGTCGTGTCGCTGACCTACAGCCGTGACGGCGCCACGCTGGCCAGCGGCGGCCACGACAACACGGTCCGGCTCTGGGACGTGGCCGACCCGTCCGCGGCCGGCCCCATCGGACAGTCGATGAGCCCCAGCGCCAGGACCGGCAGCTTCCTCTCCTTCAGCCCGGACCGGCGCATGCTCGGGGTCTCCAGCGGCGCGGACACCATCCGGCTGTGGGACCTGGACGTCGACAACGCCATCGACCGCGTCTGCGCCACTACCGAGAACGTGCTGACCCGCCAGGCCTGGGAGGAGTACCTGCCGCGGCTCTCGTACGATCCTCCGTGCGACTGAAGCGCATTACGTGATCCCGATCACAACTTCTCCTCGCAGCCGAGCAGTCCGCTCCCACTGTTCCTGCGGCCTTGTTAGTGTTGGCCACAGCCCGACCGCTGGTGCATCCCCCGTCGCCAGCGGTCGGGTCTTTTCGTCCGTGACCGGCCACGCCCGCCGGTGCGAACAGGGCCGGCCCGGCCCGTCGGCCTACCGGTCGAGGTCGAGGTCGAGTTGCAGCATGCGGATCGCGTTCCCCCGCAGCAGCTTGTACGTCACGCCCTCGGACAGCCCGGCCACGTGCTCCCAGGCGACCTCCTTGGTGTGCGGCCAGGTCGAGTCGACATGCGGGTAGTCGGTCTCGAAGGTCGCGTTGTCCACGCCGACGGTCTCGATGGCCTCGATGCCGTGCCGGTCGCGGAAGAAGCAGCAGAAGATCTGCCGGTAGTAGTACGTCGACGGCGGCTCCGGGATCAGGTCCTTGACCCCGCCCCAGGCCCGGTGCTCCTCCCACACGTCGTCGGCGCGTTCCAGGGCGTACGGGATCCAGCCCATCTGGCCCTCGCTGTACGCCAGCCTGAGCCGCGGGAACCTCACCAGAACCCCGCTGAACAGGAAGTCCATCATCGAGGCCATGGCGTTGTTGAAGGACAGGGAGGCCTGGACGGCGGGCGGGGCGTCGGGGGACGCGGCCGGCATCTGGGAGCTGCTGCCGATGTGCATGTTGACGACGGTCCCGGTGTCCTCGCAGGCCGCGAAGAACGGGTCCCAGTAGCCGGAGTGGATCGACGGCAGCCCCAGATGGGTGGGGATCTCACTGAACGTGACGGCCCTGACGCCCCGTTCGGCGTTGCGCCGGATCTCCGCGACCGCCAGCTCGACGTCCCACAGCGGGATCAGGCACAGCGGGATCAGCCGGCCGCCGCTGTCCCCGCACCACTCCTCGACCATCCAGTCGTTGTAGGCGCGCACGCAGGCGAGCCCGACCTCCTTGTCCTTGGCCTCGGCGAAGGTCTGTCCGCAGAACCGCGGGAAGGTGGGGAAGCACAGGGATGCCTCGACATGGTTCATCTCCATGTCCTCCACCCGGGCCTTGGGGTCCCAGCAGCCCCGCCGCATCTGCTCCCGGGTGATCCCGTCCAGGGTCATCTCGTCCCGCGAGAAGCCGACGGCCGCGATGATCCGCTTGTACGGGAAGAGCTCGCCCTCGTACTCCCACCAGTCCGTGAGCTGGCCTTCCGGATCGGTGGTGAACCGGTACCTGCCGCCGACGTACGCGAGGTCCCCGATGCCGGCGGTCAGCGGCTTCGGCCCCCTGTCCCGGTACTTCGCCGGAAGCCAGGTCTCGAAGAGGTGCGCGGGCTCGATCACGTGATCGTCGACGCTGATGACTCTGGGGATCTCCCTGACGCCCGGTCCCGTTCCGGTTCCGCTCTCGGTGGTGACGGCCATTGCCTGCCCCCTAGCCGGTATCTGATGGATCGTCAGATCGAAGGCTAGGGGGAGCCACCGGCATCGGCAAGGGCCGGACGGGTCGGGACGGCACGGCCGCAGGGCCGGACGTCAGTTGTTCCAGGTCTCGTCGTACGGATCGGTCGGCGCCGCGACCGGTTCGGCCTCCGTGACCTCGAGGTACGGGATCGGCCCGCCGTTCACGGCGTCCTTGGTCCGCTTCGCCGTGTACGTGCCGGTGACCCGCAGCCAGCCGTCCGGTTTCAGGACCGGCGGGATCCGCCCGGTCAGCCCGACCTTGACCGGCTGGGCGTCCGCCGCGCAGCAGTTGAGGGCCATCCGGACCAGGTAGGGCGCGCCGGAGCGGTCCAGGGCGACGAACCCGGTGACGGTGATCCGCCGCCCGGACAGGCCCCGGCCGTGCTCGTAGACGGCCCGGCCCGCGTAGTCGGCGAGGCCCAGCCGCAGCGGCCCGCTCTCCGGCAGCCGCGCATAGCCGTACGACTGTTGCAGGGCCGTGCCCGTGCGCATCGCGCTGTAGGAGCCGAGGGCGGGCGGGGCCACCAGGATCAGGGCGAACAGGGGCAGGACGAGGAGCCACGAGACCCGGGGCTCGCGATGGGCGTGCTCCTGCTCCTCGGGGCCGGCCCGCCACTCGTACCAGGCCGTCGCGAGCGCCGTCACGACGAGGACCGCACCGGCCGCGAGGACCAGCGGCCGCAGGCCGGCCTTGACGTAGCGGAGGTAGAGGTCGGTCAGGCCCGCGTGCAGAAGGGCCGCGCCGAGGACGAACAGGACCGCCGACTGAGCCTGCCGGTTCACAGCATCACCCACCCGGTCAGCACCGAGACCACGATCGCCAGGGCGAGGGTCGCGGGCGCGAAGCGCAGGGCGAAGGCGCGCCCGAAGGTGCCCGTCTGCATCGCGAACAGCTTCAGGTCGATCATCGGGCCGACGACCAGGAAGGTCAGCCGCGCGGTCAGCGAGAACTGGGTCAGCGAGGCGGCCACGAACGCGTCCGCCTCCGAGCAGATCGACAGCACCACCGCGAGGGCGGCGAGGGCCAGCACCGCGATCACCGGGTTCTCCGCCGCCGTACGCAGCCACGTCTGCGGCACGACCGCCTTCAGGGTCGCCGCCGCCATCGCGCCCACGACCAGGAAGCCGCCCGCGTGCACCACGTCGTGCCGGACCGAACCCCAGAAGGCGGCACCCCTGCCCTGCCCCTCGTACGCGTGCCGGGCCGGCGGTCTCAGCAGGTCCGTGCGGCCGAGGCGCAGCCACAGCCAGCCCATCGCGCACGCCACCAGCAGGCTCGCGACCAGCCGGGCCACCACCATCCCGGGGTCGCGCGGGAAGGCCACCGCGGTCGCGGTCAGCACGATCGGGTTGATCGCCGGGGCGGACAGCAGGAAGGCCAGGGCCGCGGCCGGGGTGACACCGCGGCGCACCAGCGCGCCCGCCACCGGCACCGAAGCGCACTCGCAGCCCGGCAGCACCGCACCCGCCACCCCGGCCACCGGCACCGCGAGAGCGGGGTTCTTCGGCAGGGCGCGGGCGAAGAACGAAGGCGGCACGAACACCGCGATCGCCGCCGACAGCAGCACCCCGAGCACCAGGAAGGGCAGCGCCTGCACGAGCACAGCGACGAACACCGTCATCCAGCTCTGCATGACCGGTGCGCCCAGCACCCCGCGGATCGGCCCCTGGCACAGCACCACCAGCAGCATCAACAGGGTCAGCACCAAGGGGGAGTTCAGGCGCCGCTCGGCCGCGCCCCGCGCCGCCGGCGGGCGGTCCTCGCCGGTCTCCCGCGTGGGCGGGGGTGCTTTGGTGACGGCCACGGCCGGGGTCCCTCCGGGGTGGGGTGCTGGTTTCCCTGTCAGTGCGTACGACAGGGAAGGCCCGATTGCTCAGCGTGCGCGGCGGTTTGGGGAATTCTTGGCAGAGGAGTTCCTCACCTGCCGCACGTGGCGACATGCGTCCCGGTGCGGCAGTCTTCTCCCTCGTGGGGAGCGTTCCGAACCAGGGTCCCGGACTGCCGGGCGACACGGCAGCAGCGCACATGGTGGTGTGCGGGGACGACGGGCTCGCGCACCGGCTGGCGGCCGAGCTCAGAGGCGTCTACGGCGAACAGGTCACCCTGGTCGTCCCGGCCTCCGAACGGTCCGTGCGGCCACCGGTGGTGGTACGGGCCCGCGCCGCCTCCGCACTGCTCGACCGGGTGGTGACCGCCGCGGCCGGCCTGACCGGCAACGGCAACAGCGCCGCCGCCGTCCCCGCGGCCGGCGAACCCCCGGGCGGCATACGGCTGATGGAGGCCGCCGAACCGAACGAGGCGGCCCTCGCCGGGGCCGGCGTGGAACGGGCGGACGCGCTCGCCCTCGTGTACGACGACGACGAGACCAACATCCGCGCCGCCCTCACCGCCCGCCGCCTCAACCCCCGGCTGCGGCTCGTCCTGCGGCTCTACAACCGGCGCCTCGGCCAGCACATCGAGGAACTCCTCGACCAGGCCGCCGCGTTGGCCGCCGGCGCTGCGGCCGACGGGACCGGCTTCGACGCCTCCACGACCGTGCTCTCCGACGCCGACACCGCCGCGCCCGCGCTGGCCGCCACCGCCCTCACCGGCACCAGCAAGGTCCTCCAGACCGGCGGCCTGCTGCTGCGGGCGGTCGAACGCCCGCCCGCCGGGGCCGGGGCGAGCGCCGATCCGAGCCTCGCCACGCTCGCCCTGCTCTCGCCGACCGACGCCTCCGGACCCGGCGGCGACCAGGGCCCGACGCTGCTGCCGGACGCGGCCGCGGTACGGGAGGGCGGCGCCCGCGCGACCGTCGTGCTGGAGCAGGTGTCGTACGCCGGGCCCCCGCTGCCCGACGGGCGCGGGGTGATGCCCTGGTTCGCGTCGCTGTTCTCGCGGCGGCTGCGCTGGTCGCTGGCCGGGATGGTGGGGTGCGTGGTCGCGCTCGCCGTCGCACTGTGGCTGGTGACCGGTATCCATCCGCTGCGCGCCTTCTACCTGACCCTGCTCGACCTGTTCGCGATCGACGACCCGGCGATCGGTGAGTCCGTCGGACGGCAGATCCTCCAGCTCCTGTCCGGACTCGCCGGACTGCTGCTCCTCCCGGTGCTCCTCGCGGCGGTCCTGGAGGCCCTCGGCACCTTCCGCACCGCGTCCTCCCTGCGCAAGCCGCCCCGGGGCCTCGGCGGACACGTCGTGCTCCTCGGACTCGGCAAGATCGGCACCCGGGTGCTCACCCGGCTGCGGGAGCTGAACATCCCCGTGGTGTGCGTCGAGTCCGACCCCGAGGCACGCGGACTGGCCACCGCGCGGCGGCTGCGGGTGCCGGTGGTGCTCGGGGACGTCACCCAGGAGGGCGTCCTGGAGGCCGCCAAGATCCACCGCGCGCACGCCCTGCTCGCGGTGACCAGCGCGGACACCACGAACCTCGAGGCCGTGCTGTACGCACGGGCCGTACGGCCCGATCTGCGGGTGGTGCTGCGGCTGTACGACGACGACTTCGCGACCGCCGTGTACCGCACCCTCAGGGCCGCGCACCCCCGCGCCTCCACCCGCAGCCGGAGCGTCTCCCACCTGGCGGCTCCCGCCTTCGCCGGGGCGATGATGGGACGGCAGATCCTCGGGGCGTTCCCGGTGGAGCGGCGGGTGCTGCTGTTCGCGGCGGTGGACGTGGCCGGCCATCCCCAACTGGAGGGGAGGACGGTGGGCGAGGCGTTCCGGGCGGGGTCCTGGCGGGTGCTGGCCCGGGAGGAGTCGGGGGACTCCCCGGGGCTGATGTGGGACCTGCCGGACACGTATGTGCTCCATGCCTCGGACCGGGTGGTGCTGGCGGCCACGCGGCGGGGGCTCGCGGAGTTGCTGGGGCGCAGGGGGCGGGCGGCAGCGTAGCCGTACGCGCAGGTCGTGCCGGGTCGGGTGGTGGTGCGGCTGCGGGCGGGTGGGAGCTGATCGCACAGTTCCCCGCGCCCCTCGGGTGGGTACAGCCCGGCCGGCTTCGACCGCACCCACCTGAGGACGAGGGAAACTGCGCTCCCGCCTACCCCAAGTGCCTCGCCGCGAAGTCCAGTTCCAGCTTCACCTGCTTGATCCGCTCGTCCACCACCAGCGAGCCGTGACCGGCGTCGTACCGGTACACCTCGTGCACCGCCCCCCTCGACTCCAGCCGCTTCACGTAGTTGTCGATCTGACGGATCGGGCACCGGGGGTCGTTGACACCCGCCGAGATGTACACCGGAGCCTTGACCTCGTCGACGTACGTCAGGGGCGACGACGCCTCGAAGCGCTCCGGCACCTCCTCCGGCGTGCCGCCCAGCAGCGTCCGGTCCATCGCCTTCAGCGCCTCCATCTCGTCGTGATACGCCGTGACGTAGTCGGCGACCGGCACCGCCGCGATCCCGAGCGCCCAGGCCTCCGGCTGGGTGCCCAGGCCGAGCAGGGTGAGGTAGCCGCCCCAGGAGCCACCCGTGAGGATCAGCCGGCCGGGGTCGGCGAGACCGGACGCGATCGCCCACTCCCTGACCGCCGCGATGTCCTCCAGCTCGATCAGGCCGACCCGGTGCTTGAGCGCGTCGGTCCACTCGCGGCCGTAGCCCGTGGAACCGCGGTAGTTGACCCGGACGACCGCGTACCCGTGGTCCACCCAGGCCGCCGGGCCCGCCGCGAAGGAGTCGCTGTCGTGCCAGGTCGGGCCGCCGTGGATGTCGAAGACCGTCGGCAGCGGTCCCGTCGCCCCCGCCGGCTTCTGCACCAGGGCGTGGATCCGGCCGCCCGGCCCCTGCACCCACACGTCCTCCACCGGCACCGAACCGGGGGACTTGAGACCCGGCGGGTCCAGGACGACCCCGCCGGTCGTCGAGCGCACCGCCGACGGCTCGGCGGCCGAGGACCACAGGTACTCCACGCTGCCGTCGGGGCGGGCCGTCGCCCCGGAGACCGAGCCGGGCGGGGTCGGGACCTTCTCCAGCTTTCCGCTCTCCAGGTCGTACCGGAAGATCTCGCTGCGGGCCTCGAAGCTGTGCACGATGAGCAGTCCGGTGCCGTCCGGGTACCACTCGGCGCCCACGTCACCGGGCAGGTCCAGGGCGAGGTCGGTCTCCTCGCCCGTGGCCACGTCCCACACCAGCGGCTCCCAGCGGCCCCGCCGCTGGTGGCCGACGAGCAGCCGGGTGTCACCGTCCACCGGGGCGAAGCCGAGCACCTCCAGGCCCAGCTCCTCGGTGCCGCCCCGGGTGTCGTCGAGCTCGGCGACCGCCCTGCCGTCGGGGCGCACCACGCGCAGCGCCGAGTGCATCGCGTCGCCGTGCTCGGTGTGCTCGATCGCGATCAGCGAGCCGTCGTGGGAGAGGTCGCCGACGCCCGCCGACTCACGGTGCCGGTAGATCTCCACCGGTTCCTCGCCGGTGCGCACGAGGTGGATCGAGGTGCCCTCGTCGTCGGTCGAGCGGCCCACGACCGCGGTCCTGCCGTCCCGGCCCAGGGCCACGCCCGCCGGGTAGGAGGCGTCCAGGCCCGGCGCGGCGAGCTCGTCGGCGCCGCCCTCGAAGGGCTGGCGGCGCCAGACGCCGAACTCGTCGCCGTCCTTGTCGTCGAACCACCAGATCCACGCGCCGTCCGGGGAGAGCACGCCGTCCGTGGTGCCGTTGGGCCGGTCCGTGACCTGCCGCTGGGCGCCGGTGGCCCGGTCCCAGGCGTACAGCTCGTACGTCCCCGTGGCGTTGGACACGAACAGGGAGCGGTCGGGGGCGTCCTCCGCCCAGTCGGGCAGCGACACCCGGGGCGCCCGGAAGCGCTTCTCCCAGTCCGGCATCTCGTTGTTCCGCTCGGCCGCGGCGGACCCGTTGCTCTCAGTCATGACCCCATACTGCCTGCCCTCACAGACAATCCGCAGACGAGGTCCCCAGCCTGTGGACAACTTCTACCGGGTGCTTACCCGTACCCCCGCGACCAGGGCGGGAAGGCCGTCCCCGGCCGTTGTCAGTGGCGGGGTGCACACTCGTCCCCATGACCGATCTGCGCGAGACCGTGGAGCGTTTCTGGGCCTTCGCCGAGGCCCGCGACTGGACGTCGTTCGCCGGCACCCTGGCCGAGGACGTCGTCTACACCCTGCCGCAGACCCGCGAGCGCGTCAGCGGACGGGAGCGGTACGTCGAGTTCAACCGTGAGTACCCGGGCGACTGGCACCTGCGGACCGAGCGGATCGTCGCCGAGCCGGACCAGGTCGTCACCTGGGTCCACTTCACGGTGGGCCTGGAGGAGATGTACGGCATCTCGTTCTTCACCGGGGACGGCAGCGGCCGGATAGCCACCGTCACCGACTTCTGGCCGGAGCCGTACGAGCCCCCGGCGGGCCGCGACCACCTCACCGAGCGGTACTGACCCCGCTCCCCGCCCGCCCGGTGCGGCCCCGTACCGTGGGGGTGTGTACCGGTTTCTGCTGACACCCCGCTGGTTCGGCATCAACGTCTTCGTGCTGCTCGCCATCCCGTTCTGCCTGTTCATGGGGTCGTGGCAGCTCAGCCGGTTCGAGGACCGGATGGCGGAGAGCCGGGACGCCGAGCAGTCGGTCGTCACCGACGGGCGGGAGGCCGCACGGCCGCTCGCCGAGCTGCTGCCGGTGGACAAGGCGACCTCCGGCAAGCAGGTCACCGCCACCGGCCGCTACGACAAGCAGCTCCTGGTCCCCGACCGGCAGCTGGACGACCGCGAGGGTTACTACGTCCTGACGCTGCTGCGCGTCGACGGCGGCAGGGCCCTGCCCGTCGTCCGGGGCTGGCTGCCGGGCACCCCCGACCCGGCGAAGGTCCCGGCCGCGCCGAAGGGCGAGGTCACCGTCACCGGTGCGCTCCAGGCGTCGGAGACCCCCGGGGACAACGGCGTCAGCGCGCGGGGCGGCCTTCCGGCCGGGCAGACGGCGGCGATCAGCGCGGCCTCGCTGATCAACCTCGTGCCGTACGACGTGTACGACGCGTGGGTCACCCTCAACACCGGTGACTCCGGGATGAAGGCCGTGCCGGCGACCGCGCCCGCCGACAGCGGGCTGGACCTGAAGGCCTTCCAGAACCTCGGCTACACCGGCGAGTGGTTCGTCTTCGCCGGCTTCGTGGTCTTCATGTGGTTCCGGCTGCTGCGCCGCGAGGTGGAGTTCGTCCGGGACGCGGAGCTGGGCATCGTCCCGGACGAGGGCGGGCAGCGGTCACCGGAGCAGCCGCAGGAAAAGGCGACCGCCTGAGCGGGGGCGTCCCCCGACGCCCGCCCGCCCCGCCAGGCGCCCCACGCCGTCACGCCGTCACGCCGTCACGCCGTCGCGAGCACACCCGTCCAGTACACGACGCCCGCGCACGCGTTGGTCACCGTCGTGGACACCGAGGCCGAGCCGCCCTCCGCCGTGTACGTCACCAGGACGCTGCCGTCGGCCGTGCCGTCCTCCGTGAGGAGCTGGGTGGAGGTGCCGGTGTCACCGCCGGTCGAGGAGCCCTCGCCGGTGGAGGTGTCCGGGGACGCCGAGGGGTCGGGGGTGGGGTCGGTCGAGGGTTCCGAGGTGGGACAGGTCTCGGACGGCACCCAGGCGAACTTCACGTCGTAGGAGGACCCCGGCTGGAGCGTGAGCTGGGCGACCTCCTGGGACGGGTCGGGCAGCCCGGCGGAGGCCGCGTCGCCGGACGTGTGCCGCAGCGCCCCGATCTTGCTGCTGTCGGCCGCGCCCTGGGCGCTCGGCGTCACGATGCCGGGGCCGGAGACCGTGCAGGCGGCGGAGGAGCTGTTGGTGACGCGGAAGGTGCCGTAGACCGTCCCGGAGGCGTCGGGCACCGCGGTGCTCGCCGTGGGGGAGCCGAGCTGGGCGGCCGTGCAGACCTGGGCGTTCTGGGAGGTCGTGGCGGAGGGGTCGCTGCCGCTGCTGGCTCCGGTGCCCGCGCCCGCCGTCCTGCCCTTGTCGTCGCCCTTCGAATGGCCCTTGCCCTTGTCCTCGGTCTTGCTCGAGGAGCCGCCGGAGGTGGACTCGCCGCCGTCCTGCTGCTTGCCCTGGCCCGCGCCGCCCTGCATCTGGGACGTGTGCCCGGCGTTGGAGGTGTTGGCGCTGGTGCCGGTGGAGGAGACGTGCACGACGGCGGGGATGGCGGTGCCGAAGAAGAGGGCGGCGGCCGCCATGCCGACGAGGGCCTGCCGCTTGCGCGCCCGTCTGGCGGGCACCGCCTTGCGCAGGTGGTCGAGGGTGCCGTCCCGCGGTTCCATCTCCTGGACCGCCTGGTGCAGCATTCGTCGCAGTGCAAGCTCGTCCGAGTCGAACTCCCCCGTGGAGCTCAGATCATCGGGGCCCTGATTCACAGTTCCGTTCCCAGCGTGCGATTGCTTGTGCTCTTGCCGCGCCGTCCGGGTCGGCTCGTGCTCGCCTTCCCCGGTCGGCTCATGCCACGCGTAAGGCTCGTGGCGCCGTCCATCGGAATCACCCTCGCCGCTCACACCGGTTCCTCCATCGCGACCCGCAGCGCGGCGATCCCCCGCGAGCCGTACGCCTTCACGGAGCCCAGCGAGATGCCGAGGGTATCGGCGACCTGGGCCTCGGTCATGTCCGCGAAGTAGCGCAGGACCAGGACCTCGCGCTGGCGGCGCTGGAGGCCCTTCATGGCCTTGATGAGGGAGTCGCGCTCGAGCTGGTCGTACGCCCCCTCCTCGGCGCTGGCCATGTCGGGCATCGGCTTGGACAGCAGCTTGAGTCCGAGGATGCGCCGGCGCAGGGCCGAGCGGGACAGGTTGACGACCGTCTGGCGCAGGTACGCGAGGGTCTTCTCCGGGTCGCGGACGCGTTTGCGCGCCGAGTGGACGCGGATGAACGCCTCCTGGACGACGTCCTCGCAGGAGGCGGTGTCGTCGAGCAGGAGGGCGGCGAGACCCAGCAGGGAGCGGTAGTGCGCCCGGTAGGTCTCGGTGAGGTGGTCGACGGTGGTACCGGCTGCCGCCGTGTCCTCGGCGTACTCGGCTCCGTCACGCTGACTGGGTATGCGGGCGGGCCGCGCTGCGGGCATGGGCGCGATCACCGGCATGCCACCGGACGCCCCGGGCCTGCGGGGCCGGAGGACGGCCGCGCCGCTCGGCGCGGCAGGGAAGTCGAGTACCTGAGCCACGACAGTTGGACACGCTCACCCCGGTGAGGGTTGTACGCGGCCGTCCATCTTCTCTCAGGCAGCACAACTGACCGTGCGTCGAACGCGCTCATGCCTACCCGCTCTTCCCCTGTGTCCCGAATGGCCGAGGCGTCCCCACGCCTCGCAAGCATCCCCGCACCCCTGAAAGGGCGTTCGCAAAGACGCTCCCCGCCCTTCGCGCGGTTGCGGAGAGCGGGGAGGAAATCTTCGGACGCCCGGGCGCCGGGATCAAGTGGTACGGACCATTAGTCGCACCACATGTCGCACACAGATCCTACAAAGGGTTCCGGCCATGGCCAGGACTTTTCCGGTAGGCACAACTGCGTACGGGAGATCCGCCGCGGTTCGGGCATCACGCGAAGTCGGCCGCCACGAGCTCCGCGATCTGCGCGGTGTTGAGCGCGGCACCCTTGCGCAGGTTGTCGCCGCACACGAAGAGCTCGAGCGCGGTCGGGTCGTCGAGGGCCCGCCGGACCCGCCCGACCCAGGTGGGGTCGGTGCCCACGACGTCGGCGGGGGTGGGGAACTCCCCGGCCGCCGGATCGTCGAAGAGGACGACCCCGGGGGCGGTCGCGAGGATCTCGCGCGCCTTGCGGACGGTGACCTCGCCCTCGAAGCGGGCGTGCACGGTGAGGGAGTGCACGGTGACCACCGGGACCCGCACACAGGTCACGGCGACCGGCAGCGCGGGCAGGCCGAGGATCTTGCGGGACTCGTCCCGTACCTTCATCTCCTCCGAGGACCAGCCGTCCTCGCGCAGCGAACCGGCCCACGGCACGACGTTCAGCGCGACCGGCTCCGGGAACGGCCCGGTGTTGTCGCCGACGGCCCGCCGCACGTCACCGGGGTGCGTGCCGAGCTCGGTGCCGGCGACCAGGGAGAGCTGCTGGCGCAGGGTCTCGACACCGGCGCGCCCGGCCCCGCTCACCGCCTGGTAGCTCGACACCACCAGCTCGCGCAGCCCGAACTCGGCGTGCAGCGCACCCAGGGCCACGATCATGGACAGGGTCGTGCAGTTGGGGTTGGCGATGATCCCGCGCGGCCGCATCCGGGCCGCGTGCGGATTGACCTCGGGGACGACGAGGGGCACGTCGGGGTCCATCCGGAAGGCGCCGGAGTTGTCCACGACGACGGCACCCCGGGCCGCGGCGACCGGCGCCCACTGGGCGGCCACCTCGTCCGGCACGTCGAACATGGCGACGTCGACCCCGTCGAAGGCCTCCTCCGACAGGGCCACGACCTCGACCTGCTCCCCGCGCACGGCCAGCTTGCGGCCGGCCGAGCGGGGGGAGGCGATCAGTCGGATCTCGCCCCAGATGTCCGCGTGCTGGGACAGGATCTGGAGCATGACCGTGCCGACGGCCCCGGTCGCGCCTACGACCGCGAGCGTCGGCCTGGCAGTCATCGGCCGGTGCCGCCGTAGACGACCGCCTCGTCGCTGTCGGAGTCGAGCCCGAAGGCGCTGTGCACGGCGCGGACGGCCTCGGCCACGTCGTCGGCGCGGGTGACGACCGAGATGCGGATCTCGGAGGTCGAGATCAGCTCGATGTTCACGCCGGCTTCGGACAGGGCGGTGAAGAAGTCGGCCGTGACGCCCGGGTTGGTCTTCATGCCCGCGCCCACGAGCGAGATCTTGCCGATCTGGTCGTCGTAGCGCAGCGAGTCGAAGCCGATGCCGGACTTGTTCTTCTCCAGGGCGTCGATGGCCTTGCGGCCCTCGGCCTTGGGGAGCGTGAAGGAGATGTCGGTCAGCCCGGTGGAGGCGGCGGAGACGTTCTGCACGATCATGTCGATGTTGATCTCGGCGTCCGCGATCGTGCGGAAGATCACCGCGGCCTCACCCGGCTTGTCCGGCACGCCGACGACCGTGATCTTGGCCTCGGAGGTGTCGTGCGCGACACCGGAGATGATGGCCTGCTCCACCTTCTTGTCCCCTTGCTCGATCGGCTCACTGCTGACCCACGTGCCCTGGAGTCCACTGAAGGACGACCGGACGTGGATCGGGATGTTGTAGCGGCGGGCGTACTCCACACAGCGGTGGAGCAGCACCTTCGAACCGGAGGCGGCGAGCTCCAGCATGTCCTCGAAGGAGATCCAGTCGATCTTCTTCGCCTTCTTCACCACGCGCGGGTCGGCGGTGAACACGCCGTCGACGTCGGTGTAGATCTCGCAGACCTCGGCGTCGAGGGCGGCGGCGAGCGCCACGGCGGTGGTGTCGGAGCCACCGCGCCCGAGCGTGGTGATGTCCTTCTTGTCCTGGCTGACGCCCTGGAAGCCGGCGACGATGGCGATGTTGCCCTCGTCGAGGGCCGTACGGATACGGCCCGGCGTGACGTCGATGATCCGGGCTTTGTTGTGGACCGAGTCGGTGATGACGCCGGCCTGGCTGCCGGTGAAGGACTGGGCCTCGTGGCCCAGGTTTTTGATCGCCATGGCCAGCAGGGCCATGGAGATACGCTCTCCGGCGGTCAGCAGCATGTCGAACTCACGCCCGGCAGGCATGGGAGACACCTGCTCGGCGAGATCGATCAGCTCGTCCGTCGTGTCGCCCATCGCGGAAACGACGACGACGACCTGGTGGCCGTTCTTCTTCGCTTCGACGATTCGCTTGGCGACGCGCTTGATGCCCTCGGCATCGGCTACGGAGGAGCCTCCGTACTTCTGCACGACAAGGCCCACGTGCGCTCCTCGCTCAGTCCGTGTGTGTCGGCTCAGTTTACCGAGCGCCCGAATTCCACCTCCGCGGTATCGCATCGTGAGATTCGCACGCCCAGGTCAGCGCATGCCCAACCGCACAGCTCGGGAAAAGTGCACCGCGTCACATGGCCCTGTGGGACGTCTGGGCTGTGCGGTGGAGTGACTCCAGACCCTCTGCTGTACAGGGCAGGGCCAGGGCTCCCGCTGGCCGGGACCGTGCTGCTCGGCTCCTGCGTGCAGTGGTTCGCGGGGATGGTTCGCCCTGGTCTCCGTGCCCGCACTGGTGCTCCTCCTCGGCCCGGCGCGGGGGTGGTCCTCGCCACGCTCCGGCATCAAGACCCGCGGCGGGCGGCCACCGCACCCCCGACAGGCCGGCCCGGGCAGGCGGGTCGGCGCCCGTCGACCCTGCACCCCGGCGCCAAGGCCGGCGCCCGGCGGTCGCCGCGTCCCGTCGGCCCGACCGGGAACAGGCGGGCACCGCGCCCCCGTGGACACCGACCCGGCGCCCCCGGTCCCCTTCGCCGTGCCGGTCACACCCGCCCCCCGAACAGCACCAGCAGCCCCTGGTCCAGTTCCGCGCCCACCGTCTCCTGGTCCGGGGCGACGACCGTGTACGTGCGGGCCAGGAAGCGGGTCAGGTCCGCGGTGGTGAAGCTGAGGACGGCGACGCCCTGCTCGGTGTGGAACTCGACGTACGTGTGGGCCGGACCGGCCGGGCGGACGCGGACGTTGCCGATGCCGGCCGCGGTGCGCAGCCCCTCGCCGAGCAGGACGCGGGCGAACGTCCACGTCGTGACCTCGCCGTCGACGGTGACATGCGGCGGGAAGTCGATGTGCACGGCCGGCGGCTCGGCGGAGGTGTAGCGCAGGGTCGCGGGGATCGCGAGCTCCTGGCCCGCGGCCGTGATCAGGCGGGCGCCTGTCGGCTGCTGGAGGGTGACGTGCATGAGGGGCTCCAAGGGGGCGGGGGCACGGGCCGGGTGTGGCCGTCGTGCAGTGAGACCACCCCGGATGCCCGCGCATTACGCCGTTCTTGAAGGACCCGTGTATGACTCGCGTCACACGGAGCCGAGAAGCCCCTGCTCAGGAGCGCTCACGGGGCGGGACGCAGCCCCAGCGGGCCCGCGATCTCCTCCACCATCACCTTGCCCGCCTCGAACTCCAGCGTCTCGTCGCCCATCGCCTGGTCGGTGTCGAGGCCGTCCAGTTCGGCCAGCGGCTGGTTCAGGCGCACGTGCGCCACCACCGACTGGAGGGCGCGCAGGGTCGCGGACGCCGTGGAGCCCCAGTTGGAGAAGTACGAGAACTGCCACCACCACAGGGCCTCCGTGGTGCGGCCCGCCCGGTAGTGGGCCATGCCGTGGCGCAGGTCGGTGATGACGTCGGTCAGGTCGTCGGAGATCCGGGCCGGGACCGGCGCCTTGCGGGGCTCGTAGGGGTCGAAGACCTCGGAGTAGACGTCGATCGGGTCCAGCAGCCGGGCCAGGTTCTCGCGGAGTTCGTCCACGTCGGCGTCCGGGCCCGTGTCGGGCTCGTAGCGCTCGTCGGGGACGATGTCCTCGTGGGCGCCGAGGCGGCCGCCGGCCAGCAGGAGCTGGGAGACCTCCAGGAGCAGGAAGGGGACGGCCGAGTCGGGTTCGTCGCCCTTGGCCACCTCCATGACGGCCACCAGGAAGCTCTCGACCTGGTCGGCGATCTGGACCGCGAAGTCGTCGGGGTCCGGGGCGGTCGCGTGCAGCGTGGCGTCAGACATCTAGGAGTCGTCTCCCCTCGAAGGCGCGGCCGAGGGTCACCTCGTCCGCGTATTCCAGGTCGCCACCCACAGGGAGGCCGCTGGCCAGGCGGGTGACCTTGAGGCCCATGGGCTTGATCATGCGGGCGAGGTACGTCGCCGTGGCCTCACCCTCCAGGTTCGGGTCGGTGGCCAGGATCAGCTCCGTGACCGTCCCGTCGGCCAGGCGGGCCAACAGTTCTCGTATGCGCAGATCATCGGGTCCTACACCCTCGATCGGGCTGATCGCCCCGCCCAGGACGTGGTACTTGCCACGGAACTCCCGGGTGCGCTCGATCGCGACCACGTCCTTCGGCTCCTCGACCACACAGATGACGGAGGGGTCGCGGCGGGTGTCGCGGCAGATGTTGCACAGCTCTTCCTGCGCGACGTTGCCGCAGGTCGCGCAGAAGCGGACCTTGGCCTTGACCTCCATCAGGCACTGCGCGAGCCGCCGTACGTCCGTCGGCTCCGCCTGCAGGATGTGGAAGGCGATCCGCTGGGCGCTCTTGGGACCGACGCCGGGCAGCCGCCCCAGTTCGTCGATGAGGTCCTGGACCACGCCTTCGTACAACGGACTGCCGTCCTTCCTGGGGTTCCTTGCGATACGTACGCTAGTTGGCCGACACCCGACTCCGGAAGACGGGCCCCTAGAAGGGCAGGCCGGGGATGCCGCTGCCGCCGCCGAGGCCCTGGGCGAGCGGGCCGAGCTTCTGCTGCTGGAGGGTCTGGGCGTTCTCGTTCGCCGCCTGGACGGCCGCCACGATCAGGTCGGCGAGAGTCTCGGTGTCCTCCGGGTCCACCGCCTTCGGGTCGATCTTCAGCGCGCGCAGCTCGCCGGCGCCGGTGACGGTGGCCTTCACCAGACCGCCGCCCGCCTGGCCGTCGACCTCGGTCCTGGCGAGTTCCTCCTGCGCGTTCGCCAGGTCCTGCTGCATCTTCTGGGCCTGCTGGAGCAACTGCTGCATGTTGGGCTGGCCACCACCGGGGATCACGATCAGCTCCTGTGTCCGTACAGCTTCGTGGGCGAGGTTTTCCTCCCTGGCACGAGCCTACGTGGTCGGGACGGGCGTCGCCGCAGCACTCTTTCGAGTGAGTCGGCCTGGAGTCCTATACCTGATCAAGGCCCTCTTCCGAGCGGAAAAGCGACCAAAGCACCCCCTTCGCCACCCATTGGGCGGTAGGAAGGATCCCCGCACATCAGCATCAGGCGTCACGCAGGGTGACCGATCAGTAGGGAGCGCCGGGTGGGTCAGCCGGAGATGCAGCCCGAGGGCCCGCCTCAGGACGGACGGGCCGATCTGGCCGGGCGGACGTTTCCGCTCGGCGACTGGGGCGAGCCCGCCGTACGGCTGGACGAGCTGTACCGGTGGGTGGAGCACGGGGCGCTGGCGACGGCGTCCTGGTATCTCGCGGACCGGGTGGGGAAGCGGCGCTGCGCCCGGGCGCTGCGGGCCGGGGCCGCGGTGGGGGCGGTGACCGGGGCCGTGCTGCCGTTGCTGGGGCTGACGGGGGTGGTGGGGGCCGGGATCGCGCCCTGGGGCTATCTCTCCCTGCTCCTCGCGGTGGCCTGCGTGGCCGTCGACCGCTACTTCGGGGTGACCTCCGGCTGGATAAGGGACGTGGCCACCGCGCAGGCCGTGCAGCGCCGCCTCCAGGCCCTCCAGTTCGACTGGGCCTCGGAGAGCGTCCGCGAGGTGCTCGGCCCCACGGAGGGCACGGCCGCCGAGGCCACGGAGCGCTGCCTGGGCGTGCTGCGCCGCTTCTCGGAGGACGTGACGGAGCTGATCCGGGTGGAGACGGCCGACTGGATCGTGGAGTTCCGCAACGGGTCCGCGCCGATGGGCATCCAGGGCGCGGTGACCTCCGGGGGACGCCAGGATCCCGGCGGCGCCCAGGGCCGCTTCCCGCTCCCGCCGGGACCGCCGGCCCGCCCGAACATGCCCCGTCAGCGTCCGCCGGAGCCCCGGTGACCCGGCTGGGGGCCGTCCCCGGGACGGCCCGTCAGTCGCACAGCCCCGCCGCCCGCCCGCACGGCAGATGCCCCTGTTCCCGGATCACGTCCTGGCTCGTGCCCTCGTCGAGGTAGGCCAGGAAGCCCGCGGCGAGGGAGCCGGGTGCCGGGGGGCGGTAGGTGTACGCGTACTCGACCCCCCGGTAGGGGTACCGGTCCGGGTGGTCGGTGGAGGCCGGCCGTCCGTCCAGGGGCACCCGGCGTACGCCCTTGTGGCCGGTGGCCAGGGTGAGTTCGCTGTAGCCGAGGGCGCCGGGCTGGACGGCCACCTTGTCCAGCACGTCCTCGGTGGAGGCGAGTTCGCAGCGGGTGACGGCCGGGCGGGCGGCCGCGGCCACCGCCTTGTCCCGCAGCGGGTCGCAGTCCAGGGATGTCGTGGGGGTCATCTCCCAGGCGCCCGCCAGCACCTGTTCCTGGAAGATCTGCCGTGTCCCCGAGTAGGCGTCCCGGCTGACCAGCACGACCGGCAGGCCGGGCAGGCGCGGGAGTCCGGCGGGGCGGGAGGCGTTCAGGTCGCTCCAGCGCCTGACCTCGCCCCGGTACAGGCGCTCCACCTCGGCCCGGCTCAGCCCGCGCGCGCCGAGATCGATGCCGTCGTTGACGACGAGGGTGAAGACCGACAGGGCGGTCTTCTCGCCGTGCAGGCCCAGCCGGTCGCCCATCGGGCCGTCCGAGAAGGCGATCACGGACCGCGCCTCCTTCGCCGAGCGGGCACCGGTGGCGGCGAGCCCGGTCACCCCGGCCTCGCTGCCACGGGCCTTGACCGTGATGTCGGCCCCCTCGCAGTCCTTCTCGTACTCCTTCGCGAGCGTCTCGATGACCGGGGCGAAGGCGGTGGAGCCGGTCACCGTGAGGTGTCCCCTCTCGCAGCCGAGCGGGGGCGGGGTGTCGTCGCGGGCGACCACGATCGTGGCGAGGACCAGGACGGAGAGGGTGAGCAGGCCGGTGAAGACGCGTGCCGCCGGACTGAAAACGGGCGGGATCTCGTCCGGGGTGGCGCTGCGGTTGGGGTGCACCTCGCCGTCCCGGAGGCCGCCGGTCATGCGGATCGGACGGCCCACGTCACCGCCGGACAGCAGCACGAGGAGCTTGTAGTGCTCGCCGCGGTTGAGGGGGACGCGGGGGACGTGCAGCCGGTTGCCCTCGTAGCCGAAACCCCGTTCTGGGGTGAAGTGGTCCATGAGGTGGTCGGTGTCGATCGGCTGGGTGACCGAGACCCCGCGGACCGTGCGGTCGCTGAACACCGCGGTCAGGCCGTGCCGTTCGGGGCCCGTGTAGTCGTCCCGGTCGATGCCCTGCGAGCCGTCGTTCTCGATGCGCAGGAGGACGAGGGTGGCGTCGGACATGTCCGGGGCCTCGTCGAAGAGCCCGAGCCGCACGTTGGTCCGGCCTCTTCGGACGTCGTCGCCGATCGGGTTGTCCATCTGGACCCGGTACCCGATGCGCTTGCGGCGCGGGACCCGGCGCTCGTACCAGACCATGACCCCGGACGCGACGACGCCGAGGACGGCGGTCCCCACCGCCACGAAGTTCTCCGCGCTCAACCACTCCACTGTGGGTGCCCCCGCAACTCCCGCAGTCCACTCGTCCGGCCACCGTACGGCTGTGCGAGCGGACCCGGCGGGCCGGCGGGGTGAAGTTCGCCGGACGTTCAACCGCCGTACGGGCAAAGGGGTTTCAGGGCGAGACCGCGGGGGCCGTCGGTGCGGTGCCGGGGGCGGCGGGGCCCTCGTCGTCCAGGACGGCGTAGACCGTGCCGCCGGCGCCCAGCGCCACCACGAGCGCGACCGCGAGGAGTGCCAGCGTGACGGCCCGGCTGCGCTCCACCGCCGCCGGTCCGGGCTCCGGCGGGTACGGCGTCAGATAGACGCCGGGCGTACGCGGCCCCCGGGCATGGCCCCGCCCCTCGCCGTCCGCCGGTTCGGCGGCGCCGTGTTCCTCCATCGCAGGCCCTCCCCCGAGACCGCGCGCCCGCACACCTGCGCGACAGAAGACCAGTGTCTACGCCGGTCCGCCGCCCGTCGAGAGCTGGTCGAGCACCTTGGACAGCCGTTCCAGCAGCTCCACGGCCCCGGCGAGTTCGTCCTCCCCGAAGGCCTCGGCGAGCTGGTCGGCGAAGGCCGCGTGCCCCGGGTCGATCCGGCGCACGGCGGCCAGTCCCTCCTCGGTCGGGGCGAGGAGCTTGGCGCGCCGGTGGGCGGGGTTGGGCCGGTACTCGGCCAGCCCCCGCTCCACCAGCAGATCGGCGATCCGCTGCACGCTCTGCCGGGTGATGCCCATCTCCCGGGCGATCCCGGCGACCGGGAGCGGCTGCCGGAGCACCGCGCCGAGCACCTGCCACCAGGCGGCGGTGAGCCCGGCGGGTCCGGCCAGCTCGTCGGCCACCGCGAGGAACTGGCCGTTGAGCCGGAACACCCCGAGCGCGCCGCGGCTGAGCAGCTCCTGCCGCTCCCGGCTCACTGCGCGGCCGCCCTCTCCAGCACGGCGTACGCCTCGGGGTCGGAGTCGTGGAACAGGCGGTACCAGGCGTCGAGCACCTCGCCCTCGTACACCCCGAGCAGCCGGAAGATCTCCCGGGCGAACGCGACGGGCTCGGTGGGTCCGGCGGTGACCAGGACGCCGTCGGTCACGGCGTCCGCGTCGACGTACCGCTCGGCGCCGGCGTAGCCCGTGGCCGCCAGGTAGAAGGACACGGCGCTGGTGTGCTCCCGCTCGTCGAGCAGCCCCTCGCGCGCGAGTCCGGCGGTGGCGCCGCAGATCGCGGCGACGGGGACCCCGGCGTCGAGGAACTCGCGCGCCTTGCGGGCGAAGGGGGCGAGGTCGTCGCCGGCGTCCCAGAGATCGGCGCCCGGGAGGATCAGCAGGGAGCTGTCGGCGGGCCGTACGTCCTCCAGGGCGCACGCGGGCCGGACCCGCAGCCCTCCGATGGACGTCACCGGCTCACGCGAGGGCCCGACCGTCCGGATCCCGTACCCGGCCCGGGCGAGGTAGGCCGTGGCGTGGCCCGTCTCCCAGTCGGCGTAGGTGTCGTACACGGCGTGGTGCACAGGCTTCCGAGTCATGACAGTATACTGTCATTTGGACAGTAGACTGTCAATCGTGGGACCTGGACAACCTGTCGCGGAAAGCCCTCGTCCACAGACAGGACGCCGATACCGCTTCCGTATCGCGGACATTTACGCTCGCTCGCATGACCCCTCAGCCACACCCCGAGGTCGGCGTCGCCGTGAAGGCCGCGGACCGTGCTCATGTGTTCCACTCCTGGTCCGCACAGGAGCTCATCGACCCGCTCGCCGTCGCCGGTGCGGAGGGCTCGTACTTCTGGGACTACGACGGGAACCGCTACCTCGACTTCACCAGCGGGCTCGTCTACACCAACATCGGGTACCAGCACCCGAAGGTCGTCGCCGCGATCCAGGAGCAGGCCGCGACGATGACGACGTTCGCGCCCGCCTTCGCGATCGAGGCGCGCTCGGAGGCGGCCCGGCTGATCGCCGAGCGGACGCCCGGGGACCTGGACAAGATCTTCTTCACCAACGGCGGCGCGGACGCGGTGGAGCACGCCGTGCGGATGGCCCGGCTGCACACCGGGCGGCCCAAGGTGCTGTCCGCCTACCGCTCCTACCACGGCGGTACGCAGCAGGCCGTCAACCTCACCGGTGACCCCCGCCGCTGGGCCTCCGACAGCGGCTCGGCCGGGGTCGTGCACTTCTGGGCGCCCTTCCTGTACCGGTCCCGCTTCTACGCCGAGACGGAGGAGCAGGAGACCGCGCGCGCCCTTGAGCACCTGGAGACGACGATCGCCTTCGAGGGGCCCGCCACCGTCGCCGCGATCATCCTGGAGACCGTCCCCGGCACCGCCGGGATCATGGTGCCGCCGCCCGGCTACCTCGCCGGCGTCCGCGAGATCTGCGACAAGTACGGGATCGTCTTCGTCCTGGACGAGGTCATGGCCGGGTTCGGACGCACCGGTGAGTGGTTCGCCGCCGATCTCTTCGGGGTCGTACCCGACCTCATGACCTTCGCCAAGGGCGTCAACAGCGGGTACGTGCCGCTCGGCGGGGTCGCCATCTCCGGGGCCGTCGCCGAGACCTTCGGCAAGCGGCCCTACCCCGGCGGGCTCACCTACTCCGGGCACCCGCTCGCCTGCGCCGCCGCCGTCGCCACCATCAATGTCATGGCGGACGAGGGCGTCGTCGACAACGCCAGGCACCTCGGTACGGCCGTCCTGGAGCCGGCGCTCGCGGAGCTCGCCGAGCGGCACCCGAGCGTCGGCGAGGTGCGGGGCACGGGCATGTTCTGGGCCCTGGAGCTCGTGCGGAACAAGGAGACCCGCGAGCCGCTCGTGCCCTACAACGCGGCGGGCGAGGCGAACGCCCCGATGGCCGCGTTCGCGGCCGCCGCGAAGCAGCGGGGCCTGTGGCCGTTCGTCAACATGAACCGGACGCACGTGGTCCCGCCCTGCAACGTCAGCGAGGCCGAACTCAAGGAAGGGCTCGCCGCTCTGGACACCGCGCTCTCCGTGGCGGACGAGTACACGGAGTAAACCCCCGGCGCCGTCGAACGCGTAAGGTGGCGTGCTCGTAGACATATGTACGAGCACGCCATCTGCACCTGCGCGAGGGAGGCGCCCCGACGATGCCCGGCAGCAGCGGCAACGGTGCCGTCACCCGCAGCACGCTGCGGCAGCAGATCGCGGACGCGCTGCGCGACGAGGTACTGGCCGGACGGCTCCAGCCGGGGCAGGAGTTCACCGTCAAGGAGATCGCCGAGCAGTACGGCGTCTCCGCCACCCCGGTCCGCGAGGCCCTCGTCGACCTGTCCGCGCAAGGGCTCCTGGAGGCCGACCAGCACCGCGGCTTCCATGTCCACGAGTACTCCCTCGACGACCTGCGGAGCATGACCGAGGCCCGCAGCCTGGTCACGGACGGCATGTTCCAGGCGCTCGACGCCGGTCACCCCGTCCTCCAGGAGCTGGAGGAGCCCCGTACCGCCGCGGCCGTGGCGGGCGTACGGCGACGCGGTGAGGAGGCCCAGCGGGCCGCCAGCGCGGGCGACCTGACCGTACTGATCGGCTACGACCTGCGCTTCTGGCGGGAACTGAGCGTCCTGTTCGGCAACCCCTACCTGGCCGACTTCCTGCACCGGCTGCGCGTGCAGACCTGGGTGTGCACGGTCCAGCACCTGCGCCGGCTCACCGATCTGCGCGGCAGCCTGTGGTCCGGGCACCCCGAGGTCGCCGACGCCCTGTACCGGCGGGACACCGGGACCGCCCGCGAGCTCCTGGCCGCCTACAACGGCCACTACTTGACCCTCATCGAGGGCCTCACCGCCGACTGACGGCCCCCGGCACGGGTAAGGGACCACCACGACCCGTACAAGGGGCCCCGCCCGGGGACCCCAGCGACTACCCTTCCCTGACCACCGTGTGACGACATCCGCGCACCGCGCGTATCCGAGGAGCTGTCTTTTGGCCTGTGACCTGTGGCTGGTCCCGCTCGTCGATGTGTTGTGCCACACCCCGGACAACCCGTTCGCCGAGGAACTCGCGCAATACAACAAGGTGCTCGCCGAGGCCGGGTTGCCGCCGGTGCCGGTGTACCAGTACATGCCGGGACTGTCCGGCGAGGTCGCCCCGGTGGCCGGTTTCGACTACGACGCCCTGCACTTCCTGCGCCGCGCCTACCTGCTCCAGGTCTGCGGGCTCCCGGTCACCCCCGTGGACGAACTCGGCGGCGACTACGAGCAGTTGCTGGAGATGTTCGAGACGACGGCCCAGCAGTCCCACCTGGTCTGGCACTACGACCACGCGGGCGCGTACGTCCCCGTCGACTTCCCGCACCCGCTGGCCGACGACGAACTGCTCGCGGGCGGCGGCCCGTTGGGCTCCTCGCAGGCCCTGCTGCGGGAACTGGAGTTCGTGGCCCCGGTGATCGGCATCGATCCGGCCAACCCGCCGGCGCCCCCGGAGCCGCCGCGCGCCCCCACCGAGCTGGAGGAGCCGGCCGTCGCCGCACCGTACGACCCCAGCCCCTTCGCCCGCGAACGCCATGTCTGGCTGGGGCTGCACGCGGCGGCGACCCGGAGCCTCGCCCAGGGCTCGATGATCATCTTCAGCTGAGGACCGCCGGAGTTCAGCGTCCGAGCTGGGCGAGCCCCTTCTGCAGGTCGTCGCGGTTCATCACCGGGGTGTAGCTGACCTTGGCGCCCAGGTGCATGAAGAACGGCTCACTGATCACCGGCATCTGTGAGCTGTCCTCCATGTCGAAGAACAGGAAAGCGGTGCGCTGACCGTTCTCGGAGGTGAAGTAGGCCGCCTCGGGCTTGATCTGTTCCAGCGACGCCTCGATCAGCTTCGGCAGGGTGCCGTTGCTGATGGCCTCGTTCGCCTTCTCCGTGTCCATGGAAACCTTGAGCAGTACGCGCATCGCACTCACCTTCTCCGGATCGACACGCCTCTGTGCACCCCAGAATATGCCTGAATGGGGCGTTTATCCCTGGCGACTGCGGTGGGAGCAGCCGGACCGGCCCGCGGGTCCGCCCGGCCCCTCAGGGAGGTTGAGTACCGCTACTCAGGCGGGAGCCGCCGGTGCCCCCGCATCGTGGAGGGCACGGACGGAGCCCGCAGCTCCGCGAAGACTTCCTGGGGGATCCCGATGAACGGCTCGCACCACCTCCGCAACCCGCTCGCGCTCGGCTACCTGCTCCTCGTGACCGCGGTCCTCGGCTGGGTCTGCGTGGACGCCCTGTTCGTCGAGCACGCCGACGCGAGCTTCGCCGGGGTCTGGGCGTTCGCGGTCACGGCCCCGGCCTCGCTGCTGTTCGTAATGGTGCCGGGGGTGCCGGCATGGGCCGGGATCGTCACGGGTGCCGTGGTGAACGCGGCGGTGCTGGAGGCGGCGTACCGGGGCCTCGGCGGCCGCCGCCCGCGGCCCACGGCCTGAGCGCTCGCCGTCACCCCCAACCGCCCCTGCGCAGGCGCCACTTCGGGTCCGCCGCCCGCACCTCTCGTCCCCCGCCGGCCCTCCTCCGGCGGGCGTCCTGGAACGCCGGCCGACGATGATCCACTGAACGGGTGAATGTCCGCATACGCCCAAAAAGGGCTGGGCATGCAGCGCGCATGCGCTCTGCCTTGATCACGTCCGTGCTGCTCGCCGCCCTGTCGCCCCTCGTCGCCGCACCCGCTCGTGCCGCCGCTGCCGTACCGCCGGGGCATGTCCACTTCTGGGCCGAGCCGGGGCAGATGGGGCCGGGCGGCGCCTGGGACTACGCGCCTCCGGGGTACAAGGAGGCGGCGCCGCGGGTGAAGCGGCACGCGTACTCCTTCGACTCGCACGCGCCGGTGACCGTGTACGCGATCAGCTTCCAGGGCGGCGGCGCCTGCCTGTACCGGGCGATCCGGCCGGACGACTACTCCGACAACTGGGACTGGGCCACGAAGTTCGACGGGGTCAGCGACTCCCCCCTGGGCTGCCAGGCAGGCTGACCCGCCCATGCGTGCCCGTACGGCGACGGCCCTGGCCGTCCTCACCCTCCTGACCCTCCTCACCGCGTCCGCCTGCACGGCGGGGGCCGCCCGGCAGGAGCCCCCAGCCGACGACGTGATCAAGGCGGCCACCCGCGCGCTCACCGACGCCTGTCTGACCCGGCGGGGCCTCACCCCGGAGTCGGACCGGCAGCGCGTGTCCAACGCACTGTTCGGCACCGGCCGGGCGGAGTTGTCGCTCCGGCTGTCCACCGGCCATGTGGTCCGCTCCCACACCGACGGCTGCCTCGCGGCGGCGCAGGAGCGGCTCTACGGCGACCAGGTCCGCTGGTTCCGCACCTCGGTCGTCGTCAACAACCTCCGGCCCGAGGCCGTGCGGACCGGCCGCCCGCTCTCCGAGGTCCGGGCCGCGCACCGCGCGGAGATCGCGGAGTGGCGTCGGCTGCGGGCCCACGCCCTCACCACAGCGACCGCCCTGCTGAAGGGCGGCACCCCCCACCCGAAGGGAAACCAGTGAAGCGCTTCATCGCCGTCCTGTCCGCCGGACTGCTCGCCACCGGAGCCGTCCTCGCCACCTCGGCCTCGGCCCAGGCGGCGGCCTGCGGCAGCGGGAACTTCTGCGCGTGGACGGACGCGAACTACCAGGGCCAGAAGATCGAGTGGACCGGCGACGACGGCTGGTGGGAGGGCAACATCGCCGACCAGGACTCGTCCTGGGCCAACCACGGCATCTCGGGCCCCGGCATCAAGGACCACGTCAAGGTGTACGCCTCCGCCGGCCAGTCCGGCCCGATGACCATCTGTCTCGCGCCCGGCCAGGAGGCCGGCTACAACGGCGTGGCCAACGACCGCGGGGACTCCCACATCTGGGCCACCGGCTGCTGAACCGGCCGCGGCCGAAGGAACCGGCGACGACTGGCGGCCGGTCCCGCGGTCGGACGGGCCGGCGGCGGCCCCGGTGACGAGATCCGCGCTCGAAAAGGCCATCGGGCCGGTCGAGGAAGTCCTTGACCGGCCCGATGGCTGTCCAGCAGGAGGGATCTACAGGAACGAGTTGATCTCGATCGTCTCGTCCCGGCCCGGGCCCACGCCGATCGCGGAGATCGGGGCGCCGGACATCTCCTCCAGCGCCTTCACGTAGCCCTGGGCGTTCTTCGGGAGGTCCGCGAAGGTCTTGGCCTTCGTGATGTCCTCGCTCCAGCCGGGCAGGTACTCGTAGACGGGCTTCGCGTGGTGGAAGTCGGTCTGGGAGTACGGCAGTTCCTCGACCCGCTGACCGTCGATCTCGTACGCGACACAGACCGGGATCTGCTCCCAGCCGGTGAGCACGTCGAGCTTGGTGAGGAAGAAGTCGGTGAGGCCGTTGACCCGGGTCGCGTAACGGGCGATCACCGCGTCGAACCAGCCGCAGCGACGGTCACGGCCGGTGGTGACACCCCGCTCACCGCCGATGCGGCGCAGCGCCTCGCCGTCCTCGTCGAAGAGTTCGGTGGGGAAGGGGCCGGAGCCCACCCGGGTCGTGTACGCCTTCAGGATGCCGATGACCCGGCTGATCTTCGTCGGGCCCACGCCGGCGCCGGTGCAGGCGCCGCCCGCGGTCGGGTTCGACGAGGTGACGAAGGGGTACGTGCCGTGGTCGATGTCCAGGAGGGTGCCCTGGCCGCCCTCGAACAGGACGACCTTGTCCTGCTCCAGGGCCTGGTTGAGGACGAGGACCGTGTCGGCGACGTAGGGCTTCAGCTTGTCGGCGTAGCCCAGCAGTTCCTCGACGACCTGGCCGACCTCGATGGCCCGGCGGTTGAAGACCTTGGTGAGGAGCTGGTTCTTGCCGTCGAGGGCCGCCTCGACCTTCTGGGTCAGGATCGACTCGTCGTACAGGTCCTGGATGCGGATGCCCACGCGGTTGATCTTGTCCGCGTAGGTCGGTCCGATGCCGCGACCGGTGGTGCCGATCTTGCGCTTTCCGAGGAAGCGTTCCGTCACCTTGTCCACGGTGACGTTGTACGGCGTGATGATGTGGGCGTTGCCGCTGATCAGGAGCTTGGAGGTGTCGACGCCGCGGTCGTTCAGTCCGTTCAGCTCGGAGAACAGGACCGACGGATCGACGACGACACCGTTGCCGATGACCGGGGTGCACCCCGGAGACAGGATTCCGGAAGGGAGGAGGTGGAGGGCGTACTTCTGATCGCCCACGACTACCGTGTGGCCGGCGTTGTTGCCGCCCTGGTAGCGCACCACATAGTCCACCGAGCCACCGAGCAGGTCGGTCGCCTTTCCCTTGCCTTCGTCACCCCACTGAGCACCGAGCAGCACAAGTGCGGGCACGCGCGTACACCCCTTCCGGGCGGGGCATGTCCAAGGTCGGGGGCGTACGCGTACGGTTCACTCCGTCGCGTGCACCACGGCCGTCGTCGGCCGCTGCCCGTCGGACCCGGATGCCCCGGAATAGACGAAGCCCCTGGCGCAATAGCGCAAGGGGCTCTTGCACAAAGATGCTACCCGAGGAAGCGAGGCATGGCCGAGGTGGCGACTTCCGCGACGTCCGATCAGCTGTTGGTGGTCATCGACCCGGTCGCCCGGCAGACGGACGGCGAGTCCGTACGGATCGTGAAAGACGTGCTCAGCGCGGGTGCCGCGACGAAGGTGTGCCTGCCGGACGGGCCCGAGGAGTTCGCCCGGGCACTGGCCCGGCGCGGCTCGCGGCGCCCGGTGGTGGTCGGGGACGACCGCGCGCTGATGCGGACGGTGGTGCTGCTGCACCGGCAGCGGGAGCTGGCCGGATGCGTGCTGTCGGTGGTGCCGGTGGGCCCGGTCCTGGGCGTCGCCCACGCGCTGGGGGTGCCCTCGGGGGCGGTCGCGGCCGCGCGGGCGGTCCTGGAGGGGGCCGAGCGGCGCCTGGACATGCTGGTGGACGACAGCGACGGCGTGGTCCTCGGAGCCCTGCGGATCCCCGCGCCGGCCGCGCGCGCGGAGCCGCCGGAGGTGGCGCGGCCCTGGCTGCGGACCTGCCAGTCCCTCGTACGGACCCTGGTGCCGCCCCGCCCCGCGCGGGAGACCGCGCCCGCCGTACCCGCGCCCACGCGGCTGCGGGTGGAGGTCGACGGGGAGACCCTGGTGGACCTGGACCAGCCCCTGGAGGCGGTCTCGGTGACCCCGGGCTCGGGCGGCGGCCTGGCCGCGGTCGAGGTGCGCCCGCTGTCGGTGGGGGCGGAGGCCTCCCCCCTGTTCGCCACCGGCAGGACGGTGACCGTCACCGGGGCGGACTTCCGCTACCGGGCGGACGCCGGGGTGGCCGGACCGGTGCGCAGACGGACCTGGACGGTGCGGGAGCGGGCCGTGGGGCTCGTGCTCCCCTCGTGACCCCCGCGCCCGTGCCGCCCCTGCGGCCCCGGAGGTACGGCCGGCAGGTGTCCGCTGCCGGCCGGACGGGCCGGTGGAGACCAGGGAGCGCTAGGCCCCGAACAGCCTGGCGCGGTGGGCCTTCCAGCGCTCCATCATCTGCGCCACGTCCTTCTCGATGAACTCGAAGAACGCCAGCGTCTCGGCCAGCCGTTGCCCGGCCGGTGTCCCGGCGCCCAGGCTGGCCACCCCCTCGCGCAGGGCCTCCTCCCACCGCTTGATGATCGTCTCGCGGTTGGTGAGCGCGTGGTACCACTGGTCGGAGTGGACCCGGTAGCGCTCCCGCCGCGAGCCGGGCTCCCGCTCGCGCGACAGCATGTGGACCTGCGCCAGGTAGCGCACGGCCCCGGAGACGGCCGCCGGGCTGATCTGCAACTGCTCGCTCAGTTCGGCGGAGGTCAGGGTGCCGCTGTCGGAGGCGAGCAGGGCCGAGAAGACCCGGGCCGGCATCCTCTGGAGCCCCGCCTCGACCAGTTGGGCCGCGAACCGCTCCACGAACCGTGAGACCGCCTCCGGGTCCCGCTCCACCGCCTTCGACTCCGTCATGCCACCACCCTAACGGGCTTCACCTGTTTCTGTAACTTCACAAATTTCTGAAAGAAGCGTACGTTCCTCTGCATGACCAAGGCCATCACCGTCTCCGGACTGCACAAGTCGTTCGGCAGGACCCACGCGCTCGACGGCCTCGACCTGGACGTCGAGACCGGCGAGGTGCACGGCTTCCTCGGCCCCAACGGCGCCGGCAAGTCCACCGCCATCCGCGTCCTGCTCGGCCTGCTGCGCGCCGACTCCGGCGCCGCCCAGATCCTGGGCCGCGACCCGTGGGCCGACGCAGTCGAGGTGCACCGCCGCATCGCCTACGTCCCCGGCGACGTGACCCTGTGGCGCAACCTCTCCGGCGGCGAGGTCATCGACCTCTACGGCCGGCTGCGCGGCGGACTCGATCCGGCCAGGCGTGCCGAGCTCATCGAGCGCTTCGAGCTGGACCCCACCAAGAAGGGCCGCACCTACTCGAAGGGCAACCGCCAGAAGGTCGCCCTGGTCGCCGCGTTCGCCTCGGACGTGGACCTGCTGATCCTGGACGAGCCGACCTCCGGACTGGACCCGCTGATGGAGGCGGTCTTCCAGCGCTGCGTCGAGGAGGAACGCGAGCGCGGCCGTACGGTCCTGCTCTCCTCGCACATCCTCAGCGAGGTCGAGGAACTCTGCGACCGGGTCAGCATCATCCGGCGCGGCCGGACCGTGGAGTCGGGTTCACTGGCCGACCTGCGCCACCTGACCCGCACCAGCGTCACCGCCGAACTCGCGGGCGCCCCCAACGGGTTGGCCCACCTGCCCGGCGTCCACGACCTCGACGTCCAGGGCCGCCGGGTGCGGCTCCAGGTGGACACCGACCGACTGGACGCGGTGCTGCGGCAGTTGAGCGAGACGGGCGTGCGCTCGCTGACGTCGACCCCGCCGACGCTGGAGGAGCTGTTCCTGCGGCACTACCAGGACGAGGTCGCGGCCTCATGACCTCCCTGACGGGCACCGGCGTGCTCCTGCGTTTCAACCTGCGCCGCGACCGGCTGATGATCCCGGCATGGGTGGCGGTGAACGCCCTGATGGTCCTCTCCATGCCGAACACCCTGGAGAGCCTGTACGGCACTCCGGCCGAGCGCGCCGACCTGCTGCACCAGGTGGCCGCCAACTCCTCCCTCCGCGCGCTGATCGGCCCCGTCTTCGACGACTCCCTCGGCGCCCTCACCGCCTGGCGCGTCGGCGTCTACGCCGGAGCACTCGCCGCCGCGACCGGACTCCTCGTCGTCGTACGCCACACCCGCGACGAGGAGGAGAGCGGCCGGCAGGAGATGCTCTCCTCGGGCGTGGTGGGCCGGCGGGCCTCGCTGACGGCCGCACTGCTCGCGGCGGCCGTGGCGAACGGCGTGCTGGCCCTGCTGGTGACGGCCGGACTCGCGGGCCGCGGCGTCGCGGGAGCACTGGCCTTCGGCCTGGGGCTCGGCGCGGTCGGCATGCTGTTCGCCACCACGGCCGCGATCGTCGCGCAGGTGACCGAGAGCGCACGGCTGGCCCGGGGCGTGACGGCGGGGGTGCTGGGCGCGGCGTTCGTGCTGCGGGCGTCGGGGGACTCGGTGTCCACCGACGGGTCCTCCGTCCTCACCTGGCTGTCGCCGCTCGGCTGGCTGTCGCAGCTGCGCCCCTTCGCCGGCGAACGCTGGTGGGTGCTGCTGCTGTTCGCGGCGGCGGTGGCCGGCCAGGGCGCGCTCGCCTACGTCCTGGCGGGCCGCAGGGACGTGGGCATGAGCTTCGTGCCGACGCGCCCCGGCCCCGCGTCCGGCCGCCTGGGCACGGCGGCCGCGCTGGCCTGGCGGCTCCAGCGGGGCGCACTGCTCGGCTGGTCGGTCGGCTTCCTCCTCGCCGGGGTGGTCTACGGCGGTCTGACCGACGGCGTGGCCGACCTGGTCGGCGACAACGCCAAGGCCCGCGAGATCTTCGAGCGGATGGGCGGACAGTCCGGGATCACGGACGCGTTCCTCGCCTCGATGACCGGGATGCTCGGTCTGGTGGCCGCGCTGTACGTCGTCGCGTCGGTGCTGCGGCTGCACGGCGAGGAGACCTCGATGCGGGCGGAACCGGTGCTGGCGAACGCGGTGGGCCGACTGCGGTGGGCCGCGGGCCACCTGGTGATCGCCTTCGGCGGCTCGGCACTCGTGATGCTGCTCGCCGGCCTCGGTCTCGCCGTCGGCTACGGCAAGGAGACCGGCCCGGTCCTGGGCGCGTGCCTCGTCCAGGTCCCGGCGGTGTGGGTGATCGGGGGGCTCACCGTCCTCCTGTACGGGCTCGCCCCGCGCCTTGCTCCCCTGGCCTGGGGAGTCGCCGGAGCGGTGCTGCTGATCGGCTGGGTGGGCCCGGCGCTGGACGTCCCGCAGGTCGTCCTCGACCTCTCCCCCTTCGGCCACCTGCCGAAGCTGCCGGGCGGGCAGATGGAGTGGGCGCCGGTCCTGGTCCTGCTCGCGCTCGCGGGGGTGCTGGTGGCGGGAGGCCTGGCGGGACTGCGGCGCCGGGATCTGACGACCTGAACCGGGGGGCCGGTCACGCGCGTCCCTGTGTCCGTGAAACGGAGAGCGGACGGAGTGACCTGCGGCGGCTGTGCGCTCTCCGCGACGGGTGCGATCGGGGCAAACTCGCTGTGGCTGTCCCTGCCCCGCACCCGGCGTCACCTGGGCGGAGGGTTCGAGAACGAGGGCATGGACTGGACGGTCCTGCTCGCGGAGCTGCCGATGGTGGTGGTGGGAGGAGCTTTGCTGCCCCTCCTGGCCCTCACTCTGGTGATGCGGGTGGTGGGCCGGCGGCGGCCCCGGCCGGAGTGACCGGGCGGGGTCAGGCCACCGTGAAGTCGGCCGCCTTGGTGTCGAGGGTCGTGTCGCCGTCCTCGGCGGTGACCAGGACCGCCACGTGCCACAGGCCCCGCGGGGAGCCCTCGGCGTCGGCGCGGGTGACGGCGACCTTGTAGGTGCACCGCTGGGTGTCCCCGCCCGAGGGCTTGCAGGTGGCCGACTCGACGGCGGCCATGTCCTTGGCCGTCAGCCCCTTCTTGGCGAAGGACGACTTCTCCGGCCAGGCCAGCACCTTCACGCTCTTGACGTCGGAGGACGCCGTGACGTCGGTCGTGAAGGTCAGCGAGCCGTCGCGGTCGGCGGCGGGAGCGGTGTAGCGGGCCGTGCTGTGCGCCGGCGCCGGCGACTGGTCACCGGCGTAGGCGAGGGCGAAGGCGCCGGCACCGCCGAGGACGACGACACCGGCGGCGACGGACACAGCGATACGACGCGACATGACAGGTTCTCCTGAAGGCTCAGTTGCATCCCACCGGCGCTCTCATCGGCGCCGTGCGTCCATACTGTCCGCGCGGCGAGCGCCGGGTATGAGCACGCGTACTCAACTGAAGCCTGAGTAACGGCCGTTGCGTCCTCGCACCTACCTACGGGAGGACGTGGACGCGCAGCCCCTCCAACCCTCGGATCACGAAGTTCGGCTTGCGCTCCGGCTCGGCCGCCAGGGCGAGTGTCGGGGCCTTCTCCAGCAGGGCCGTCATGGAGGCGGCCAGTTCGATACGGGCCAGGGGGGCGCCGATGCAGTAGTGGATGCCGGCGCTGAAGGAGATGTGCGGGTTGTCGGCGCGGGTGAGGTCGAGGCGCTCGGGGTCGTGGAACACCTCGGGGTCGTGGTTGGCGGAGCCGAAGAGGAGGGCGATCTCGGCGCCGCGCGGGATGGTCGTGCCGTCGATCTCGATGTCGTCCAGGACCCAGCGTTCGAAGAGCTGGAGCGGGGTGTCGTAGCGCATGAGCTCTTCGACGGCACGGGGGACGAGGGAGTGGTCGGCGCGCAGTGCTTCCAGCTGGCTGGGGTTGCGGAACAGGGCGTACCAGCCGTTGACCGTGGAGTTCACGGTGGCTTCGTGACCGGCGTTGAGCAGCAGTACGGCCGTGGAGATCATCTCCTGCTCGGTGAGCCGGTCGCCCTCGTCGTGCGCGGCGATGAGCCCCGAGATCAGGTCGTCCCCGGGCTCCTTGCGGCGCTCGGCGATCAGGTCGCGGAGGTAGTCGGAGAACTCGACCGAGGCCCGGACCGCCCGCGCCGCCACGTCCTCGGACGGGTTCAGCTCGTACATCCCGCAGATGTCCGCCGACCAGGGCCGCAGCGGCGCCCGGTCCGCCTCCGGGATGCCCAGCATCTCGGCGATCACGGCGACCGGGAGCGGCTCGGCGACATCGGTCAGCAGATCCCCGCCGCCCGCCGCGACCAGGCGGTCCACCAGCTCACCGGCCAGACCGGTCACATACGGCTTCAGCCGCTCGACCGTACGCGGGGTGAACGCCTTGGACACCAGGCGCCGGATCCGGGTGTGGTCCGGCGGCTCCAGGTCGAGCATCCCGTGGTCGTTGAGCGTGTGGAACGGCTCGTGCTCCGCCGGCGGTGCCGTCCGCCCGAACTCCTCGTGCGTGAACCGGTGCTGGTAGGTCCGCCCGAGCCTGCGGTCCCTGAGCAGCGCGGAGACGTCAGCGTGGTGCGGGACGAGCCACTGGTCCGTGGGCTCGAAGTACTGCACACGGCCCTTGGCGCGGAGCTCGGCGTAGGCGGGGTACGGGTCGGCGAGAAACGCCGGGTCCCAGGGATCGAAGGCTGCCATGCGGGGACGCTAGCCCGGGAGGCGACCTTCTGACCAGGGGGGTTCTCGCGTGGCCCGGCACGACACCGCTTTGCACCGCATGACCAGGTGGACCGTACGCCCCCTACCCCGGCGTCACCAGCCGGGCCTCGTACGCGAAGACCGCCGCCTGGGTGCGGTCCCTGAGACCCAGCTTCACCAGGATGCGGCTGACGTGGGTCTTGATCGTCGACTCGGCCACCACCAGGCGCTCGGCCATCTCCGAGTTGGACAGGCCCTGGGCGATGAGGACCAGCACCTCCGTCTCGCGGTCGGTGAGGTCGCCGTAGGCCGTGTGGGCCGAGGCCATGAGCCTCGGGGACTCGGACAGCTTGGAGAACTCCTTGATCAGGCGCCGGGTGACCGAGGGCGCAAGGAGTGCCTCGCCGGACGCCACCACCCGCACCCCCTCGGCGAGCTGACGGGCGGAGGCGTCCTTGAGGAGGAAGCCGGAGGCACCCGCGCGCAGCGCCTGGTACACGTACTCGTCGAGGTCGAAGGTCGTCAGGACCAGGACCTTCGCCGTGCCGTCGGCCGCGACGATCTCCCGGGTCGCCTCGATGCCGTTCAGCTCCGGCATCCGGATGTCCATCAGGACCACGTCCGGGGCGAGTTCACGGACCCGGTCCACCGCCTCGCGGCCGTTGACGGCCTCGCCGACCACCTCGATGTCCGGCATCGCGTTCAGCAGCACCGAGAAGCCCTCACGGACCATCATCTGGTCGTCCGCGACCAGCACCCGGATCGTCATGCCTCACCCTCGTCCTTCAGCGGCACCGGCAGGAACACCGCCACCTCGTACCCGCCGTCGTCCGTGGCGCCCGCCGTCATCTCGCCGTTCAGCATGGAGACCCGCTCCCGCATGCCGGTGATGCCGTGGCCGGCTCCGGGCGAGGGCTTCAGCAGCGACAGCTCGGGGCGCGGGCCGTTGACCACGCGCAGGCCCAGGCCGCCCAGGACGTATCCGATCTCGACCCGCGCGCTCGCCCCCGGGGCGTGCCGCAGGGTGTTGCTCAGCGCCTCCTGGACGATCCGGTACGCCGACAGCTCCACGCCCTGCGGGAGTTCGCGGACCGCTCCGGTGACCGCCTTGTCGACGCTCAGGCCCGCTCCCCGCACGTTGTCGAGGAGGGCGTCGAGGTCGGCGAGGGTGGGCTGCGGGGCGTCCGGCGCCTCGTAGTCCTCGGCGCGGACCACGCCCAGGACCCGGCGCAGCTCGGTGAGGGCCGCCACCGCGTTCTCCCGGATGGTGGCGAACGCCTTCTCCAGCTCCGGCGGCGGGTTCTCCACCCGGTAGGGGGCCGCCTCCGCCTGGATGGCGACGACCGACATGTGGTGGGCGACCACGTCGTGCAGCTCGCGGGCGATCGTCGTGCGCTCCTCAAGGAGGGTGCGGCGGGAGCGCTCGTGGGCGGTCACCGTCTGCTGGGCGGTCACCGTCCGCTGGGCGTCCCGGCGTATGTGCCAGACGGTCACGGCGAGCAGGGACAGGGCGGAGACGAAGAGCATCTCCACGGTGTTGGAGCGGTAGTAGTGACCGGCGCCGAGGGCGCCCTGCCACAGCACCCCGTAGACCCCGGTCAGCAGCCACATCCAGGCCGCCGTGCGCGGCCTGGTGCGTATCGCCACCACGGTGAGCACCACGAGGTGGCAGGCGAAGCCGCCGGGCAGCCACGGCCAGTCCTGCTGCCAGGAGTTGACGAAGGCCACCGGATAGGTGACCGCGGTCGCGGCCAGCGACAGCCAGAAGGCCATGACCGGCCGCACCATGGTCAGCAGGACCGGGACCAGGGCGCACAGGCCGACGAAGAGGCTGGTGGTCGCACCGCGGCCGCTGCTCTCCGCCCCGATGAGCATCGCGAACAGACCGGCCGTGGTGATCAGCGCGTGCGGCGTCCAGACCGCGTACTCCCGCAGGCGGCCGCGCAGCAGACGCGGAAGGCCCTTGCCGGCGGGGGTCGGAGGCAGCGGACGGTAGGCGAAGACGTCGCTGATCAGGTCGTGCCGCAGGCCGCGCAGGGCGTTCACGGCGGCTCTGAACTCGGGGCTGCGGAACGCGTACGCGTGGTATCCGCCGCTGCCGCCGTGCGGCGGTGTCATCTGCGTCTCGGTCGTATCGGTCACGTTCAGAACGGTAGGCCGGGGCCGGGGTCCCCGTCGTCACCAGCGAGACGGGTCCTTCGGCGTCCCTCTCAGGTACTACGGGCACCGGAGCGGGCCGATCAGTAGCCGGACGGTCTGACCAGCCCCGACTCGTACGCGAACACCGCGGCCTGGGTGCGGTCCCTGAGGCCCAGCTTCACCAGGATGCGGCCCACGTGCGTCTTCACGGTCTGCTCGGCGACCACGAGCCGCTCGGCGATCTCGGCGTTCGACAGACCCTGCGCGATCAGCGCGAGGACCTCCGTCTCCCGCTCGGTCAGCTCCCCGACCCGGCTCTTGAGGGGGGAGCGGGGCCGCTCGTCGAGGCGGGAGAACTCGGCGATCAGCCGCCGGGTGATACCGGGCGCGAGCAGCGCGTCCCCGGCCGCCACCACGCGCACCGCCTCGGCGAGCTGCTCCGCGGAGGCGTCCTTGAGGAGGAACCCGGACGCGCCGGCCCGCAGCGCCTCGTAGACGTACTCGTCGAGGTCGAAGGTGGTCAGCACCAGGACCCTGATCTCCGGGCGCTCGCCGGTGATGCGGCGGGTGGCCTCGATGCCGCCCAGCTCGGGCATGCGGATGTCCATCAGGACGACGTCCGGGACGAGTTCGGCGACCTGGGCGACGGCGTCGAGGCCGTCCACCGCCTGCCCGATCACCTCGATGCCGGGCTGGGCGCTCAGCAGCACGCTGAAGCCCTGCCGGACCATCTGCTGGTCGTCGGCGATGAGTACGCGGATGTCTCCGCTCGTGCCGGTCGTCATGCGCTGCCGTCCTCGGAGTCGATGGCCTGCTCGGGCGCGCCCGGGGGCGCCGTCGGAAGATACGCGGCCACCTCGTAGCCGCCGTCGGGGCGGGGGCCGGCGCGCAGTGTCCCGCCCAGCATCGCGGCCCGCTCCCGCATGCCGAGCAGCCCGTGTCCCGCGCCCGGTGACGCGGCCACGGCCCGGGTGGGGCGGGAGTTGACGATCCGCACGTCCACCCCGTGCAGGTAGTGGACGAGCGAGACGGAGGCGGTCGCGCCGGGCGCGTGGCGCAAGGCGTTGCTCAGCGCCTCCTGCACGATGCGGTACGCCGACAGCTCCACGCCGGACGGCAGGGGCCGCCGGACGCCCCGCACGTCGACCTGGACGCTCAGTCCGGCCGCCCGGGTGTTCTCCACCAGCGCGTCCAGCCGGTCCAGGGTGGGCTGCGGGGCGTGCGGGGCGGTGCCGGTGACGGGGTCGGCGGACTCCTGCGCGGTGTCGGGGTGTTCGGCCCGCAGCACGCCCAGGACCCGGCGCAGCTCGGTCAGCGCCTCCAGCGCGTTCTGCCGGATGCCGTCGAGGTTCTCGCGCAGTTCCGCGGAGGGGTTCTCGACGAGGTGCGGGGCGACCTGCGCCTGGATCGAGATGACGGACATGTGGTGGGCGACGACGTCGTGGAGTTCGCGCGCGATCCGGCTGCGCTCCTCCAGCAGGGTGCGGCGGGCCCGCTCCTCGGCGGTGAGCGTGGTCTGCTCGACGAGCGCCCTGCTGGCCTCCCGGCGGCCCCGCAGGGCGGTGCCGAGCACCACCACCACGGTGAACAGGGTGACCGCGAGAATCCCGGTGGGCTGGAAGTCGGCCGCCCCCAGCACGCCCTCCACGAGGTACGTGAGAAGCAGGGTCACCGCCAGCGCCTCGGCGGCCACGCGTGTGGGCACCCGCAGGGCGAGCAGCAGGAGGACGACCATGTGTCCGATGAGTCCGCCGGAGGACCAGGGCCAGGTGAAGCCGTGCGCGCCGCCGGCCAGCAGGTGCCGGCGCACCTCGACGGCGCCGACCACCATGGCCGCGGTCGAGAACCACCACGCAGGGACGGGCCGCCACAGCGCGAACACGACGGCGGCGCCCTGGGCGAGACCGATCGCGAGGGCGAGGCTGACGCCCACCCCGCCGTTGTCCTCGAGCTGGGCCGCAACGCCGATGGTGACCCCGAGGGCGACCATGCAGACCAGGCCGTGCGGCAGCCAGCGCAGCCAGACGGACGGGGGCAGCGGGTCGACCCGCAGCGTGCACAGGTCCGCGCGCAGCACCCGCAGCCAGCCCAGCACACGGTCCCTGACCACCTGTCCGACCCCCGTCTCCCGCACGTCGACCACCCTAGGCACGACGCGCCTCCTCCGCTGCCGCGGGATCGGTCCCGCGGTGCACCCGCACCACCCGTGACGGACGGCCCCCGACCCGGCGCGGCCCCTGCTCGAACGACCGGAAGGCCGACCGGCAGACGGCGAGGACGAGGACGAACACCGGCAGCCAGGCCAGCCGGGCGCCCACCCAGTCCAGGCCGTCGGGCACGGTGTGCAGACCGGGCAGCCGGCCGAGCGCGAGGCCGGTGGCCGTGGTGGCCATCAGCGCCGTCTGGTGCCACAGGAAGATCGTCATGGCGGAGAGGTTGACGAGTGCCACCGCCGCCCAGACCAGGGGGCGTCGCATCCCGGCGCGCAACCGGTCGCGCAGCAGCAGGGCGAGCCCGCACTGGGCCAGGCCGAAGGCGACGGCGGCCAGCGTCGGCGGGTTCAGGTTGGACACCGGGGCGCCCGGCACCCCGACCATCGACGCCGGATACCCCGCCCACACGACGAGCACCGCGGTCGCCGTCGCACCGCCCCCGAGCAGGAGCCACCCCGCGCGCCGCCTCTCCAGTTCGCCCCGGGTCCAGGCCGCGCCCAGGGTGTAGGGGACCAGCCAGCCGGCCGCCAGGTTCACCCAGCCCAGCCAGTCCGGGCCGCCCAGCCCGAAGCGCACGAGGTCCACGTGCAGGACGACGGCCAGCGGCCACAGCGGGTGCAGCCTCAGCAGGAGCGGGGTGGCGGCCGTGAGGGCGCCGAAGACCAGGAGGAACCACATCGGGGACAGGGCGAGCCTGACCAGGGTGCGGACCGTCCCGTACGGGGCGCCGGTCAGCAGCAGGGCCGTCGCGGTGACCGTCCACAGGGCGAGGACGGCCGCCACCGGCTTGAACAGCCGCGCGAGACGGCCCGTCAGCCACTGCCGGTACGTCGTCCCGCGGGCACGGGCCGAGGTGTAGCCGCGGGTCGCCACATGGCCGCCGACCAGGAAGAACACGGCCAGGGTCTGGAAGGCCCAGGAGATCGGGGCCAGCCACGGCATGTGCTGAAGCGGGCTCGCGGTGTGCAGGGCGCCTCCGTCGGCGACCAGGGCGGTCACCAGCCAGTGGCCGAGGACGACGCCGAGGATCGCGAAGGCGCGCAGGGCGTCGACGGCACGGTCCCGGCCGTGGGGTGTCGCCGCGTCGATCCGGTGGGCGGCCCGGCGTATGCCGTCCGCGCCCCGGCGTATGCCGAAGCCGTGCCGGGGGTCGTGGTTCTCAGGCACGGGTCACCTCCGCGGCGTCTCCGAGGACGATCCGGGCGAGGTTGGTCAGGGAGACCGAGCCCGGGCTGAAGTAGTCGCTGTGGCCGCCCCGTCCGGCGGCGAAGACGTGGGCGCCGAAGGCCGGGGAGACCGGGTCGGTGCCGAATCCGACGGTGACGCCGAAGAGGCCGGCCCTCACGTGCGGGACCTCGCCGACCCAGTCGTCCTCCCCCCTGGCCGCCCAGACCCGGGCGGGGGTGCCCAGGGCCGTGGCGGTGTCGGCGCCGGTGCCGGGGCTGCCGATGAGCGCCAGGTCGTCGACGTCGAGGTGGGCGGCCGCCCTTGCGCAGACCACCGAGCCGTAGGAGTGGCAGACCAGGGAGAGGGTGCCGGTGCTGCCGACGACGCCCTGGAGTCGGCGTATGAAGGCACGCAGGTGAGGGGCCGCGTCCTCGGCCCTGCCCGTGGTCAGGACCGCGGTGCTGACGGTGTCCGGGGTGCGGTAGCCGAGCCAGGCGACCACCGCGGTCCGGGTGCCGTGCGGGGCGGTGGCGGTGAGCTGTCGGTGCAGGGCCGCGGCCGTCGTCCGGAAGCGGTCGTAGGTGTCCAGGGAGGTGTCGGAGCCGGGGACGAGGACGGCCACGTGGTCGGCGTGGGCGAGGTCGCCGAAGACCTCTGTCGCGCTTCCGGGGCCCCGGCCGTCGAAGGCGAGGAGGTGGCGGGCGGGGGCGGCCAGCCTCCGGTCCGCCGCCGCGCGGTGGGTGTAACCGTGGTCCTCGGCCGCGCGGGCGGCCTCGGCGGCGTTGCTGCTGTTGGCCGCGTAGATCTCGTCGAGGGTGGCGGGGGTGAGCGGAGGAAGCGTGGCGGGGGGCGGTGACGGGATCTCGGGGCGGGCGGCCGCGGAGAGCGGGGCCACCACCGCCGCGGTGATCAGGGCGGCGAGAACGGCCCGGCGCCACGCGCGGACACGGCGGTGCACGCGGGCACGGCGGTGTCCGGGCCTTCCGTGGACGGCCCGCTCGTCCTGCTCGCCTGACTCGTCCCCCACGTACAGGTCGTCCCGGACGCCCCGCAGCCGGCCCGGTTCGTCGCGGCCGTCGGCCGGCTCGGTCCCGCCCACACCCCACGGATGCCACGCGTCACCGCCGCGCTCACGCGGGCCCCTCCCCCTGGTCCCCACAGTCGTCCCTCCCCGTCCGCCCGGCCATCGGGCTTGTCAGGAAAGGAAGTTACGGAGCCGGAGCTGTCGTCCGCGTCCCGCCAGGGAGCTCTTCGCGGTCGTAGCTCTCAGGTATTACGGGTATCACCGGGAGGGGCCGCACGAGGTCACAGGAAACATCCCAAGACGCTTCCAAGACGCACTCCGGACCGCATCCCAAGACCCTCCCGGACCCGCCTCACCACGCCAGCTGCGCGATCTCCTCCGCCACCACCGCGCACGCGTCCGCCGCCGGGTCGATCAGCGGGAAGTGGCCGACGTCCTCCAGCAGGGTCAGGCCCACCACCTCGCCCGCCTTGGCCGCCGCGTCCGCGTAGGCCTCGGCGACCGCCTGCGGTACGACCGTGTCGGTGCGGCCCTGGACGAGGGTGGTCGCGATGCCCGTGGGCAGCAGCAGCGCGGGGTCGGCGTAGGGCACGCGCGCCGCGAACCCCTCGTCGCCGCCCAGGAGTTGGCGGCACGCGCCGCCGCACACGTCCAGCTTGTCGGCGACCGTGAAGTCGGCGATCGGGGCGAGGGCGACGACCCCGCGCAGGGGCGCCGGACGGTCGATGCGCCACGCGGCGTCGGCCGGCAGCAGGTGCCGGGCCGCGGCCCACAGCGCGAGGTGGCCGCCGGCGGAGTGACCGGTGACCACCATGCGGCGCGGGTCGGCCTGCGGGAGGTGCTCCCGTACCAGCCCGGGCAGCGCGTCCACCGCGGCGGCCACGTCGTCGAAGGTCTCGGGCCAACGTCCGGCCACCGACCCGACGCCGCCGGCGCCCAGGCCCCCCGCACCGACACCACCGGCACCGACGCCATCCACAGCGCCCCCACCACCGGCACCCTCCCCCGGCAGAGAGACCCCACCCCGCCGGTACTCCACGTTGGCCACGGCGAATCCGCGCCGGGCCAGGAAGTCCACGAACGGTGTCACGTGCCGCCGGTCGTAGGGCGCCCGCCACGCTCCGCCGTGCAGGACGACGACCAGCGGCGCGAGGCCGCCCCCGGGGGACACCGCCACGCGCGGGGCGTAGAAGTCGATCATCTGGTCGGGGTCGTCGCCGTACGCCGCGGTGGCGTCGGGGTCGACCGCCGGGTGCGAGAAGGCCGACTCCTCCTCGGCCGCGACACGGGCTTCTGCGGCGGCACGGGCTGCGGCGTCGTCCGGCATGCTCCAACCTCTCAGCGACGAAACGGATCTGACGGACCGTGAATCATCCTGGAAGGGAATCCGGCCGTTGGCCGGGACGGTATCAGGCCCATGACGTGCGCGGACCCGGGGATGTCACGCTCGGTGAGGGTTAAACGGTTCTGCCGTTTCGTTACGCTGGTGGCGGTCCGCCCCACGGATCCGGAGCACACCGACAAAGCACACCGACAACGCACACCGCCGAAGCGCACCGCGTGAGCGCACCGAGGAGGCCGACATGTCCGCCGAACCCGGCACCGTCCGTCCCGGCGGCCGTACCGCGCGGGTCCGTGCGGCCGTGCTGCGGGCGGCCGGGGACGTGCTCGTCGAGCAGGGTTTCGACCGCCTGGACCTCGCCGAGGTCGCCCGGCGCGCGGAGGTCGGCAAGACGACCGTGTACCGGCGGTGGGGGACGGTCACCGCGCTGGTCGCCGACCTGCTCGCCGACATGGCCGAGCAGTCGCTGCCCCGCGCCCGCACCGGCTCGGTCCGCGACGACCTGCGGGCCAACGCCCTGCTGGTCCAGCGCACGCTCGCCGACCCACGGCAGGGCGCGCTGTTCCGGGCGGTCATCGCCGCGGCGGCCTGCGACCCGCGTACCGCCGAGGCGCTGCGGCACTTCTACGCGGTACGGGTCGCCGAGTGGGCCCCCTGTGTCACGGAGGGCGTCACGCGCGGCGAGCTCCCCGCCGGCACCGACCCGGCGACCGTCGTACGGGCGGTCTCCGCACCCCTCTACTACGGCCTCCTCACCACCGGCACGGTCCCCGATCCGGCCGCCGCCGAACGCGCCGCGGACGCGGCGGTCGCGGCGGCACAGGCGGGCGTGTACGCCGTGCAGGACTGAGGGCGCCGAAGCCGAAGCCGAAGCCGGTCAACCGGACCGACAGCGCGGACCGGTCACCGGACCGGCAGGGCGGACCAGCAGGGCGGCACCGGTCACCGGACCGGCAGGGCGGCGGAGCCCGTCAGCCGAGCGTCTCCCCCAGCACCCGCGCCGCCCGCTCCACGTCCGCGAACCCGACGTACAACGGCGTGAAGCCGAATCGCAGCACGTCCGGGTGCCGGAAGTCGCCCACCACGCCCCGCTCGATGAGCCGCTTCATCACCTCGCCCGCGTCCTCGCAGCGCAGCGCGACCTGGCTGCCGCGCTCGGCGTGCGCCAGGGGGGTCACGCACTCGACGCGGCCCTCGTCGACGTACGACGAGACGCACTCCAGGAAGAAGTCCGTCAGGGCGAGGGACTTGGCGCGCACCGCCTCGACCGACACCCCGTCCCAGACCTCCAGGGCCGCCTCCAGGGCGAGCATGGAGAGGATGTCGGGGGTGCCGACGCGGCCCCGCAGCGCGCCCGGCGCCGGTGCGTACGACGGCCGCATCCCGAAGGGCTCGGCATGGGAGTTCCACCCGGGCAGCGGGGAGTCGAAGCGGTCCTGGTGCTCACGTCGGACGTAGAGGTACGCCGGTGAACCGGGGCCGCCGTTCAGGTACTTGTAGGTGCAGCCGACCGCGAGGTCGACGCCGTGCGCGTCGAGGCCGACCGGCAGGGCGCCCGCGCTGTGGCACAGGTCCCACACCGCGACCGCGCCCGCCGCGTGCACGGCGGCCGTGAGCCCGGGCAGGTCGTGCAGGCGTCCGGTGCGGTAGTCGACGTGGTTGAGCAGCACAACCGCCGTACGGCCGCTGAGCGCGCCCGGCACCTCCGCCGGGGTCACCGCCCGCAGGGTGCAGCCCGTCATCCGGGCCGCGGACTCGGCGATGTACCCGTCCGTGGGGAAGGTGGTCGCGTCGACGACCACCTCGTCCCGTCCGGCCTCGGGGCCGCCGGCGAGCCGCACCGCGCCCACAAGTGCTTTGAACACGTTGACACTTGTCGAGTCGCCGACCACGATCTGCCCGGCCGCCGCCCCGACCAGCGGGGCGATCCGGTCGCCGATCCGCTCGGGGGCGGTCCACCAGCCGCTCTCGTCCCAGGACCGGATCCGCAGGGACCCCCACTGGCGGCGCACGACGTCCTCGACGCGCCCCGGGACGGCGGCCGGGAGGGCGCCCAGCGAGTTCCCGTCCAGGTAGACGACGTCGTCGAGGACGAACCGCGAGCGCAGGCCCGCGAGTTCGTCACCGGCGTCCAATTCCCGTGCTTTGAAGTCGAGTTCAGACATGGGACCGCGCCGTCCACAGCTCCGGGAACACGTTCTTCCGCGCGCGCTTCTCCAGCCAGGCCACCCCGGCGGAGCCGCCCGTGCCGGCCTTGGCGCCCATCGCGCGGCGGGTGGCGACGAGGTGGTCGTTGCGCCATCGCCACACCAGCTCGGCGACATCGGTCAACGCCTCGCCCAGGCGGGCGAGTTCGTCGTGCTCGGGGCCGGAGTAGAGGGCCGTCCAGGCGGCCTCGACCTCCTCCGAGGGCTCGTAGCGGCGCGAGACGTCCCGCTCCAGGACGGCGGCCGGGATGGCGTGTCCGCGCCGGGCGAGCAGCCGCAGTACCTCGTCGTACAGGCTCGGCTCGTGCAGCGCCTTCTCCAGCTCGGCGTGGACGCGGGGCGCGCCCCGGTGCGGGACGAGCATGGACGCCGACTTGTCGCCGAGCAGGAACTCCATGCGGCGGTACATCGCCGACTGGAAGCCGGAGCCCTCGCCGAGCGCCGAGCGGTAGGAGTTGAACTGCGCGGGCGTGAGCTGGCCGAGCGGCTTCCAGGAGGCGTTCAGGGCCTCCAGCTCACGGACGGATCGTTTCAGCGCGGCGACGGCCGTGGGCACGTCGTCGGAGCGCAGGGCGGCCGCCGCGGTCTCCCACTCGTGCACGATGACGGTGAACCACAGCTCCATGACCTGGGTCGTGACCAGGAAGACCATCTCTCCGGGATCGTCGGAGAGGGTGTGCTGGAGGTGGGTGAGCACGTCCGCCTTGACGTAGTCCTCGTACGGCGTCGTGCCTTGGAAGTCGAGATGCGGGGTCTCGGGCTCCTGCGCTTCCTGAGCCTCATGGGACGACATCGCTGTCTCCTGTTATTACTCCGGGTAGCGGTCCGCCCTGCCGTTACCGACACGGGGCCCCGGTCCCCGCCGGGCATCTTCTTCCATCGTCCGCGCAAATGGCAAGGCCCGCCCGGTCACGCGGGCGGGCCCGGAAAACGGTGACGGATCAGCCCAGCGTCTCCGCCGCCGTGAGCGAGGAGTCCTTCAGGAACTGCGAGCAGCGCTCGTACTCCTCCTGCTCGCCGATGGCACCGGCGGCACGGGCGAGGGCGTGCAGCGCGCGCAGGAAGCCGCGGTTCGGCTCGTGCTCCCACGGGACCGGGCCGTGGCCCTTCCAGCCGTTGCGGCGCAGCGCGTCCAGGCCGCGGTGGTAGCCGGTACGGGCGTAGGCGTACGACTCCACGACGCTGCCCCGCTCGAACGCCTCGTCGGCGAGCTGGGCCCAGGCCAGCGAGGAGGTCGGGTACTTCGCGGCGACATCGGCGGGGGCGGTGCCGTTGGCCAGGAGCTCACGGGGCTCCGGGTCGTCGGGGAGGTGGGTCGGGGGCGGGCCCCCGAGAAGGTTCTCGTGAATGGACATGGGTCCAGTCTCCCTCGCGGAAGGCTGCGTTTCGTCTGCGGGTGCGTTGTGGCTGGTCGCGCAGTTCCCCGCGCCCCTGATGCCTGCGGCGGCCTGCCGCTGTCCGGTGGGGGCTTGTGCAGCGCCTTGGGTTCGGTGGGTGGGTCGGTGCCGGGGTGGGGGGTGTCCGTCGTGGTGCCGGTGACTGCGACTGCTCAGGGGCGCGGGGAACTGCGCGACCAGCCCCCACCGGACCGCAGAGGCACTACGACAGCCTCCCCCGGGCCCGCTCCCCCTCCAGCGGTGGTGCCAGCACTGCCCCGTGGGTCCGGCACTCCGGCTTCCGGCACCCCGCCGGCAGCGACCGCACCGTCGCGAAAGCGACCGCCGACCCCACCACCAGCACCCCCGCACACACCACCATCGCCCGCCCGAAGGCGTCGTCGAAGGCGCCCGGCGACCGGTAGGCCCCCTCCCCCATCCCCGCGACCAGCGGCAGCGCGGCCACCGCGATCAGGCCCGCCGCCCGGGCCGCCGCGTTGTTGATGCCGCTCGCCAGGCCCGCCCGGGAGGCGTCCACCGACCCCAGCACGGTCGCCGTCAGCGGCGCGACCAGGGTGACCATGCCGGTGCCGAGGACCAGCAGCGCGGGCAGGACATCCGCCCCGTACGACGCCCCCGGCCCGACCCGCAGCATCAGCAGCATCCCCGCCGCGCACAGCAGCGGGCCGGCGGTGAGCGGGATGCGCGGTCCGATGCGGTCGGCGAGGGCGCCCGAGCGGGCCGAGAACAGCAGCATGAGGGCGGTCGTCGGCAGCAGGGCCGTACCGGCCTGGAGGGCCGAGTAACCCACCGCCACCTGAAGCTGGAGCGCGGCCAGGAAGAAGAACCCGCCGAAGGCCGCGTACACGCACAGCGTCACCAGGTTCACCGCGGTGAACTGCCGGGACGCGAAGATCCCGAGGGGCATCATCGGATCGGGCCGCCGCTTCTCCACCGCCACGAAGGCCGCCCCGGCGGCCACTCCGGCAACCGCCGTCACGGCGACCACCAGGGACCCGGAGCGGGCCTCGATCAGCGCGTACGTCACCAGCGCGAGCGCCAGCGCGCCGAGGACCGCGCCGAGCACGTCGAAGCGTCCGTGGTCGGCGCGTCCGTCCGCCGACTCGGGAACGTGCCGTACCGCGATCGGCGCGCACACCAGCGCCAGCGGCACGTTGAGCAGGAACACCCAGCGCCAGCCGGGACCGTCCACCAGCCAGCCGCCCACGAAGGGGCCGACGGCCGCTCCGATGCCGCCGAACCCGGACCACAGGCCGACGGCCCGGCCCCGGTCGTCGGGATGGAAGGAGGCCTGGATCAGGGCCAGGGAACCGGGCGTGAGCAGGGCGCCGCCGACTCCCTGGAGGGCGCGGGCGGCGACGAGGACCCCGGCGTTCGGGGCCAGGCCGCACAGCAGCGAGGCCGCCGCGAACCACACGACGCCCACCACGAAGACCTTGCGGCGGCCGTAGCGGTCCCCGAGCGAGCCGCCGAGCAGGATCAGCCCGGCCAGCGTCAGCATGTAGGCGTTGACCGTCCACTGGAGGGCGGCGAGGTCGGCGTCCAGGTCACGGCCGATGCGCGGCAGGGCGACGTTGACGACGGTCGAGTCCAGCATCGCCATGCTGGAGCCGAGGACGGTGGTGAGCAGGATCCACTTGCCCTGCGGGGAGGCCAGCCTGACGTCGGACATGGGCCCACATATACCGTGAGCCCGGCACGAAGGCACCGGGCTCACGGGAAACGCGGGAGTTACTTGATGCGGGTGCCCGCCGAGCGCAGGTGCTGCGTGGCCTCGACGACCCGGGCGGCCATCGACGCCTCGGCCAGCTTGCCCCAGGTGCGCGGGTCGTAGGTCTTCTTGGAGCCGACCTCGCCGTCGACCTTCAGGACGCCGTCGTAGTTGCGGAACATGTGGTCGGCGACCGGACGCGTGAAGGCGTACTGCGTGTCGGTGTCGATGTTCATCTTGACGACGCCGTTCTCCAGCGCGGTGCGGATCTCCTCCTCCGTGGAGCCGGAGCCGCCGTGGAAGACGAAGTCGAACGGCTGGGACCCGGCCGGCTTGCCGAACTTGGCGGCGACCCCGTCGTTCAGCTCCTTCAGCAGGTCGGGGCGGAGGACGACGTTGCCCGGCTTGTAGACACCGTGGACGTTGCCGAAGGAGGCGGCCAGCAGGTAGCGCCCCTTCTCGCCGAGGCCGAGCGCCTCCGCCGTGCGGATGGCGTCGTCGACGGTCGTGTACAGGGAGTCGTTGATCTCGTGCGAGACGCCGTCCTCCTCGCCACCGGTCGGGGTGATCTCGACCTCGAGGATGATCTTGGCGGCGCGGGCGCGCTCCAGGAGCTCCTGGGCGATGGAGAGGTTGTCGGCGAGGGTCTCCGCCGAGCCGTCCCACATGTGCGACTGGAACAGCGGGTTGCCGCCGGCCTTGACGCGCTCCTCGGACACGGCGAGCAGCGGGCGTACGTACCCGTCGAGCTTGTCCTTGGGGCAGTGGTCGGTGTGCAGGGCGACGGTGACCGGGTACTTCTCGGCGACGATGTGCGCGAACTCGGCGAGGGCCACGGAACCCGTGACCATCTCCTTGCTGTACTGGCCGCCCAGGAACTCGGCGCCACCGGTCGAGATCTGGATGATGCCGTCGCTCTCGGCCTCAGCGAAGCCGCGCAGCGCAGCGTGCAGGGTCTGGGTCGAGGTCACGTTGATGGCCGGGTAGGCGAACTTGCCCGCCTTCGCCCGGTCCAGCATCTCGTTGTAGACCTCGGGGGTTGCGATCGGCATGTGTCCGCTCCTTGTATCTGCGGGTTGGCGTACTGCGTGCTTACGGCCCTGACCTAGACCTTGTGTGGGGGTTCGACGTCATCGTCGGCCTCATCTTTCCAGACTCGGCCGGATGGTCCATCCCGTGGTCACTCCCTGGTCAGGCCAGTCCCAGCTCGTCCTTCGAGTACGCGAAGAGATACGGCACCCCCGCGCCCTGTTCGATCTTCTCCGCGGCGCCCGTCGCGCGGTCCACGATCGTGGCGACGGCGACGACCTCCGCGCCCGCCTCGCGCACCGCCTCGACCGCGGTGAGCGGGGAGCCTCCGGTGGTGGAGGTGTCCTCGACGACCAGCACCCGGCGCCCGGCGATGTCGGGGCCCTCGACGCGCCGCTGCATGCCGTGCGCCTTGGCCGCCTTGCGCACGACGAAGGCGTCCAGGCGCCGGCCGCGCGCGGCGGCCGCGTGCAGCATGGCGCCGGCGACCGGGTCGGCGCCCATGGTCAGGCCGCCGACCGCGTCGAACTCCAGGTCCGCGGTCAGGTCCAGGAGCACCTGGCCGACCAGCGGGGCCGCCTCCCCGTCGAGGGTCACGCGGCGCAGGTCGACGTAGTAGTCGGCCTCCAGGCCCGATGACAGGGTCACCTTGCCGTGCACCACGGCCTTGTCGAGAATCTGCTGCTTGAGGGCGGCGCGTGCGTCAGTCATGCCTGTCAGCTTAGAGGCGCCGCCAGCTCCAGGTCGTCGAGGCCTCCAGCGGCTCCAGGGGCGTGACCAGGCGGGGCAGGGTGTTGAGGCCGTTGGGCGGCCCGGTCTGCGGCTCCACGCAGACGGCGGCCTCCTGCTCGTCGTAGACCACGACCCACTCCTCGCGGCTGGCGACCTTGAGCTCCAGCTGCCCGGGCCAGGTCAGCGTGACGTCGACGCCGCCGGGCATGCCGAAGCAGTCGTCCCAGGGGCCGGGCTTCGGGTCGACGCGGTTGCCGGTGGGCAGGTGGTCGTCGCCGCGCTCCTCCTGCCAGGCGGCGGTGAAGTCGAGCCGGACGGGCTCGCCGCCGTCGAGGGTGCGGTTGAACCAGGGGTGCCAGCCGATCTGGGCCGGGAAGGAGGCGTCGTACGTCTCCACGGACATCGTGAGCGTCAGGGCGTCCGGGGTGAGTGCCGCGATCTGGGTGACCCGCCCGGGGTAGGGCCAGGGCTCGACGAGGTCGTACGTGAGGACCGCCTCGTCGGTGGATGTGCGGGCGATGTTCCAGGCGCCGTCGCGGGCGGTGCCGTGGATGGCGTGCGGCGGGGAGCTGAGCGGCATCTGGTGGACCTCGGCCCCGTCGCGGAACCGTCCGTCACGGATACGGCCGCACCAGGGGACCATCGGGAAGCAGCCGAACCGGTCGCCCTGGCGCAGCAGTTGGACGCCTCCGACTCGAAGTCCCCCGACCCGTCCGCCGTTTGCCGGCCGCAAGGTCACTTCCGCGTCGCCCGCGGTCAGTGTGATGTCTTCATGGCTCACGGGACGACACTACTGGGCGGCCGCTCAACGGCGTCTGCGCAGTGCCCTTCCCACCACGATCGCCGACGCCAGGGCCACCGCCGCCGCCGGCGCCGCCCAGCGCAGGGGCACACCCGAGGCCACCGTCTGGGGAGCGGGGACGGGGGCGTAACGGCCCCTCGGGGGCGCGTGGTCGACCTCTTCCGCGCTGCGGCCGATCATCGTGCGGCGGGCGTGGGCGGCCTCGGCCGGGGGGCCGGAGGGTTCCATGAAGTCGTCGACCTGGGGGGCGGGGGGCTGCTCGACGGGCTCCTCGGAGGTCTCCGCGGCTTCCTGCGCCGCGACGGCTCCCGGGGCCTCGGCGGTCTCCGGGACCTCCGGGACCTCCGGAGTCTTCGCAGCCTCGGCCGGCTCCGGGGCCGCCGCCGTCCCGGACGGCTCCGCCGGCGTCTCCGTCGTCTCGCCCAGCGCCTCCGCGAAACGGTTCAGCAGACGTACGACCGCGGAGCCCACCGCGTCCTGGGGGAGTTCCGTGACACGGCCGTCCGCCGTGGCCGTGCCGTCGAAGACCACGGTCGAGCCGCCGTCGGTGTCGCGCAGGCGGACGGTGAGGGCCAGCTTGACCGAGCCGGTGCCGCGGGTCTCGGCCGCCTCGCCCTCGACGGCGTAGGAACCGTCGTCCCGGGGAGAGAGGCGTACCGCGCCCCGGTAGGTGACGGAGTGGCTGCCGACCCGCACCTTCAGGCGCCCGGCGACGGGCTCCGCGCCGGCGTCCTGCTGGAGCCCGGGAACCGCCCGGGCCACCCTGCCGGGGTCCCCCAGGGTCTCCCGCAGCCGCTCGACCGGAACCGGAACGAACACCTCATGCTCCATGGTTGCCGAGCCTACCCAGGGGCGCCGCTCCTGCACCCCCGTTGGTCGAAAGTGACAGCGCCCCGACGCCCCGTCGGCGGGATCAGTAGCGCGGATGCACCAACGTGGACGCCGCGAGGCCGCCGACCCGGGTCGCCTGTGCCGCCCGGGACGCCGCCCGCAGGGACTCCGCCGTCAGGGTCGCCGGCCGGGGCCCGCGGGGGTCCAGGGCCAGTGCCGGGCGCCGTCCCCGCGACGCCAGCACGAAGCCCCAGTCGCGGGGGGCGCGGGACACCCCGGGCGTGCGGCCGGAGCCGGAGTCCGGGCCACGGACGCGGTAGGGGGTGGTGCGCAGGCCCGCCGCGCGCAGGGTCGCGTCCACCGTCCAGAAGACCCGGGGGCGGGAGGAGACCGGGCCCGCGTGCACGGCGAACCGGCCGCCGGGGGCCAGGGCGCGGCGGACGAGGCCGTAGAACTCCTGCGAGTACAGCTTGGTGCTCGCGGTGACGCCGGGGTCGGGCAGATCGGCGATCACCACGTCGTACGACGGCCCGGGCGCCGGCGTCCGCAGCCGGCGGAACGCGTCCGCTGTGCTGACGTGGACGCGCGGGTCGCCGTAGACATGGCCGTTGAGCCGGGAGAGTGCCGGGTCGCGGCGGGCCAGGTCGACCACCGCGGGGTCGAGCGCCACCAGGTCGACCCGCCGGACGCCGGAGTGGCCGAGCACCGCGCGGGCGGCGAGGCCGTCCGCACCGCCGAGGACGAGCACGCGCGCGTGGGGGCCGTTCATCGCGGGGTGGACGAGGGCCTCGTGGTAGCGGTCCTCGTCGCGGCCGCCGACCCTGAGCCGGCCGTCGACGTAGAGGTCGAGGGGGCGGCCGTCGGTGCCGCCGGTGAGCGCGACCTCCCGGACGCCGGTCTGGAGGGCGACCCGCACGTCGTGGCCGTAGACCGCCTCGCGCGCGGCCCGCTCGAAGTCGTCGACGAGGACGGTGGCGGTGGCGAGGACGACGAGCACGGCGAGGTTGGCGGCCAGCAGCAGCCTGCGGGCCCGGCGGGTCAGGTCGCCGCGGAACAGGCCGAGGACCAGGGCGCCGCCCGCGAGCGCGTTGACCGCGCCGGTGAGCAGCGCGCCGGTCAACTGGCCCAGCAGGGGCAGCAGGAGGAACGGGAAGGCCAGGCCGCCGACCAGGGCGCCGACGTAGTCCGCCGCGAACAGGTCGGCCACCGCGCCGCCCGCGTCCTGGCGGCGGATGCGCTGGATCAGCTCCATCAGCAGGGGCACCTCGGCCCCGATGAGCAGGCCGATGGCGAGGGAGAAGGCGACCAGGAGCCAGCGCGGACCGCTCGCCCACAGCCCGCCCCAGTCACCGGTCCACGCGAACACGGCGTACAGGGTCATCGCGCTGCACCCGCCGACCAGCGCGAGCAGTGCCTCGAGGGCGCCGAAGGCCGCGGCCGCGAGCCGGCGCAACCGCTTGGCGGCCAGCGAGCCGATGCCCATCGCGAAGACCATGACGGACAGCACCACGGAGGCCTGGGTGACCGAGTCGCCGGTCAAGTAGGAGGCCAGGGCGACCAGTTCGAGCTCGTACACCAGTCCGCAGGCCGCACAGACGAAGACGCAGGCCAGGACGAGGAACCGGCCGACGCCGGGGCGGACCGGCAGCGGCGCGGGCCCGGCCCGGGGCGGCGGAGCGCCGGGCGGGGCGAGGGCGTGCGGCTCGATCACGGTGCGACGTTACGTCACGGCCACGGCACGCTTCGTCACCCACACGTGTGGAAGTGGGAGTGAACCCGGGGGCAGCGGTTTGCCCGGCTCAACCCGCCGTCGCCACCGGGACCCTGACCCCGACGCGGGTCCGGGTGGCCACCAACTGCCCGTCCTGCGGGTACGCGTGCCAGGTCCGCCAGTGCACCTGGCCCTCGTGGCGCTGGGCCAGCAGGGCCGTGAACGCGTGCGGGCTGCCGGGGAAGACGCCGGCGAGACCGTGCGGATGGTCGGACACCAGCGCGAGCAACTCCTGTGCGCGGCCCGCGAACTGACCCGGCGACAGGGCCTCCACGCGGGCGGCGAACTCGTACTCCCAGTCCCCCACCCGCTTGGCCACGCCGAGCGGCAGCGGCGTGCTGCTGCCGGGGATGCACGCCACCGTCTCCGAACAGGTGCCCCGGTCCTCCTCGAGGAGCACTTGGTGGGACGCGCCGAGGAGTCTCAACTGAAGCTTCGCCCCGGCGATGTCGACGTCGAGCGCGGCGAGGGCGGGCAGCGGCTCACGCCCCAGGGCCCAGGCGAGGTCGGCCGCGCGCGTGTCGGTGTACGAGGTGTTCAGGGTCGTGAGCATGGATCGGCTCCGCTAGCACGCAAAGAAAGGGTGGTGTGGGGTTCCGGCGCACCCGGGCGACTGTGGGGGGATCGGCCCGGTCAGCCCAGTGGGAGGTCAGGACGTGTCCGGAGGACGTCCGAGGGGCTGCGTTGGCGAGTTAGAGGGAATCATGAACGGTGGCGCCGTCACAGCGTTTTTACCCAACTTCGTGGGGTTTCCATCCCTGCGTGGGCTCCCCAGCTCATCTGTTCAACCACGGCGTGCGCCACGGCGGCCGGAGCGTGCGCCGGAGCACCGGAGTGAAAAAGCGACAAGCGGGGGCGCGCGGCCCGACCCAGGTCCGGACCCCACGCCCCCGCCTTCCCCCGTTCCCCCCGTCCCGGATGCGGTTCCCCCTGCCGCAGGCAGCTGCCCCGTGTCAGCTGCCTCCCCCGCATCCGCCTCCGCCGCCGCAGGACGACCCGCCGCCGCAGGAGTGACCACCGGAGTGGCCGCCGCAGGAGTGCCCGCCATGCCCTCCGTGATGTCCGCCGCCGGAGTCGGAACCGCTGTCACCGGCCCACCAGCTGCCGCTCGAACCCGAGGCGGAACCGCTGTACAGCCGCCGGTCGCGCCGACCGCGCCGCCGGCGCCCGGCGCTCGCGACCGCCAGCAGCAGCACGACCGGGAAGAGAACCAGCAGGATGATGCCGAGCACCACACCCATGGCGTCACCGACCTTTCTCCGCAGCGCCCCGAAAACGACCCCCCGTGGGCGCCTCGCTCGCTGCGTGAGCTGGAGATGCCCTTCCGTGTCACGGGCCAAAGCAGAGTTGAGGAACTCCAGAGCTTGGGCGCAGGATGGCCGGCATGACCTCCAGCGCGCGCCCCCTGCTCAACCGCCGTCTCACCGAGTTCGGGACGACGATCTTCGCCGAGATGTCCGCCCTGGCCCTCAGCACCGGCTCGATCAACCTGGGGCAGGGCTTCCCCGACACGGACGGTCCCGAGGAGGTCAGGGAGGCGGCCGTGCGGGCGCTGCGCGACGGACGCGGCAACCAGTACCCGCCGGGCCCGGGGGTCCCCGAGCTGCGCACCGCGATCGCCGCGCACCAGGAGCGCCGCTACGGCCTGGCCCACGACCCCGACACCGAGGTCCTGGTCACGGCCGGCGCCACGGAGGCCATCGCCGCCGCCCTGCTCGCGCTGGTGGAGCCGGGTGACGAGGTCGTCGCGCTCGAGCCGTACTACGACTCCTACGCGGCCTGCATCGCCATGGCGGGCGGGACCAGGGTCCCGGTCACCCTGCGGCCGCACGAGAGCAGCTTCCGCCTCGACCTCGACGAGCTGCGCGCCGCCGTCACCGACCGCACCCGGCTCCTGCTGATCAACACCCCGCACAACCCGACCGGCACGGTCCTCACCCGCGAGGAGCTGACGGCGATCGCCGAGCTGGCCGTGGAGCGGGACCTGCTGGTGGTCACGGACGAGGTCTACGAGCACCTGGTCTTCGACGAGGCCGAGCACCTGCCCCTCGCGACCTTCCCGGGGATGCGGGAGCGCACGGTCACCATCGGCTCCGCCGGCAAGACCTTCTCCTTCACCGGCTGGAAGGTCGGCTGGATCACGGCGGCGCCCGGTCTGGTTGCGGCGGTCCGCTCGGCGAAGCAGTTCCTGACGTACGTGTCCTCCGGGCCCTTCCAGTACGCGGTCGCCGAGGCCCTCGCCCTCCCGGACAGCTACTTCGCCGCCTTCCGCGAGGACATGCTGGCCAAGCGGGACCTGCTGGCGGCGGGTCTCGCGGAGGCGGGCTTCAAGGTGTTCCGGCCCGCCGGCACCTACTTCGTCACCACCGACATCCGCCCCCTCGGCGCGGTGCTGTCCGCGGAGGGCGACGGCTTCGCCTTCTGCCGCGCCCTGCCCGAACGCGCGGGCGTCGTCGCCATCCCGAACGCGGTCTTCTACGACCACCGGGAGGCGGGCGCGCCGTTCGTGCGGTTCGCGTTCTGCAAGCGGACGGGAGTGCTGGAGGAGGCCGTCCAGCGGCTGAAGGGGCTCGCCGGCTGAAGGGGCTCGCGGGCTGAGAGGGGCTCGCAAAAGGAGCGCGCCCGTCCACAGGCTGTGGACGGGCGCGGGTGCCTTCGGAGCCCGGGCCGGCTCAGGCGACGGCGAGAGCCCGGCCCCGGCACACGGCCGTGGCGGCCGGTGCCCTGGCCGGGCTCTCGGGTGGCGCGAGGACGTCTACTCGTCGTCCTCGGGCTTCTCCGCGTCGTTGACCTCCTGCTCGAGACCGAGCTGCTCGACGAGCCACTTGTCGAACTCGATGGCGGCGCGCACCCAGCTCACGGTGGAGGAGACGAAGTGCTCCAGGCTGACGCCGGTGCCGATGAGCATCTGCGCCTCACCGATCAGACGGACGGTGCCGTCGTCGTGGGTGTGGCTGTAGACCTTGGGCCACAGGGTGCGCCGGTTCCAGTCGTCGATGGACTCCAGCAGCGCGGGCTTCTCGTCGATCTGGTGGGGCCGGTCGTAGAACGTCCGCACCGAGAAGACCTGCTGGTCGCCTTCGCCGCGGAACATGAAATACGTACGGAACTGCTCCCACGGCGCCGCGAGGTCACCCTCGTCGTCGACGACATACTTCAGCTCCATCTGGTCGAGGAGCTGCTTCACGAGATCCTGATCCGGGACGACGGGGCCCGCCGGTCCTTGGGGCTGCGGCTCGGGCTGGCCCCCGAAGTTCGGAATCGAGGACGGGTCGATGGTCACCGTGAATTTCCCTTCGTACGGATCCTGCCATCCTCCCCCATGCGGGGAGGGGGGTGGCAAGCCCAGGCGGGCCCTGTCCTCCCAGGGCTGACATGATCCGGTCAGCCAGGTAGAACGGGGGTCGACCATTGGGGGAACACATGACACTGACGGACATCGAAGCGGTCGCGGAACAGGCCGCGCCGGGCAGGACCAGATGGGGGGTCTTCCTGACGATCCTGGCCGTGCCGACGCTGGTGGTGGCCGGTCTGATCGCGGTTCTGGTCGCCTGGCTCTTCACGGACGACTCGGTCGAGGCGGACGTGAAGAAGACCTCGTGCGTCGAAGCGCTGGCCTACGGCGGGGCGAAGCTGCCGGCGGGGGCGGACGACGCCTGGTGCGGGATCCAGGCCGGGCCGGAACCACGCTACGAGGCGAACTTCCGGCTGCGGCGGGACGAGGTGGGCCCCTGGGTGGCCGCCGGCTACCCGGAGGGACCCGGACTGCGGACCGAGCAGTGCCGCAGCGAGGCGGTCGACGCGTGCCTGAACGGCGGCCCGGTCGCCGGGAAGATGTCCGCCGTGCAGATCGAGGTCGTGCACGACGGGCCGAAGTGGTCCGAGGTGCGGTTCGTGGCGTTCACGCCGTGACGAGGGGGCGGCGCCCCCTCGTCACCACGCCCCTCAGAGCGTCTTGCCGGTGGCCGGTCCCACGATCAGGCCGTCGCCGAAGGCGTCCACCCGGACCGTGTCGCCGTCACCGCTCCTCCATCCGCTCGACCAGCCGCCATACGTTGGTGGACGGATTCCGTTCATGCTGCTCACCGGTCGGATCGAGCCCACGGGCACGCTCCGCGGCGGCAGCCCGGCCGTCTCTGTAAAGGGCGAAGTCGACACGCGCCTTGTCGTATCCGGGCACGTGCTTCTGCAGGAGAGGGAGCAGCTTCCGGTACGTCGGGACGTGTGCCGTCTGCGGGGCGAAGTGGAGCAGGAGCCATAGTTCGAAACAGGGATTGGAGACAGCTACCTTGATGTTCGCTCTGCGCGCGGCAACGACGGCTTCAGCGACGTCGACGAACTGGTCCACGTCGAATACGCACCACACCTCGTCGAAGCTGCCCTTAGTGAGATCCCGCTGCTTGCGCGCGTAGGCGACAAGCTGGGTCGGCGCGCAGGCTTTGCCACGTACGACGACGGAGACGGCGGGGTTGCGGAGGTGCTCTCGCAGCCCCTGGAGGTACTGCCGCTCGGTCTCCCTGCTGCCGCAGACTACGAGGACGGTCCGCGCGGATCTGCGGGTGGGGCCGCGCCGACGGCCCGACCCCTCACGCGGAAACGGCCTTGGCATGTGCCCCCCAGTACTCCCGGACCATGTCTTCCAGAGCGGAGTCCGGCAGCACCGGCACGGCACCATAGCCACCGGAGAGGTAGCGCCGCTCGAAGTTCTCCCCCTTGCGCGGCTTGAAGTCGCTGAGGGGATACAGCTCGGAAGCGCCGGTCGCCACGTCCTTCTCCACGAACCAGATCTGGTCACGGCGGAGCACTTCCTCGCCCAGCATCGTGCCGAGGAGTGAGGCGTCATGCGTGGTGAAGACCAACTGGGCGCCCTGAGGGTTGAGTTCAGGGTCCTGGAACAGTTTGACGAGCTTGGCCGTAAGCAAAGGGTGCAGGCTCACATCGACCTCGTCGATCCACAGTCGGCTGCCCCGCACGATGGACATCAAGGCCATGCTCGCCAAAGTCAGCCAGGTCTTCGTACCGGCCGACTCCGCCTCCGGCGGCAGCAGGAACTCCTCGTCGCCGACTCTGTGCACGAACCGCAGGGATCGCCCGGCCAGTTGCCTCAGAGTCGGCGCAAGGTCACCGAGCTGGCCTGCGAGCTCGTCAGCGGCCCCGCTTTCGTCGAAGGCCCGCTGAAGCCGCTCGTCCTGCGGCCCCGCCCGCACTCCGGCCACTCCGAGGTCGGCAGCGGCCAGCAGGTCGTCGGCCCGCGCGATACCGATCGCCTCGAACATCCGGAACATGGCCACCGTGAGCGATCCCGAGCCGGACGCCAGCTGCCGCGTCTGATCGTCGATGACGTCGTCTACCTGTGTGGCTTCCCACACCGCGCTCAGCTCCTGGAGCCCCATCTGCGCAGCAGCCGAGAGATAGAGACTGTTGGCTCGCATGATCCGCTCTGCGGCGGCACGCTCCCCGGTGAGCGACGCGCCGAACGTCACACCCTGCCCGGTGCGCTCGAACAGCACCCGCCTACGCGCCTTGGGATAGGAGTACAGCCACTCCTCCTCCACGGCTCGGTCTCCGACTGTGAACCCGTAGACATACCGCGTTCCGTCCACCAGGACGTCCACCGCATAACTCGACGGCCGGCGCATGTTCTCGTGGTCGAGGAGAAAGGGGCGTCTGGGAATCGGCTCGTCGGGCAGCCAACGGGCCTGCGAGTTGCGCACCGCGTCCACGAAGAACTCGTACGCGTTCACGACTGTCGACTTGCCCGACGCGTTGGCCCCGTAGATTGCCGCCACCGTGAGGGCCGGACGGTCATCCGCATAGACCGGCACAAGGTTCAGCTCCTGAGGCTCACGCAGTGACCCATGATTGGCCACCCGGAAGCTCAACAGCATGCCGTGCACCCCATTTCCCGCCCTTGTGAACAAGTGAAATGCAAAGAGAGACGATACCGAATACTAGCTTCGCGTCCTCAACCCGGACAGGCCCGCCACCCACCAGGGTGACGGGCCCTTGTGTCGTTACAGCGTCTTGCCGGTGGCCGGTCCCACGATCAGGCCGTCGCCGAAGGCGTCCACCCGGACCGTGTCGCCGTCCTTGACCTCGCCGGACAGGATCTCCTTGGCGAGCCGGTCGCCGATGGCGGTCTGGACGAGGCGGCGCAGCGGGCGGGCGCCGTAGGCCGGGTCCAGGCCCTCGACGGCGAGCCAGTCCAGGGCCGCGTCGGTGACCTCCAGGGTGAGCCGGCGCTCGGCGAGGCGCTGTGCGAGCCGGTCGATCTGGAGCCGCGCGATCCGGCCGAGCTCGTCCTTGGTGAGGGCGGAGAAGACGACCAGGTCGTCGAGCCGGTTGAGGAACTCCGGCTTGAAGGAGGCCCGCACCACCTCCAGGACCTGTTCCTTCTTCTCCGCCTCGCTGGTGATCGGGTCGACCAGGAACTGGCTGCCCAGGTTGGACGTCAGCACCAGGATCGTGTTGCGGAAGTCGACCGTACGGCCCTGGCCGTCCGTCAGACGCCCGTCGTCCAGGACCTGGAGGAGGATGTCGAAGACCTCCGGGTGGGCCTTCTCCACCTCGTCGAGGAGCACCACGCTGTACGGCCGCCTGCGCACCGCCTCGGTCAGCTGGCCGCCCTCCTCGTAGCCGACGTAGCCGGGAGGCGCGCCGACGAGCCGGGCGACGGTGTGCTTCTCGCCGTACTCCGACATGTCGATGCGGACCATGGCCCGCTCGTCGTCGAAGAGGAAGTCGGCGAGGGCCTTGGCGAGTTCGGTCTTGCCGACGCCGGTGGGGCCGAGGAAGAGGAAGGAGCCGGTGGGCCGGTCCGGGTCGGCGATCCCGGCCCGGGTGCGCCGTACGGCGTCGGACACCGCCTGCACGGCCTCCGCCTGCCCGATCAGGCGGCGCCCCAGCTCCTCCTCCATGCGCAGGAGTTTCTGCGTCTCGCCCTCCATGAGGCGGCCGGCCGGGATGCCGGTCCAGGCGGCGACGGTGTCGGCGATGTCGTCGGCGCCGACCTCCTCCTTGACCATGGTGTCCTTGGCGGCCTCCTCCTCCGCCTCGGAGGCGGCCTCCAGGTCGCGCTCCAGGGTGGGGATCTCGCCGTACAGCAGCTTGCTGGCGGTGTCGAAGTCGCCGTCGCGCTGGGCGCGTTCGGCCTGGCCGCGCAACTCGTCCAGCTTCTCCTTGAGTTCACCCACCCGGTTGAGGGACTGCTTCTCCTTCTCCCAGCGGGCGGTCAGGCCCCGCAGCTCCTCCTCCTTGTCGGCGAGGTCACGGCGCAGCCGCTCCAGGCGCTCGCGGGAGGCCGGGTCGGTCTCCTTGTCCAGCGCGAGCTCCTCCATCTTCAACCGGTCGACCCCGCGCTGGAGTTCGTCGATCTCGACGGGCGATGAGTCGATCTCCATGCGCAGCCGGGAGGCCGCCTCGTCGACGAGGTCGATGGCCTTGTCGGGCAGGAAGCGGGAGGTGATGTACCGGTCGGACAGGGTGGCCGCCGCGACCAGCGCGCTGTCGGCGATCTGGACCTTGTGGTGGGCCTCGTAGCGCCCCTTGAGGCCGCGCAGGATGGCGATGGTGTCCTCGACGGTGGGCTCGGCGACCAGCACCTGCTGGAAGCGGCGCTCCAGGGCGGGGTCCTTCTCGATCCGCTCCCGGTACTCGTCGAGGGTGGTGGCACCGACCATCCGCAGCTCACCGCGGGCCAGCATGGGCTTGAGCATGTTGCCGGCGTCCATGGAGGAGTCCCCGCCGGCGCCGGCGCCCACGACGGTGTGCAGCTCGTCGATGAAGGTGATGATCTGCCCGTCGGAGTCCTTGATCTCCGCGAGGACGGTCTTGAGCCGCTCCTCGAACTCACCGCGGTACTTGGCCCCGGCCACCATGGCCCCGAGGTCGAGCGCGACCAGCCGCTTGTCCTTGAGCGACTCGGGCACGTCCCCCTTGACGATCCGCTGGGCGAGCCCCTCGACGACGGCGGTCTTGCCGACGCCGGGCTCGCCGATGAGGACGGGGTTGTTCTTGGTACGGCGGGACAGCACCTGGACGACCCGGCGGATCTCCTGGTCGCGGCCGATGACGGGGTCGAGCTTGCCGTCCCGCGCGGCGGCGGTGAAGTCGGTTCCGAACTTCTCCAGGGCCTTGTACTGCCCCTCGGGGTCGGCGGTGGTCACCCTGCGCCCTCCTCTGGCCTTCTGGAAGGCGTCGACAAGCTTGTTGGGGGTTGCGCCCTGGCGGGACAGCACCTCGGCGGCCGGTCCGCCCTTGGCGGCGATGCCGATGAGCAGGTGCTCGGTGGAGAGGTACTCGTCACCGAGGTCCTTGGCGCGGGCCTGCGCGTCGGCGATGACGGTGAGCAGGTCGCGGTTGGGCTGCGGGGGCGCGACGGTGGACCCGGCCACGCTGGGCAGCGAGCCGAGCACCTTCTCGGCGCCGGCCCGCACGGCGGCCTGGTCGGCGTCGACGGCCGCGAGCAGATCGACGATGTTCTCGTTGTCCTGCCCCTGGAGCAGAGCGAGGAGCAGGTGGGCGGGGGTGAGGTCCGGGTGTCCCTCGGTCACGGCCCGGTTGCTGGCCGCGTTGATCGCGTCCCGGCTCCGGTTGGTCAGCTCGGCATCCACGTGTCCGTACTCCTCCTGGTGTCGCTCCTGTACCGACTCCTGCACTGACTCAGTCAGCGTACATAAAGTTGAGTCTATTCCACTCAATGCGGTCCACGGGAGGGATGGGGGGACTAGCTTTCCCGGCATGACCTCCTACGCCCAGGATCCGGGTGCCCCGGACCCGTCGTTCCTCAGCTTCTGGCGCGAACGGCATCTGTGCACACTGACCACCCCGCGCCCGGACGGGACCCCGCACGTGGTGCCCGTCGGCGTCACCTACGACCCCGAGGCCCGGCTCGCCCGGGTGATCACCAACCGGACCAGCGCGAAGGTGCGGCACGTGCTGGAGGCCGGCGAGGGCGGGGCGGCGGTGGCGGTGTGCCAGGTGGCGGGACGGCGCTGGGCCACGCTGGAAGGGCGGGCGCACGTGCGCACGGAGCCGGAGCGGGTGGCGGAGGCGGTGCGGCGCTACGCCGAGCGCTACGAACGCACCCCCGCGCCGAACCCGCGGCGGGTGGTCATCGAGATCTCCCTCACGGGAGCGATGGGACGTTTTTAGGCCATGGGCTGATCACCCGATACACCGAAATGTCGCCCAAAACTGCAGCGGCGTCACCGTGTTCAGGTCACGGTGACGCCGCTGCGGGGGGAAGCACCTGCGCGATCTGTTACGACGGGGGAATCGCGTCAGGCACTGCGGGGGGTGGCTGAGATGGTCCGCGGGGTGGGGGTTTCCGGTTCCACCAGCCGATGGTCTCGTTGGTCCAGGTTCACAAAGATCATTCCGTACCGGACGGCACACCGTACGGGCTGCGGCGCCCCCCGAGGCCGCCGCAGACACCGGTACGCCCGCACGTCCTCGTCCTCGTCCCGGGTGACGACCACCGGTTCGCCGAAGACGGTCACCATCAACGAGTCACCGGGGTGGGGGATCGCGGTGACAAGGTCGATGAAGTGCCATCCGGAGCGGTAGGCGGTGGCCATCTCCCTGCGGAAGGAGCGGTCGTCGGGTGGCGTGGTCATCGGCCTCAGTCCCACTTGCTGTCGGCCGGGACCGCGACCAGCTCGTCGTCCGCGACGACGACAGACTGCACACCACCCGTCTCGCGCGCATCGCTCTTCGCACCGGAGAGGCCACTCAGAGCTCCGAAGGCCACAACGGCGGAGAAGGCGGCGACAAGCACCGAGCGAAGCATTCTCTTACGCATAGTCGGCTTCGTCCTCACTTGAAGGTCCCCTCTTCCCCCGTCGAGTAAGACGATGGCTCATTCAGGCACGTCATGGCCACACGATCGGTGCATCATGTTCCTGCATGTTCAGGACCCTGGGGGGTGGAGATTTGGCAACAAATGGGATTAAGGCGACACATCCCCATGCGGTGACCGAGTTGTGCGAAGAGGGAAGTCGCCTCTACGCGAACGCTCTGCGCACGGGACGCATTCTCCGGGCGGACATCGAACCCGCCCCCTGCCTGATGGAGTTCGCCCTCCTGCACCCCGACCCCGACGACGCGAACTGGCTGCGACCCGTCTCACCTGCCGTTGCCCTGGCCCAGCGCCTCCACCCCATCGAGCACGAGATCAGTGAGAACCGGCGGCTGTCGATCGCGCTCACCGAGGTCTTCGAGCCGTTCATGGCCCTCAGCGCGCAGGAGACCACCTCCACCCACTCGATCACCGTGCTGGAGGGCCTCGACCGCATCAACGCGGCGCTCGACCTGGCCACCGCCCAGTGCCAGACCGAGATGCTCACGGTCCAGCCGAGCGGCCGCCGCAGCTCCGAGAACCGGCTCATGGAGGCGCTGGAGCGCGACAGACCGCTCATCGAGCGGGGGGTGCGGATCCGGACGCTCTACCAGCACACGGCCCGGTACAGCCCGGAGCGGCTGGCCTGGGTGGACCACTTCGCCGACGGGAAGGCGGAGTACCGCACCATCGACGAGCTGGTCGAGCGCCTGATCATCCTCGACGAGACCGTCGCCTTCATCCCCACGCGCGACGACCGGCAGGTCGCCCTGGAGCTGCGTCACCCCGGCCTGGTCCGCTACCTCATCAAGGTGTTCGAGTTCATGTGGACCCGGGCCGTCCCGCTGAACGCCGGCGCCCCCTACGAGACGGCCCCCGACGGCATCACCGACATCCAGCACTCCATAGCCAAGCTCCTCGTCGAGGGGCACGTCGACGAGGCGATCGCCCGCCGCCTGGGCATGAACGTCCGCACCTGCCGTGCCCACATCGCCAAGCTCGCGACCGCCCTCGGCAGCGGCAGCCGCGCCCAGCTCGGCTTCCTGATCGCGCAGTCGGGCATCCTCAAGCCCGACCATCCCGTGCCGGGGGGAGAGGACCACCCGTGACCGGGGCGCACACGCACGGGACGGAGGAACCGTGCGAGGCGGCCCCGAACCTGTGCACCCGTGCCCGGCGCGAAGGACGGGTGAGCACCGAGGGCACGCAGGGGACGCCGTGTCCGGCCGGCCTCGGCCTGCTCCAGCCGGACGTGAGGGCCCCGCGGCGGGCCGGCCCGGCCCTCGCCCTCCGCCGCCTGCTGCGCGGCGTCGAGGACCGCATCACCGGCGAGCGCCGGTGGGAGAAGCCAACGGCGGTGTTCGCGTCCCCGGTGGGGCCCGACAGCCGGTACGACGCCGTCACGGAGACCCCGACGATCAGCGTCCTCAGCGGTCCCGGCCGCATCGGCCGGGCCGTCCACCGGGCCGGGCCGGACACCTCGGGCGAGGTGCTCACCGGTCGGCGGCAGACCGGCTCCCCGGCAGGGACCCGGGCCGAGGCCCTGGTCCGCGACCAGGCCCTGCTCGACCGCGGCGGCCGTATCCGCGCCCTCGACCAGGTCACCCGGCGCCTGACCGTCGTGGACCGTGAGATCGCCCCCGGCCCCGTCGGCCAGAACCGCACCCGCGCCCTGGAGATCCGCCACCCCGTCGTCGCCGGCTTCCTCGCCGCCGTCCTCGACCGCCGGTGGCGGCCGACCGCCCCGAGATGCCCCGAGGCCGTCCCCGCGCGCTCCGGCGGCGTCACCTCCCGGCGGCGGGCCGGCGCCGGCACCGCCGACCGCCCCGGCACGAACACCCGCACCGCACGCGTCCGCACCGTCCGGCTCGCCGCCGCCCCCGGCGGCGAGAGCCGCGCCCACCCCGGCGCGGAGTCAGGCATCCCCGAGCAGGAGGGAGTGACCGAGTGATCCCGGTGCCCCACCCCGAGCACGGCGTGGAGAACCTGTGCGCGGCAGGGACGGAGCTGTACGCGCGTGCCCTGCGCGAGGGGTACGTGCTCGGCGCCGACGCCGGTCAGGCGCCCTGTCTGCTCGACTTCGGGCTCCTGCACCCCGCCGTCACCGACCCGGGGAAGCTGGAGCCGGTCGCCCCCGCGGTCGCCCTGCACCGCATGCTGCGGATCGCGGAGGAACGCATCGCGGACGAACGCCGGCGCGAGGCCAGGCTGACCGAGACGTTCGAGCCCCTGATGCGCATCGACGGCGGCCGCACCGGCACCGACGACTCCTCGATGATCAGCGTGCTCAGCGGGATCGACCTGATCAGCCGGGTCATCGGCCAGGCCGTGGCCGTGGGTTCCGAACTGCTGGCCGTCCAGCCGAACACCAGCGACCGGCACGCCGAGCCGCCCCCGCCCGTGCACGCCGAGGCCTTCGCGCGCGACCAGGCCCTGCTCGACCGCGGCGGCCGTATCCGCACCCTCTACCAGCACACCCTGCGCCACGCGCCGAGTGTCGTGGCCCGCTACGAACGCCTCGACGGCGACGTGGAGGCCCGCAGTCTGGACGAGGTGACGGAACGTCTCATCATCGTGGACCGGACCGTGGCCTTCATCCCGGCCAACAAGGACCGCACGCTCGCCCTGGAGATCCGCCACCCGGCCCTGATCGCCTTCTTCGTGACCGCCTTCGACCGGCTGTGGCGGCTGGCCACCCCCATGTACCCCGAGGCGGTGCAGCAGCCCACGCGCGACGGCATCACGCCCCGTCAGCGGGCCATCGCCGCCCTCCTCGTCGAGGGCCACACCGACGCCGTCATCGCCGACCGGCTGGGCATGAACATCCGCACCGCCCGCGTCCACATCGCCAAGCTCGCCGCCACCCTCGGCAGCGAGAGCCGCGCCCAGCTCGGCTACCTCATCGGACGGTCGGGCATTCTCGGCCAGGAGGACACGGGCGAGTGAGCACGCCGGCAGCCCACTCGGAGCACGGCCCGGAAGACCCGTGCCGGGCAGGCATCGAGCTCTACGCACGGGCCCTGCGCGAGGGCGGTGCCGACCGCCGGGAGGCGGCGCACCTCCCCTGCCTCCTCGAGACCGGGCTGCTGCGGCCCGACGCCCGGGACGGCGGCCGGCTGGAGCCCGTGCCGCCCGCCCTCGCCCTGCACCGCATGCTGCGCGCCACCACGGACCGGGCGGCGCACGAGCGGCGGCGCGAGCAGCGGCTCGCCGAGGCGTTCGCACCGTTCATGCGGGCCGCCGGGGGCGCGGCCGCGGTCGCGGAGAACCCGGCGATCAGGGTCGTCAGCGGTACCGGCCCCATCAACGAGGCCATCACCGAGGCCGTGTCCGGGGTCGTGCACGAGCTCCTGTGCGTGCAGCCCAACGTCCACTACAACGACAGCCGGGGCGCCGCCGCCCAGGTGGTGGCGATGGACCGGGATCAGGCGCTGCTGGAGCGCGGCGCCCGTATCCGCACCCTGTACCAGCACACCCAGCGCCACATGCCGCTCGTCCTCGCCCGCTACGAGCAACTGCGCGGCGACGCCGAGGCCCGCTCCCTGGACGAGGTCACCGACCGGCTCATCGTCGCCGACCGGGACGTGGCGTTCATCCCCGCCGACGGGGACGGCACGGTCGCGCTGGAGGTCCGGCACCCGGCCCTGGTCGAGTTCCTCGCCACCACCTTCTACCGGCTGTGGTGGCAGGCCACGCCCATGTACCCGCAGACGGTCCACCGGCCGAGCCTGAACGGCATCACACCCCGCCAACGGGCAATCGCAGGACTGCTCGTGGAGGGGCACACCGACGCCGTCGTCGCCGACCGGCTCGGCATGAACATCCGTACCGTCCGCGTCCACATCGCCAAGCTCGCCGCCACCCTCGGCAGCGAGAGCCGCGCCCAGCTCGGCTACCTCATCGGACGGTCCGGGATTCTTGACCGGGGAGCGTGATCGAGGACACCGCCGCCGGTCCGTCCAGGCCCACCTGCGCGATGCGGACGCCCAGTTGGGTACGGCTGGCCGCGCCGAGCGTCTCCGACAGCCGGGCGATGTGGGCCCGGCAGGTGCGCACGCTGATCCCCAGCCGTTCCGCGATCACGGCGTCCTGGTGGCCCTCGGCCAGCAGCGCGGCGATGGACTGCTCGCGGTGGGAGATGCCCTCGATGCCGGTGTCGGGCAGCGGGGCGGTGAGGGGGATCGCCAGGCGCCACAGCCGCTCGAAGACCGTCACCAGGTACTCCACCAGCGCCGGGTGCCGCAGCTCCAGGGCGAGGGTGCGGTCGGCGTTGGCGGGGATGAAGGCCACCGTGCGGTCGAAGAGGATGAGCCGGTCGATGACCTCGTCCAGCGTCCGCGCCTGGACCGAACCGCCCATCAGCTCCAAGTAGTTCAGCAGCCCTTGGCCGTGCCGGGCGACATGGGTGTACAGGTCCCGCATCCGCACGCCCCGGCCGCGCAGCGCCAGCGCCCGGTGCAGGCCCTCCGTCAGCTCGTGCTCGGGGCGGATGCCGCCGGGCTGGACCGTGAGGACCTCCGTCGTGCACGCCTCGGTCGCCTCGTCCATCGCGGCCTGGATCCGGGACAGGCCGTCGAGGACCCGGATCGCGGTCCCCTCACCGGCGCCCGGCACGACACTGGGGCCGAGGCCCGCGTACCGCTCGACCGCCGCGACCGCCTCCCCCACCCGCCGCTGGCTCGCGCTGACCTCGTCGTGGACGCCGCGCAGCAGCCGGGTCATGACCTCCTGCGGGGCGGTCGGCACCAGCCAGTCCATGTCGTCGGGGTCCGGGTGCAGCAGGGCCAGTTCGAGCAGGCAGGGCACCGGTTCGGCGTCGGCGCGCGGCACACGGCCGCGTCGTACGGCCCGGGAGTACACCCGGTCCCCGGCCTCGCACAGCCGGTCAGCGCCGTGTGGATGGTCGTCCGCCCCGAGCCCGGCCATTGCCCATCCCACCCCCGGTTCCAGCGTCTACCGCCCTCTTGTCCTGTTTCCCCAGCGGAGCGTCGAAGCCCCCTCGGCTCCGCAACTATGCGCGGACCGGACCGGCTCCGCAACACGGCTCCCCGGGCCACGACCGTCGATACGGGACGGTATGCACCGGTATCCACGGGCCTCCGTCCGCCTCCTTGCAACAAGCTGCGGTGCCGGGGCCCGGATTGCCCGAGCCGCGAGCGGCACAGGGACAGCACGAAGGGCCGGAGGGGAACCCCTCCGGCCCTTGTCGGCAGGCTTACTTCAGGCCGGCCGTCTGGCAGGCGCTCGCGTACTGCGAGGTGCAGATGTCCTTGACGGTGTAGATGCCGTCCTTGACGACCGTGCTCTTGATGTTGTCCTTCGTCAGGGCGACGACCTGGACGAGCTGGGCCGGGATGTCCTTGTTCGTGGGGCTGTCCACGCTGTCCTTGGCGAGGGCGTCGAACTGGATGCTCTTGCCCTGGATCTTCGTCACGGCCATCTCGGCGGCGGCCTCGGCCTCGTCCGGGTACGGCTTGTAGACGCTCATGTACTGCTCGCCCGCGACGATCCGCTGCACCGCGGACAGTTCCGCGTCCTGGCCCGTGATCGGCGGGATCTTGCTGATGCCCGCGTCCTCCATGGCCTGGATGGCGGCGCCGGCCATGGCGTCGTTGGCGGAGTACACGGCCTTGATGTTGCCCTTGCCGATCGCGCTGACCGCCTCGGCCATGTTCTTCTGCGCGATCTCCGGCTTCCAGCCGTCGACGTCGTACGTCTTGGCGATCGTCACCTTGCCGTTGAGCTCGGACATCGCGCCCGCCTTGAACTGCCCGGCGTTCGGGTCGGACGGCGAGCCGTTGATCATCACGATCTTGTCGGAGGTGTCGATGCCCGAGCCGAGCGCCTCCAGGAGGGAGCGGCCCTGCACCTCGCCGACGAGCTCGTTGTCGAAGGAGACGTACCCGTCGATCGGGCCCTCGGCGAGCCGGTCGTAGGCGATGACCGGGATGCCCGCCTCCTTGGCCTTCTCCACCATGCCCGCGATGGCGTGCGAGTCCACGGCGTCCAGCAGGATGACGTCGACCTTCTGGTCGATCATCTGCTGCATCTGCGTGGCCTGCTTCTTGGCGTTGGCCTCGCCGTTGGCGTAGACGGTCTTGCCCTGCTTGTCGGTGAGTTCGGCGACCTTCTTCTGGATGATCGGGTAGTCGAACTCCTCGTAGCGGGTGTTCGTCTTCTCCGGCATCAGCACGCCGACGGTGATGTCGTTCCCCTTGGTCGGACTCGCCTCGCTCCCGCTCGCGGCGCCGAGCGCGCCGCAGGCGGCCAGCGAGAAGGTCATCGTGGACGCGGCCACGGCTATGGCGATACGACGCATGGGGCTGCTCACTTCTGATGCTTTCCGGACGCGGGCGCGGCATTGCGGCCCATGTGACTGAAAAGCCAACGCGGCGGCGCCCACCGGCGTCAAGCGGAATCACTTAACGAGTGCGCAACACCACTCTCCGCCGATGGTGTGAAGACTTGGCGCGAACACCGGTACAACCAACTTCACACCTCGTGAGTCGTGATCACAGCAGCCCCACAACTGCTGTTCCACGCCCGACCAGAGGATCGAATGAAGTCAGCCAGACGGACGACCGCCACCGCTGTCGTCCTCGCCACCGCCGGCACCCTCGTCACCCTGACGACGTCCCCCGCCGCGGCGACCGTGTCGTGCACCTCCCCCGTGTTCAAACGGCAGTTCTACGCGAACACGTCCCTCTCCGGCACCCCGAAGAAGACCGACTGCGACAACGCGATCGACCAGACCTGGACCGGCGCCCCCGTCACCGGACTGCCCAAGGACAACTTCGGCGTCCGCTGGACGGTGACCCGCGACTTCGGCTCCGGCGGCCCCTTCGCCCTCAACGCCACCGGCCTCGACGGCATGCGCGTCCACCTCGACGGCGTCCGCAAGATCGACCTCTGGAAGAACGTCTCGTCGACGGTCACCAAGACCGCCAACGTCACCATCCCCTCCGGCAAGCACACCCTGCGCATCGACTACGCCAACTGGACCGGCACCGCCAAGGTCAAAGTCACCTACACCCCCCGCACCACAGCCGACGTCGACAAGGTCAAACCCCTGGTACCGACCGGCACTTCGCTGACCTACGACAAGACCACCGGCAAGGCCACACTCATCTGGACCAAGAACAAGGAGATGGACCTCGCCGGGTACCGCGTGTACCGGCGGCTGAAGGGCACCTCGTTCCCGGCCGCCCCGCTCACCACGACCACCTCGACCTCGTACACCGACAGCACTCTGCCGGTGACCGGCGACACCTACTACTACGAGGTCCGCGCCCGCGACAAGGCGGGCAACGAGTCCGGCGGCACCGCCGACCAGCCCGTGGTCACCGTCGACCGGACCGGCCCGTCCGCGGCCACCGGGCTGACGGCGGTGGGCACCACGGCGGGCAACTCGCTGACCTGGCAGGCCTCCCCGTCCCCGGACGTCGACCACTACGAGGTGTGGGGCGCCCCGGTGGGACAGTCCGACCCCGACGGGCCGCACCCGGTCTGGAGCACCTCCTGGACGGACGTGACCGCAGAGGCGGGGACGGCGTACGCGTACAAGGTGCAGGCCGTGGACAGGGCCGGTAACTTCGCGCCGGTCTCCGAGCCGGCCACGGTCACCCGCCCCGTTCCCTCGGCGGTGCCCGCCCCGACCGGGGCCACCGGCACCCCGGCCGACGCGGCCACCACCCTCGCGTGGACCGCGGCCCCCGACGCCACCGGCTACCGCGTCTACCGTCGCACCCGTGTCAACGGCGCCTGGAGCGTGCTCGGCACCGCGTCCGGCACGTCGTACGAGGACACCTCGGCACCGCAGGGCGAGGCCTCCTACTACGTGGCCGCCGTCGACGCGAGCGGCGCCGACTCGGTGCCCTCCTCGCCGGTGACCGTCGACCGGCTCACCCCGGCCACCGCGACCGGCCCGGCCGCGCCGAAGCTGACCCTGGTCACCAACGGGGTCCCCGGCCGCTCTCCCATCGAGGTCAAGGCCGTCCCCGGCGCGGGTGACGAGGCACGCGTCCTGAAGGGCTACGCCTGGGAGATGTCGGGCGCCTGCGGCTCCAGCGGCGACCAGTTCTCCACCACCGGCACGCTCTCCTGGACGGCCCCCTGGAACGGCCCCTGCGTCGCCACGGCGTACGCCGTGGACGCCTACGGCCGTCAGGGCGCGCAGAGCGCCTCCGTGGAGTTCTTCAGCGGACGCTGACGACATGGCAGAAGGGGCCCGGAGAGATCTCCGGGCCCCTTCTCGTGCACTGCCTGTGCCCTAGTCCTTCGCCTTCTTCGGCCGCCACACCACCAGCGCGCTGGTCTGCTGGACCTCCTGGTACGGGACCAGGTCGCGGCGGTACGACGCGTGCACCGCCGCCTCGCGCTGCTGCATGGCCGCCGCGGCGCCCTCGACGGCGGCCTGGAGTTCGGCCACCCTCGACTGGAGCGCGGCGACCTGGTTCTCCAGCTCGATGATGCGCTTGATGCCGGCGAGGTTGATGCCCTCGTCCTGCGACAACTGCTGGACGGTGCGCAGCAGTTCGATGTCCCGGGCCGAGTAGCGCCGGCCCCGGCCCGCGGTGCGGTCCGGGGACACCAGGCCCAGACGGTCGTACTGGCGCAGCGTCTGCGGGTGCAGGCCGGAGAGCTGGGCCGCCACCGAGATGACGTAGACCGGGGTCTCCTCGGTCAGTTCATACGGATTGCGTCGACGGCCGTCCATCTAGATCAAGCTCCCTTCGCGGCCTGGAACAGCTCCGCCCGTGGATCCTCACCCACGGTCGCCTCGCGATACGCCTCGAGCGCGTCACGAGCCTTCCCCGACAGCTCGGTCGGGACACTCACCTCGACGGTGACCAGCAGATCGCCCCGGGTGCCGTCCTTGCGGACCGCGCCCTTGCCCCGCGCCCGCATGGTGCGGCCGTTGGGCGTGCCCGGGGGCAGCTTCAGCGTCACGGCGGGACCGCCCAGTGTCGGCACCCTGACCTCGCCGCCGAGCGCCGCCTCCGAGAAGGTCACCGGGACCGTCACCGTGAGGTTGTCGCCCTTGCGGCCGAAGACGGGGTGCGTGTCGACGTGCACGGTGACGTACAGGTCGCCCGCGGGGCCGCCGCGTTCGCCGGGCGCCCCCTTCCCGCGCAGCCGGATCCGCTGCCCGTCGGAGACGCCCGCCGGGATGCGGACCTGCATGGTGCGGGAGGACTTGGCCCGCCCGGAGCCCTTGCAGATCTCGCAGGGGTTCTCCGCGATCAGGCCGCGGCCCTTGCAGTCGGGGCACGGGTCGGTCAGGGAGAAGCCTCCCCCGGAGCCCCTGGCCACCTGGCCGGTGCCCACGCAGGTCGGGCACACGCGCGGGTTGCCGTTGGCGTCGCCGGTGCCCGAACAGGCCTTGCAGGGGGCCTGCGAGGACATCCTGAGCGGGACCGTCGCGCCCTCGATCGCCTCGGTGAAGCTGAGGGAGACCTCGGTGTCGATGTCCTGCCCGCGCCGCGGCTGGACCCGTGTGGTGCCGGAGCTGCCCCGGTTGAACAGGCCCCCGAAGACGTCTCCGAGTCCGCCGCCGAAGCCGCCGGCTCCCTGGCCCCCGCCCTGGGCGCCTCCGAAGAGGTCGCCCAGGTCGAAGTTGAAGGAGCCGCCCGCGCCGCCCGGCCCCGGGCGGAAGCCGCCGTTGCCGAACAGGGCGCGGGCCTCGTCGTACTCCTTGCGCTTCTTGGGGTCACCGAGGACGTCGTTCGCCTCGGAGATCTCCTTGAAGCGCTCCTCGGCCTTGGTGTTGCCCTTGTTGGCGTCCGGGTGGAACTCGCGGGCGAGCTTCCGGTACGCCTTCTTGATCTCGGCCTCGGTGGCGTCCTTGGGGACGCCGAGGACCTTGTAGTAGTCCTTCTCGATGAAGTCCTTGGTGCTCATCCTCGACGCGCCCCCTTTCCGGTGTCCCGATCAATCTCTTCGACCTCAGCCCTCCTCAGGGCCGTTGTCCTTGTCGTCGCCGGCCTCGGACCCGTCCTCGGCCTTGACCGTCTGCGCGCCCGGCTGCGGCTCGGCCACGGCCACCCGCGCGGGGCGGATGGTGCGCTCGCCGATGCGATACCCAGGCTGCAGAATCGCCACGCACGTCGTCTCGGTGACGTCGGGCGCGTAACTGTGCATCAGGGCCTCGTGGATCGTCGGGTCGAAGGGCTCGCCCTCCTTGCCGAACTGCTGAAGGCCCATCTTCGCCGCGACGGTCTCCAGGGACTCCGCGACGGACTTGAACCCGCCGAGGAGCTCCCCGTGTTCCCGCGCGCGGCCGATGTCGTCGAGCACGGGCAGGAGTTCGGTCAGGAGGTTCGCGATGGCGATCTCCTTGACCGTGATCCGGTCCCGCTCCACCCGGCGGCGGTAGTTCTGGAACTCGGCCTGGAGCCGCTGGAGGTCTGCGGTGCGCTCGTCGAGCGCCTTGCGCGACTGGTCCAGCTGGGCCGTCAGGCCGGCGATCTGCGCTGTTGCGTCCCCGGCCGGGGCCGCCCCTTCCTCGGGGGCGGCCTTCGGCTCGGCGTCGTCGGGGGTGGCGCCGGAGGGGACGTCGGGCTTCTCCTCGAAGCCCGGGGTCTCCTCCGTCACGCGGCACCGTCCTTGCGCTCGTCGTCCACGATCTCGGCGTCCACGACGTCGTCGTCGGCCTTGGGGGCCTCGGCGCCGGCCTCGCCGCCCGCGGCCTGCGCGGCCTGGGCGTCGGCGTACATGGCCTGGCCGACCTTCTGGGAGACCGCGGCGACCTTCTCGGTCGCGGTGCGGATCTCCGCGGTGTCCTCGCCCTTGAGCGCGGCCTTCAGCTCCTCGACGGCGGCCTCGACCTCGGTCTTGACCTCGGCGGGGACCTTCTCCTCGTTGTCCTTGAGGAACTTCTCCGTCTGGTAGACGAGCTGCTCGCCCTGGTTGCGGGTCTCGGCGGCCTCGCGGCGGCGGTGGTCCTCCTCCGCGTACTGTTCGGCCTCCTGGCGCATCCGGTCGACCTCGTCCTTCGGCAGCGAGGAGCCGCCGGTGACGGTCATCTTCTGCTCCTTGCCCGTGCCCAGGTCCTTGGCGGTCACGTGCATGATGCCGTTGGCGTCGATGTCGAAGGACACCTCGATCTGCGGCACGCCACGGGGGGCCGGCGGCAGACCGGTCAGCTCGAACATCCCGAGCTTCTTGTTGTACGCCGCGATCTCGCGCTCGCCCTGGTAGACCTGGATCTGCACGGACGGCTGGTTGTCCTCGGCCGTGGTGAAGATCTCGGACCGCTTGGTCGGGATCGTGGTGTTGCGCTCGATGAGCTTGGTCATGATGCCGCCCTTGGTCTCGATGCCGAGGGACAGCGGGGTGACGTCGAGGAGCAGGACGTCCTTGACCTCGCCCTTGAGGACACCGGCCTGGAGCGAGGCGCCGATGGCGACGACCTCGTCCGGGTTCACACCCTTGTTGGCCTCCTTGCCGCCGGTCAGCTCCTTGACGAGCTCGGCGACGGCGGGCATGCGGGTGGAGCCACCGACGAGGACGACGTGGTCGATCTCGTTGATGGAGACGCCGGCGTCCTTCATGACGTTGAAGAACGGGGTCTTGCAGCGCTCCAGGAGGTCCGCGGTGAGCTGCTGGAACTGAGCCCGGGTGAGCTTCTCGTCCAGGTGCAGCGGGCCCTCGGCGGAGGCGGTGATGTAGGGCAGGTTGATCGAGGTCTCGGTGGAGGAGGACAGCTCGATCTTGGCCTTCTCGGCGGCCTCGCGGAGGCGCTGGAGGGCCATCTTGTCCTTGGCGAGGTCCACGCCGTGACCGGACTTGAACTGCTGCACCAGGTAGTCGACGACGCGCTGGTCCCAGTCGTCACCACCGAGGTGGTTGTCACCGTTGGTGGCCTTCACCTCGACGACGCCGTCGCCGATCTCCAGGAGGGACACGTCGAAGGTGCCGCCACCGAGGTCGAAGACGAGGATCGTCTGGTCGTCCTTGTCGAGGCCGTAGGCGAGCGCGGCCGCGGTGGGCTCGTTGACGATGCGAAGGACGTTGAGACCGGCGATCTCGCCGGCTTCCTTCGTCGCCTGGCGCTCGGAGTCGTTGAAGTACGCCGGGACGGTGATGACCGCGTCGGTCACCTTCTCGCCCAGGTAGGACTCGGCGTCCCGCTTCAGCTTCTGAAGGATGAAGGCGGAGATCTGCTGCGGGTTGAAGGGCTTCCCGTCCAGCTCCATCTTCCAGTCGGTGCCCATGTGACGCTTCACCGAACGGATGGTCCGGTCCACGTTGGTGACCGCCTGGCGCTTGGCCACCTCGCCGACCAGCACTTCGCCGTTCTTCGCGAAGGCGACGACGGACGGCGTGGTCCTGGCACCCTCGGCGTTGGTGATGACGGTGGGCTCGCCGCCTTCGAGAACGCTGACGACGGAGTTAGTCGTGCCCAGGTCGATGCCGACCGCACGTGCCATGGTTAATCCTCCAGGCTGACTTGAGTGGAACAGGCTCAAGTGTGCACGACGGTTCCGGCTCGGTCAACAGACCTGAGCCATGGAGGCTCAACTCTTATCCGTTCCTTACACGCAATGGGGCTCTGACCTGCGTCGATACGGGACGTTGTGGGCTACCGCACTTGACCCGAAGGAGTGCGAGTACGACGAGGAGGGCGCCCCCGGCGACCCAGAGGGCACCGGTCGCGGCGATCCAGCCCAGGTGCACCAGCACCGCGACGAGTACCCCGCCGAAGGCCGCGGCACCGAGGACGACGGCCACCCCCTGCGCAGTGAGACCGAGCCGCCGCAGCCGGTGCGCGAGATGGTCGGGAGCGGCACGCAGCAGCGGCCGCCCGGACAGCCCCCGGGCCAGGACGACGAACAGCACGTCGGCGCTCACCACCGCCGTCAGCGCGGACAGCACCCCCGCACTGGAGCCCAGTTCCTGCCCCGCGCGGGTCGTCACGGCCGCCGACGCGAGCACGAACCCGGTGAACAGGGCCCCGCAGGCGCCGAGTCCCGCGCGCGCGGGATGCCAGTTGTGCATCAGGAACCCGGTCAGCGCGGCGGCCAGCACGCTGAGCAGCACGGCGAGCCCGTCCATCACCTCGGCCGCCGCACAGGCCCCCGCCCCGAAGGCGGTGACCACCCCGACGGTCCCGGCGAGTCCGTCGGCGTGGTCGAGCGCCTTGAACCCGAGCGCCACGAAGACGATCCATCCGACCGCGAGCATCCCGGCGAGCACCCCGGTCTCCTCGTACGGCACGACACACGCCGCCGCCACGGCCGTACCGCCCACGAGGAACCGCGCCTTGACCCGCCGCACGTCGGCCACCAGGCCGAGCAGGGCCACGCCGGCCCCCGCGAGGAGCAGCCGTCCGACGTCGGGACCGAGCGGGGTGACCCCCCGCCAGTCCCCGACGAACGCCACCCCGCAGGTGGCGGCCACCACCGCCACGCCGCCGGACAGCGGCACGGGCCGTCGCCATCGCCGGTCGACGATGCCGAGGCGCAGGGCGGCCGTCCTTAGCACGGCGGTGAGCACGGCGGCGAGGAGCAGGGCGGAGGTGGCGGCGAGGATCCCGTAGAGCACGAGCCTAAATTAGCGCCGTATGTACCAATTCATCACGAATAACACGATCGGGTTTTAAGGTAACCCTCAGCGATTCAGATCACCCCGCACCCGGCTACAGTGCGGCGGAGGATGGGGGTAGTCTCAGACGGACTGCATAAGTTACCGCTTAGTAATGGCGAGGATCCCTCCTCATGGATCACTCGTAGACCCCTCGCAGGCCCGAGGAGCCCCGAAATGCAACTCGCCGCGATCATCGTGTCGCTGGTACTGATCGTGGTCGGCGTGGCCCTGTTCGCCCGCGCCCTCCTCCAGATCTACACCTTCATGCGGCTCGGTCAGGACGTGCCCGCGGGCACCCGTACCGACGAACCCGGCAAGCGCACCGTCACCGTGGCCAAGGAGTTCCTCGGCCACACCCGGATGAACCGCTGGGGCGTCGTCGGTGTCGCGCACTGGTTCGTGGCGGTGGGCTTCTTCACCCTGCTGCTGACGATCGTCAACGCCATCGGCCAGCTGTTCCAGGCCGACTGGATCCTGCCGGTCATCGGCGACTGGGCGCCGTACAACGTCTTCGTCGAGTTCATCGGCACGATGACCGTCCTCGGCATCCTGGCCCTGATCGCGATCCGCCAGCTCAGCCACCCGCGCAAGCCGGGCCGCAAGTCCCGCTTCGCCGGCTCCAACTTCGGCCAGGCGTACTTCGTCGAGACCGTCATCCTCGTCGTGGGCGTCTGCATCTTCATGCTGCACGCGCTGGAGGGCGCCCAGCACCACGTGGACGGCTACGAGGCCTCGTTCTTCATCTCGTACCCGGTGGTGCACTGGCTGGAGGGCATGGACGTCTCGACGCTCCAGAACCTCACGTACTTCTTCGCCGGCCTGAAGATCGCCACCTCGTTCATCTGGATGATCGTGGTCGCCCTGAAGACCGACATGGGTGTGGCCTGGCACCGCTTCCTCGCGTTCCCGAACATCTGGTTCAAGCGGAACGCGACGGGCGAGACCTCGCTCGGTGCCCTGCTCCCGATGACCTCCGGCGGCAAGCCGATCGACTTCACCGACCCCGGTGACGACGACGTCTTCGGCGTCTCCCAGGTCGAGCAGTTCTCCTGGAAGGGCCTGCTGGACTTCTCCACCTGCACCGAGTGCGGCCGCTGCCAGTCGCAGTGCCCCGCCTGGAACACCGGCAAGCCGCTGTCCCCCAAGCTCCTGATCATGTCGCTGCGCGACCACGCGCACGCCAAGGCGCCCTACCTGCTGGCCGGCGGCGGCAAGACCATGGAGGGCGAGGAGAAGGCGTCCGAGGAGCAGCTGAAGGACGTCCCGGCCGCGGCTCTCGCCGAGGCCGAGCGCCCGCTGATCGGCACGCTGGAGGAGAACGGCGTCATCGACCCGGACGTCCTGTGGTCCTGCACCACCTGCGGCGCCTGTGTCGAGCAGTGCCCGGTGGACATCGAGCACGTCGACCACATCGTCGACATGCGCCGCTACCAGGTGATGATCGAGAGCGCGTTCCCGTCCGAGGCGGGCACGATGCTCAAGAACCTGGAGAAGAAGGGCAACCCCTGGGGCCTGGCGAAGAAGCAGCGCCTGGAGTGGCTCAAGGAGGTCGAGTTCGAGGTCCCGGTCGTCGGCCAGGACATCGAGGACCTCACCGAGGTCGAGTACCTGTACTGGGTCGGCTGCGCGGGCGCCCTGGAGGACCGGGCCAAGAAGACCACCAAGGCCTTCGCCGAGCTGCTGCACATCGCGGGCGTCAAGTTCGCGATCATGGGCGGCGACGAGAAGTGCACCGGTGACTCCGCCCGCCGCCTGGGCAACGAGCCCCTGTTCCAGGAGCTCGGCATGGAGAACGTCATGGCGCTGAACATGGCGTTCGGCGAGGAGCTGGACGACGACGGCAAGGTGGTCCCGGAGTCCGCCAAGCCGAAATCCGCGAAGAAGATCGTCGCGACCTGCCCGCACTGCCTCAACACGATCGGCAACGAGTACCCGCAGCTCGGCGGTGACTACGAGGTCATCCACCACACCCAGCTGCTCCAGCACCTCGTCGACGAGGGCAAGCTGATCCCGGTCACCCCGGTCGAGGGCATCATCACCTACCACGACCCGTGCTACCTGGGCCGCCACAACAAGATCTACACGCCCCCGCGCGAGATCATCGCGGGCGTCCCGGGCCTGCGCAACGAGGAGATGCACCGCCACAAGGAGCGCGGCTTCTGCTGCGGTGCCGGTGGCGCGCGGATGTGGATGGAGGAGCGGATCGGCAAGCGCATCAACAACGAGCGCGTGGACGAGGCCCTCTCCCTCAACCCGGACATCGTCTCGACGGCCTGCCCGTTCTGCCTGGTCATGCTGACCGACTCGGTCAACGGCAAGAAGAACGACGGCAAGGCCAAGGAGTCGATCCAGGTCGTCGACGTGGCCCAGCTCCTGCTGCAGTCCGTGAAGACGCCGGTCGACCCGGCCGGCGAGGAAGCGGCGGAGAGCGAGCCGGAGCCGGAGCCGGTGAAGTAGCGCCCGGCGCTGTGCCGTTCGGAGCCCCCAGGTCCTGCCGGTCCTGGGGGCTCCGGCGCGTCGGCGCTCAGAAGTGGGTGGCGATCCCGAAGACGCGCCGCAGCAGGGCCATGTCGTGCCGGTCGCGCTCCGTCGGCTCGTAGCCCTGGTGGAAGTGGACCTGCTGCTCGGCCGACAGGCACGGGACGGGCGTCCCGCCGATGGTCCCGGTCACGAAGGCGGAGGCCGGGTACACGAAGGGCCGCCCCGGCACCCCGGACGCCTGAACGGCGGAACCGTCCCCGGCGAAGACCAGCGGGTGCAGATCGACCTCCCGTCCCCCGCCGTCGGTGACCACGAACCGCACCGGCCGCAGGTCGAGGCTCTCCACGAAGCCCGCGCCGGACAGCGCCGCGACCACCGCGGGCTCCTGCTCCCGCCGGTGCATCAGGTCCAGGTCACGGTGGTCCCGGGTCCGCTCGCCGACCAGGGCGTCGATCCCCCACCCGCCGCCGACCCACACCTCGGTCCCGGCCCGCCGCAGCATGTCCAGGACGTGCAACACCGCTTCCGCGTCCACCACTTGACTCCAGGGCTCTACGGGGCTGTCGCCACCTGTCGAACACGTGCATCATTACCCGGGTCGTTGTCCATGATGCTGACGAGGTGAGCGGTGCGTGTGCGAACGGTGCGGCTCGGGCGGGTCGTGCGGGTCGTGCGGCTCGGGCGAGCCGGGCGGATCGGGCACCTCGGGCGGGCCGGGCGGCTCGGGCGGGAAGACGTGACGGTGCCGACGCGCCCCGGCGGGACCCTGCTCGCCGCCCTCGCCGCCCTCGCCTCCGCCCTCCTCCTCGCGAGCTGCGGCCCCACCCACCACTCCGGGTCCGCGGACCGCACCCCGGTCCGGATCGCCGACGCCCCGGCCCGACTGCCCGTACCGAAGGGTGACGGCAGCAGGACCCCGGACGACTTCAACGGCGACGGCCACCGCGACCTCGTCCTGGGAGACCTGGTCAAGGCGCAGGCCCACGCCGACGACCCCGGCATCGGCATCGTCTACGGCAGTGAGCGCGGTCTCGTCCCGGGCGCCCGGCAGTTGATCACCCCGGGCGGGCAGGGCGCGGCCACCGACGGCCAACTCCCCGCCCTGTTCGACGCGGAGGCCACCTGCGACCTCGACCAGGACGGCTTCACCGACCTCGTCGTCTCCACCGACCCGCCCTACGACGGCCAGGGCCCGCCCCCGGTCCCGCTCCAGATCCTCTTCGGCTCCCCGAACGGCCTGACCGGCAGGGCCGTTCACCTCACCGTCCCGCCCGTCGCCCGCGTCGGCAACGACTGGCCCGACCAGCCGGTCTGCGGCGACTTCGACGGCGACGACGCCGAGGACCTGGTCCTGCACGCCACCGGCGGCCATCTCACCTACCTGCGCGGCCCGTTCACCCGCAAGGGCGCCCCGCACGGGGCCGGCGCCCCGATCCCGGCGCCCGGCGAGGTCCCCACGGGCCCGGCGGCCGACGTCGACCGCGACGGCCACGACGACCTGATCGTCCGCGCGGCACCGGGCACCGGCCCCGCCGCCGTGGTCCTCGGCGGCCCGGCGGGACCGACCCGCACCGGAGCCGTCCTGCCGTCCGGGATCGACGTGGCCCTCGGCTCCTTCGGCCGCGGCAAGGCCTTGGACGCGGCGGTCGGCGCCATGGGCGGAACGTCCCTGCGCTACGACCTGCCCACCGCGGCGAAGGGCTCCCTGGCCTCGCCCGGATCAGTCCTGGACGCCGCCGACTTCGACGGTGACGGCCTGAGCGAACTGGTCTCCAGCGGCTCTCGCCTGCGCGTCTTTCAGGGCCGTACGACGGGCCCGTCCACCGGGGCGACGGTCACCGTGGAACCTCCCGCCACCGGCACCACCCGGGTCGTCGCGATCGGCGACTTCGACGGCGACGGCCGCGCGGACCTCGCGGTGCGGACGTACCGGAGCGAGACGAAGGACACCGTGGCGGTGTTCGCCGGGACGAAGCGGGGCCTGGTGGCCACGGAGCCGGCCGTCACGTTCTCGACGTCGGCGTTCCTCACGAGCCCGTAGGGGGCGGCCGGCGGCCCCCTTAGGGGATGTCACAGCTCGGCAGCAAAGCCGTCCCCGAAACCCCGGGCGCACACGCCGTTCCCCGGGACCAGGTACGTTCGAAGGCGTGGCTGGATTCAGGATCGGACGCGGCCGGGACAACGGCGCTCCTCACGCGCGACCGCAACAACCTCCGTACGGGCAGCAGGCGCCCCAGGGACAGCCGTACGGCTACCCTCCCGCGCCGCAGGCCCACCCGGGCCAGTGGACCCAGGGCGGCGGGGGCTACGACGAGCCGGAGTACTTCGGCGACGGCAGCGGTGCCCCGCACCCGCAGGGCGGCCCTGACCCGTACGCGGCGAACAACCCGGGCCACACGCAGGCGTTCTCGGTCGGCGAGGACCCCTACAACCCGGGCGGCACCTACCGCGCGGGCTCGGCCCCGGCCGGACCCGTGGGCCCCCGTCTGCACTGGAAGGAGCTGCTGAAGGGCATCCTGCTCTCGCCCAAGCAGACCTTCCTCCAGATGCGGGACTACACGATGTGGGGCCCGGCCCTCGTCGTGACCTTCCTCTACGGCCTGCTCGCCGTGTTCGGCTTCGAGGACGCCCGCCAGGACGCGATCAACGCCACCCTGTCGAACGCGATCCCGATCGTCCTGACGACCGCCGTGGCCATGGTCCTGTCGGCGTTCGTGCTGGGCGTCGTCACCCACGCCCTGGCCCGTCAGCTCGGCGGCGACGGCGCGTGGCAGCCCACGGTCGGCCTCTCCATGCTGATCATGTCCCTGACCGACGCCCCCCGTCTGATCGTGGCCATGTTCTTCGGCGGCGACGCGTCCTTCGTCCAGCTCCTGGGCTGGGCGACCTGGGTGGCGGCCGGCGCCCTGCTCACCCTGATGGTCTCCCGCTCCCACGACCTGCCCTGGCCCAAGGCCCTGGGCGCGTCGGCGATCCAGCTCATCGCCCTGCTGTCGATCGTGAAGCTGGGCACGTTCTAGGGTCTTGCGGCGGTACGACGGCGAAGGGCTCCCGGTGGTCACCGGGAGCCCTTCGCCTCGGGTCACGCCGGGAAGGCGCGGTCCAGAGCCGACCGCACGTCCCCGATCTCGCGTTTCCACCGGTCGCTCGTCAACGTCCCGTGGTCCCAGACGACCACGGGCTCACCGCCGGCCACGCAGTAGCCGTAGACCTGATCGGCGATGTCGTCCGTGAAGAGGTGGTCGAAGTGGAACGCCCCCTCGAACGTCAGCCAGGCGATGCCCTCCGCGTGCGCGGCGGCTTTTCGCAGGCATTCCCGGAGATAGCCGGGCAGTCGCGGGTCGTCCAGGCTCCCCTCGTCGAAGGTGAGGTCGTACGCCAGGACGACCGCGTCCCGGTCCCAGGCCTCGGTGGAGAGGGGGAAGACCCCGACTTCGTCCGGACGCGTGCCGAGGAGGTCGAACGCGTCCTCCGCCAGCGCGGACTCGACCCGCCCCAGGGTGAACAGGCCGATCACCGCGGGGCCGCTCCACGTCAGGGCCTCCTTGAGGGAACTCACCACAGGCCCCACTTCGTCATGTTCTTGGCGCCCAGCACCATCGCGCTCAGGATCTTGCCCTGATAGTTCCCCTCCTTCGCCACGAAAATCACCACCACCTTGCCGTTGACCTTCTTCGCGAAACCCTTGGCCTGCGTGCCGCCGATCTTCCAGTCGAACGTCTTCTCCGGCGACGTCAGGACGTGCCCGAAGTTGTCCTGGAAGTACTTCACCTGCGAGGCGACACTGCCCTTGTTGGGAATCAGTCCGTCGGTGATCAGGTGCCGGATCGCATGCCCGCCCCCCTTGTTCATCCCGGTGAACGCGTCCGCGACGGTGTCCGCGGTGAAACCGATCGGACAGCTCGCGTTGTGCACCAGGACCGGTGTGCGGCCCGCCAGCACGTAGTACGTGTTGAAGTCCGCGACCGTCAGGTTGTGGACGCGCTGCTCCGGCACGGTCCACGCCCGCGTCCCGCCCACCGTCGCGGCCCCACCGGTGACGGTGCGCAGCACGGTGCCGGTCCGGAGGTCCCCTGCGTCCACCCAGGTGCGCTGGTCGCCGCCCGCCCAGAACGGGTGGTTGTGGGTGGCGACCACCGTGCCCGTGGACCGTCCGCGGGAGCCGGTGACTGAGACGCCGACGAGGTTCTTGGGCCCGGTGCTCTCGATGGTCGCCCGGACCCGCTTCGCCTCGGTGCGGCCCGTCTCCGGGTCGGTCGAGACGATCCGGTCGCCGACCCGGACGTCCTCGATCTCCTCGGTCCGGCCGCCGGCCAGCAGCACACGGGTGCCCGGCACGAAGCTGCTCGTCCCGCAGTGCATCTTCTTCAGGAACTTGAGCTTGAGGGCGCTGAGGGCGAGACCCGACAGACACGAGGGCTTCTTGTCCTGAAGGCACTTCTCGATCTCGTCGGCGCCGATGTACCAGGCGATCAGACGGTCGAGGGTGGTGCTGGTGATGCAGCCCATGCCGCCCGCGCCGTCGCCGCCGCAGACCAGCATGGTCTCGCCCGGCTTCAGATCGCCGTTCTGAAGGACGATGGACCGGTAGTCGACCAGCCGCCGTTCGAGGGCGGCGCGCAGCTCGTTGTCGCTGAGCGGCTTGCTGGTCTCCAGCGCGGCCTCTTCCTGGATCTGCTTCTTCAGCTCCGCGACCAGCAGGTCGGCCGCCGTCTTCATGGCCTCACCGGCCGCCTTCGCGGCGGCGGCGGAGTCCGCCTCAGCCGCCAGCTTGGACAGACCGGCCTGGTAGGCGGAGTTGTTGGCCTCCAGGGAGTAGCCGTAGGCGACGGCGGCGGAGTGCTGCGCGCGCTCGGCGGAGCGGGCCGCCGACCGGGCGTCCGCCTGCGCCGAAGCGGCCGCGTTGCGGGCCGTGCGGGCGGACTCGGCCGCCTGGGCGGCGGATGCCTCGGCCTGGTCGGCGGACTTGTCGGCCTGTTCGGCGTACGTGTTCGCACGCTGGGCCGAGTCGTTGGCCGCCTTGGCCCACTCGGTGGCCTTGGCGGCGTCCTTGCGGGCCTCCGCGGCGACCTTCTGCGCGTCGGCGGCGTCCTTCTGTGCGAGCGCCGCCGACTTGTAGGCGGCCTGGAGCAGGACGTTCACCTCGGCGAGGTGGGCGGCCGCGTTGGCGTCCCGCTGCCGCGCCTGGTGGAGGCCGATCTCCAGGAAGGGCCGCAGCCCGGACGCGGGGCCCGACAGCACGGCCTGTGCCGCGGCCCGCACCTCGGGGCCGCCCGTGGCGAGGGCCTCGCTGACCGCCACCCGGTCGTCGTCCTCCTGCGCCGCGTACTGCCCGGTCTCCAGGAACGCCGCCAGGTCGGCGGCGGTGCCGTCCAGTGCCCTGCTCGCCGCGGCCTTCACACCCGGACCGCCCTGGGCGGCGATCTTGCCGACGGCGACCCGGTCGTCGTCCTCCTTGCCCGGGTAGGCGCGGGTGCGCAGCCAGGCCCGCACCTCGTCGATCGGCTTGTCCAGGACGTCCAGCGCGGCCTGCTCCTGCGCGGGGATCCGGGTGGTCGTGGCGATGTGGCCGACGCTCGCGCGGTCGTCCTGTTCCATCGCGACGGCCAGCCTGACGCGGACGAAGTCGGCCACGTCGTCGTCGCTGCCCGCGAGCGCGTCCGCGGCGGCGTCCTTCACCCAGGTCCCGCCGCTGCTCAGCAGATTGACCGCGGCCTGGCGGCCCTTGGCGGCCGTGACCGACAGATCGGTGGAGGCGGCCGCCTCCGTGATCAACTGCCGGGTCTGCGCACCGAGTTCCTGGGCCCTGCCGATCTCCCACTGGGCGGCGGCGACCTTCTCGTCGTGGGCCGCGGCGGCCTCCTCGGCCGCCAGGACCGCCTCGTCCTGCTGCTGTGCCAGCCGCTCGGTGTCGGCCTTGCGGGCCAGCTCGACCACGGTCGAGGCCTGTTCGGCCGCCGACATGGCCCGGTTCGCGGCCTCGCTGGCCGCGTTGGCCGCGTCGGTGGACGCCTTGGCCGCGTCCACCGCCTGGCCGGCGGCGTCGGCGGCCTTGTTCGCCGCGATCGCCGCGGCCTCGGCGTGCGCCGCGGTCTCGTTGGCCGCGTCGCGCGACTGCCGGGCGGCCGTGGCGGCCTGCCGGGCGTTGGACTGCGCGGAGTCGGCCGCGCGCGTGGCCTGGTCGGCGAGCCGCTTGGCCTTGGCGGCCGCGGCTGCGGCCTCCTCGCCCTTGGCACCCGCCTCGCCGGCCCAGCGGCCCGCGTCCGCGGCGGCGGCAGCGGCGGCCGCCGCGTTCGCGCCCGCGCTGGCCGCGGCACCGGCCGCGGTGGCCGCCTGCTCGGCGGCGATACCGGCCTGGTCGGCGGCGTCGGCCGCCTTCCGCGCGCCCGCGGCGGCGGCGTTGGCCTTGTCCGCGGCCTTGCGGGCCGCCTCGGCCCGTCCCGCGTCACTGGCGGCGGCACCGGCAGCGGCCCTCGCCGCGGCCGCCGCGCCACCGGCCTGACCGGCCGCGTAGGCCGCCTGTGCGGCCGCCGAGGCCGCCATGCGTGCCGTCGCGTTCGCGGCCGCCGCCGCGGAGACCGCCGTGCGCGCCGCCTGTGCGGCCCGGTCGGCGGCGGCCGCCGCGCGGGCCGCGGCCGCGGCCGCCCGGCCCGCCGACTCCTTGGACTCCTGTGCCTCCGCGGCCGCTTCCAGCGCAGCCGCCTTCGCGGCCTGGGTGGCCTTCGCCGCCTTGGCCGCCTCCTCCTTGGCGGTCTCCGTCAGCTCCTTGGCCCGCTTCTGCGCCGTGTCGGCGAGTTCGGCGAGCTGGGCGACGGTGATGGTCTCCTGGTCGCGCGCGGCCGCGACGGCCCAGCCGTCGTCCAGGAACTGCTGGACGTCCGCGTCCGTGCCGTCCAGGGCCTGGCCCGCGAGCAGCCGCACGTTCGGGCCGCCGGTGTACAGCAGCCTGCCGACCTTGACCCGGTTGTCGTCGGCGCGCGCCTTGTACTGCCCGGTGTTCAGGAAGGCGCTCACGTCGTCGGCCGTGCCGTTCAGCGCCGTGTTGGCCGCCTTCTTCACGCCCGGACCGCCGAAGGCCATGATCTGCGCCGCCTGGACGCGCTGGTCCTCCTCGTAAGCCGCGATGTAGCCGTCGTCCAGGAACGCCTGGAGCTCCGCCTCACCGCCCCCCAGCGCGGTGTTGGCCTTCGCGCGCACGGAGGGGCCGCCGATGGCCATGATCTGCGCGACCTCGACCCGCAGATCCTCCGTCTGGGCGGCCGCCAGGTCCTGGTCCATGAACGTCTGGACGTCGGCCGTGGAGCCCAGCAGGGCCGCCTCGGCCTCGCGCCGGACGCCCTCGCCGCCGTACTCCCACTCCATGAGGACGTCGGCCCGGGTGAACTCCGGTGCCGCGTCCTCGGCCGCGGCGGGGCGCGGATCGATGCCCAGGATCATCACCAGGGCTATCAGCGCCGCCACGGAACCGCGCCGTACCGGCACGGCCCGCAATCTGACACTCAACGTGTTTCTCCCTTGCCGAGCACAGGGAGCGAGAACAGTGACAAATTTGCGTACGCCATCACATGACCCCCCGTGCGGACTGCTCAATCTTTAACGGCACCTTACATTTCCCCCACCGAATTCTTGCCTCGCATACGCACCTACGGGCCCTTATGCCCGACTTATAGCGCATCCTCCTGACATTTTCGTTACCTTTTCTCAACGAGGTCCCGTACAACCGTTCGCGCACGTGACGGAGGTCACCGCGGACTGTCAACGCTCGCCCCATTTGGGGGAGTTCACGAAGTGGACAGGTTCGCGAGCGCGAGGTTGCATAGCCGTTCAAGCAGTTTTCCGGCAGGTGGCCAGGGGGGTCATTTCATCGCCGGGAGTGGGGGGCTGCACCTGTATTCCTCGTTCCTTCACGCCCGTGCGCGAATTGCGTTTCCGCCATTCCTCGTCCGGATCGACCGATGTGATGAAGGGACGTTTTCCCATGCCGTCGAGGCCGTATCGCAAAAGACTCCTGGGCACCGCCGTGGCCGCCCTGGCCGCCGGGGCCGTGGCCTGGACCGCCATGACAGCGGGCGGCACTTCCGCCGACGCGGTGTCGGTGGCCGGCGAGGCTCCCGGTTACGCCGTCGAGGACTTCGACTACCCGCAGGCCGACAAGATCCTGGCCGAGAAGAACATCCTGCTCAAGCGCGGCGACGGTCACATCACGCTGGCCGACTGTGCGACCGGCACGGGCCAGTTGGAGGTCCAGGCGCGCGACAAGAGCAAGGTCTGCTTCGACGTCAAGGGCACCTCCGGCTGGCTCACCCTGGAGCTGCCGTCGGTCTACCTGATCCGCGGCAACGACTACACCACCGAGGCCGACATGACGGTCGGCAGCGAGCAGCAGTCGTACGACATCGCCAAGAACGCCTGGACCCCGGTGGGCGAGAGCTCGGACGAACAGGCCCGCGAGTGGACCCTCCTGGAGCTCCGCACCGCCAAGTAGCGCTCCGCCGAGCCACCTTGCCCGATCTCCGCCACCCACCAGGGAACCCAACCTCATGACCTACGCCAGACCCGTGCGCCTCGCCGCACTGGCCGCCACCCTGACCCTCGGCTCCGCCGTGCTCGCGGCGGGCCCCGCGGCCGCCGTCACCGGCCCCGCCGTCAGCGCCGCCGACACCACCTACGCGTACACCGCGCAGATCACCGTCGGCGACCACGACCGCGGCTGCTCCGGCGTCCTCGTCGACCGCGAGTGGCTGCTGACCGCGGCCAGTTGCTTCGCCGCCGACCCGGCGACCAGCCTGAGCGTGCCCGCCGGCAAGCCGGCCACCAGCACGACCGCGGTCATCGGCCGCTCCGACCTGACCGGCACCGCGGGCGCCGCCCGCCAGATCGTGCAGCTCGTCCCGCGCACCGACCGCGACCTGGTCCTGGCCCGCCTCAACCGCCCGGTCACCAACGTCGCCCCGATCGCCCTGGCCACCGCGGCCCCCACGGCCGGCGAGAGCCTCACCCTGGCCGGCTACGGCCGCACCGCCACCGAGTGGGCCCCGCTCAGCCTGCACACCGGCACCCTCGCGGTGAACTCCACCACCGCCACGAACGCCGCGGTCACCGGCACCGGCGGCACGGCCGCGTGCATGGGCGACACCGGCGGCCCCCTGGTCCGCGGGACGGGCGGCACCGCCCAGCTCGCCGCGCTGGCCAGCCAGTCGTACCAGGGCGGCTGCTACGGGATCGCCGGCACCGAGACCCGTACCGACGGCGTCGTCACGCGCGTGGACGACCTCGCCTCCTGGGTGAGCGCGACGGTCGGCACCGTGCGCGTCACCGACTTCAACTGCGACGGCGTCGAGGACATCGCGATCTCCGACCCGCGGGCCACCGTCGGCGGCGTCGGCGCGGCCGGCCTGATCCGGATCGTCTACGGCGGCGGCAAGGGCACCGCCGAGATCAACCAGAACCTCGACTGGGTACCCGGCGCCGCCGAGGCCAGCGACTGGTTCGGCGAGTCCCTGGCCACCGTCGACTGGAACGAGGACGGCTGCACCGACCTCGTCGTGGGCACCCCGGCCGAGGACATCGGCGGCGCCGCCGACTCCGGCATGGTCGACGTCCTGCACGGCGCTCCCGGCGGCCTCGGCACCGGTTCGCTGAAGAACACCCACTTCGAGGAGGGCTCCGGCACCGGCTCCCTGGCCACCGCCGTCCCCCAGGCCGGTGACCGCTTCGGCGACTCCGTCGCGGCCGGCGTGACCGCCGCCGGTGAGCCGTTCGTGGTCAGCGGCGCGCCGGGCGAGAGCGTCAGCGGCCTGGCGAAAGCCGGCGCGGCCTTCTACCTCCGCAGCAAGACCAACATCGTCTTCCACCAGGACAGCACCGACGTGCCGGGTGCGGCGGAGGCGAACGACGGCTTCGGCGGCTCGGTCGCGGCCGACGCCAACTTCTTCGCCGTCGGCGCGCCCGGCGAGGCCATCGGCGCCGACGAGAACGCGGGCAACCTGGCCGTGTTCAGCCACACCCTGACCTCGGCGGGCCTGCCCACCCCGAAGTTCGGGCTCGACCAGGACCTCGACACCGTCGCCGGCGGCGCCGAGGCGGGCGACCAGTTCGGCTGGTCCCTGGCCCTCGCCCCGTACCGTCCCTCGGGCGCCGCGGCCGCCACCGACTCGATCCTCGCGGTCGGCGCCCCCGGTGAGGACCTCGACATCGACGGCGTCGCCAAGGCCGACGCGGGCAACGTGCTGACCTTCCGCATCACCGCCGCGGGCGTCGTCAGCCAGCTCAACTACATCTCCCAGGGCAACGCCGACGACGACGTGACCGGCACCGCGGAGGCCGGCGACCGCATGGGCGCCGCCCTGACCGCGATCAACACGGCACCGCGCGCGCTGAGCACCACGGCGACGATGAAGCTGGCCGTGGGTGTCCCGAACGAGGCCATCGACACGGCGGACAACGCGGGCGCGGTGCACACGTTCTCGCTCCTGGGCGCCCCCGGCGCCAACGACCGCTGGCTGGAGGCGGGCGACGGCGACGGCATCCCCACGGCCCCCGGCGCCGGCCAGCAGCTCGGCACGAGCATCCACTACACGGGCACCAAGCTGTACGTCGGCCTGCCCCTGGGCCCGTCGACCTACGGCACCCTGTACGCCCTGCCCCTGTCCAACGTCACCGCCGGCGGCGCGGTCGCCCCGGTGACCACGTACCAGCCCGGCACGGGCGGCCTCCCGGCAGCGGGCGACCGCTTCGGCTACGCGGCACGGTAACCACACCCCGCTCACCACGGCGAAGGGCCCCCGACCTGTGTCGGGGGCCCTTCGCCGTGCCTCCGTCCACCACCCTCAGGCGTCGAGGACCTGCCCCTGCCGCCGGACGACGGGGGGTTCTACCGACCACGGGAAGTTGATCCAGTCGTCCGTGCGCTTCCAGACGTACTCGCACTTCACCAGGGACTGCGACTTCTCGTAGATGACCGCGGAGCGGACCTCGGCGACGGCGTCGAGGCAGAAGTCCCGCACCAGTTTGAGCGTCTTGCCGGTGTCGGCGACGTCGTCGGTGATGAGGACCTTCTTGTCGGAGAAGTCGATCACGTTGGGGACCGGGGCCAGCATGACCGGCATCTCCAGGGTGGTCCCCACGCCGGTGTAGAACTCGACGTTCACCAGGTGGATGTTCTTGCAGTCGAGGGCGTACGCGAGACCGCCGGCGACGAAGACCCCGCCGCGGGCGATGGAGAGCACGACGTCGGGCTCGTAGCCGTCGTCGGCGATGGTCTGCGCGAGCTCGCGGACCGCGGTGCCGAACCCCTCGTAGCTGAGGTTCTCCCGTACGGCGCTCATACCTGTGTCCTGTGGAAGTTGAGGAAGGAGCGGGAGGCGGTGGGGCCGCGCTGGCCCTGGTAGCGGGAGCCGTAGCGCTCGCTGCCGTAGGGGAAGTCGGCCGGCGAGGAGAGCCGGAACATGCACAACTGGCCGATCTTCATGCCCGGCCAGAGCTTGATGGGCAGCGTGGCCAGGTTCGAGAGCTCCAGGGTGACGTGCCCGCTGAAGCCGGGATCGATGAACCCGGCGGTCGAGTGCGTGACGAGCCCGAGCCGGCCGAGGGACGACTTTCCCTCGAGCCGGGAGGCGAGGTCGTCGGGGAGCGTGATGACCTCGTACGTGGACGCGAGGACGAACTCCCCGGGGTGCAGGATGAACGGCTCGTCGCCCTCCGGCTCCACGAGCCGCGTCAGGTCGGCCTGCTCCACGGAGGGGTCGATGTGGGGGTAGCGGTGGTTCTCGAACACCCGGAAGAAGCGGTCGAGGCGCACGTCGATGCTGGACGGCTGCACCATGGATTCGTCGTAGGGATCGATCCGTACCCGCCCGGCGTCGATCTCGGCCCGGATGTCCTTGTCTGAGAGAAGCACGCCCCGAGGATACGCAAGGCGCGCGGACCCGCCGTCATCGGACGGGCCCGCGCGCCTGGCACCGATCTCCTGCGCTTCCCTCTAGTGCTTCTCCAAGGTCACCTGCACGACGCTGCGAAGCCGGGCACAGCGAGGACAGCGGACAAGCCGTCCGGGGCCGAGGCGCTCGGCCTGCTGCATCGGGAACGAAGCGGTGCTGAACACGTGCCCATCGGCACAACGGACGACGGTGCGCTCCATCAAGTCCTGTAGTCCCTTCCCCAAGAGCCTCGTCCGGCTGCTACTTGCCTGACGACAAAAGCCACATTACGGGATGGACGGGACGGCCCTCCAGGCGGCACTCCGATCCCGCCCGGACCCTCTCCCACGTCTCCACCGTACGCCCCAACTCCCGCGCCCCGCAGCCCCGTCCCACCCCACGAACGCACTCAGGCCCCACGGCTTCAGCGCCGGGGGCCTGGCATGAGGTAAGGTAACGTTGCGTTCGACACCGGTTCCGTCCGGCGTCCCTTGCGGGTGTAGTTTAATGGTAGAACATCAGCTTCCCAAGCTGAGAGCGCGAGTTCGATTCTCGTCACCCGCTCCATGAGCAAGGCCCAGGTCAGCGACCCGGGCCTTTTTGCTGTCCGGGGTGATCACGGCCGCGTGCCAGATCCGTGTCAGATGGTTGCTCGTCGGTGGCGGCCGTCTGTGGTTCCGGCACGCCAGCAGCGCGGCCTTCTCAGAGGACTGGCCGGCGTGGACCATCGTGTCCTTGAGGGTGGCGAGCGCCCTGTGGGAGCGCGCACTTGGCCGCCGAGGGGCCCGCTCAGAGCGGGAGGTCGTCGGGGAGTACCCGGAATGCCTTGTGGCGACCCAACGGGCGTACGGCCCGGAAGTCTCGTCGGTCGAGGGTGAGAATCGCGTCCGTGTCGTAGTCGACGGCAAGTGCCACGTTCACCGCGTCGGCGAGGTCGAGGTCCAGCGCGTGACAGCGGACACGGACAGACTGGGCGGCACTCAGGTGGGTCTCCGTGATCTCCGGCATGACGACACGACCCCGGCTCATCCAGCGCCGCAGGTCGTCGACCGCGCTGAGAGCAGCTTCGCGGCCGAGCTCACGCGTCGCCACGTGATCCAGTTCGGCCAGCAGGAGCGGGGACATGACCAGCAGGCCCGCCGCCATGATCGCCTCGTTCGCCGCCCCATGTTCCGGATGAGCCGAGTCCAGGGCTGCCAGAAGGCCGGACGTGTCGGCGATGACGATGATCACGCGTCGGATCCGGAACCCGACCCGGCCTCCCGCCGGACGGCCTCGGTGACCGTGTCGCGGATCTCCGACCTGGGCAGGGTGCGTCCCGGCCCCTCGAAGGTGCGCGAGAACAGCGGCTCGTCCCAGACCCTGTTCGCCATGGCCGCAAGATGGATGCCCTGACGGATGATCTCGGCCTCGCTGATGCCCCGGCGCTTGGCGGCCTCCTTGATGATCGCCAGGTCCTCGGGGTCGGCGTAGACGTCGGCATGAGCAGCGCGCGGAGTGAGTTGGCAGAAGGGCTGTGGCCGACAGGACGAGTGTCTACGATCGCGCCGTGAGCTACGACATCTACTTCTTGAGCAGGCGCGACGGGCAGTCCTGGGACGAGGTCCTCGAGGCGATGGAGGACGCGGCAGAGGAGAGCGAGTCGATCCCTGCCCGCCTCCTCGGTGCCTGGGACCGAATCGTCCCGCAGGCCCGGGCGCTGCTGGGCGAAGTGGACGTCACGGAGGAAGAGCAGGAGTCGCGGGACCTCAGCCACTCGGACACCGGCATCGACCTGTCTGTCTTCGGTGACGAGGTGAGCATCACGGTGCCGTTCTGGCACACGGGGGACGATGCGGCGGGCGCGGCCCGCAAGGTCTTCGCCCTTGCGGGCATCGTCGAGAAGGAAACCGGGCTGACGGCCTACGACCCTCAGATGGAACGGCCTCTGATGGACATACAGCCGCAGAGTCTGGCCGAGCTGATGTCGGGGGTCACCGAGGATCTGCACAGCCGCTACGGCGGTTGATCGTTCCGCGGCAGAGGCGTGACGGAGGTCGACCGTGCGCCAACGGCTCTGACGGAAACGGAAACGGACCGACCAATTCCCTGAGCCCGGCCACCCTTCGTCGCGGTGGCCGGGCTCGGCAAGCGGCGAGGGGAGACAACCGGCGCCGAGGAGCGCTAACGCTGGGAAGGGCGTTTGATCCCTGCCCGGCCCGCCTTCTCGATCCGTTCCGGTCCTGCCGTGGTGCGGTCCTCCTCCCTCGCCCTCCAGTCCCTGGGCTGGAGGAAGAGGAGTTCGCCGCTGCCGGGCACGATCATCGCGCCGCCGAAGGGCTCGTCGCCCGCGAACCAGACGCCGTCAGTGATGCCGACGGGCCACCGGCCACGCCCCAGGGCGTCCTTCGCCCGCAAGGTGAAGGGGGTGCCCTTCTGATCTCCGAAGCGGAGGTAGAGCGTGTGCGTCGACTCCATGCCGATCTTCTCGACGGGAGTGCGGAATTCGAGGGGGTAGGTCCGGAAAACCTTCGCGCACTTCCGGATCGAAGACACGCGGCCGTAGAAAATGATGAGCGTCCAGACGGCCCCGAGCATTCCGACGATGCCCACCGGCAGGAGATAGTCGATCCGGAACACGAACAGTTGGATCCACAACAGCAGGAACACCGGGAAGAACTTGAGGAATTTCTTCAGTGCGGCGACGTAGTGGTAGCGCACCGCGCCCCGGTGATCCGTCCCGTCGGTCGCGTACGGCGCGGGCGGGGTGTCCGACTCCAGACCGTCCTTCCACCGTTCTGGCACCGTCATCCGAACGGGCTCCTTTCGTCTGTCCCTGAGCCCGCGTCCGAGGACGGACCGGACCCGTTGTCCACCTCGCCTGGCGCCGCCGGGTCGTCGAACGTCACTGTACGCGCGACGCCGAGCAGCACACCGCGGTAGTCGTCGGCGAGGTCCACCGACGGCGTGACCATCTGCACGGTGACGATCGACCCTGTGCGGGGGACCGGGATCGCCACGGTGCCCTGCCAGACGGTGCCCTGTGCGGGGCCTTCCTCGCCGTCGGGGGGAGCGGTCGGCGCGACGGTCGTCCGCTCCGTCTCCCACAGGTACCCGGTGCCGGCGGGCAGTTCCACGGGTACGAGGCCGTCGTCCGCGCCGGTCCCGCCGTCGCCCAGCATCTGGATCAGCACGGCCTCGGGGTGTGCTCCCGAGGTCGGGACGGTGGAGACCGTGAGGACGGACAGCGTGGGCTCGCCGTTCTCGCCGGGGTGCATGCCGAGCGCGCAGCCCATCACGGCCTGGCTCCGCAGCAGCGTCAGGACGACGGAGTAGAGCCGGAACACCTGGTCGGCACGGTCCCGGAGGCCCTCGGGGAGTGCGTCGAGCTGCCGGGCCACCTCCTGGATGCCCTCCGGCGTGGGCCGGAGGTCCATCTGGAGGTACCCGTAGGGCAGTCCGTACCAGAACTCCGGCCTGGGCTCGGTCTCCACCGTGCCGAGGTATGCACTCACAGTCGGATGCCGCCCATCAGCTCGCCGATGTCCTGCGCGATCGCGGTCACGCCGCCCTTGAGGCCGGTGGACGCGGCCGCGCCCTTGGTGATCTCGGAAGCGTCGTGTCCGGGACCGTTCTTCGGGAACACGCCCAGGTTCTCCAGGGACGACGCCATGTTCGCCGCCACGTTGACGCCGTTGATGCCGTACTGGAGGGCGCCGGTGGCGGGGTCGGTGGCCACGTCGAGGGCCTTGAAGTTGAACGCGGGCACGATCTCCCTGCCGAACGTCCCCAGCTTCGAGCCCAGGGACAGGGCCTCGCCGCCCTCCCGGGCGACCGCCGCCGCGAGACCCGCCTCGCTGCCGGCGCGGGCGAGGGCACCGACGCCGGGCACCATGCCGAGGCCGTCACCGACCATGGAGGCCCAGGCGAAGGCGCCTTCCTTGAAGCCGTACTCGCCCATCAGCGCGTCCCTGAAGTCCTCGCTGGCGAGGTTCTTCGCCATGGACACCCCGCTCGCCACGACGGCGATCCCCGCGAAGACCGGGGCCAGCGGGGTGGGGAGCAGGGCCAGCAGGCCCGCGATGGCCCCGATGGTGCCGGCGTGCTCCACGAGGAACTCGCCGACCGCCTTGAGGCCCTCGCCGATGGCGCTGAGGGCCTTGTCGAACCACCCCGGCTCCTTGGGGGCCAGCTTGTCGTCGGCCTCGTCGAGGCTGCGGGCGACGGCTTCGGCCGCGTGGGTGTGGGTGCCCTCCAGCTCCTTCGCCTTCGCGATGACGTCGTTGTAGGCGCTGTTGGCGTTGTTGAGGTGGGTGGTGGCCTCGTTCAGTTCGCGCTCGGCGGCGCGCAGGCGCTCCGTCGCGGCGTCCGCCTCCGCCTGGCTCGGGTACTCCTTGCCGGCGAGCTTGAGGTCCGGGTTCTCCTTGGCCTGGTCGTAGCGGGTGCGCGCCTTGTCGGCGTCGGCCTTGTTCTCGCGGGCGGCGTCGTCGTACTTCTTGGCGAGGTCGCGGTGCGAGGTCAGGTCGCCTTCCCAGGTGCCCAGGGCGCCCGCGGCCTTGTCGAGGGAGCGGCCAGCGTTCAGCATGGCGGTCTTGAGGTCGCCGTCCAGGGTGTCCCGGAACGCGCTCGCCGCGTCTCCCTGCCAGCTGGAGCTCGCTCCCAGCAGGTACTCGATCTGGCGGTGGCAGTTGTTGAGCGTGTCCGCCGCGGCCTTCACCTTGCGGTAGAGGGAGGTGACCTGCTCGGGGACTCCCGGTACGGGGTTCCAGCCGAGGCTCGGGTACGGGTTGTCGGCCACCGGTCACTTACCCCCGGTGTTCGCGGCGTTGGTCTCTTCCATCTTCTTGAGGGCCTGCGAGAGGTTCTCCTCGAACTGCTTGTAGCTCAGCGCGGTCTTCTCCACGCCCTCGTCCACCGCTTTGATCATGTCCTTCAACTGACCGGTTCCGTACTTCCACCTGTTCTGGAAGGTCTCGCACGCCTCGTCCAAGCGCGGGGTTCCGATCTGTTCCGCACTGACAGCGGAGAGCGCTGTGCGTGCTTCTTCCAGATCGGTGACGGTCTGCTTCAACACCCGGCCAAAAGAGTTCAATTGACTCAGGTCGACCTTGAATTCATCCGCCATGAGGCGGCCCCCTTCTTCGACTGCTAACGAGGCGACACGGGACGCATGGAGAGCGGAACAGGCGTTCCCGCCATGGTGCCGGCGCGCCACCAGACTAAAGTACGAGCAAAGGCACGGTGTCACCGTTCCCCGTGCGAAACAGCAACTCCCGGACGTTTACAGGGAGTCGGTCGCGGCTACGACCCACCTGCCGCCCATCACCTTCGAATCTCCACAGGTTCGACAAACCCGGAGGTGGGCCGACCGGATGCGACCCGTTCCCTCCGCGGTCCCGGCGGTGGATTCCACCCCCTGTAGAAACCGATCAGTTTCCTTCCTGCCGGAATCGCGTTAACCTCGCACTATGACCACCGAGGCGAAACCGAGCCCCCGAGAGCGGCTGCTGGACGCGGCGGCCACGCTGACCTACCGCGAGGGCGTCAACATCGGCGTCGAGGCGCTGTGCAGGACGGCGGGGGTGTCGAAGCGCTCGATGTACCAGCTCTTCGAGAGCAAGGACGAACTGCTCGCGGCGAGCCTGGAACGGCGCGCTTCCGGCTACGTGGGTACCCTGCTGCCCCCCGCGGACGACGGCCGTTCGCCCCGGGCGCGGATCCTGCACGTATTCGAGCAGGTGGAGTCGCTTTCGGGAGCGCCCGAGTTCCACGGCTGCCCCTACCTGGCCGCGCAGATCGAGCTCAAGGACCGGAACCATCCCGCGAGCCGGGTGGCCCACCGGGCCAAGGATGGCCTGACCGCCTGGTTCCGTGCCGAGGCCGAGAAGGGCGGGGCGAGCGATCCCGGTCTGCTGGCCCGGCAGCTCAGCCTGGTCTTCGACGGCGCCAGCGCCCGGGCGGGCATCGGGGCGGACACCCTGGCGGGGCTCGTCGCCCCCACGGTGGTCACCCTGCTCGACGCGGCGGGCGTGCGCTGACCGTACGAACGGGATGCCGTCGGCGTGGCCGGCGGCCTCCACGTCACCGACACACCCACCGGGCGGACGGTTCACGCAGCCTGCACCCCCCGCCCGAGCACGGAACGCCTACGGCCGGGACCTCGTGGCCGTCGGTGTCGGCTCCGGGCCGTCGGCGCGCAGGGGGTCGTGACCGGGCTTCGAGGGCTCGGCGACCACCGTGCCCTTCCTGTGGTGCCGGGGCACGACGTCCTGGGGGAACGTGAGCTGCTGGTTCATCCACTTCAGGGCCGGGGGCATCTCCTGGACCCAGGTCGGGAAGTTGTGGCTGCCGTGCTCGGGCAGGATCGACACGACCCGCATGGGCGCCTTGACCGCCTTGATGAAGGCCTGCGTCTGCGGGTAGCCGCGTTCGCCGTGCTTGCTCTCGGCCACCAGGACGGACACCTGGGGAGCGGGCAGGTGCTTGAGCCGCCACATCAGGTCGTGGCCGTTGATCCGCTCCGTGCGGTCCGGGCCGTTGCCGAAGAGGTTGCCGGTCGTCGGGTCGTCCTTGACCCGGTAGTCCGGCGACAGGGCGGCGGCCGTCGTGTACACGTGCGGATCACGCATCGTCAGTTGCAGGGCGCAGCTGCCGCCGGAGGAGTAGCCCATGACCCCCCAGGCACTGGCGTCGTGGCCGACCCGGTAGGCGGATTTCAGGGCGTCGGGGAGGTCCTTGGCCAGGAAGGTCTCGGTCTGCGGGCCGCCCGGCACGTCCACGCACTCGGTGTCGCGCGGCGGGGCGATCGTGGGCCGGATCATCACCATGACGGTCGGCTGCATCTGACCGCTCTTCTGGAGCGCACCGGCCGTCTGCGAGACCCGCAGGTGCTGCGCGAGGTTGAAGATGCTGCCCGGGTAGCCGCTGAGCGCGACGATCACCGGGAAGCGCTGCCGCTGGTACGCCTTCTGGAAGTACTGCGGCGGCAGGTAGACGAACGCCGGGTCGACCACGCCGGTGCGGCGGCCGATGACCTTCACGGACTCCACTCGGCCGTTCACCGCGGCGGGGCCGGTGGGCAGGCCGCTGACCCTCTTGAGCTGCTCGTCGGTGGCGGGCTGGACCAGGGCCCCCTTCACGGCGACGCCGTTCACCGTGCCGGTGCCGCCGACGTCCCCCGCCTGCGTCACGCCGACGGGGGCCGTCTCCACACGGCCGAAGAGTTCGCCCCACGAGCCGAAGAACTGGTACGACGAGTTCAGCCAGCACGCGAACGCGGCGATGATCACCACCTGGGTCGTCCCGAGGGCCAGCAGGCGGCCGAGCACCTGCAGCAGCCCCTGGCGGGCGAACCGTGGCCACCACCAGACCAGCAGTGCCACACACACGGCGGCAAGCCCCGCCATCACGTACACGGTCGTCTCGCTGGTCAGACCCATACCGGTTGATCCCCAGTTTCCCTGCCTGTGCGGTTTCCTTCACACAGACAGAGGGCCGGGGGCTCCTCCGCGTTCCCCAATTAGTGCAAAAGGGGTACGTGTCCTGCCGCACAGGAGCGGCGGGCTACTGGTCGATGTAGCTGAGGTCCCCCACGGTCCATGCGCTGACGTCCTTGATCGCCACCCGGTACATGCCGCCCGTCTCCGGGATGCCGAGGCTCCCCTGGAGGATCCGGGCGAGGTGGAAGTGCAGGTGGGTGGGCGTCCCGGCAGGGGCGGGCCGATCCTCTCGCGGGGCGCCGGCGAAGACGTCGGAGAACGGTCCGAGGCGGTCCGAGTCCTTCAGGACCTCCGCGACGCGCTCCCTCCACACGGCCTCAGGAGCCAGCCGGCCGGTGATGACGGCACCGCCGACGACCACGGTCAACGACATCTGATTGCTTCGCTCGGACTCCACCGCGGCGGAGAGGGCGACAAGCAGCTCGTCAGGGTTCGACATGAGAGCAGATCCTATGCAGTCCCGGCACCGGGCGGGACTCGGGTCCCGTCGGCGGTGACGGCGACCGGCGCCGAGGTGCCGCGCCCCGTGCCCGCCGACTCGGGGAACCGGGCGTGTTGAGCGGGTGAAGCTTGGGCCCGGGTTCGCGGCGCGGGGCATGCATGAACGTCTCCGCCGTATCCGGACGAGCCGGCGGACACGACGCGCTGGAGGCGAGTGATGAACCAAGAAGCGGCCCAGGCCGATCCCACGACCCACCGGGTACCGGTCCTCATCGTCGGCGGTTCCCTCGTCGGCCTGTCGACCTCGGTGTTCCTGGGCCGGCTGGGCGTACCGCACACCCTGGTCGAGCGGCACGCCGGCACCTCGATCCATCCCCGTGGCCGCGGCAACAACGTCCGCACCATGGAACTGTTCCGGACGGCCGGCGTCGAGCCGATGATCCGTCAGGCGGCCGCCACGCTGGCCGGCAACCACGGCATCCTCCAGACCCCGACCCTGGTCGGCGAGGCGGGCGAGTGGCTGTTCAAGGAGATCGACGAGGGCGGCGGACTGGCCCGCTTCAGTCCCAGCTCATGGTGTCTGTGCAGCCAGAACGACCTGGAGCCGGTGCTGCTCGACCACGCCGGCCGGCTCGGCGGCGATCTGCGGTACGCCACCGAGCTGCTGTCCTTCGAGAGCGGGCCCTCGGGTGTCACCGCGATCGTCAAGAGCCGGGAGACCGGCGAGCACACCACCGTCCTCGCGGACTACCTGGTCGCCGCCGACGGCCCCCGCAGCCCGGTCCGCGAGCAGCTCGGCATCGGCCAGAGCGGTCCGGGCGAGCTGTTCAGCAACGTCAGCATCACCTTCCGCTCACGCCGTCTCGCCGACGTGGTGGGCGAGCGCCGGTTCATCGTCTGCTACCTGACCGACCCGGCGGCCGACGGCGCCCTGCTGCCGGTGGACAACCGGGAGAACTGGGTGTTCCACGCCCCCTGGCACCCCGAACGCGGCGAAACGCTGGAGGAGTTCACCGACGAGCGGTGCGTCGAGCACATCCGCCGCGCTGTCGGCGTCCCCGATCTCGACGTGCAGATCACCGGCCGGGCCCCCTGGCACGCCGCCCAGCGCGTCGCCCGCAGCTACCGGTCGGGGCGGGTGTTCCTGGCCGGCGACTCGGCCCACGAGATGTCCCCCACCGGGGCGTTCGGCTCCAACACCGGTATCCAGGACGCGCACAACCTCGCCTGGAAGCTCGCCGCGGTCCTCGGCGGCTGGGCCGGGGAGTCGCTGCTGGACTCCTACGACGCCGAGCGCCGCCCGGTCGCGGAGGCGACCAGCGCCCGTGCCGCCGCCCGGTCGGCCGAACACAGCCACCCCGGGTACGCCCCGGCCCCCGGCGCCGGCGGCGGCCCGCAGCGCGGCATCCTCAACGTGGCCCTCGGCTACCGCTATCCGCACGGCGCCGTCGTGGGCGCCGACCCCACCACCCCGGTCGTGCCGGACCGCCTCGACCTGTCCGGGGCACCCGGCAGCAGGGCCCCCCACCTGGCGGTACGGCACCGCGGCGAGCGGATCTCCACCCTGGACCTGTACGAGAGGTCGCTCGTCCTGCTCAGCGGCGCCGGGGCGGCGGGCGACTGGCACGAGGCCGCCGTCCGCCTCGCCGGGCGGACGTCCGTCCCGCTGACGTCGTACCGGGTGGGCGAGGGCCCGGACGCCGAACTGGTCCCCGAGGGCGACGCGAACTGGGCGGCCGCGCACGGGACGACGCCCGAAGGGGCGGTGCTCGTGCGGCCCGACGGGTTCGTGGCCTGGCGGTCGCAGGGCCCGGTCCCGGACGCCGAGTCGGCGCTGCGCGAGGTCCTGAGCACCCTGCTGGGGTCGGTCTGACGTCCGCCGGACCGGGGCCGGTTCACCCGGGTGACCGCCTTGAGTGGTGGCCAACGGCCGCGTGACTGACGGTGGATCACGTCGGGGGTGGGCCACCCAAGCTGACGAAGCACCAGCAGCCCGGCCGCCGACGGAAGGAACGACACATGCGCTCTGCTCGCATCCTGCTGACCACGGCGGCGGCCTCGGCCGTCCTCGTTCTCGGCGCACCCGGCGCCCACGCGGCCGGGGACGACTGGGACTCGTCGGACTCCTCCTACAGCAAGGAGCACAACAACCCGAAGTACGACCCGGAGACCTACAAGGACAAGGACAGCGAGCACGGCCGGGACTCCGGTGGCGGCAAGCACGAGGGCGGCTGGAGCGGCCACGAGAAGCCCAGCGGCGGCATGCACACCGGGGGCGGCGGTCTGGCCTCCCCGACGGTGACCACAGGTGGGCTCGCCATGCTGGTGGTCGCCGGAACCGGCCTGTACGCGGCACGCCGTAAGAGGGTCGCCGGAAGCCTGGCCTGATCCATGCCGGACGCGATAGCCGCCGTGGCCGCCACGCGCGAGCCGCGTGGCGGTCCGGCCGGCCCGTTCCGTGCCCCGTCCGCCTGATATCTGCCATGTCCTGGTGAGGTGGTCCCCGATGGCAGTCAGTCCTTCTCCTCCCGCAGCAACCCCCGGCCAGGACGAACCCGCCCCGACCGGGGACGGTCCCCCCACCAAGGTGATGGTGGGCGCCGCGGCGGTCCTGGTACTGGCCGTGAGCCTGTTCGGCGGGAACGACGGCTCGTCGCCCGCGGCCTCCCCGCCGCCCCGGGCCGCGGCCGCCTCCGTGTCGGCCCCGTCGGCCACACCTCCCGGACAGGCGGCCGGGCAGCCGGCCGGCAGACAGCTCCCGCGGTCACGGCCGGTACGCCTGCTCATTCCGAAGATCTCGGTCGACGCGCCCTTCACGGACCTCGCCATCGGTCCCTCGGGACGTCTCGAACCGCCTCCCGCCCATGACACCAACCTCGTCGGCTGGCACGCCAAGGGCGTCTCCCCCGGTGAGCCGGGCACCGCGATCATCGCCGGGCACGTCGACACGGCCACGTCGGCGGCCGTGTTCGTCAACCTCGGCGAACTGGCGAAGGGGGACGTCTTCCACGTCGACCGGGCCGACGGGCGCCGGGCGTCCTTCGTGGTCGACAGCGTGGAGACCTTCGACAAGGACGACTTCCCCAGCCGGCGGGTGTACGACGACACCGCCCGCCCCGAGGTCCGGCTCATCACCTGCGCGGGCGACTACGACCGCTCGGCCAGGGACTACACCGACAACCTCGTGGTCTTCGCCCACCTCCTCTGAGTCCGCCCCGCCCGGCTCCCGGGCCGCCGGTCACCCCCACGGTGCATACGAGTCGCGCGCTTCCCGGGGCGGGCTGACGATCGAGGAACGCCGACGTCATACCCCGTGGCCGACGTTCGTCCGCCCAAGCCCCCGAAGGAGATGTGCGCAGGATGACCACCACGTCCGAACGTGTTTCGAAAGCGTCTGTGCAACAGGCGTCGCAGCGAGTCTCCCAGTCCGTGTTCGACGGCTCCAGGCTCCGTGTCGTCCTGCTGGTGGACGTCTACGACGGGGCCCAACAGCAGTTCCTCGAGGCGTACGAGAGCCTGTGCAGCCAGGTCGCGTCCGTCCCCGGACACGTCAGCGACCAGCTCTGCCAGTCCATCGAGAACCCCTCCCAGTGGCTCATCACCAGCGAGTGGGAGAGCGCCCCGCCCTTCCTCACCTGGGTCAACAGCGAGGAACACGTACGGATGGTGCAGCCGCTGCACAGCTGCGTCCGGGACACCCGCTCGCTGCGCTTCCACATCGTCCGCGAGACCGGCGGCCCGGCGGTGCAGAGCGGACCCGAGGAGCGCCGGCTCCAGGCGGCGCCCAGGATCGGTGACGGACTGATCCGGCACGCGCTCACCTTCACGGTCAAGCCGGGCAGCGAGGCCACCGTCGCCGAGATCCTCGCCGGCTACACCTCACCGGAGCCGCGGGTCGACGACACCACCCGGCTGTGCCGCACCTCCCTCTTCATGCACGGCAACCGGGTGGTCCGGGCCATCGAGGTGCGGGGCGACCTGCTCGCCGCGCTGCGCCACGTCGCCCGGCAGCCCGAGGTGCGGGCCGTCGAGGAGGCCATCAACCCCTATCTGGAGCAGGACCGGGACCTGGACGACCCCGAGTCCGCCCGGCTCTTCTTCACCCGCGCGGCACTGCCCGCCGTCCACCACGTGACGTCGGGTGAGGAGAGCCCGGAGGCGGTGCGGCACGCGCTGTACTACCCGGCCCGCGAGGGGCGCGGGATGCAACTGGCCGAACTGCTCGCCCGGCAGGACGAGGCCGCCGCCGACGACCCGCGGGGACCGGTGCTGCGCAGCACGATCTTCCAGCGCGACGACATCGTGATGCGACTGGTCGACGTGCGCGGCCCCCTCGACGGCGACGCCGGTCCCGTGCTCGGTCTCACGGACGGGGCCGCCACCGCCGAGCTGACGGCCCTTCTCGACGGCGAAGCCCTCGGGGTGGACGGTCCGGCGCTGCGGGACAGCACCCCTGCCCACCTCCTCGCGGTCTCCCGCATGGACCTCGTCACCGACCGCCGCGCGCCCGGCGCCTGACCCACCGGCCCGGGCCGTGACCGGCCCCGCCCTCATGTCGAAGCAGCACATGTTCGGAGGAACGTCGTGATCAAACGTCATCCCGGAGTAGTGGATCTCAGCGAGGTCGAGCCCAACACCCGGCGCGGGGGCGACCTGCGCGCCATGCTCACCCCCGCCACGGTCGGCTCCACCAGCGGTTTCATGGGCGTGGCCATCGTGCAGCCCGGCGACCGCATCGCCGAGCACTACCACCCGTACTCCGAGGAGTTCATCTACGTGGTGTGCGGGCAGCTCGAGGTGGACCTGGACGGCGAGCCCCATGAACTGCGGCCCGAGCAGGGGCTCCTGATCCCGTCCCACATGCGGCACCGGTTCCGCAACGTCGGCAACGTGGAGGCGCGGATGGTCTTCCACCTCGGTCCGCTGGCCCCGAGCCCGCCGCTCGGGCACGTCGACACCGAGGACGCCGACGGCGTGCCGATCCCGGAGGCGGTCCACGCCGTCGGGGCGGCCGAACGATCCGGGCTGCGCTCATGAGGAGGCGCGTGGCGGTCACCGGCATAGGAATCGTCGCTCCCGGCGGCATCGGTGTCCCGGCGTTCTGGGATCTGCTGACCAGCGGTCGTACGGCGACCCGCGGGATCACGTTCTTCGACCCGTCCGGGCTGCGTTCGCAGATCGCCGCCGAGTGCGACTTCGACCCGGCCGCGCACGGACTGGACGCCGAGCAGATCGCCCGCAGCGACCGGTACCTCCAGTTCGCCCTGGTCGCCGGCGAGGAGGCGATACGTGACTCCGGTCTCGACCTCGCCGCGGAGAACCCGTGGCGGGTCGGGGTCTCCCTGGGCACCGCGGTGGGCGGCACCACCCGGCTGGAGCACGACTACGTCCTGGTCAGCCATGGCGGGCAGCGCTGGGACGTGGACCCCCGGGAGGCCGGCGCGCATCTGCACCGGGCGTTCGCGCCCAGCACCCTCGCCTCCGCGGTCGCGGAACGGTTCGAGGCCCGCGGACCGGTGCAGACCGTCTCCACGGGCTGCACCTCGGGGCTCGACGCCGTCGGGTACGCCTTCCACACGATCGAGGAGGGCAGGGCCGACGTGTGCATCGCCGGCGCCTCGGACTCGCCGATCTCCCCGATCACCATGGCCTGCTTCGACGCCATCAAGGCCACCTCCCCGAACAACGACGACCCCGCCCACGCGTCCCGCCCCTTCGACGCCGAGCGCAACGGGTTCGTCATGGGCGAGGGCGGCGCGGTGCTCGTCCTGGAGGAACTGGAGCACGCCCGGGCCCGCGGCGCGCACGTGTACTGCGAGATCGGCGGCTACGCCACGTTCGGCAACGCCTACCACATGACCGGTCTGACCAGCGAGGGCCTGGAGATGGCCCGCGCCATCGAGGACGCACTCGGCCAGGCCCGGCTCGACGCCACGGCGATCGACTACGTCAACGCGCACGGCTCGGGCACCGTCCAGAACGACCGGCACGAGACGGCCGCGGTCAAGCGGGCGCTGGGCGCGCACGCCTACGACACGCCCATGAGCTCCATCAAGTCCATGGTGGGCCACTCCCTCGGCGCGATCGGGGCGATCGAGGTCGTCGCCTGCACGCTGGCCCTGGCCCACCAGGTGGTCCCGCCCACCGCGAACTACGAGACCCCCGACCCCGAGTGCGACCTGGACTACGTGCCGCGGGTCGCCCGTGAGCGCAGGCTGCGCAGCGTGCTCTCGGTGGGCAGCGGGTTCGGCGGCTTCCAGTCCGCGGTGATCATGAGCCTGCCGAGGGAGGGAACCGAATGAGCGCTCCGCAGCCCCGGCGCGCGGCCGTCACCGGAATCGGCGTGGTCGCGCCCAACGGAACCAACACCGAGGCCTTCTGGAAGGCCACCATGGAGGGCGTTCCCGTCCTGGACCGGATCACCCGTGACGGGTGCGAGCACCTGCCGCTGCGGGTGGCCGGCCAGATCCGGGACTTCGATCCGCCGTCGGCGATCGAGGAGCGCTACCTCGTCCAGACCGACCGGTTCACGCACTTCGCGATGGCCGCCGCCGACCTGGCGCTGGACGACGCCGGGCTCGGCCGGTCCGACACCGACGCCGACCCCTTCTCCGTGGGCGTGGTCACCGCGGCCGGTTCCGGCGGCGGCGAGTTCGGCCAGCGCGAGCTCCAGCAACTGTGGGGCAAGGGAAGCCGGTTCGTCGGGCCGTACCAGTCCATCGCCTGGTTCTACGCCGCCAGCACCGGCCAGATCTCCATCCGGCGCGGCCTCAAGGGCCCGTGCGGGGTGGTCGCCTCCGACGAGGCCGGCGGTCTGGACGCCCTGGCGCACGCGGCGCGGGCGGTGCGGCGCGGCACCGACGTGATGGTGGCCGGTGCGACCGAGGCGCCGCTGGCCCCCTACTCGATGGTCTGCCAGCTCGGTTACGAGGAGCTGAGCACGGTCGCGGAACCGGACCGCGCCTACCGTCCGTTCACCTCCGCGGCCTGCGGATTCGTGCCGGCCGAGGGCGGTGCCATGCTCGTCGTGGAGGCCGAGGGCGCGGCCCGGGAGCGGGGCGTGCCCGTACGGGCCACCCTGGCCGGACACGCGGCGACCTTCACCGGCGCCTCCCGCTGGCAGGAGTCCCGCCAGGGGCTGGCCCAGGCGATCCGGGGAGCCCTGGACGAGGCCGGGTGCGCGCCGGAGGAGATCGACGTGGTCTTCGCCGACGCCCTCGGGGTGCCGGAGGCCGACCGCGCCGAGGCACTGGCGATCGCGGACGCCCTCGGCCCGCACGGCACCCGGGTGCCCGTCACGGCGCCGAAGACCGCCGTCGGCCGGGCCTACGGCGCGGCTCCCGTCCTGGACGTGGCCGCCGCGGTGCTCGCGATGGAGCACGGGCTGATCCCGCCCACCCCCAACGTCTTCGACATCTGCCACGACCTCGACCTCGTCACCGTCCGCGCGCGTGCCGCCGAAATGCGCACGGCGCTGGTCCTCAGCCGGGGACTCATGGGGTCGAACGCGGCGCTGGTGCTACGGCGCGGTGCCGTCGGCGCCTCGTAGCGGGGCCTCGCGACCACCCATCACGACAGAACACCACGACCCAAGGAGAGGAACCCCATGAGTGACCGCATCACCGTGGAAGAGCTGGCCGAGCTCATGAAGAAGGCCGCCGGAGTCACCGTCGCCCCCGAGGAGCTCCGGCAGCGCGAGGACTCCGGCTTCGACACCTTCGGCCTCGACTCGCTCGGCCTGCTCGGCATCGTGGGCGAGCTGGAGAACCGGTACGGCACCCCGATGCCGCCCGACGCGGAGAAGAGCAAGAGCCCCCGGCAGTTCCTCGAACTCGCCAACAGCGCACTTCTGGCAGGAGCCTGACATGACCGGACACACGCAGAACGAGGTCACCATCGCGGCCCCGCTGGACCTGGTCTGGGAGATGACCAACGACGTCGCGAGCTGGCCGGAGCTGTTCAGCGAGTACGCCTCCGCCGAGATCCTGTCCCGCGAGGGGAACAGGACCACGTTCCGGCTCACCATGCACCCCGACCAGGACGGCAAGGTGTGGAGCTGGGTCTCGGAGCGGGAGCCGGACCGCGACACCCTCACCGTGCGGGCGCGCCGGGTCGAGACCGGGCCCTTCGCCTACATGAACATCGTGTGGCAGTACGAGGAGGTGCCCGAGGGCACCCGCATGGTGTGGACGCAGGACTTCGCGATGCGGCCGGACGCCCCGGTCGACGACGCCTGGATGACGGACAACATCAACCGGAACTCCAAGGTCCAGATGGCGCTGATCCGGGACCGCATCGAGAAGGCCGCCGCAGAGCGCCGGCCCGTGCAGATGCTGTCCGACTGAGCGGGACGGAGAACCTGAGGATGCATCAGTCCCTGATCGTCGCCCGCATGGCCCCCGAGTCGGCCCTGGACATCGCCAAGGTGTTCGAGGAGTCGGACCGCGGTGAACTGCCGCACCTCGTCGGGGTCGCCCGGCGCAGCCTCTTCCAGTTCGATGACGTGTACCTGCACCTCATCGAGTCCGAGCAGGACCCCGGGCCCGCCATCGCGAAGGCGGCCGGGCACCCCGAGTTCCGGGACATCAGCGAGCGCCTCGCGGCGTACGTCAGCGCGTACGACCCGGCGACCTGGCGGTCGCCCAAGGACGCGATGGCCCGGTGCTTCTACCGCTGGGAGCGCGACGGCGGCTCCTGAACCGCCGTACGCCCGCCGTACGACCGCCGCCCGCCGGGCACGTGTGGACCGCGTGCCCGGCGCGCGGCTGTCCGCGGCACCCGGCCCGGTCAGCCGGTGACGGTGCAGTCGAACGCGTGCAGGTAGGGGTTGACCGGCCGGACGTCGTCGATGACCAGGCCCGCCGCCGTCAGCCTGCGGGTCAGGCTCTCGGTGGTGTGCTTGGCCCCTCCGACGTTGAGCAGGAGCAGCAGGTCCATCGCGGTGCTGAACCGCATCGACGGCGAGTCGTCGACGAGGTTCTCGATGACCACCACCCGTGCTCCGGGGCCGCCCGCCTCGATGACGTTGCGCAGGGCGCGGGTCGTGCTGTCGTCGTCCCATTCCAGGATGTTCTTGATGATGTACACATCGGCCCGGACCGGTACGGCGACCCGGCAGTCGCCCGGCACCAGGCGCGTCCGGTCCGCGAGCGCGCCTCCCGGACGCAGCCGGGGATCGGCGTTCTCCACGACGCGCGGCAGGTCGAGCAGCGTGCCGTGCAGCGTCGGGTACTTCTCCAGCAGGCTCGCCACCACGTGCCCCTGGCCACCGCCGATGTCGGCGACCGAGGCGCTTCCCGTCAGGTCCAGGAACTGCGCGACGTCCCGCGCGGACTGCACGCTGGAGGTCGTCATGGCGCGGTTGAAGACGTCCGCCGACGCCGGGGCGTCCTCGTTGAGGTACTGGAAGAACTCCTTGCCGTAGAGGTCCTCCACGACGTTGCGGCCGGTGCGCACCGCCTCGTCCAGCATCGGCCAGGCGGCCCAGGTCCAGGGCTCGGTGCACCACAGGGCGATGGCGCGCAGGCTGTTCGGGTCGTCCTCGCGCAGCAGCCGGGACATGTCGGTGTGCGCGAACCTCCCGTCCGGCTGCTCGGTGAAGACCCCGTAGCAGGACAGGGCCCGCATCAGCCGGCGCAGGGTGCCGGGCTCGGTCTTCACTGCGGCCGCGATGTCCTCCACGGCCAGCGGGCTGTCGTCGAGGGCGTCGGCGACGCCGAGCCGGGCGGCGGCCCGGAGGGCGGCGGCACAGGCCGCGCCGAACACGAGTTCCCTGAGCCGCATGGACGGCGGCGGGGCGGTCTGAGCGGTCGCCACGGTCTGAGTGGTCGTCATGGGCTGTCCTTCTGCGTCGAGTTCGCGGGTGACCACGCCGGTCAGCACAGTCCGGCGGGCTTGGAGGCCCGGCAGGAGTTGTGCTCGAAGGTGTTGCTCGTGCCGGCGGCCGCGTTGACGAGGTCCGCCGGGGCGTTGCCCTCCAGGACGTTGTCGGTGATCCGGTTCCGTTCGCTGGGGGTGCCCACGAAGCTCTTGAACAGGACGATGCCGCCCGACAGCGGCGAGTTGCCGGTGTTGCCGATGACGCGGTTGTGCGTCACCAGGGTGTCCTCGGCGCCGGTCAGCACGATCCCGGAGCCCTGAAGCGCGTCGAGCCGCGCGGTCTTCGGGCAGGACTTGTTGTTCTTCACGACGGTGTTGCCGCGCACGGTCAGCGCGCCGGCCCGCGGCTTGTTCTCGTCGCCCACGACGAAGACGCCCGCGCAGTTGCCGGTGAGGTGGTTGTCCGCGACGGTGAGGTTCCTGAGGCGCCGGACGGTGATGCCGATCCGGTTGCCCTCCAGGCGGTTGTGCGCGACCACGGTCCCCCGGGTGTCCGCGGCGCCCGCCTCCTCCTTGATCGTGTTGGCGAGGAACAGTCCGGCGTCGCCGTTGTCCCTGGCGGTGTTCTTGCGGAACACCCCGTGCACCGAACGCTCCTGGGCGATGCCCCACACGCCGTTCTTCACGGCGGTCACGTTCCGCACGGTCAGCCCGTCGGTCGCCATGGCGAACACCCCGGACCCGGAGAAGCCGGTGACGGTGAGGGAGGCGACGGTGACCCCCTCGACGTCGTGGTCCTTCGTCCCGATCACGCAGATGCCGTTGCCGGCCTCGGCGCAGGGGTTGCCGGCCTTCGTGGCGGCCGGCTCGATGACGGTCTCGCGGCCCGTGCCGCTCAGGGTGATCCCGGGCGTGCTCACCTTGACGCTCTCGCGGTAGGTGCCGGGGGTCAGCAGGACGGTGTCACCCGGCTCGGCGGCGTCCACCGCCCGCTGGATCGACTGTCCGGGAAAGACCACGTGGGTCATCTGGTGGGCGGCGGCGACGGGCGGGGCGGCCCCGAACACCGCCCCGATGATCGCCGCGGTGCATGCCAGGCGGGAGATATGAAATCTCATCATATTCGGTACGGTATGGCCTGAAAGGTCGCACATGGCCGGGATAGACCGTCCGGGGGCGTGTCACGGATGCGGCCCGCCGACCGGCTGCGGCCGTGCTGTGTGCCGGCACTCAGCACGTCGGACGGGTAGCGGATGCCGGCGTCGGCGTCGACGCCACGGCCGCCGCACCGCGAGACGCGGGACATGGTGTTCCTCTCGTGGTGACGGTCGGTCGGGGTCCGCGCCTGCTCGCTACGGGTGGAGGACGACCTTGCCGGCGACGGTGCCGGACTCGGCCAGCCGCAGGGCGTCGGCGACGCGGGCGAGCGGCATCCGGGCGGCGATCTGCGCGGTGACCTCGCCGCGCTGGAAGGCGGCGAAGACGTGCGTGAGGTCGGCGCGCAGACGGGCCCGGAAGCGGTTCCTGGACAGCGCCTTGCCGGCCCACACGTTGAAGAAGAGGGCGCGGCGGCGGTTGGGCAGGGTGTTCCACAGCCACACCCGGCCGAGGAGCTTGAGCACCGGCCACTGCTTGGAGCCCTCGGCGTCGCGGGTGGCGGCGGTGCCGTACGCGACGAGCGTGCCGCCGGGGGCGAGCAGGCGCCAGGAGTCGACGATGCCGCGCCCGCCGACGTGGTCGAAGACGGCGTGGACGCCCTCGCGCGGGGCGAGTTCGCGAATCCGTGCCGCGAGGCCGTCGGCGCGGTAGTCGACCGGGAGAACTCCCCGCTCCCGGAGGGTGTCGTGGTGGCGCGGGGAGGCCGTACCGATCACCTGGGCGCCCGCGGCCAGGGCGAGCTGGACCAGGACCGAGCCGACACCGCCGTTGGCGCCGTGCACGACGACGGTCTGCCCGGCGCGAACGCGGGCCTTGCGGTGCAGCATCTGCCAGGCGGTGACGCCGTTGACGACCAGGGTCTCGGCCTCCGCCGCGCCGATCCCGTCGGGCACCGGCACCACGTCCCCGGCGTCGACCAGCACGTGGCTGGCCCAGCCGCCGACCTTGACCAGGGCGGCGACACGGGTGCCGGCCAGGTCCGGGTCGACGCCCTCGCCGGTCGTCAGCACCGTGCCGACGAGGTCGTAGCCGGGGACGAAGGGGAACGGCGGCTGGTCGTAGTAGCGGCCGCGCCGCATCTGCTGCTCGGCGAAGGAGACGCCGGTGGCCTCCATCCGCACCACGACCTGGCCCGGGCCCGCGGCGGGGACGGCGCCGTGCCGGATCTGCAGCCCCTCGGGCTCGACCTTGCCCGGCAGGACGACCTCGACGAGTTCTTCGGTGTTCATGACGACCTCCACACGGACGGCTGGCTGCACGCGGCCGGTTACTCGGCTTCGCTTTCGTTAGAAGTTATAACTGCACAGGAAGGGGAGTGTCAATAACTTCAGTGATAGCCTCTAACCATGGTGAAACCGGAAGCGAAGACCCCGCGCGAGCGCTACCGCGCCCAGGTGCGCACGGAGATCAAGGAACGCGCGTGGGAGCAGATCGCCACCGCGGGCGCGTCCGCACTGTCCCTCAACGCGATCGCCAAGCAGCTCGGCATGAGCGGACCCGCGCTGTACCGGTACTACGCGGGGCGCGACGAACTGATCACCGAACTCGTCAGGGACGCGTACCGCAGCCTCGCCGACACCTTCCGCACGGTCGCCGCCCGGCCCGGCGCCGACGTGACCGCGCTGGCGGAGGCCCTGCGGACCTGGGCCCTCGCGGACCCGCACCGCTACTTCCTCATCTACGGCACCCCCGTCCCGGGCTATCACGCGCCCGACGACATCACCGCGATCGCGTCCGAGATCATGGCGGCGCTCCTCGACGCCTTCGCCAGGCTGCCGTCGAGCGGCCGGGAGACCCCGTTCGACGCCCACCTCGACGAGCACCGGCACTGGGCGCGCGACCACCCCGCCCCCACCGCGGTCCTCCACCGGGCCCTGACCTTCTGGACCCGGCTGCACGGCACCCTGTCCCTGGAGCTCGCCGGTCACTTCACCGGCATGGGCTTCGACCCCGCGCGGTACTACGCCGCCGAACTGGACGAGCTGACCGGTCCGGGGGCCGACGCCACGATGTGACGTTCGTCGTGCCGGCGGATTTCCGGGACCTGAACCGCCGCGCCGGACGCCGACGCCCGTGACGGCGGCGGAAGTCCCGTCACGGGAGGTCACAGGGGTGCGGAGGACCCGTGCGGGAGGTAGATCACGCCCGGGGGACCGCAATATCTGTGCCGACAAAATGAGAAACAGGACCGGGGCACGACACGTATTCCCCGAACACCGGTCGAGCAGAAAAACGGCGCCCACGCAGGGCCGATGACACCGTGCTACTGTCGATCTCAGTTGCAGGTGTGGTTGCCACAAGGTTTATTTCCGACGGGCTAATCAGCACGGCGACACGGAATGCACACAGGGTGCGTTCCGAAACCGCCTCCGAAGGAGATATGACATGGCTACTGGCACCGTGAAGTGGTTCAACGCGGAAAAGGGCTTCGGCTTCATCGAGCAGGACGGCGGCGGCGCCGACGTCTTCGCCCACTACTCCAACATCGCCGCCCAGGGCTTCCGTGAGCTGCTGGAAGGCCAGAAGGTGTCGTTCGAGATCGCGCAGGGCCAGAAGGGCCCGACGGCCGAGAACATCGTCCCGGCCTGACCCCGGCACCGCCGCGCATCTTTTCGTAGCTGGGGCCCGCACCTTGGGGTGCGGGCCCCAGCTCGCGGCTTTTTCAGGGCACCGTTTTCCAGACCCTGTTTTTCAGGCACTGTTCTTCAGGGCGCATCACACATCGCCTCCGGCTCGTTCTCGCGATTCTCTGCGCCGCTCACCGGCTGCGGGACTTCCTTGACACGTGCCGCATCAAGGAAGGTTTTTCTCGCATGAATCGCACACGCTCCAATCCCGCCCGAGGCCGCTCCGGCGGTCCCCGCCGCACTTCCCGGCCCCACGGAAACCGGCAGACCGTCTCGGGCGAGTTCGCACCGCCCAGGACGATCACACCCGCGCTGCCCGCGGTCGAGACGTTCGCCGACCTCGCCATGCCGGCAGGGCTGCTGGCCACGCTGGGCCACGAAGGCGTGACCGTGCCGTTCCCGATCCAGGCGGCGACCCTGCCGAACTCCCTGGCCGGCCGTGACGTCCTCGGCCGCGGCCGCACCGGCTCGGGCAAGACCCTCGCCTTCGGCCTCGCCACGCTGGCCCGTACGGCAGGACGCCGTGCCGAGCCGCGGCAGCCGCTGGCCCTCGTCCTCGTCCCCACCCGCGAGCTCGCCCAGCAGGTCACCGACGCCCTCACCCCCTACGCCCGCTCCGTGAACCTGCGGCTGGCCACCGTCGTCGGCGGCATGTCGCTCGGCAGGCAGGCCGGTGCGCTGCGCGCCGGGGTCGAGGTGGTCGTCGCGACGCCGGGCCGGCTCAAGGACCTCATCGACCGGGGCGACTGCCGGCTGGACGAGGTGGCGATCACCGTCCTGGACGAAGCCGACCAGATGGCCGACATGGGCTTCATGCCCCAGGTCACCGCCCTGCTCGACCAGGTGCACCCCGACGGGCAGCGCATGCTCTTCTCGGCCACGCTGGACCGCAACGTCGACCGGCTGGTGCGCACCTACCTGCACGACCCGGTCGTCCACTCGGTCGACCCCTCCGCCGGCGCGGTCACCACGATGGAGCACCACGTCCTGCACGTGCACGACGCGGACAAGCACCGGACGACCACCGAGATCGCGGCCCGCGACGGCCGCGTGATCATGTTCCTGGACACCAAGCACGCCGTGGACCGGCTGACCAAGCACCTGCTGGGCAGCGGCGTCCGTGCCGCGGCCCTGCACGGCGGCAAGTCCCAGCCCCAGCGCACGCGCACCCTCGCCCAGTTCAAGACCGGGCACGTGACCGTGCTGGTGGCGACCAACGTGGCGGCCCGCGGCATCCACGTCGACAACCTCGACCTGGTCGTCAACGTCGATCCGCCCACCGACCACAAGGACTACCTGCACCGCGGCGGCCGTACCGCACGCGCCGGCGAGTCCGGGAGCGTCGTCACCCTGGTGACCCCGGCCCAGCGCCGCGGCATGAGCCGGCTGATGGTCTCGGCGGGCATCACCCCCCGGATCGCCCAGGTGCGCTCCGGCGAGGCGGAGTTGAGCCGCATCACCGGCGCCCAGGCCCCGTCCGGCGTCCCGGTCGTCATCACCGCCCCGCAGGCCGAGCGTCCGCGTCGCGCGTCCTCCGCGTCCTCGTCCCCGTCCCGGGGCCGCCGTGGACGAAGGGGCCAGGCGGGCCAGGGCCGTCCCGCGGGCGAGGCGGTCCGCCGTGGCGCGCCGCGCCGGACCGGCTACGGCTCCGCCGCGTAGGCGGCCGTGCCGCCGGCCCACGCCCCCACCCCCCTTCCAGCAGGAGGCAACCATGACGCCGACCCGGACGCAGCACGCGGTCCTCGACAGGCCGGGGCCCGGACCCCGGGTCAGTGACGACATGACGGTCGAGGTGGCCCTGTCCCTCATGGCCGGTGCCCGTGTCGACCACCTCGTCCTCTGCGACGGGGACGAGCAGCGCACCGGCCTGGTCACCCTGGCCGGGCTCGCCGTCCTCCGGGACAGCTCCGCCTACACGGACCGGCTCCGGCTGCGGGACGTCGTGAGCCCCGCCCGCTGATCCGTACCCTCGCGGCCCCCTTGCGGTCCGCCCGCCCAGCCCGAAGGGGCCCCGCCGACGCGCGTCGGCGGGGCCCCTTCGTCGTATGCCCGGGAGCGAAAATCTCTGCGTCTCTCGAACACCAAAATCTCCTCTTGTCAGAGTAGACATTGGTCCCTGACAGCGTTACTGTTTTTCTCGTAGACGAGGTTCAGAGCAAGGACGGAGGAGCAGACGCCATCAGGATCGCCCGGCCCGATGTTCTCGGCCCGGGTACCGCAAGACCCCGGATTGGATGGTGGTCCCCGGTCACGCAGCCGCGATCCCCGCACCCCGCCCGCCGCAGGGCCGGGTAGCGGAAACAGAAGGTCGGCACAGCATGAGGGCCGACAGATGGTGTTGAATTCCCTTCGGGGCCCTGGTGCCGTACGGCATCGGGGCCCCTCGACGCGTTGCACAACGAGGTGACATGGCAGCAGATAACCCACTCGGCGATCGCCTGGACGACGACGACTACCCCGCGTACACGATGGGCCGTGCCGCGGAGATGCTCGGCACCACCCCGGGCTTCCTCCGGGCCATCGGCGAGGCCCGTCTGATCACGCCTCTGCGCTCGGAGGGCGGACACCGCCGGTACTCCCGCTACCAGTTGCGGATCGCCGCCCGTGCCCGTGAGCTCGTCGACCGGGGGACCCCGATCGAGGCCGCCTGCCGCATCGTCATCCTCGAGGACCAGCTGGAGGAAGCACAGCGCATCAACGCCGAGTACCGCCGTGCCGCGAAGGCGTCCGCCGAGAGCACGGAGTCCCGCGCGAGCTGAGGTGTCACCAGCTCACGGCGTCGTCCATCGACTGCTGCCAGTACGTGACCGCCAGCGAGTCGTCGACGTAGACGCCCTTCGCCGGCAGTGACGGGCGGGCGCCGGTGCCGACGCTCTCACTGCCGGAGCGGCCCTGGAAGTAGACGGCCAGGGACTTGACGGTGTGGCCGTTCGCGGCGCTGCCGTCGGTGGCGGACAGGTTCACGGAGGCGTAGCCGGACTCGCCCGGTGCGAGCGTGACGACCGCCTGCGGCTGCGAGGCCTCGATGACCGGAGGCACGGACTGGGCCTCGCCGAAGCGGACGGCCGGGTAGCCGTACAGGTAGCAGCTCCTGCTGCCGGTGTTGGTGACCGTGAGCAGCATGTGGTTCACGGGTCGGGTCAGCGGCGCGGCGACCGTCCTGGTGACGGAGCCCTCGCAGGTGACCGGCTTCCCCGCGGGCGCCTTGCTCACGGGGGTACGCGCGGTGGACGTCCCGGCGCCGCCCCCGGTCCCGGTGCCGGAGGAGCCCGTGGTGGCCGAGGAGCCGGTGGAGCCCGTCGTGGCCGACCGGTCCGTGGTGGCCGAGGGGGCCGGGGAGTCCGGGGCGGCGGCCGGAGAGGAGGCCGTGGCGGAAGGGCTCGTGCCGGCCGCGCGGCCCTCGTCCTGGGTGCCCGTCCCGTCGTTGCACGCGGTCAGCGAGAGCGCGGCGAGGACGGTGGACGCGGCGACGGTGAGGAGACGGGCGCGGGAGGTCTTGGACATGGTGCTGTGCCCCTTCGGAGTTCGGGTGGCGGTGGTGATTGGATGACCGAAGCTTGTGAGGTGATCCGTCCCGGCCGCCACGGGCAGCGGGCAGTTGGGGACGCCGGAACGCCAAAACGGGCTGTGACCAGGGGGAACGCGCTCACCCTGGAATGCTTGACCGGGATGCGCGGGGTTGAGGGGAACGGGTGTCAGGGGCAACGGGGACCGAGCGGACGGAGGCGTTCGCGCGTCGGCTGCGGGAGCTCAAGGACCGGTCGGGGCTGAGTTACGGGACGCTCGCCAAGCGTCTGCACATGAGCACGTCGACGCTGCACCGCTACTGCAACGGCACCGCCGTGCCGGTCGAGTACGCCCCGGTGGAGCGCCTCGCCCGGGTCTGCCGGGCCACCCCGCAGGAGCTGGTGGAGCTGCACCGGCACTGGATCCTCGCGGACGCGGAACGGGGGCGCAGGCCGGACCAGCCCGCGGCGAAGACCCCGGCGGGCGGGACCGGCGCGGACGGTACGGAGGACCCGGACCCTACGGCGAGCACGGAGGGCCCGGAGACCACGGAGGGGCCGCACCGGACCGAGGCCCCCGAGGACGGCAGCGGGCCCGAGGGTTCCCCGCTCCCCCACCCCTCCTGGCTGCGCCGTCGCCGCAGCGCCCTGATTGCCGCCGTCGCCGTGGCCGCCGCACTGGGCGCTGTCGCGTTCGCTCTGCACCCGACGATCGTCGGGGCCGGGGACACCGCCGCTCCGACGTCCACCGGCGCCCCGGACGCCGGAGCCGCCGGCCGGCCCTCCGCCGCCCCGTCCGCCGACGGCGGCGGACACAGCCCGTCCGCGTCGGCCAGCGCCTCCCCGTCCGCGACCGCCGCCTCCGGGCACGCCGGAGCCGGCACCTCCCGGGGCGCCGGCGAGCCGGGCGCGGCCCGGTCCACCGGCGGCGCCACCGACGCCGTCCCGCTCACCGTCGGCGTCCGCCCCTATGTCTACGACGACCCGTGCAGCCAGCACTTCCTCGTCGACAGCGAGCCCGAGCAGGTCGGCCCGCCGGCCACCGAGCAGGACGCGCGGCGCTGGGCCGGCGCCTACGGGGCGGTCTCCTCGGGCGAGCAGCGGATCGCGCTCACCGTCCAGGGCACCGGCGCCGAGACCGTCGTACTGAACGCGCTGCACGTGCGCTTCCTCACCAAGGGCGCGCCACTCGCCTGGAACGACTACTCGATGGGCGTCGGCTGCGGAGGCGGGGTCGGCACCAAGTCCTTCGACATCGACCTGGACAACGGCAGTCCCACGGTCACCGTGAAGAACGGCCAGCGCGACTTCCCGTACAAGGTGAGCGAGTCCGACCCGGAGGTCTTCTACATCAGCGCCCACACCAAGGCGCACGACGTGCGCTGGGACCTCAGCCTGGACTGGTCCAGCGGCAGCCGCAGCGGCACCCTCCACATCGACGACGCCGGCCGGCCCTTCCGCACCAGCGCCGACGTGGGCCGCCCCGGCTACGACTATCCGCTGGGCGGCGGCGAGTGGATCGAGCGGGTCGGCGGCTGATCCGGGCCTGCGCCGCCCTTCACAGCAGTTCGGGTTGCGGCTGCTGCGGCGAGCGCGCCGACGCGGTCGCCGGTTCCCAGCGGGCGACGGTGCGCAGATAGCCGTGGATCACCGACCCCATCGCCACCAGGAGCAGCGGGCCGGCCAGCCAGGGGTACTCGGCCATCCGCACCGGCAGGAAGCGGTACGACACCAGCAGCGCGACGAAGACCACCGTGCCGTAGGCCGTCAGCCGCAGCCCGGACCGGTCCCAGCCGCGGTCGAACGAGCGCACTCCCGCCTCGATGGTGAGCGTGAACACCACTCCGGCGACGAGGTCCACCCCGTAGTGGTAGCCGAAGCCCAGCGTGGCGCAGAGGGTGGCGATGAGCCAGAAGGTGCCCGCGTACCGCAGGAGGCGGGGGCCCTTGCGGGAGTGGATGAAGATCGCGGTGGCCCATGCGGTGTGCAGGCTGGGCATGCAGTTGCGCGGGGTGACGCCGTCGAACGGGATGGCGTGCGGCGCGGATATCGGCGGCGGGGTCTGCGGCCACAGGTTCGCCACCGCCCAGTGCCCGTCGCTCGGTATCTGCGGCGACCACAGGGCGATCGACGCCCAGTGGTCGGTGCCGGTGCCGTAGGCGAAGACCGGGCCGACCACCGGGAAGATCATGTAGATGCCCGGTCCGAGCAGGCCGATCAGCAGGAAGGTGCGCACCAGGTGGTGGCGGGGGAAGCGGCGCTCCGCCGCCACGTGGCGCAGTTGGTACAGCGCGACGACCACCGCGGCCACCGCGAGCTGGCCGTAGATGGTGTCGAGGAAGTTGAAGCCGACCGCTCCGGTGGCCGTGACCAGCCGTCCCATCAGCCACGAGGGATTGCCCAGGGCGTGGTCGGCGTTCGCCAGGTACGGGTCGAGGACCAGGTGCCGGGACTTCGAGGTGATGAGGAGCCAAGTGTCGCCGGTCTTGCGGCCGGCCACCAGCAGCAGGCCCAGCCCGACGCCCTTCAGCAGCAGGACGCGTTCCGGGCCGGTGCGGCGGGTGAGGGCGACGACCGCGCAGCCCACGATCACCCACAGCGCGCCGTTGCCGAAGGGGTGGCCGTGGGTCACCTCGATGTCGCAGGCCCACCGGACCACCGCGAAGACGAGGTCGATGCCGAGCGCGGCGCCGAGCGCGACGAAACGCTGCCGCCAGGTCAGCACCACCATCGTCAGGGCCAGTCCCGCGTACAGCAGGGGACCGGACTTGGGCGGGCCGACGAACTCCCGCGCCTGGGTGCCGAGCGGTCCCGGCAGACCGTAGTGGTGCGCGAGGCACTCCATCGCGACGAAGAACCCGAGGGCCACGACGGCCGCCACGGCCCAGAGTCTCGCCCGCGAACCGATCCGCGGTGGCATTTGTATCAATTCCAGCCAGTTTCACTAGATGCTCGTCAGAGAACCGCCCGCCCGACTGAGAAAGAGGGAACGATCGCGGTCCGGGTTCCTGTGTCCCCCCTGAGAAGCCCGGCTCACCGAAGATGCAGGGTATGACATCGCGGCGCTAATCGAACACCGCGTCACCGATCGCCGAGGGGCCGCGGGCCGGCGCCGTACCGGGTGGCCACACGTGTGGCGGATCACTATGGGCGCCGGGGTGTGTCTCGGCGGCCTTGAACCGGGTCCGAAAATCTGGTCCCGTGACACCACATTTTCGTGTGCGTCGACCTCAGGGCCGGAGCGTCGACATCCCTACTGCGCCGCGCCGTCCGGGCCCGCGCGCTCGTCGACCGGGGCGGGCCGCGGAGGCGGCCCACCGCACGGAACGAGGGGGCGCACCCGTCGGCCGGACGAATAACTGTCATCGCCGCGACAGAATCGCGCGCGGGGCACGAAGAGGTTTTCGGGCCGGTCGCCGCCAGAATGCGCGGCGCCGTAGAGCCGCCCACCTACCGTGTGTTACCGTGATAAAAGTTGCAGTTTTGGTTTCCGGAGAATTCTGAAGTTCTCCGGCGTCTTTCCGGGTCTTCCGGAGGGGAGTCCATCGCGGCGACTCGGGTCCGTACAGTGCGGGTCCCGGCACTGCCCCCTAGGGAGATTCAATATGGCATCTGGCACCGTGAAGTGGTTCAACGCGGAAAAGGGCTTCGGCTTCATCGAGCAGGACGGCGGCGGCGCTGACGTGTTCGCGCACTACTCGAACATCGCCACCTCCGGCTTCCGCGAGCTTCAGGAAGGCCAGAAGGTTACCTTCGACGTCACGCAGGGCCAGAAGGGCCCGCAGGCCGAGAACATCGTTCCCGCCTGACGCTGACGCGTATCTTCACGGCTGGGGCCCGCACTCTTGGGGTGCGGGCCCTGTCCCATTGCCCCGAAGAACCCGACAGGTCCACGGACCTGCCGGCACCCAAGCATCTGACAGTCCCGAAGAATCTGATTTTCTTCGTTTCTCCCCGGCTCTTTCTTGCGAATTCTCGTGCGGTTTCGCCGCGCCCCGGAGGAATTCCTCGACACGTGCCGCACGCATCGAGGAAGGGTTCCCTCCCATGAACCGCACCCGCCGTACCGGGACCAACGGGAACAGCACGTCCCGCCACCGCTCCCGCGGCGCGAGCCACCAGCGCTCCCGCCCGGCCGCCGCCCCGCGCGGCGAGTTCACCCTCCCCACCACCGTCACCGAGGCCCTGCCCGCGGTGGAGGCGTTCACCGACCTCGACCTGCCCGAGCGACTTCAGGCCGCGCTCCTCGCCGAGGGTGTGACCACGCCCTTCCCCATCCAGGCGGCGACCCTGCCGAACTCGCTGGCCGGCCGTGACGTCCTCGGCCGCGGCCGCACCGGCTCGGGCAAGACCCTCGCCTTCGGCCTGCCGCTGCTGGCCCGCCTGGACGGACAGCGCGCCGAGCCCCGGCACCCGCTCGCCCTGGTCCTGGTGCCGACCCGCGAGCTGGCCCAGCAGGTCACCGACGCGCTGACCCCCTACGCGCGGGCGCTGCGTCTGCGCGCGGCCACCGTCGTCGGCGGCATGTCGATCGGCCGGCAGGCGTCCGCGCTGCGGGCCGGCGCCGAGGTCCTGGTGGCCACCCCCGGCCGGCTCAAGGACCTCATCGAGCGCGGCGACTGCAGCCTGAGCCAGGTCACCATGACCGTGCTCGACGAGGCCGACCAGATGACCGACATGGGCTTCATGCCCCAGGTCACCGCCCTGCTCGACCAGGTGCGCCCCGACGGCCAGCGGATGCTGTTCTCGGCGACACTGGACCGCAACATCGACCGGCTGGTGCGGAACTACCTGCACGACCCCGTCGTCCACTCGGTCGACCCCTCCGCGGGCACCGTCACCACGATGGACCACCACCTCCTGCACGTCCGGGACGACGACAAGCACGCCACCGCCACCGAGATCGCCGCCCGCGACGGCCGCGTGATCATGTTCCTGGACACCAAGCACGCGGCCGAGCGCCTCGCCAAGCACCTGCTGTCGGTCGGTGTGCGGGCCTCGGCGCTGCACGGCGGCAAGTCGCAGCCGCAGCGCACCCGCACCCTCGGCCAGTTCAAGGACGGCCAGGTGACCGTCCTGGTCGCGACCAACGTCGCGGCCCGCGGCATCCACGTGGACGACGTCGACCTCGTCGTCAACTTCGACCCGCCCGCGGACCACAAGGACTACCTGCACCGCGGCGGCCGTACCGCACGCGCCGGCGAGTCCGGCACCGTCGTCACGCTGGTCCTGCCGCACCAGCGGCGCTCGGTGGACCGTCTGATGACCGACGCCGGCGTCACCGCGCGGATCACCCGGGTCCGCCCGGGCGAGGCCGAGCTGAACCGCATCACCGGCGCCCGCACCCCCTCCGGTGTGCCCGTCGTCCTCCCCGCTCCCGCGCCCGCCGAGGCACCGAAGCGCTCCGGGTCCGCGGGACGCAACCGCAGCGCCCGCTCCGCGCGGGGCCGCCGCCGCTCCACCCCCACCAGCCGATAGCCGTACGACCGACTGACGGGCCCGGCGGCCGCGCCGCCGGCGTCCCCGTCGAGAAGGAGACGAACAGGGCCGCTCCCTGGCCGTTCTCACCGTCACGTCCCGACCGCTCCCCGTGGAGGCACCATGCGCATCGTCATCGCACGTTTTCCCTTCGACCTGACCATGAGCGAGGTCGAGAGGTCGATGGGCGGCGTCCAGCCCGAACCCGCCACCGGCCTGTGCGTGACCGTCGGCCCCCACGTCTACCCGGTCAAGCAGGTCGGCCAGGTGATCACCCGCCAGGACCGCCGTGACTTCACCGCCGGCGAGGTGGGCCGGGCCCTGACCCGGCTCGGCTTCACCTGCCACGAGGTCCAGCCGCCCCGCCAGGAGGCCTTCAACGACCCGGCCGCGTCCCTCCCCTGGGCCGACACCCCGCTGGGCTGACGCCGTGTCCCTCCTGTCTGTGTCTGTCATCGCTTGTCATCGCTTGAGCGGGAAGCTGCGCGGCGCGACGCTGGGAGCATGGACAGCAGGGGCGGCACACCCGGAGGCACCGTGGAGGGACGCGTACCCGAGGACCTCGCGGTCGTCGTCGACGCCGCCGGGACGATCACGGCGTGGAGCGCCGGGGCGCACCGGCTCCTCGGATACGAGGCCGAGGAGATCGTGGGACGCCCGGCGGCCGGACTGCTCGCCGCCGACCTGCCGGGGTCCGCGCGCCGCCACGTCGCCCAGGGCCGGAGCTGGGCCACCGAGGTCGCGCTGCGGCACCGGGCCGGCGACCGGGTCGTCGTACGGCTGAAGGCGACTCCGCTCGCGGACGGCGACGGCGCCCGGCCGTGGCTGGTGACCGCCGCCGCCCCCGAGTACATGGCCGGGCCCGTCGAACCGGACGCGGAGGCCCTGTGGGACCTCACGCTCGCGCAGTTGCCCGTGCCGGTGGCGGTCTACGACACCGACGCCCGGCTGGTGTCCGCCAACGAGGTCATGACCCGGGTGATGGGCCGCAGCGTGGCCGAGATGCGCGGGCTGACCCTGTCGGAGATCGAGCCCAACCCGCCCTTCGACCTGTACGACCGCCTCCAGCGGCAGGTGCTGCGCACCGGTGAGCCGATCTTCCACGAGAACTACGGACAGGCCCCCGGCGAGGTCCGGGGCCACGCCTGGTCGATGTTCCTGTCCCCGCTGAAGGACGGGAGCGGGGCGGTGCGGGGCATGTCCGCGGCCGTCTTCGACACCACCGAGCAGTACTGGGCCCGCCGCCGCCTCGCCGTCCTCAACGACGCGAGCCTCCGCATCGGCAGCACCCTCGACGTGACCCGGACCGCCGAGGAACTGGCGGAGGTGGCCGTGACCGGCTTCGCGGACTTCGTCACCGTGGACCTGCTGGAGTCGGTCGCCCTCGGCGAGGAACCGGAACCCGTGCCGCCGGACCGGTCGGTCACGGTACGCCGTACGGCCCAGCGGTCCGTCCTCGACGGCTGCCCGGAGTCGGTGGTGCCGACCGGCGAGAGGACGTTCTACCCGGTGGGCACGCCCCCGATGCTGGCCCTGATCGCCGGTCGCGGCACCCGGCCGGAGTCCTGGGAGCCGGGGATGCGGGAGTGGGTCGACTCCTCCCGGGCCCGTGCCGAGTCCGTGGCCAAGTACCTGATCCACTCGGTGATGATGGTGCCGCTGCGCGCCCGCGGGGTCACCCTGGGCCTGGTGCACTTCCTGCGGCACCGTACGGCCGAGCCCTTCAGCGACGACGACCTGCTGCTCGCGGAGGAGATCGTGGCGAGGGCCGCGGTGAGCGTGGACAACGCCCGCCGCTACACCCACGAGCGCCGTACCGCGCTCACCCTCCAGCGCAGTCTGCTGCCCGAGCGGCCGCCGCACCTCGCGGCCATGGACGTCGCGTACCGGTATCTCCCGGCGGGCTCCGGCGCGGACGTGGGCGGTGACTGGTTCGACGTCATCCCGCTGTCCGGCGCCCGGGTCGCCCTGGTCGTGGGCGACGTGGTGGGCCACGGCATCCACGCCTCGGCGACGATGGGCCGCCTGCGCACGGCCGTACGCACCCTCGCGGACGTGGACCTCGCCCCCGACGAACTCCTCACCCAGCTCGACGACCTGGTCGTCCGGCTCGACCGGGAGGAGGGCCCGGACACCCGCGACCGGGCCGCGGAGGCTTCCACACCCGGCGAGGTGGGGGCCACCTGCCTCTACGCCGTCTACGACCCGGTCTCGCGCCGCTGCACGATGGCCCGCGCCGGCCACCCGCCACCGGCCGTGGTCACCCCCGGCGGCGAGGTCCGCTTCCTGAACCTCCCGACCGGCCCGCCCCTCGGCCTCGGCGGCCTGCCCTTCGAGTCCGTCGAGGTGGAGCTGGCGGAGGGCAGCCTGCTCGCGCTCTACACCGACGGTCTCGTCGAGGCCGCCGACCGCGACATCGAGGTCGGCCTGAACCTGCTGCGCGGGGCCCTCGCCGACACGTCGGGGCCGCTGGAGGAGACCTGCGACCAGGTCCTGCGGACGGTCCTCCCGGCCCGCCCCGCCGACGACATCGTCCTGATGCTGGCCCGCACCTCGGCGCTGGACGCGGCGCAGGTCCGCACCTGGAACCTCCAGCGGGATCCGGCGGCGGTGGCACGGGCGCGGAAGGCGGCGAGCGAACAGGTCACGGCGTGGGGCCTCGGGGAGGCGTCCTTCGCGACGGAACTCGTCGTCAGCGAGCTCGTCACCAACGCCGTCCGCTACGGCGACGACCCCGTCGTCCTGCGGCTGATCCGGGACTCGGCGCTGATCTGCGAGGTCTCCGACGGCAGCAGTACGGCTCCGCACCTGCGCCGGGCGCGGGTGTTCGACGAGGGCGGGCGGGGGCTGCTGCTGGTCGCGCAGATGGCGGAACGGTGGGGGAGCCGGCAGACGGCCACGGGGAAGACGATCTGGGCGGAGCTGGGGTTACCGGAGGAGTAGAGGGCCGGCGACGGGGTCGCCCCGTCGCGGGGTGCCCGGGCTCCGGATCGCCCGGGTCTTGGGTTGCGGGTCTTGGGTTGCCCGGGTTGTCCGGTCAGCGCGGGACGGCAAACGGAACGGTGAATTCACTCCCTTGTGCGACGATGCGCCCGTGAACGCACCCTCCAGTCCTTCCACCGGCCGGCCCCCGACCGAGCCGGCCCCCAAGTCCTCTGGTTTCGCGGCGGAGTTCAAGGACGCCGTGACGTTCCGCGCCTTCGGCCTGGTCCTCGGCGGCCTGCTGGTCCAACTGGCCTTCGTCGTCTCGTACGTCGGCGCCTTCCACTCCCCCACGCCCCACCGCATCCCCGTGGCGGTGCTGGCTCCCCCACAGGCCTCCGCGAAGATCGTGGCGCAGCTCAACGGGCTGGACGGCGAACCGGTGACGGCGACGGCGGCGTCCAGTACGGCCGTCGCCCGCGAGTGGGTGATGACGCGCCGCACGGACGCGGCCTTCCTCTTCAACCCCAGGGGCACCGAGGACACGCTGCTCGTCGCCTCGGCGGGCGGGCCGTCGGTGTCCCAGACGGCCACGCAGATCGCCCAGAGGATCGAGGCGTCGGAGAAGCGCCGGATCACGGTGACCGACATCCGCTCCCCCAACCCCGGGGACGGCCGCGGCATGACGTCTTTCTACCTGGTCCTGGGCTGGGTGATCGGCGGCTACCTGACCGCCACGATCATGGGCATGGCGTCCGGCTCCCGCCCGGCGAACCGCCCCCGCACTCTGATCCGCCTGGCCGCCCTGATCCCGTACGCGGTGGTGTCGGGCGTGGCCGGAGCGGTGATCGTGGGCCCGGTGTTCCACGCCCTGGGCGGCCACTTCTGGGCCCTGAGCGCGATCGGAACCCTGACCGTCCTGGCCTCGGCGACCACGGCACTGGCCCTGCAGACCCTGCTGGGCCTGCTGGGCACGGGACTGGTCGTCCTGCTCTTCGTGGTCCTCGGCAACCCCAGCTCCGGCGGCGTCTACCCGGCCCCCCTCCTCCCCGCCTTCTGGAGCGCGATCGGCCAGGCCCTGCCGCCCGGCGCCGGCACGACACTGGTCCGCAACACGGTCTACTTCTCGGGCCACGCGACGGGCCCGGCCCTGTGGGTACTGGTGGCGTACGCGGTGGGGGGAGCGGTGCTGGCCTGGGCCGCGTCCTGGTGGCGGGAGGGGCGGACGGCCCCCGCGGGGACGGTCGCGGAGGCGGCGGTGACTGCTTGAGGTGAGGCACGGCGTTCCACACGGGGGCCGGGGTCCTGAGGCCCCCGGGCGGGCCGTCCCGCCGGAGAAGCGGGCCCGCCCCGGGACCGTCCTACGTCGCCGGCACCGGCGCCGGACCCCGCGTGCGGGTCACGTGGGCCCTGCGCAGGAACGGCCTCTCGACGGCGTAGTAGGACAGCAGGGCCATCAGGAGGGTCAGGAGCACCGTCGCCGCCAGCCGGCCCTCCTTCACGCCGAGGGAGGCGAGGAGGCGGACGACCGGGTAGTGCCAGAGATAGATGCCGTAGCTCAGGTTGCGGCCCACCCAGGACAGGGGGGCCAGGGCCAGCAGGCGGGAGAGGCGGTCGCCGGGGCCCAGTTCCAGGGCCGTGACCAGGGTGGCGGAGAGGGCGGCCACGGCGAGGAAACCGGTCGTGTACCAAGCCGCCGTCCAGGGGCCGAGGTCCTCGGTGACCGGCACCTGCCAGGCGACCAGGCCCAGCAGGGCGAGGGCCGGCCAGGCCAGGCGGGCGGACCAGGTGCGCAGGGCGGCCAGGCGCGGGTCGTCGGAGCGCAGACGGGCGAGGGCCACGGCGACCAGGGCGCCGGCCAGGAGCTGGTCGGCGCGGGTGTCGGTGCCGTTGTAGATGCGGTGGGCCGCCTCCGGGGTCCACAGGACGCAGCGCCACAGCAGGGGCAGCACGCACAGGGCCGCCGTGCCCAGCAGGACCGCGCGGGCCCGCACGCGCCGCAGGAGGACGAGCAGGACGAGCGGCCACAGGAAGTAGAACTGCTCCTCCACGCCCAGGGACCAGGTGTGCGCGAGCGGGCTGGTGAGGTCGGAGTAGGGGCCGGGCTCCATGGCCCGTACGACATTGGTGAGGAAGAGCGCGGACAGGCCCGCGGCCTGGAGCGAACCGTCGAAGCCCCACAGGGACGTCGTCGACGCGAGCAGGGCGCAGACCGCGCACAGGGCCAGCAGGGCGGGCACGAGCCGCAGCCAGCGGCGGCGGTAGAAGGACAGGAGGGAGATGCCGCCGCGGCGGACGTACTCGGCGATCAGCAGGCGGGTGATGACGAAGCCGCTGATGGTGAAGAAGACGTCCACGGCGACCGCGCCGCCCGGCAGCACGTCGGGCTCCACATGGTGGACGACGACCAGCGCGACCGCGAGGGTGCGCAGCCCGTCCAGGCCGCTCACCCGGCCGGTACGGGCCACCGCGGACGGAAAACCCCGGCTCGCACGGGGTGCGACCGGGGCCGGAGGTCTGCGGACGCCTGCCGCGGTGTCCGCTGTGCCCTGTCCTTCCTGCTCCGATTCCGCCACGGCTGTCGAGTCCGGTGCCTTCGCCATGAAAGAGATCTCTTCTCACCTGCCCGCTGAATCGAGTAATCCCGGTGCGCCTAACCGGAAATCACGCTCGCATGCCTCTCTGGGCGTCAGCTGTGCCACGTCACGGCCCCGCCACAGCACGCCCACAGATTCCGCTCAGACCCACCCGGCACAGTCCCCGTATGCCTGCCACTCGTGGAATCCGCCGGGGCGCGGTGCGCGTGCTCATCGTCGACGACGAGCCCGAGCTCACCGAACTGCTGTCATGGGCCGTCGCCGACGCGGGCTGGCAGCCCTTCCTGGCCGAGGACGGCCACGGCGCGCTCGCCCTCGCCCGTGGCTGCGCCCCGCACGCCGTCGTCCTGGACGGGATGCTGCCGGACCTGGACGGCGTGCACGTGCTGCGCCGGCTGCGCTACGAGAACGCGCGCCTGCCCGTGCTCATGCTGACCGCCCGTGACGCCCTGGAGCACCGCCTCGACGGACTGTCGGCGGGCGCCGACGACTACGTCACCAAGCCCTTCTCCCTGGAGGAGGTCATGCTGCGGCTGCGCGCCCTGCTGCGCCGCGCCGGCGCCGAGCAGGAGGCGGCCGACGAGTCCGTACGGGTACTCGGTGACCTCGTGCTGGCCGAGAGGACCCGGCAGGTGCAGCGGGACGGGACGCCGATCGCGCTCACCGCGAAGGAGTTCGACCTGCTGCACTTCCTGATGCGGCACCCGCGCCAGGTGCTCAGCAAGGCGCAGATCCTGGGCGAGGTGTGGAGCAGTTCGTTCGACAGCGAGGGGAATCTGGTCGAGGTCTACATCTACGGCCTGCGCGCGAAGATCGACAAGGGGCGGGCGCCGATGATCCACACCGTGCGCGGCGCCGGGTACGTCCTCAGGGCGGCGGACGGCGGCCCATGAGGTGCCGGCCGGGCGTCCGGTCCCTGCGGGTGCGGTTGGTGCTGTTCACGACGCTCGTGCTGGGCGCGGTGTGCGTGACGATGGCGCTCACCACGGTCCTCGTGCAACGGGCCCGGCTGCTGGACGAGCTGGACCAGCGGGTGCGGGACGCCGCCGCGCGCAGTCAGGGCGGCGCCCACTACCGGGCGGGCAGCGACACGGATTTGGGCTTCCTCGGTGAGCAGGGGCAGCCCGCCGGGACCGTGGCGGCGCGGGTCGCGGGCGGCCGGGTCACCGTCGCCGAGGTGGTGGCGGGGGGCGGCGCCCGTCAGCGCCTCACGGCGGCGCAGCGCGCGGCCCTGGCCGGGATTCCCGCGGACGGCACCCTGCGCACCCGGACCGTCCCCGGGCTCGGCACCTACCGGGTGACCGTGGTCGGCGGCGACGGGGCCGACGTCCTGGCCGCGCTCCCCATGGCCGCCGTACAGGACACGGTCCACCGCCTGGTGGTGACCGAGACGGTGATCGCCGCGGCCGGGCTCGCCGTCGCGGGCTGCGCGGGCGCGGTGGTCATACGGCGGCAGCTGCGGCCCCTCGGCCGGGTGGCCGCCACCGCCGCCGCGGTCGCGCGGGCGCCGCTGGACCGCGGTGCGGTCACCGGACTCGTCCGGGTCCCGGCCGGGGACACCGACCCCGGCACCGAGGCCGGTCAGGTGGGCGCCGCCCTGAACCACCTGATCGACAGCGTCGAGTCGGCGCTCGCCCAGCGGCAGCGCAGCGAGGACCGCATGCGCCGCTTCCTCGCCGACGCGAGCCACGAACTGCGCACTCCGCTCGCCTCCATCGCCGGGTACGCCGAGCTGATGCACCGGGGTGCGGCCCGTATCGAGCCGGAGCTGGCCTGGCGCCGGGTCTCCGCCCAGTCGGCCCGGATGACCGGGCTCGTCGAGGATCTGCTGCTGCTCGCCCGTCTCGACGAGGGACGGCCGCTGGAGGCGGTGGACGTCGATCTCGCGACGCTGGTCGCGGAGGCGGTGTGGGACGCGCGGGCGGCGGGCGCCGGGCACGACTGGCGGCTCGCCCTGCGCCTGGACGAACCGGCCACGGTGACGGGCGACCCGGCCCGGCTCACCCAGGTCGTGGCGAACCTGCTCGCCAACGCGCGGGCGCACACCCCGGCGGGCACGCGGGTCACGGTGGCGGTGGAGTCCACGCGCGCGTGCCGCGTCGTCCGGGTCCGGGACGACGGCCCCGGTGTCCCTCCAGCCCTTCTCCCGGCCGTCTTCGAACGCTTCACCCGCGCGGACGCGTCCCGTGCCCGTGGCACCGCGGGAGGGGGCACGGGCCTGGGGCTCGCCATCGCGGCGGCGATCACGCGGGCGCACGGGGGGCGGATCGAGGTGGCGAGCGAGCCGGGGTGGACGGAGTTCACGGTGACGTTGCCGGGAGTGGCGGGAGGGGGTGGAGGGGGTGGAGGGGGTTCACCGTGACGTCGCCGCTCGGGTTCTCTCAGGGGATTCACAGAGGTGCAGGTCCGGCGGGCCGTGGGGGCTGCGACGGCCGGGAGAGTTCAGCTCGGACTCAGTTCGGGCACCGAGGGTGGGGCTTCGGGGCCGTCCGAGGGCGGGCGTGCCCATGACGAAGGGAGCCAGCGACGATGACCGAGCTCGACGAGACGGCGGCCGGGCGGACGGATCGAGGGGCGCACGCTAACCGCCGTACCTTCATGCGCAAAGCCTTCTTCGCCGCCGGTGCCACGGCCGTGGCCACGATGGGCGGTGCCGGGGCCTGGGCGGCGCTCGCGGACGACACCACCACGGCCGGCGCCTCCGCGGCCGCCACTCCGAGCGGGGCCCCGAGCGGCGGCCCGGGCGGCGGTGCCGGGGGCCCGGGCAACCAGTCGGTCACCGAGGACTTCTTCGGCCTGACGACCGACGGCAAGCGGATCGACGACCTGTTCACGATCCACTCGACGGGGGTGTCCACGGCCCCGGTCGTCACGGCGGCCACCGCCTTCCTCGCCGGTCTCACGGACACCCAGCGGACGTCGACCCAGTTCACCGTCCACTCCACCGAATGGCGTCTGTGGAGCAACGTCGACTCCTACGACCGCCAGGGCGTCTCCCTGGCCGACCTCACCGACGCCCAGAAGGCGCTCGGCACCGCCCTGCTGAAGGCGGCGCTCAGCGCGGACGGGCTGGAGACGACAGAGCGGATCCGCCGGATCAACCAGGCGGCGGGCGAGGCGATCGGCAACACGAACGCCTTCAACGAGGACGCCTACTACTGGACGGTGATGGGCACACCGTCGGCCGACGAGCCCTGGGGCTTCCAGTTCGACGGACACCACCTGGTGATCAACTACTTCGTGCTGGGCGACCAGGTCGTGATGAGCCCGTGCTTCTGGGGTTCGGAGCCGACCTCGATGGAGATCGACGGCGAGACGGTCACCGTCTGCCACGAGGAGGTCACCGCCTCGCTGGCCTTCGTCAACTCCCTCACCGACGCGCAGCGTTCGGTGGCGGTCTCCTCCGCGACCAAGACGAACGAGTCGATGAAGGCGGGTGCCTTCTCGGACAACGCGGTCCAGCCGTACGAGGGGCTGCGCGCCGATGTGCTGACGGCGGCGCAGCAGAAGAAGCTCCTGGCGATCGTCGAGGCGTTCACCGGCCGGGCGAAGGCGGACGCGGCGAAGGTACGGCTCGCGGAGGTCCGCTCCCACCTGTCGGACACGTACGTCACCTGGGCGGGCGGGACGGCCGACGACTCCGCGTTCTACGTGCGGGTGCACAGCCCCGTGGTGTGGGTCGAGGTCGACTGCCAGGGCCCGGGTCCCCTGGCCGGCGCGTACGGCGCGAGCCAGGGGGACGGCCCGACCCAGAAGCACGTCCACTCGGTGATCCGCACTCCGAACGGCAACGACTACGGAAAGGAGCTCATCAGGCAGCACTATCTGACCTCACCGCACCATCGGTGAGGCGGGGGTCTCCCGTCAGGCGGAGGGTCGTACCCGGGCGGGTGCGGCCCTTTCGTCCGTGCGAGGGGAGCTAGGCCGCTTCCGGCCGGGGGAAGGTCTCGTCCTCGTCGTCCCCGAAGTCCGGGGCCTGGAAGGGGTTCGTGGTGGGGGGCGGCAGGGCCGCGGGGGTGCGCTGGGGCTGCCCTTCGGGGGCGGAGAACAGCGAGGTCAGATCGATGAGAGGGAGTCCTTTCTCCTACAGCTTGGTCATCTTCGAGTACGGACTCAGGATCCGCATCTGCGACGAGCCGAAATCGACGAGCACCGCGATTCCGTCCTCGACGCCGATCACCCGGCCGAGACCGTACATGTCGTGTGTGACCTGGTCGCCCACGGCGAAGTGCTTGGGAGCGGGTGCGACCGGTGCCTTGAAGGGGCTGGTGGGCAAGTGACGCTTCGGTGCAGCAGGCTTTGTCATCCTCCTCAGTATGCGCCCATGGCCGCCCGGCCCGCGCCGTCCGTCCAGGACCGATACGAACACGCAACGGGCCAGGCGTTCCCGAGATCACCGTGGAGGGGTTCGGCACAGGGGTGCGGCCGCCGCCGGCGGGCCTCTGCCGAGCCCCGCTCCTGACCGCCGCCGGGCGGCAACAAGGCCATGGTCCGCCCGCCCGGCCGTCACTTCCCCGGGGTCCTCGTGCAGGGCGACCCCTTGCACGTCCTGCGCGGCGAGGTGGGCGAAATCCTCGGCGTGCGGGCGGGACGACCTGGCCGGGGCCAGCGACACGGCCAGCCTCCTCCTGAGCGGCCTCGACGAGCTCCTGGCCGGCTACGAGGCGGCGCTCACGGCCACGGGCTCCGGCGACCGTACTGAGGGCCGGCGGCCCGCGGGACGGCACCGCGGCGGCCGCTTTCCGCTTCGTCGACCGCCGTCCGGCCCGGGTCGCCGAGCCCGCCTCGGGTGACGGGGTCCCCGCGAGCGGCTGCTGCCCGCCACCGGGCACCACCGCCGCCTCGCTGCGTAACCGCGGCGAGGGGTCGGCCCGTGGCCGGGTCCCTCAGCCGCGTGCGCCGCCCATCTCCGCCATGAATCCGGTGGGGTTGCTGTCGAAGCCCCGGATCAGTTCCGCGTGGTGCCAGGCCCCGGAGGGGTCCCTGGTGAACTCGGCGACGGTGGCGGCCGTGGCGTCCGCGACGCCCGCGAAGTCGTCGGCCAGCAGCTGCCGGTAGCCCTCGACGACGAGCACCCCGGCGTGGGACAGGTCGCCGAAGGTGCGGGGGCCGCCGTCCTGATGGATGGCGACGCCGACCACCACCCGGCCGTAGGCGGACGACAGGCGCTCGAACTCCAGCTCCATCACCTCGACGTAGCCGAGGCCGAGGCCGGTCTCGCTGTGCCGGGTCATGTTGATGGTGCCGTCCGGTGAGCGGCTCTCGGTGTGCACCACGTACTCGGGCCGACCGTACGGGTCGCCCGCCGCGTAGGTCGCGGCGATGATGTCGAGGTGCCGGGCCGGTTCCCCGTAGGGGCTCGGGTCCCACTTGAGCCGCACCTGGACCCTGCCAAGACCCGCACCATCGGCATGCATCAAGCCGCTCCCCGTCGGAGTTCCCCGGGACTTGCCCGCTTGCTGAAGTATGTGCCGTGACCGGCCCGATGATGCCTCGCCGACTGTGGTCTCCTGGTCAGGTCCTGCCCGGGAGGCCGTCAGCCGGCCGCCGCTCCCGTCCTGCGCCAGATCCCGGCCGCCTCCTCGGCGGCTTCGGGCGCGACGAGCAGCAACGGCTGGTTGTGGGCGGGGAGCTCGGGCAGCGCCACCGCTCCCGCCTCCCGTGCGATGAGCAGTGCCGGGAGTCCGTCGACCGCGTGGAAGCCGCCGATCGCCGCCGCGGTCGCCCGGCCGGCCGCGACCTGCGCGAGGGAGAGTGCGGTCGATCCCATCACCCTCACCGTGCAGTGCCGGGCGGCCAGTTCGGCGAGGAGGGCGTCCATGCCGGGCCAATGGGCGTGCGCGGCCCACTCGGTGAGGAACACATGGCCGGTGAGCGTGGTGTGGGCGGCCGCGTGCAGCCGGGTGCCGTTCAGATACGCGCCGCGGCCCCGGACCGCGGTGAACGTCTCGCCCCGCCAGGGGTCCGCCACGACGCCGAGCAGCGGGGTGCCGTCGGCGGCGGCCAGGCCCAGCGAGAAGGAGCACCAGCCGAGCGCGTGGGCGTAGTTGGTGGTGCCGTCGACCGGGTCGACCACCCAGTGCGGGGCGCCCGGGGCGCCCTCCGTCGTGCCGTACTCCTCGCCGACGATCCCGTGGTCGGGGAAGGCCCGCCCGAGCACCTCACGGGTGTGGGTCTCCACCGCCTCGTCGGTGGCGGTCACGATGTCCGCGGGCCCGTCCTTCTCCCGCACCGCGGCACCCGGGTCGCGGGGGCGCCGAATCGTCTCCGACGCCCAGGCCGCGAGTTCCGTCGCGACCTCCAGTGCCCGGTCGAGATCCACGTCAGCCATGCCGGCCAGCCTACGGCCCGGGGCTCGGCGGCCGGCGACCTTCCGGTGAACCCCGGATGACCCCCGCCCACCGCGGCCGCCCTCAGCCCGTCCGGTCGCCGCTCACCCAAGGCTGCAACGGCAGTGCCGTGCGCACCTCGAAGCCGCCCGGCATCGGGAAGGCGGCCACGGCGGGGGATCTCCCCATCCGGTGCCGAACAGTCCGTCCAGGCCGCCGGGACTGCCGCCGGACAGCGGGAACCGGGGCGGGTGTTTTTCTGTGTGTTCTCAGTGAGACAACCGATTCTCTGAGGCTTGACCAGCCCAAGGGGGAACAACAGCAGTGAAGTTCAGACGACTCAGACTCACCGGAGCCGCGGTGAGCGCGCTCGCCGTGGCCTGGACCGCGTCGCCGGTGTCGGCGGCAGCGCAGGACACCCCGACCGTGCCGGCCCCGACCGTCCCGACCCTGACCTGGTCGGACTGCCAGGGCGGCTTCGAGTGCGCGAACGCCCAAGTGCCCCTGGACTACCGGGATCCGCAGGGCAGGACCCTCACCCTCGCCGTCATACGCAAGCCGGCGGCCGACCCCTCCCGGCGCAAGGGAACGCTGTTCCTTCAGCCCGGCGGCCCCGGCAACTCCGGCGTGGACTTCGTGCGCAACAACTACGCCGACCTGCCATCCGAACTCCGCGACGACTTCGACGTGTTCGGCTACGACGTGCGCGGCGTCGGCCGCAGCTCCCAGGTCGTGTGCTGGGACGACCCGACCTACACCGCGGCCGTCACCGCCGCCAAGGGAGTCCCCGGCCCCGACGCCTACGAGCCGGCCGTCCGGCAGGCCGCCGACTTCGACCGGGCCTGCCAGGACAACGCGGGCGACCTGCTGCCGTACGTCGGCACCCAGTACGTGGCCCGGGACATCGACCTGCTGCGCCAGGCCCTGGGCGAGAAGCAACTGACCTACTACGGGCGCTCGTTCGGCTCCTACATCGGTACGGTCTACGCCGCGATGTTCCCCAAGCGGGTCCGCGCGCTCGCGCTGGACGGGGCGTACGACCCGGAGCACTACACGAACAGGCCCTACGCCTACGACCGGCCGCAGTACCTGGCCCTGGACGGCGCGATGAGCCGCTTCCTGGACTGGTGCGAGGCCGACCAGGCGACCTGCGGCTTCGGCGACGGCGACCCGCGGGGGGCGTTCGAGAAGCTGAAGGCCGACCTGGACGCCAACCCGGTGCCCACCGCCAACGGCGGTCGGGCGAACGGCTACACGCTGGTCTACCGGCTGATGTTCAACATCAACGAGGGCAAGGTCATCTGGCCGTCCTTCGGCGAGGCCCTGCGCAAGGCGCAGCAGCGCGACAACACCTCGTTCCTGCTGCGGCCGCCGTCCCCGGCCAGCTTCGACTTCCTCAACCCGAACGTCGTGGTCGAGTGCGTCGACAAGAAGTACCCGTCCGACCCGGCCCTGTTGAAGCGCCAGGTCACCACCAACGCCAGGCTGGCCCCGCTGCTGGGTCCGGCCATGGCGTACGGCCCGCCGACCTACGACCACCAGCACGCCACCGCGTGCGCGCAGTGGAAGGGCGAGCACACCAGCCGCTACGAGGGGAACTTCCACGCGAAGGGCTCCGCGCCGATCCTCGTCGTCGGCAACACCGGTGACCCGGACACCCCGTACCAGGACGCGGTGGCCCTGTCCCGTGAGCTCGACAACGGCCGTCTGCTGACCTTCGAGGCCGAGGGGCACACCGCCTTCAACCGCAGTGTGTGCGCGACGGACGCGATCACGGACTACCTGGTGGACCTGAAGGTCCCGGCCCGCGGCACGACCTGCGCGGACGAGACCCAGCCGCCCACGTCCGAGCCCACGGTGGCACCGCCCGGCACGACGCTCACGGAACTGAGCAACGGTGTGAACGAGCGGGTCGACCGCATCGGTTCGCTGCGCTGACCGCACAAGGGCCCGGGTCTCTCGGGGGAGGCCCGGGCCCCGCCCTCAGGGGCGCGGGGAACTGCGCGACCAGCGACAACGACCCCGTACCAGGCACCCGTCACCTTGCACCCGGCACCGACGGTCGATTCACCCCGTCGCCGCCCCCGCCCGGGCCGCCTCCACGAACGCCGTGATCAGGGCCGGGTCCTTCACCCCCCGGCTCGCCTCCACGCCGCTCGACACGTCGACACCCCAGGGCCGGGTGACGTCCACCGCCTCGCCCACGTTCTCCGGCGTGAGCCCTCCCGCGAGCAGCCACTTCTCGCCCGCGCCCGCGACCTGTTTGCGCGACCAGTCCCACGCGATCCCGGAGCCCGGCACCGGCGCGTCGAGGAGCAGCATGTCCTCACCCAGCTCCCCGCAGCGCGGCACGGAGTCGCCGAAGGCGGCCGCGCGGATCAACGTCCAGCCCCCACCGGCGAGTTCGGCGTAGTAGTCGCGGTCCTCGGGGCCGTGGAGCTGGACCGCCCGGATGCCCGACTCGGCGGCCGCGGAGCGCACGTGGTCGAGGGGTTCGCGGCGGAAGACCCCCACCGTGAGGACGCTCTCGGGGACCCTGGCGGCCAGCCGTGCCGCGGTGGCGGGGTCGATGCGGCGCGGGCTGTCGGAGAAGACGAACCCGATGGCGTCGGCACCGGCCTCGACGGCCGTGTCCACGTCCTGCTCGGTCCTCAGGCCGCAGATCTTCACGAAGAGCGTCATGCCGCCCACCGTATCCAATTCGTATGTGTGAACAAGAATCACATACACAACCTTTGACGCGCCCATGGCAAGCGCTTACCTTCCGAACGGTACGTGCCCCCGTCGCCGCACACCAGGGAGACGAACGATGCACCTGAGACCAGTCCTCGCATCCGTCGGCCTCGTCGCCGGCACGTTCGTCGCACTGTCCGGCACCACCGCCCAGGCCGCCACCCTCCGCTACGAAGCGGAGACCAGCCCTGCCATCTGCACCGGAGCCATAGAGAGCGAGTACGCCGGCTACTCCGGCAGCGGATTCTGCAACGGCACCAACGCCACCGGCGCCTACGCCCAGTTCACCGTGTCCGCGTCCGCAGCACAGACCGCGACCCTGAACGTCCGCTTCGCCAACGGCACCACCACCGCCCGCCCCGCGGACATCATCGTGAACGGCTCGACGGTCTCCTCGGCGTCCTTCGCGTCCACCGGCACCTGGACCGCCTGGACCACCAAGACGCTCACCGTCCCGCTGGCCGCGGGCAGCAACACGATCCGGCTGAACCCCACCAGTGCCAACGGGCTGCCCAACGTCGACCACCTGGACGCCGAGACGTCCGGCACGACCACCCCGCCGTCGAGCAGCGCCCTGTACGTGTCACCGAGCGGCACCGACAGCGCGGCCGGCACGGTGACCGCGCCCACCACGCTCACCTCGGCGATCAGCCGCATCTCCGCCGGCGGCACGATCTACCTGCGCGGAGGGACGTACGCCTACTCCTCGACGGTGACCGTCCCGGCCGGCAGCGACGGCACCGCCGCCGCCCGCACCACGATCTCCGCCTACCCGGGCGAGACCCCGGTGCTCAACTTCGCCGCGCAGAGCGAGAGTTCCACCAACCGCGGGATCCAGCTCAACGCGAACTACTGGAAGATCCAGGGCCTGGTCGTCGAGCACGCCGGGGACAACGGCATCTACATCGGCGGCAGCAACAACGTCGTCGAGCGCACGGTGACCCGCTTCAACCGGGACACCGGCCTCCAGCTCGGCCGGATGGCCTCCTCCACGCCGGCCGCCCAGTGGCCCGCGAACAACCTGATCCTCAGCTCCGAGTCGCACGACAACGCCGACAGCGACGGCGAGGACGCCGACGGCTTCGCCGCGAAGCTCACCACCGGCACCGGGAACGTGTTCCGGTACACCGTCTCGCACCACAACATCGACGACGGCTGGGACCTCTACACCAAGACCGACACCGGAGCGATCGGCCCGGTGACCGTCGAGTACTCCCTGTCCTACGACAACGGCACCCTCAGCGACGGCTCCCAGGCCGGCAACGGCGACCGCAACGGCTACAAGCTCGGCGGCGACGACATCGCGGTCGACCACGTGGTGCGCCACAGCATCGCCTACGCCAACGGCAAGCACGGTTTCACGTGGAACAGCAACCCGGGCACCATGGCGGTGTCGAACAACGTGTCCGTCGACAACACCGAACGCAACTTCAACTTCGACGGCGGCACCTCGGTGTTCCGCTCCAACACCTCCTGCCGCTTCAGCAGCGGGACGAACGACCGGATCATCGGCGACGCCGACAGCTCGAACCAGTTCTGGTCCGGCACCAACGGATCGCGCTGCTCCTCCTACTCCGGCGCGCTCGGCTGGTCGTTCGCCTCGAACGGCTCCCTGGTGGTCACCTTCGGCGGCAAGCAGGTCACGCTGTAGACCACGGGACCCCGGGCTGCCCGCCCGGGGTCCGCTCAGGTCACTGCTTGGGCGCGGCCTGCTGCACGACCTCGAAGCTCCACAGCGTCGAACCGGTGGCGGCGGGCTTGGGACGGCCCTGCTCGCCGCCGGCCCCGTGCGAGGCCTGCGACATCCCGGACATCCACTTCTGGAAGTCCTCCTCGCTGCGCCAGCGCGTGTAGACGAGGTAGGTGTCGGTGCCCTCGACGGGCCGCAGCAGCTCGAACCACTCGAAGCCGTCCGAGTTCTCCACGCTGCCCGCCCGGGAGGCGAACCGCTTCTCCAGCGTCTCGCGCTGTTCCTCGGGGACCGTGAGTACGTTGATCTTGACGATGCTCATGGCGGCCATTGTCCGCCAAGGGGCATCAACGGGACGTCAGCGGGACGCGGCCCGGGCGGGCACCTCACCCTTCCTGTCGACGACGGCGGTCTCCATCACGGCGCTGGTGCCGGCGAGGGTCTCGGTCGTGATGCCCCGGTCCGGGTCGGTGATGTAGAAGCGGGAACCGAGCAGGGCGAGGCTCTCCTTGTCGAAGATCCACTCGTGGCGGGTCGCGAAGCCGGTGTCGTCGAGGGTGATGGCGATGCCGTGCCGGCCGGCCGCGTCGACGGCGTCCGGGATCTCCCGCACCCCGGGCAGCCGGGCGGCCGCCCGGTAGAAGGCGGCGGCGTTGGCGGGCGGCATGACGGTGCCGCTGATCAGGTCGCCGATCAGGGAGAACACCGCCTGGTCCCGCGACTCGCCCTCGACCGGCCTGGCCTCCTCGCGGAGCCGGCGCAAAAGGGCGTCGGGGTCGGTGGGCAGGGAGGCCAGCCACCGGTAGGTGGGGTGGAAGACGCCCGCCGGGACCGCGTCCGCGGACTCGACCGGGATGAGCTGACCGGGCATGACCGCGTCCTTGCCGCTGGAGCGGAGCCAGCCGGTGACCTTGAGGGGACCGGGGTCCTGGGCGGTCCAGCTCTCCTCGGTGTGCAGGGCGCCCAGCCGCACCGGGCCGCCGAAGCTGCCCGTGTTGGAGCGGTCCAGCGCCCTGACGTACACGAACTGGTCGTCCCGCACCCGGATCGTGTCGCTCGCCATGACGGCCGTGGCGATCCGGTTCAGGGTGCCGGAGGCGCTGCCGGCCGGGGCCTGCGGCGGCTGCCCGCCCAGGGTCAGCGTGGTGAGCAGGGCTCCCGCGAGGGCCGCGGAGACCAGGGGGACCAGCACGGCCGGCCGGGCGAGCCGGCGCCGTACGGAAGGCTTCGCGGCTCGGTTCTCGTCGTCGTCGATGCGCTGCATCAGTACGTCCTTGAAGTGACGGTGACGCTCCGGCGGGAGGTCCCACTCCGCTGTGGCCAGGAGTTCCTCGGCCTCGTTCATGGGGTCTCCTCCTTCAGGAACAGGGCCGCGAGCGCGGCCTCGCTCTCCATCTCTCCGTGGGACGGCGGCGGTTCCGCCTGCGCGCTGAGCCGGGCCAGCCGGGCCCGGGCCCGGGACAGCCGGGAGCGCACGGTGCCGACGGGCACGCCCAGGGCCTCGGCGGCCTGCCGGTAGTCGAGCCCGGCCGCCACGCACAGCGCGAGGACCTCACGGTCCTGGCGCTTGAGCCGGCCCAGCGCCTGCTGGACGAGGGCCAGGCGGCGGGCGTCGTCGATCCTGCCCGCCGCCTCCTCGGCGAAGTCCTCGACCGGGCGCGGCTGCGGACTGCGGGCCAGGAAGGCGAGCCGCCTGCGCAGCCCGCGGTTGGCGTTGTACGCCTTGTGCGTGGCGATCCCCAGCAGCCAGGGCTTGAGCGAGCCGCCCTCCGCCTCCACGGTCTCCCGGGTCCGCCAGGCGGCCAGAAAGGTCTCGGACATGGCCTCCTCGGCGTCCGCCCAGTTCCCGGTGAGCCGCAGGGCGTGGTTGTGGACGGCCCGCGCGTACAGGTCGTACAACTCCCCGAAGGCCGCCCGGTCGCCGTCCCGGATCCGTGCGCGTGACGGTTCCACCGCCTCTGTTTCCCTCACACCCGTGACGCTCCGCTCCTCCGCACCGGGTTCCTGTGCGCTGGATCACATGACGTGTCCCGCGGAGCACCTACGCTGCGGTCCCATGGAACAGCGCGAGGTCATGCAGAACGTCGTCGGCATCCTCACCGAGGCCCTGGAGATGCGGCGGCAGGTCCGCGAGCACCCCGACCAGCAGGTCTCCCTGACCGGGGCCATCTCCGCGCTGCTCGTGGAGACCCTCCCACGGATCCAGCTCCCCGCGGACGCCAGTGGCCACGCGGCGGCCGACGCCGTGGTGGAGGAACTGGGGCCCGCCATCGCGAGCATCGCCCACTGCTTCGCGTTCGCCTTCGTCCAGCTGGCCGAGGCGCACGACGAGGGCCGCACCGACACCGCCGCGGAGGTTTTGCGGCGCATCTCCCTCCAGTTCGCGGGCGGCGCGCAGCAGTAGCCGCGAGCCGCGTCACGATTTTCCGCGGCGGGACGACATCCGATCCGGGGCGGGCGACGAACAGCACCAGGGGAGGCACCGCGACGGGTTCCCGGGGCGACGAGGGAGGCCCCGGGAACCCGTCAGCGTTCCGGTGACCGCACACCGCCCCGCTACGACAGCCGCCGCGCGTCCTCCAGGTAGTGCAGTACGGCCGCCACGCGCCGGTCGACCTGGTCCGTCGGCGACAGATCGAGCTTCGCGAAGATGCTGCGGATGTGCTTGTGGACGGCCCCGTCGGTCACGAACAGCCGCTCCGCGATGGCGCTGTTGCCGAGCCCCTCGGCCATCAGCGCGAGGACGTCCTTCTCGCGCGGGCTGAGCCGCTCCAGCCGTACGTCCTTGCGGGACCGCGTGAACAACTGGGCGACCACCTCGGGGTCGATGGCGGTGCCGCCGGACGCCACCCGGCGCAGCGCGTCGAGGAACTCCTCGACCCGGCCGACCCGTTCCTTGAGCAGATAGCCCAGTCCGCCGACCCCGCCGGTCAGCAGCTCGGTCGCGAAGCTCTGCTCGACGTAGGCGGACAGCACCAGGACGGCGAGGTCGGGCCTGCGCCGCCGGGCCTCGACGGCCGCGCGTACCCCCTCGTCGGTGTGCGTGGGCGGCATCCGTACGTCGAGGATGGCCACGTCGGGCTTGTGCGTGTCGATGGCGTCCAGCGCCCCCTCGGCGGAGTCGGCCGTGCCGACCACGTCCAGCCCCTCGGCACGCAGCAGCAGCGCCAGGCCCTCCCGCAGCAGCGGGTCGTCCTCGGCGATCACGATCCGCACGGCAGGTCCACCTCCAGGGTCGTGGGGCCGCCCGGCGGGCTCGTCAGGCGGAAGGTGCCGTCGTGGGCGGCGACACGGCGGCGGATGCCGGAGAGGCCGGAGCCGGTGTGCTCGTCGGCCCCGCCCCGGCCGTCGTCCGTGACCCGCAGCAGGAGCGTGGGGCCGGGGGCGCGGACGGTGACCGCGGCCCGGGACGCCCCGCTGTGCTTGGCGATGTTGGTGAGCGCCTCGGCGACCACGAAGTACGCGGTCGCCTCGACGGAGGCGGCGCACCGCCGCTCCACCTCCACGTCGACCGCGCACGGCACCGCGCTCTCCGCCGCGAGCCCGGTGAGCGCGCCCGCGAGGCCGCGGTCCGCGAGCACCGGCGGCAGGATGCTGCGGGAGACGGTCCGCAGCTCGGCCAGCGCCTGCTCGGCCGCGGACTGGGCCCGCTCCAGCAGTTCGTCGGCGCCGGCCGGGTCGCGGGCGACCATCCGGCGGGCGGCCCCGAGCAGCACGGTCACCGTGACGATCCGGTTCTGGGTGCCGTCGTGCAACGACCGCTCGATGCGCCGCAGTTCGGTGGCGTGGGCGTCCAGGGCGGCGGCCCGGGTCGCGGTCAGCTCGGCGACGCGCAGCGAGAGATCGGCGTCGGGACCGGCCGACAGGAGCCGGCGCCCCGGGTTCGCCTGGAGCTTCGCCATGCCGGGTGTGAGCCCCAGGATGATGGCGATCCAGCCCACGCCGAGCAGGCACACCGCGAGGGCGTCCGGCCAGGAGTGCGCGACGCCGATCCCGATGGACGTGGCGGTCGCGTCCTTCGGGGCGAGCCGCCAGTACAGCGGGAACAGGGTGTCCCGCAGGGCGAGCACCGGCAGGACGAACCCGAGCAGGCCCAGCGGCAGGCCCACCGCCAGGTGCCGGACCAGCCACAGCAGTTCGCGCCGGGTCGCGGGGTCGCCGAGGGCGTCCCGCAGGCGCGTCGGCGGCGGTGCGGGGGCGCTGACCTCGGGGCCCCAGCGGGCGAGCCGGACGCGTTCCATGCCGGCCAGGGCGTGCAGCACGCGCACCCCGCCGGGCGCCAGCACCAGCCACAGCAGCACGAACGGGGCGAGGACGGCCGTACCGAGGCCGGAGACCAACTGGCCGAGTGCGGCGGCCGCGGTCGTCGCGGTGCCCACGACGAGACCCCTGACGTCGGCGGTGGCCATGGGTGCCTCCTTCGGTCCGGAGGACACCGACCCTAGGCGGAGGGCCGGTCCGCCGACAGGCCGGGAGGCGGAAAGTACAGCCTGCTGTACCCCGGAACGGGCCGAGGGCTGGATCGTCCGGACGTGGCCGGGGCCCATAGCGTCGTCCTCACCGAAGAGATCCCGACCGTCCTTGGAGTACCCCGTGAAGCTTCTGCTCTGGCCCCTGCTCGTCCTCAGCGTCCTCGGCAACGCGGTGGCGTCCTTCACCTCGGCCGACACCGCCGTCCACCTGGCCTTCGGCACGGTCACCGCGCTGACGGCCACCGCTCTCGTCGTACGCCGGGTGCGCACCGGCCCCTGAGGAACCTCACCCGAGGCCGATCGCCGCGCAGTCCGCGGCGTACGCGGCCGTGCAGATCTGCTTCACCGTGTACACGTCGTCCTTGATCACCGTCTGCTCGATGTTGTCCCTGGTCAGGGCGACCACCGGCACCAGCAGCGACGGGATGTCCCGCTGGGTGGGGCTGTCGACCTTGTCGCGGATCAGCGCGTCGAACTGGAGGTCACGGCCCTGGACCTTGTACACGGCGATCTGCGCCGCGTTGGTCGCCTCCAGCAGGAACGACTTGTACACGGTCATGTACTGCTCGCCCGACACCACCCGCTGCACGGCGGCGAGGCTCGCGTCCTGCCCGGTCACCGGCGGGATCTTGGTGGCTCCCGCCTCCTTGAGCGCGTCGATGACCGCGCCCGCCATGTCGTCGTTGGCCGAGTACACGGCGGCGATGTCCTTCAGCCCGATCGAGGTGATCGCCGCCTTCATGTTGGCCTCGGCGACCGACGGCAGCCACTCCCGGGTGTCGTACTGCTTCGCGATGACGACCTTGCCGTCGAGCTCGTCCAGCGCGCCCCTCTTGAACAGCGCGGTGTTGGGGTCGGCGGGCGAGCCGTTCATCATCACGATCTTGCTGGTCTCGGCCTTGTCGCCGAGCGCCTCCACGACGGCCCGGCCCTGCACCTCGCCGACGAGCTCGTTGTCGTGCGAGACGTAGGCGTCGATCGGGCCCTGGGCGAGCCGGTCGTAGGCGATCACGGGTATGCCCGCGTCCTTCGCCTTCCGGACGTCCGGCCCGATCGCCCTGGCGTCGACCGCGTCCACCACGATCACGTCGACCCTGTCGGCGATCATCTGCCGGAACTGCCGGCTCTGCCGCTTCGCGCTCGCCCCGGCGTTGGCGTAGCTGACCTTGCCCTTGCCATGGGTGAGGGCCGCCACCTCCTTCTTGATCAGGGGGTGGTCGAAGCGGTCGAAGCGGCTGGTGTCCCGGTCGGGCAGCAGCAGACCCAGCGTGATGTCGTCGCCCTTCTCGGGGCTCACCGAGGTGTTGCTGTCGCCCACTCCGCAGGAGGTGAGCAGGAGGGCCGACACGCAGACGGCCATGACGGAGGGGACGGTACGCATGGCGATCCTGTGGGTGGGGGGCTGTCACGTAGGCGCAACAGTAAGTGCCCTCAATCCCGATCAAACGCCCTGCCGCTTTCCTTCAAGGGATCACCACTCGGCGCACGCAACCGGCCCTCGACGTACACAAGTTGTACGCCGGTCAGGGCGCGCACGCCACACGTGGGGCAGATTTCCGGTGGGGCGAGGATCGTGGAAGCCATGGACGAACAGCGATACGACGTGTGGGCGTCCGTTGCCGCCTACGACCGTTACATGGGCCGTTGGAGCCGGGCGGTCGCACGTGAGTTCACGGCCTGGCTCGGGCGTCCGGACGGACTGCGCTGGCTGGACGTGGGATGCGGCACCGGGGTGCTGTCGGCGGTGGTGCGGGAGCGCTGCCGGCCTCGCCTGGTCGTGGGCTGCGACCGCTCCGAGGGCTTCGTCCGGGCGGCCCGGGCCGCGGTCGTCGCGGACGCCATGGCGCTGCCCGTCCGGGACGGCGCCTTCGACGTGGCGGTCAGCGGTCTGACCCTGAACTTCCTGCCCGACCCCGCGGCGGCCGTCGCCGGGATGGCCCGGGCGGTCCGGCCGGGCGGCGCTCAGGTGGCCGCGTACGTCTGGGACTACGCGCAGGGGATGGGGCTGCTGCGGCTCTTCTGGGACACCGCCGCCGCACTCGACCCCGCGGCCGCCGAGTTGGACGAGGGCCGGCGGTTCCCCGGTTGCCGTCCCCAGCCGCTGCACGACCTGTGGACGGCCGCGGGACTCGCCGACGTGGTCGTGCGTCCGATCGAAGTCCCCACCGTCTTCGCCGACTTCGCCGACCTGTGGGGTCCCTTCCTGGCCGGCCAGGGCCCGGCGCCCGGCTATGTCACCGCGCTCCCCCCGGCCGGACGGGACGAACTGAGGGAGGCCCTGCGCGCGGCGGCCCCCACCGCCCCCGACGGCACGATCCCCCTCTCGGCCCGCGCCTGGGCCGTGCGCGGCCGCACCGCCCGTCCGGGAACCGTCCCCAACTCCCCTCGCGTCTGAAGGAGTTCGAAAGACGCAGGCGTCCAGGGACGCATCAGTCGGACGGCACACTCAGGGGGACCGTATGAGCACGAGGACCGGACCGCAGCGTTATCCCGGCGCGAGCCGGGCCAACTGGTACCAGGACGACTTCGGCGGGGACCCGATGGAGGTCAACGTCGTCGTGCTGCACACCACCGAGGGGCGCACGCTGCCCACGTACTCGGGCGGTGCCCTGGCACCCAACCTGACCGCGGTGCCCGACCTCGCCGCGAGGAGGCTGCGCTGGTACCAGCACTTCGACATCGAGACCTCGTCCCGGGCGCTGGCCAACCTGCGCGGCGGTGTCGAGACCAACACGCTCAACGTCTGCCAGGTCGAACTGGTCGGCACCTGCGACCCCACGATCCACGCCAAGTGGAAGAGCGCGGGCAAGTCCCACATCTACTGGCCGGACGCCCCCGACTGGGCCCTCCGGCAGGTCGCCCGGTTCCTCTCCTGGATGCACGAGGAGCACGGCGTCCCCCTGTCGGGGCCGAGCGCCTGGCCCGCGTACCCGTCGTCGTACGGCAGCAAGCAGGGCCAGCGGATGTCGGGGCGGAAGTGGGAGTCCTTCAAGGGTGTGTGCGGGCACATGCACGTGCCGGAGAACAGCCACGGCGACCCGGGCGCGATCGACTTCTCCCGGCTCCTCAAGTACGCCAAGGCGGACCTCGACGTCGGCGACGACGACACCCCCGGGAAGCCGTCCGAGCCGAGGGTCCCGGCCTACCCGGGCCGCAAGCACTTCCGCGCGGGCGCCACGAACGACCATGTCCTGCGGCTGGGCAGGCAGTTGGTCGCGCGCGGCTTCGGCGACCACTACCGGGTCGGGCCGAGCAGGACCTGGGGCGAGGCGGACCGGCTGAACGTCCGCGACTTCCAGAAGTCCCGCCCGGAACTGCACGGGGACGCCGACGGCTACCCCGGCCCGCTGACCTGGCGTCTGCTCTTCTCGTGACCGCGCGGCCGGCGCCCCGGACCCCCGGCGGTCCGCGCAGGTCCGGGGCGCCGGCCCGCCACGCGGGGCCCGCGCCCGCCTCACGCCGCGGTTACGTTTCGCTCAACCTCTGGTTGCCGGGCGATGAGCGGGCGACGATGGGCACATGACTCTGGCCGAGCGCGCCCTGGAACGCCTGGAGGCGTGGTCCGACCTCAGTACGGACCTGCCGAGCTGCGGAGCGGGCCTGGCGCTGCGCTCCGCGCACAGCGAGATCGTGCACTTCCACCCGGGGCGGGACGTGGACCTGCACCTCACCGAACCGGCCATCCGCAGGTTCCACGACGACCTGAGGGAGTCGACCGCGGTCCGGTTGCTGCCGGGCTCCCGCTGGGTCACCGTCCACCTCGACTGCGAGACCGACGTCGACCTGCTGATGAGCCTGGTCAGCGTGGCGCTCAAGGCGCATCAGGCGGGTCCGCCCGCGCCCGGTCCGGGCGGGTGCAACCTCCACCGGGTCACGGTGGTCCCCCGGGACGACTCCTTCGCGCCATTCGGGTGATATTCGGCGATAATCGGTCCATGAGTACGGCGACGTTTGTCCTGGCGGCCACGTCGAGCGAGGTACTCAACGTGATCGCCGCCTTTGCCGGTGGGCTGTTCATCGCCGGCGCGCTGGTGTGGGCCGTGCAGTTCGGCATGCGGGTCCAGCAACGGGAGCTGCCGCGGCCGCTCAGCGATGAGCAGCCGCATCTCCCGGAGACCGGACCGATCCGTGAGATCCGGGAGATGCGGGAGCCGGACGAGCTGCCGGCCCCCGCGGAGGGGCAGGAACGGCTGATGCCGTACCAGCTCCATCACTCGGGAAGCAGACGAGGAAAGGACCAGCACCGCAGACGCTGGCTGCCCGGCTCCAGCGGCGGCTTCGGCAGCGGCGGCCTCGGACACGTGTGACCGGGGCGGCCGTGCGCCGCGCCGCCGCCCGGACCACGGCCGCCGATCCTCCGGCGGGCACTCCCGCCCGGAGGGTCAGGCGCGCATGCCGGGCCGGTACACCGCCAGCGCCCAGATGACGAAGAAGTCGATGCCGATCATGATGACCGACCAGACCGGGGCGTAGGGCAGGAAGAGGAACTGGGCGAGCATGCTCAGCGAGGCGAGGAAGATACCGGTCATCCGGGCCCAGGCGGCGCCCCTGAGGACGAACGCGCCCGTGACGGCGGCGAGGGCGCCCAGGCAGAGCAGGACCACGCCCCAGCCGGTGAGATTCATCTTGTAGACGTAGTCGCCGACGCGGGTCCACACGTCGTCCTTCGCGAGCAGGGAGATGCCCTGGAAGATCGCCAGGATGCCGTTCATCAGCATCAGCACACCGGCGAAGACGACCCCGCCGGCCGCCCACGCGGCCTCGGTGGGCGTGGGTCCGAAACCCGGGGTCGGCGTCTGCGTGGTGCCGGCGGACTGCTGGGTGGCGTGCGGTTGCTGCGTCATGGCCGTGTCCCGCCTCTCGTGGTCGATGTGCTTCGACCATCAGGTGCGGCGGGTCCGGCCACCACGGGAGTGGGCCGAACGGGTGACAGGGCGTGCGGCCGTGCCACGGGGGATCTTCACTGGAGGGACCCGCACCCGGGAGGCGAGATGACCCGCAGGACGACGGCCGCGCTGGTGGCGGCCCTGGCCCTCACCGGCCTGACCGGCTGCTCCGACGACGGCAGCCCGTCCTCGGTGGCGAGCAAGGTGGCGTCGGCCGCCTCGCGCGCCGGGGACGCCGTCTCGTCGGCGACGGCGGAGGCGGGCAGGCGGTTCGACGACATCAGGAACGGCGTCGACGCCGAGGACGACGTACGGCTCGGCAGCCCCGCGACCGCATCCGACGGCCGTACGACGGTGGCGGTCACCGTGGCGAACAGCGCGGGCTCGGTGAAGTCCTTCGCCGTCCAGGTCGACTTCACCGACGGGACGGGCAAGCTGCTGGACGCGGTGGTGGTGACGGTCGCGGACGTCCCGGCGGGTGGCTCCGGGAAGGGGACCGCCCGCAGTACGCACGACCTGTCGGGGGACGTGCGGGCGAAGGTGTCCCGGGCGGTCCGCTACTGACGCCGGCGGCCCGCGGCGGGGGTCACGCCATCCAGAAGAAGACGGCCGTCATCCGCTTCTCCTCCAGGGTCCCGCCGCAGTAACCGGTCGCGCTGTGCACGAGGTTGGCGTTGTAGAGGAGCAGCCGGTTGTACCTGTGCGGCACCCGTACGTCCTCCTCGAAGGCGTCGGGCGCGACGAACCGGGTGCCGAGGGCCTCGACGAGGTTGTCGTGCGGGGCCTGCACGACGTTGCCGCCGAGCCGTCCGCCGGGCAGCGACTGCCGGTGGAAGCTGGTGCCGCAGTCCTTGGGGACGCCGGGGTTGAGGTACAGCACGGCCGCGTACCGGCACAGCGCCCGGGAGTCGGTGTGCGGCCTGGGCTCGCTCTCGCCCTCCCCGACGACCTGGACGCAGTTGTGGTTGAGGGTGCCCCCGCCGGGCGCCCGCTGCACCCACAGCCTCCCGGCCCCCGTCGCCTTCCGCACCAGCCGCTCGACGACGGCGAGTTCGGCGGGTTCGAGCCCGGGCATGGCCCGCAGCCCGGGCCAGGTCTCCGAGGTGTACGGGTGTCCCCGCACCCAGTCGTCCTTCGCGAGACAGCGTTCCCGTACGGCGTCGGCGTCCGGGAGCACGTCGTCGATCACCCAGTAGTCGCGGCCCCTGGTGGGCTTGCGGTACGGGAGGACGGGCAGGGGCCGCTGCGACCGCTGTGGCATGGACATGCGGCGAATCTAGGCCGGGGGCCCGTCAGGTCTCTCCCGCGATTTCCCCCGGACTTCCCCGTGAACCGGTCAACGAACGGTCAACCGCCGCCGTACGGCCCCGCACTGACGGGGTGTGGTGTGAGCCCGGTCATCCTGTGGGGAGGCGATGAACATCCGCGCCCCCCGGTGCGTACTCCTGTGCGTCCGACCCGCCTCCCGGCGGGGACCCCGACCGGGCAGGAGGCACGGTGCCACTCTCGCGCAATGCACTGGGAACGCTGTTTGTGGGCGGAGCCCTGACATTGACCCTCGGTGCTCTCGCGTATCCGTCGATGCTCGGCGTGAGCACCGTCTCCAGCGCACAGGACAGAGTCATCGCGCAGACGCAGTGGGGCCCGCTGACCGAACTGGACCGGGACTTCGTCGTCAAGGTGCGGGCGGCCGGCCTGTGGGAGTACCCGCTGGGGCAGGTCGCCCTGCAGAAGGGGACGACCCCGGAGGTGAAGGAGGCCGGACGGCACCTCATCGACGGGCACGCGGCCCTGGACGCCGCGTGCCGCAAGATCGCGCCGATGCTCAACATCACCATCCCGAACGTGGCGAGCCCGCAGCAGGTCGGCTTCGTGAACCAGATCGAGTCGAGCAACGGCCAGCAGTTCGACACGAACTTCGCCAACATCCTGCGAGTCACGCACGGCTCGATCTTCAACACGATCTCGAAGGTCCGCTCCACCACGAAGAACTCGCTGGTGCGGTCGCTGGCCGACATGGCCAACGACACGGTGCTCGACCACATGACGGTCATGGAGAAGACCGGCTTCGTCAACTTCGACCAGGCCCTCTTCATGCAGACCACACCGCCGAAGCTGCCCGACAGCGACCTGACCCCACCGGCCCCGCAGCCGGGCGCGCCGATGGTCGTGCTCACCCCGCCGGCGAACCCGACGTCGACGCCGCTCGCGGTCCCGGGCGAGAACGCGAACGGCGCCACCCCGGCCACGGGCGCGACCCCGACGCCGACCGTCGGATAGCCCTAGCCCAGCCAGGCCGTCGTGTCCGGTCCCAACAGCCCGTCCTCCAGCGGGCCGCTGGTCATGAGCACTTCTCCGGGCGGCAGCGGGACAGCGGCGTCCGACAGGTTGGCGACACACCGCCAGCCCTCGTGGCGGACGAAGTCCAGTACGCCGTCCGGCCCCGGGTCCGTCCAGGTGAGCTCCTCCCCCTGGAGGAGCTTGCGGCGCAGGCGCAGGGCGGTGCGGTACAGCTCCAGCGTGGAGCCCTCCACACCGTCCTGGGCCTCGACGGCGTACTCGGCGAACCACTGCGGCTGCGGCAGCCAGGACCCGCCCGCGCCGAAGCCGTACGAAGGACCGCTCCGCGTCCACGGCAGCGGCACCCGGCATCCGTCGCGCCCCTTGCGGACCCGTCCCGTCTGCTCCCAGATCGGGTCCTGGAGCACCTCGAAGGGCAGGTCGGCGACCTCGGGCAGCCCGAGCTCCTCGCCCTGGTAGACGTACGACGACCCCGGCAGCGCGAGCATGAGCAGCGTGGCCGCGCGAGCCCGCCGCAGGCCGCGGGAGAGGTCGATCCCGGGCGCCCGGCCGCCGGACAGCAGCCAGGCGTTCTCGTCGGTGCCCGGCGGGAGCACCAGGCGGGAGGCGTGCCGTACGACGTCATGGTTGGAGAGCACCCAGGTGGCCGAGGCGTGGGCCGCGCGGGCGGTGTCCAGGGAGTCGGTGATGACCCGGCGCAGCGCACCGGCGTCCCAGGCGGTCTGGAGGTACTCGAAGTTGAACGCCTGGCCCAGTTCGTCCGCGCGGGCGTACAGGGCGCGGCGGGCGCCGGGCACCCAGGCCTCGGCGACGGCCATGCGGGGCGGGGAGTAGGAGTCGAGGATCGTGCGCCAGTCGCGGTAGATCTCGTGGACCTCGTCGCGGTCCCAGTAGGGGTGGGCGCCCGGCGGCAGGCGGTGCAGGGCCTCCTCCGCGACGCCCGGCAGCTCGCCGAGGTCGCGCAGCGGCTCGGTGAGGTCCTTGGCCAGCGCGTGCGCCACGTCCACGCGGAAACCGTCGACCCCGCGGTCGGACCAGAAGCGCAGGGTGGTGCGGAAGTCCTCGCGGACCTCCTCGTGCGACCAGTCGAGGTCGGGCTGTTCGGGGGCGAACAGATGCAGGTACCACTGCCCGTCGGCGACCCGCTGCCAGGCACTGCCGCCGAACACGGACTGCCAGTCGGTGGGCGGCAGTTCGCCGTGCGCGCCCCGGCCGTCGCGGAAGACGTACCGCGCACGGGCGGCGGAACCGGGTCCGGCGGCGAGGGCCTCCTGGAACCAGGCGTGCCGGTGGGAGGTGTGGTTGGGGACGAGGTCGACGATCACCTTCAGGCCGAGCCGGTGGGCCTCGGCGACCATGGCGTCGAAGTCGTCGAGGGTGCCCAGGCGGGGGTCGACGTCCCGGTAGTCGGCGACGTCGTAGCCGCCGTCGGCGAGTTCGGAGGGGTAGAAGGGGCTCAACCACAGGGCGTCGGCGCCGAGGCCGGCCAGGTGCGTGAGGCGCTGGGTGACGCCCCGGAGGTCACCGAGGCCGTCGCCGTCGGCGTCGGCGAAACTGCGGGGATAGACCTGGTAGACGACGGCCTGCCGCCACCAGTTCGGGTCGTTGCTGGAGAGGTCGGGCGAGGGGTCGGGCGTGGGGGTGCGGGCGGTCACGCGGGCTCCTCTGCGAGGCGGGTGCGATGCACTTCCGTGGAAGGCGACAAAGGGGATATCTGTCCACGTCACCGGAAAAGTGAACCTGGGATGTGCGGAGTGAATCCTTCCCAGTGTGGCGAAATTGTGATGGGCGTCGAACCGCCCCCGTATCACCGCAGGTTGACAGCATTCCGCAAGGAGATCCACGATGTGCGAACACCGTGGCCCATGTGACCAATGGGCCCAGTGTTTCTGATGCTTGCTGTAACCACTCACTCTCATCCTGACGGGATACGTATGTCCATAGCGAGACGTGTCACCATGCGGCGCCTGTTGGGGACGGGCGCCGCGACGCTCGCCTTCTCCGCCGCCCTCGCCTCCGTCGCCTCCGCCTCCGACTGCCCCGGCGGCAAGGGCTGGCAGGACGGCGGAAGCTACAAGCCGGGTACGGGCGCCGGCTCGAAGACCGAGACCGACCGCTGCGAGTTCTCCCTCGACGGCAAGAACTTCTTCGCCTCGGTCAAGGTCGACGACCAGAACCTGAAGCCGACCGACGACGGCAAGGTCCACGTCAAGGTCCGTGCGGCGGGCGACGCTTCCACCTGCACCGCCTCCCTGGCGTCCTACCTCGCGCACGGCCCGACGTTCGCCACCTCCGGCGAGCAGGTCTTCCACGACTTCGACACCGTGACCGTCAAGGCCGGTGCCGTCGACTCCCTCGACATCTCGATCCCGGACCTCGGCTGCTACGCGCAGATCGACCTCTACCGGGGCAACACCAAGTTCGACGGCAAGCTCGACGCCAAGGACGGCCTTCCGCACGGCGACCTGCCCAAGGGCCCGGACCACCCGGTCATCAAGGACAAGCTGATCGCGGCCTGGAACGGCGGCACGAAGGACTGCACGAGCACGCAGACCACGCCCCCGGCGACCCCGCCGGCCGAGAGCACCCCGCCGGCCTCGGAGTCGACGCCGCCGGCCTCCGAGTCCACTCCGCCGGCGTCCGAGAGCACGCCCCCGGCCTCCGAGACCCCGGGCACGGGCACTCCGACCCCGTCCGCCTCGGAGTCCACCACGGCTCCGGCCGCCCCCACGCCGAACGGCGGCGGCGGTGACAACCTCGCCGAGACCGGCGCCAGCAGCAACACCCCGCTGATCGCGGGCGGTGCCGCGGTGCTGCTCGCGGGTGGCGCGGGCATCGTGCTCGCCACGCGTCGCCGCAAGGCCTCGCGCGCCTGATCCCCTCCGACAGGGCCGTCCCACCGTTCGCGGTGCGGGCGGCCCTTTCGCCGTTCCCGTGCCGGTCGTCAGTGCAGGGTGGGCCGGTAGACGAGCTCCTGGATCCGGCCGTCGAGCGTGCGGCTCTCCAGCAGCTCCAGGTCGAAGTCCGCCCCGCCCGCGAAGACCGGGTCCAGCCCGGTCCGGCCGGTGATCACGGGGAAGACCGTCACCTGCACGCGGTCGACCAGGCCGGCGGCCATCAGCGCCCGGTTCATCGCCAGGCTGCCGTGCGAGCGCAAGGGCACGTCCGACTCCTGCTTGAGCCGGGCGACGACCTCGACGGCGTCCCCGTGCACGACGGTGGCGTCCAGCCCGTCGAGGGGGCCCTCCAGCGTCGTCGACACCACCGTCGCCGGCAGGTTCGTCATCCGGGTGACCCAGGGGTCCCGCACGTCGTCCCCCGCGCTGCTCTCCGCCAGCATCCGCGCGAACAGCCGGTAGGTGGCGGCCCCGAGGACCATCCGCTGCTCCCCGCCGTACTGGGCGAGGCGGTGGGCGAGGAACTCCGGCCCCTGCTTGCCCCAGTAGCCGGTGCAGTCGCCGCCGGCGGCGCCGTAGCCGTCGAGGCTGGTGAAGACGTCGAAGGTGTAGGTGGCGGTCATGTCGGTCTCCGGTCCTCCGGGTGGCTGCGGGTCGTCAGGGTTGACCCGGCCCGTCTCCGGAACTCATCGCCATGGCCCCATAAATCGAACACATGATTGAATCCAGGCATGCGATCGTTCCCCGACGACCTCGCCCGGGCCCAGCGCGAGTGGAGTGCCGCCTACCGGCAGCTCGCCGACCGCCCCGGCCGTACGGACCTGCGCCGGCGCCTGTACCGGCTGTCGGCGCAGGTGTTCTTCCACCCCTACTGGCAGCGTGGGCGCCCACGGCCGGCCGAGTGGCGGGAACTGCGTGACCTGCGCCCGCTCCCCGACGACAGCGGCGAACGGCCCACCCGATGACGGACCGACATGCGGGACCGTACGCCGCGGACGATCCTGAGGACATGTCCGGACCGATCCGCGTGATCGTGCACCCTCCGTCCCCGACCGGCGGCCGACGGGTCCGCGTCGACGGCGAGATCCTCGGCCTGGCCCACAACCTGACCGACGTCGCCGAGTTCCTCCGCCGGGCCGGGCTGGAGATCGACCCGGCGGAGGTGGCGCAGTCGTCCTGGATCGACTGGCGCGGCGGCGGCCCCGAGCAGTGGGGCCCGGAGGGCGGCTGACGCCGTCAGCCGGTGGGCATCAGCACGCTGTCGATGATGTACACGGTGGCGTTGGCGGTCTTCACGTTGCCGCAGACGACCTTGGCGGAGTCGTTGACGGTGTACGACTCGCCCGAGCCGGAGGTGGTGAGCTTCGACTTCTCCAGGGTGTCGAAGGAGCCGTTCTCCAGGTCCTGCGGCGTGAGCTTCTGGCCGACCACGTGGTAGGTCAGGATCTTCGTGAGCTGGGCCTTGTCGTTGAGGACCTTGTCCAGCGTGGCCTTCGGGATCTTCGCGAAGGCGTCGTTGGTCGGCGCGAACACGGTGATGTTCTGGGCGTTGTTGAGGGTGTCGACCAGTCCGGCCTTCTTGACCGCCGTCACCAGCGTGGACAGGGCGGGGTTGTTGGAAGCGGCCGTGGCGACCGGGTCCTGGGCCATGCCGTCGAAGGAGCCGGCGCCGCTCGCGGGCACCGCGGAACAGGCGGAGCCGAAGGGCTGGTCGGCGGAGACGGTGCTGCCGGCGCCCGCCATGCTGTCGTCCGACGGGGACGCCGACGCCGCGGCCTTCGAGGAGGAGTCCGACTTGGCCGAGTCGTCGCCGCTGTCGGAGCAGGCGCTCAGGGCGAGCGGCAGGACGGCCGCGGCGGCGAGGGTGACGGCGGTACGGCGGATACGGGTGTTCATGATGAGTCTCCTGTTGAGGGGATCGAACTGAGTGGTGATGGCTTGCGGAGGGTGGTTCGGGGAGGTCACCCGACGGTGACCACGACGGAGTGCCATCCGGTGGCGCCGTCGGGGATCGTGCGGGCGCGTCTGTCCGTCTGCACCGCGCCGGTGCGGTCGGTGGCGCGCACGGTGAGGGTGTGGCCGCCCTTGGTCGCCCGCCACGGGAAGGACCACTGGCGCCAGGTGTCGCGCGAGTCCTCGGCCGCCAGCCGGGCCTGCTGCCAGGGGCCGTCGTCGACCCGCACCTCGACCTTGCCGATGCCGCGGTGCTGGGCCCACGCGACCCCGGCGACCATGACCATGCCGGTCCTCGGCCGGGCGAACGGCTTGGGTGTGTCGATCCGCGACTGGGTCCTGACCGGCGCCCTGCGGGCCCAGCCGCGCTTGACCCAGTAGGGGTCGTAGGAGTCGAAGGTGGTGAGCTCGATGTCCTCGATCCACTTGCAGGCGGAGACGAAGCCGTACAGGCCGGGCACCACCATGCGGACCGGGAAACCGTGGGCGAAGGGCAGGGGTTCGCCGTTCATGCCGAGGGCGAGCAGCGCGTCGCGGCCGTCCATGACGTCCTCGACCGGGGTGCCGATCGTCATGCCGTCCACCGAGCGCGCGACCAACTGGTCGGCCGGGCCGCCCCGGGAAGGCGGTTCGACCCCGCACTCGGCGAGCAGGTCGGCCAGCCGTACGCCGGTCCAGCGGGCGTTGCCGACGTAGGGGCCGCCGACCTCGTTGGAGACGCAGGTGAGGGTGATGTCGCGCTCGACCTGGTCACGGCGGAGCAGATCGTCGTAGGAGAGGGTGAGCGGCCTGGTGACGCCCTTGCCGTGCAGGCGCAGCCGCCAGGAGGTCGCGTCCACCTTCGGCACGACGAGGGCGGTGTCGACGCGGTAGAAGGAGCCCTCGGGGGTGACGAACGGGCTGACCCCGGGGACCCGCAGCGCGGCGCCCCTGGGTACGGGCGGGGCCGGGGACGCCGGCCGGGGAAGCACCACGGCCCGACGGGAGGCGACCGCGCCCCGGTTCCCGGCACCGCTCAGGGCCCGGCCGAGCAGACCCGCCCCGGCCGAGGCCACGGCGGTGGCACCCGCCGCGAGCACGAACCCACGGCGGTCCCAGTCCCGCGCGCCCGCAGGGGCGGGGGCACGGTCGTGGAGTGCGAGGCGGCCCGCGAGGACGTACAGGGTCACCGCACCGGCCACGGCGCCGGCCGCCGAGGGGAGGGCGTCCGCGACCCCCGTCGAGTCGGGGCGGCTCGTCGCCGCGACCGCGCCGACGGCACCGAACAGCAGCACGCCCACCGCGCCGGTGCGCCGGAACCGCAGCGCGGTGATTCCCAGGGCCAGGGCGAGAAGCGCCAGCACCGCGAGAATCCCGAGCCGGAGGACCAGCTTGTCGTCGGTGCCGAACTGACGGACCGCCCAGTCCTTCACCGCGGCAGGCGTACGGTCGATGGCCGCCCCGCCCACCGCGACCACGGGACCGGACTGCGGGCGCACGCCCCCCGCCACCGCCTCGGCGACCGCGAGCGCGGCGCAGCCCGCCAGCACGCCGCTGAGCGCGCCGGGCAGCAGCCTCAACGGGCTGCTGTGGCCCCTCGGTTCCTTCTCGTTCTCGGTCACGTGGGGAATCCGGACCCGCTGGGAGGGCGGATTGGTCGTTCCCCACGATCTGCTGAAATTTCCTGAACTCGTCAGCCCGGGAAGCCCATCAGGGCGACCGGGGCGGAGGTGGGGTGCTCCGAGCCGCCCACGGGTTCGACGGTGATACCCATGCCTGACGCCCCGTCGACCACGCCCCGCATGAGGACCGTCTGGTCGCTGCGGCCGGGGTCCATCAGACCGGCCGACCGCATGGTGCCGTCCTCGTCGAACCAGAGCTGGTAGACCTTGCCGCCGGGGGGCCGGGCCATCCCCGAGACGGCGAAGACGGCACGGTCCAGACCGCGCGAGACGACGACGGTGCCGGTGCCGCCGTCCGCGAGTTCCGCGGCCCGGGTCCGGGCGTCCGGCGCGGACAGCACCGCGGCGATCTCGTCCGCCGTCCGTACCGCCTGTCCGGCCCGGTCGCGGGCGTCCTCCGCCCGCTGGTACTGCCACACGGTCGTGCCGCCCAGTGCCGTGGCCGCGGCGAGACAGGCCGCCAGCGCCCACCGGGACAGTGCCCGGGTGCGCCGCCCGGCCCGCACGGAGAGCGCCTCGGCCGGCGGGCCGGGCGGCACCTGCCGGACGGTGGTGATCCGGCGCAGCACCTGTGCGCGCAGGTCCACGGGGGGTGCCGTGGTGGCCGCCAGCCCCAACCGGGCGGCGGTGGCGCGCAGTTCGGCGGTCTCCTGGGCGCACGGCTCGCAGCCCGGGAGGTGCCGCTCGAACGCGGCGTTCTCCTCCTCGGACAGAGCGTGCAGGGCGTAGGCGCCCGTCATCCGGTGGAGGTCGACGGCGGTCATGCGGTCACCCCCAGGCAGTCGCGCAGCCGGATGAGTCCGTCGCGCAGCCGGGTCTTCACGGTGCCGAGCGGGAGCGCCAGCGCCTCCGCCACCTGACGGTAGGTCAGTCCCCGGTAGTAGGCGAGGGTCACGGCCTGGTGCTGGATCTCGGTCAGGGTGCGCAGACAGCGCCGTACCTGTTCCCGCTCCAGGCGGGCCTCGACGTGCTCGGCCACCTCGTCGTACTCGGGCAGCCGGTCCAGCAGCGCGGCCTTGTGGTCGCGGGCGGCCGCGGCGTCCGCCGAGCGGATGCGGTCCACCGCCCGGCGGTGCGCCAGGGTGAGGATCCAGTTGATGGCCGTCCCGAGGTCGGGCCGGTAGCGGGGGGCGGTCCGCCACACCTCCACGAGCACTTCCTGCACGACCTCCTCCGACTGGGCCCGGTCACGCAGTACGGCGCGCACCACGCCGAGCACCGAGCCCACCACGGTGTCGTAGACCCGGGCGAACGCTTCCTCGTCGCCCAGTGCCACCCGGCCCACCAGTTCCTGGAGATCAGGTTCCACCGATGGATTTCTTCCGATATGCACTGCTTCTCTCACCGAGGGCCTCCGCGGTCGGGACATGTCCGGGTGTAATCCGTTTCTGCGTGGACCGCGGATTGGATGCGCCGTGCGGGGCGCGGGGAGCCGTCGTCAGGAGTCCGAGTCCGGTGCGCCCAGCAGTTCCGCCGCCAGGTCGCGGGCGTGCCCGAGGGGGTCGGGGAGGACGTGCAGACCGTGGGCGACCATGGCGCCCTCGTGCAGCAGCATGAGCGCGCCGGCCCGGTCGGGAGCCAGGTCGGTGAAGAGCCGGAGCATCCACTGCTTCTGGCCGGTGATGACGGCGTACGCCGGGTGGGCGGGGTCGCTGATCTCGGCGTGCGCGTTGACCATGCCGCACCCCTTGGGGCTGTTGGCGTCCATCCACTCCCGGGAGGCCTCGAAGACCGCGCGGACCCGGTCGGCGGCGCCGGGCCCCGCCGCCGCCAGCCGCTCCAGGAGATACGCCCGCCAGCGCTCGTCCCGGTCGGCGAGGTACTCCACGACGATCTGCTCCTTGGAGCCGAACCGGTCGTAGAGCGTCTTCTTCGTCACCCCGGCCTCGGCGGCGATCAGGTCCACGCCGACCGCGTGGATGCCGCGTTCGTAGAAGAGCCGGGACGCCGCCGCGAGGGCCCGCCGGGCGCCCGGGGTCATGGTGATCCGCCGTACCTGGTCCGTTCCGTCTGCCACCCTCCCGACTATACCGATCTGTATAGTGGTCACGGCAAGGACGTATACCGATCTGTTTAGTCACGGGTGGTGACCTCCATGAACGTCCTGCTCTCCGCCGCCTTCGTCGTCTGCTGGAGCTCCGGGTTCGTCGGCGCGAAGCTGGGCACCCAGGACGCCGGCGCGACGACGCTGCTGATGTGGCGGTTCCTGCCGCTCGCGGCCGTCCTGATCGCGTACGCCGTCCATCGGGGCCGGGCTCCCTGGCGCACGCTGGCACCCCGCGACCTCGGCCGGCAGGCCCTGATCGGACTGCTCTCGCAGAGCGGCTACCTGCTCACCGTCTACCACGCCGTCCAGCTCGGCGTCTCCAGCGGTACGACGGCTCTGATCGACGGCACCCAGCCGCTGGTCGCGGGCGCGCTCGCCGGTCCACTGCTGCGCCAGTACGTGTCGGCCCGGCAGTGGCTGGGTCTGTGCCTGGGCCTGTGCGGAGTCGCCCTGGTCACCACGGCCGACGCGGCCTCGACGACGGGGGTGGCGTGGTGGACCTACCTCGTCCCGTTCGCCGGGATGCTCTCGCTGGTCGCGGCCACCTTCCTCGACCGGCGCTCCCGGACCCCGGTGGCCCCGGCCGTGTCGATGACCGTCCACTGCGCCACCAGCGCCGTCGTCTTCACGGCCGCCGCCCTCGCCACCGGCACCGCGACCCCGCCCGCCGACGGGTCCTTCTGGCTCGCGACGGTCTGGCTCGTGACCCTCTCCACCTTCGGCGGCTACGGCCTGTACTGGCTCGTCCTCGAGCGCTCCGGAGTCACCGAGGTCAACACCCTCATGTTCCTCATGGCACCCGTCACGGCCGTCTGGGGCGCGCTCATGTTCGACGAGCCGTTCACGGCGCAGACCGCGCTGGGCCTGGCGGTGGCCCTGACGGCGGTGGCGGTGGTGCGGGGGGCGAGCCCCCGGCGAGAGGAGACGGAGACCGCCGGGTCCCGCTGATAGGTCCCGAGGATCACGGGCACCCGGGGAGCCCCCGCAGCGCCGTCACCGTCCGCGCCCTGCCGCGCTCAGGGCCTGGCCACGAAGACGTGTGCCGCGGTCGGCGCCGGAAGGTCGGCGGTCGCCCGGCCGTCGCCGACCGTCACCCCGCCGGGCGACGACGTCACGCTCACGACCGCGCCGGGCCGCACCCCGGCATACCGCAACGCGCACATCACCCAGGAGTCGGTCTGCACCGGCTCCGCGATGCGGCGTACCACGGTCCGCACACCGCCCGGCCCGGTCCGCAGGTCGCTGAGGCTGACCGTGCCGCCCTCGGGGAGCGACCCCGCGGTGCTCCGCCCGCCGAGCTCCGCCAGGCCCGGGATCGGGTTGCCGTAGGGCGAGTGCGTGGGGTGCCGCAACAGGTGCAGGACACGGCGTTCGACGGCCTCGCTCATCACGTGTTCCCAGCGGCGGGCTTCGGCGTGGCCGTCTTCCCAGTCCATGCCGAGCAGGTCGAGCAGCAGGCACTCGGCGAGCCGGTGCTTGCGCATGACCCGCACGGCCCGTCGGCGCCCCTCACCGGTCAGCTCGACGCGCCGGTCGCCGGCGACGCGCACCAGTCCGTCGCGTTCCATGCGGGCGACGGTCTGGCTGACCGTGGGTCCGCTCCGCTCCAGGCGCTCGGCGATGCGGACGCGCAGCGGGACCACGCCCTCCTCCTCGAGCTCCAGGATGGTGCGCAGATACGTCTCGGTGGTGTCGATGAGCCGGGACATACCGGTGGTCAGGCGGGCGTCTCGGCGGTGGCGACCAGCACCGCGCGACCGAGGGTGTGCCCGGCCATGGTGAAGCCGAGGACGGCCGGGGTGGCGTCCGCCGGGACGCCGATGGAGGCGACGTCGAGAGCGTGCACCACCACGAAGTAGCGGTGCGGGCCGTGTCCGGCGGGCGGGGCGGCGCCGATGTAGCGCGCCAGGCGGGCGTCGTTGGGCAGTTGGAAGGCGCCTTCGGGCAGGCCCGAGCCGGTGTCGTCGCCGGCGCCGGGGGGCAGTTCGGTGACGGTGGCGGGGATGTCGGCGACCGCCCAGTGCCAGAACCCGGACCCGGTGGGGGCGTCGGGGTCGTAGACGGTGACGGCGTAGCTCCTGGTGCCTTCGGGGGCTCCGCTCCAGGACAGCTGCGGGGAGACGTCCTTGCCTCCCGGCAGACCGGAACCCAGCTGCTCGGGCTGCCAGGCGCCCCCGTCGGTGACGTCGGTGCTGGTGACGGTGAAGGGCGCCGCCTCGGGGAGGCGGGCGAAGGGGTCGTTGGCGCTCATCGGGTCGTTCCTCTCAAGGCTGCGTGCGGCGAAACGGCCGCGGCGGAGTGCGGCGGGCAGAAGCCCGGCACCTCGGTAAATCGACGATAACACAGATAATCGATTATCTCTGGGATCGTCTATGCTGAGGGCATGACTGGTACGGCTCCCGCCCCGGCCACCTCCGGCAAGCAGATGCTCTCCGAGCAGGTCTACGCCCACCTCCGGGACGCGATCCTGCGCGGCGACCACGCCCCCGGGGAGGCCCTCAAACCGCAGGACCTCGCCAAGGCGCAGGGCGTGAGTCTGGCCGTCGTGCGCGAGGCGCTCGTACGCGTGGTCGGAGAGGGCCTCGCGGACCGGCTGCCCAACCGAGGCTTCGCCGTCCCCGCCTTCTCCGACCGCCGCTGGCAGCAGATCGCGGAGGCCCGGCGGACCGTCGAACCGGTCATGCTGCGCATGTCCGTCGAGCGCGGCGACGTCGACTGGGAGGCCCGGGTACGTGCCGCCCACCACCGGCTGGCCCGCACCCCGCCGTACGCGCCGGAGACGGGCGAGTACTACACCGGCGCGTGGGCCGAGGCCCACCGGGTCTTCCACCGCACCCTGCTGGAGGGCTGCGACAACCCCGTCCTGCTGGACACCTTCGACCGGATGTGGACCGCGAGCGAGCTGGCCCGCCGCTGGTCGACGCACCGCAACCCCGGCCGGGACGGGGCCCTGGAACATCGCCGGCTGGAGGAGGCGGCCCTGGCCCGTGACGCCGACACCGCGGCCGAGCTGCTGGTCCAGCACCTCACGCAGACCGCGGACGTCCTGAGCGACGACGGCCTCCCGCACCCGTGACGCGTCAGGGGGCGGCGCTCCCCACCCGCCGGCCGGCCCTGCCCGCGCCTCCCCCACCGCCGAAAAACCCCTCGCCCCGCCTCCGCCCCTCCCCCTACCCTCGCCCCATGCAGCGCGCCCACGTCAGCCCGTCGAGCACGACGACGCCGGAGCAGGTCCCGGCGCGCTGACCGTTGCGCAGTCAAGCCCCGGGGCGAGTGCCCCGGGGCTTCGTCGTTCCCGCCGGTTCCTCGCCCCACCGCCGCGAGGGAGACCCCCGTGAACGACCACGACCACCGCCGGCTCGGCCGGGAGCTCGGCCTGTTCGACACCGATCCGCTGATGGGCGCGGGGCTGCCGTACTGGCTGCCCGACGGGGCCGTCGTGCGGCATGTCCTGGAGGAGTACGTCAGGGAGACCGAGCGGGCCGCCGGGTACCGGCACGTGTACTCGCCCGTGCTCGGCAAGCGGGAGCTGTACGAGATCTCCGGGCACTGGTCGCACTACGGCGACGACATGTTCCCGCCGATGCGGCTGGGCGGCGAGGAGGTGGTGCTGCGGCCCAGCCTCTGCCCGCACCACGCCCTCATCTACCGGTCGAGTTCCCGCAGTTACCGCGAACTTCCGCTGCGGCTGGCCGAGTTGGGCGGCATGTACCGCTCCGAGCTGTCGGGTGTCCTCGGCGGCCTCACCCGGGTCCGCGCCATCCAGCTCAACGACGCCCACATCTTCTGCACCCCCGAGCAGGCCGTGGCGGAGGCCCGCGCCGCCCTCGGCCTCGTCCGGCGCGCGCACGACGACCTCGGCATCCGGGCGACCCGGTACCGCCTGTCCCTGCCCGGCGGCTCCGGCAAGTACGTCGCGGACCCCGCGCTCTGGCGGCGCGCCACCGCCCTCCTCGAAGAGGCCCTGGACGGCGTCCCGTACGAGTCCGCCGAGGGCGAGGCCGCCTTCTACGGTCCCAAGATCGACGTGCAGATCACCGACACCGCCGGCCGCGAGTCCACCCTCTCCACCGTCCAGATCGACTTCCACCAGCCCGAACGCTTCGGCCTCCACTACATCGGACCCGATGGCGCCAAGCACCGTCCGGTCATGGTCCACCGCAGCGTCATCGGCAGCGTGGAACGCGCGGTCGCGCATCTCGTCGAGGCGCACGCCGGTGCCTTCCCGGTGTGGCTCGCCCCCGTGCAGCTCATGGTCCTGCCGGTGGGCGAGGCACAGGAGGAACGGGCCGGCGACCTCGTACGGCAGGCCCTCGCGCTCGGCATCCGGGCCGAACTCTCCGGCCCCGGCCACGGCACCCTGGGCGCCCGCGTCCGCGCCGCCCGCCTCGTGCCGTACCAGGCGGTGATCGGTGAGCGGGAGGCCGGCGCCGGCTGTGCGGCCGTCCGGCTGCGGGACGGGCGCAGGCCGGGAACCGTGCCGGTCGACGCCCTGCTGGACCGGGTCCGCGCCCGCGACCGGGACCGCGGGACCGAACTCTGGGCGGCTGCGTAAGGTCGGTCCCGTACGCCAGTGACGAAAGGAACCCCGCCGTGACCGGTCAGCCCATCCCGGTGATCATCGACTGCGACACCGGCGTCGACGACGCCCTGGCCCTGCTGTTCGCCGTCCGGCATCCCGGCATCGACCTGCGGGCGGTCACCTGTGTCGCCGGGAACACCGACGTCGACGGCGTCGTCCGCAACACGCTGACCGTGCTGGAGCAGGCCGGTGCCGGGGACGTCCCGGTCGCCCGGGGAGCCGCGCGGCCGCTGCTCGAACCCGTGCGCACCGCGCAGCACGTGCACGGGCTCGACGGCATGGGCGACCTCGGCCTGCCCGCGCCGACCCGGGTCCCGGTGGACGTGGACGCGGTGACGCTGCTCCGGCGGGAGATCCTCGCCTCGCCCACCCCCGTCACGCTCGTGCCGACCGCCCCGCTCACCAACATCGCGCTGCTCCTGCGCACGCACCCCGAGGTGGTGCGCAACATCGAGCGGATCGTGTTCATGGGCGGCGCGGTGGCGACCGGGAACGCCACGCCGGTCGCGGAGTTCAACGTCTGGCACGACCCCGAGGCGGCCGCGGTCCTGCTCACCGCCGGAGTGCCGATCACGATGTACGGCCTGGACGTCTTCCAGCAGGTCCTGGTGCCGGCCGCCGACGTCCAGCGGCTGCGCGCGAGCGCGGAGCCGTCCCTGCGCATGGCCGGCGAACTCCTCGCCCACCGCGACCCCGCCACCTCCGGCGACCCCACGCCCACGGGCGGCCTCGGCGACGCGGGCGCGGTGTGCGCGGTCGTCGACCCGGAGGGCCTGACCACCGAACTGCTGCCGGTGGAGGTGAGCCTGGCCCCGGGACCGACCCGCGGCCAGACCGTCGTCGACCGCCGCCCGCGTCCCGGCGAGTCCGAGATCCACGAGGGCGAGCGCGAAGTCACCCTCGTCGACGTGGGGTTGGCCGTCGACGTGGAGCGGTACGTGAAGCTGTGGCTGACGGCGGTGGAGGGGGTCTAGCGGCCGGTCCGGCGCCTCAGGAGCCGCTGACACCCCAGCGCTGCTCCACCTTCGCGAGCCGCCAGTAGGCGATCGCCGCCGCCCACACCACCACGAACAGGCCGACGATGACGTAGCCGACGTTGTCGAGGTCGATGTCGGCGATCCAGGTGGTGAGGGCGTCGGTGAGATCGAGCTTGTCGTGCAGGACGCCGACGAGCTCGATCGTGCCGATGAAGAAGGCGACCGCGATGGACAGGCCGGTGATGGCGAGGTTGTAGAAGACCTTGCGGACGGGGTTCGAGAAGGCCCACTGGTAGGCGAAGTTCATGAACGTCCCGTCGAGGGTGTCGAACAGGCTCATCCCGGCGGCGAACAGGAGGGGGAGGCAGAGGATCGCGTACCAGGGCAGTCCGGCCGCCGCGCCCGACCCGGCCATCACCATCAGCGTGACCTCGGTGGCGGTGTCGAAGCCGAGCCCGAAGAGGAAGCCCAGCGGAAACATCTGCCCCGGCCGGGTGATGGACCTGGTGAGCCGGCCGAGGATCCGGTTCATGAAGCCCCTGGAGTCCAGGTGCTGCTCCAGCTCCTGCTCGTCGTACGACCCCGCCCGCATCGCCCGGAAGACCCTCAGGATGCCCATCAGGGCGACCAGGTTGAGGGCGGCGATGAGGTAGAGGAACGTGCCGGAGATCGTCGTACCGAGAAAGCCGAGGACCTGGTGGGTGCCGGACCCCTCGTTCATGACCTTGCCGGCGAGCTGGGTGCCGCCCGCGATGAGCCCGGCGAGCACCACGACGACGCTGGAGTGCCCGAGCGCGAACCAGAACCCCACCGACACCGGCCGCTTGCCGTCGGCCATCAGCTTGCGGGTGGTGTTGTCGATCGCGGCGATGTGGTCCGCGTCGAAGGCGTGCCGCATGCCGAGGGTGTAGGCGGTGATGCCGAGACCGATGCCGAAGGCCCTGTCGCCGACCTCGTAGTGCCCCGGCACCACGAGCAGGAACAGGATGCCGAAGGCGAGGACGTGCAGCCCGGCTATCGCGGCCATCAGGCCGGCCGTCCTGACGGTGTCCTCGCGCCGCCAGCGGAACTGGCCGGAGACCTCGGGCAGGGCAGGGTCGGTCATACGGTGGTCACTCCAGCACCTCGTGGATGAACGCGTCAGCTGCCGTGGCCGGTCTCCTGGCTTACGGGTCGTGCGTCTCCCTGCCCGCCTTCCCGGCCGATGGTGACGGCCAGTGGCTGTCCCGCGAGGGACGTGGGAGGGAGACTCCCCGATCACAGTGGCGAGGGCCGCACCGGCATGGACCTTTGAGGGGTCGTCACCGGCTTCCCGAGCACCACGGCCCGCCCACCGTAGGCGGGCTCGGGGGTTCCTGCATAGCTGCACGCCTGCGCAGGTATGGAAGATCACACAGGGCCGCCTGCGAGGATGTGCGCCATGCACCTCGTCCCGGCCGACCGAGCCGACCGCCGCACCATCGACGGACACCGGGTGTGCGACGCCATCGCCGCGATCGGCGACCCGGGACACGTCCGCACCTGGTCCGACCGCTTCGCCCTGCTCGCCGACCCCAACCGGCTGTCCCTGCTGCTCGCCCTGCACCGCACCGGCCCGCTGGCCGTCTCCGACCTCGCGATCGCGACCGGCATGAACGACCCGGCCGTGTCCCAGGCGCTGCGGCTGCTGCGGGCGGCCGGGGTGGTGGCGGGCGAGAAGGAGGGACGGGTCGTGCGGTACCGGGTGGTGGACGAGGCGGTGCGGGGGCTGTTGCAGCGGGTGTCCTGAGGACACCCCCCGTAACCCGTACGGACCGGACGGCTGGTGACGTCCCGGCACCCGGTGATCACCTGAAGCATGACCCCGCCCCGCGCCGCCCGCGCCGCCGCCTTCGCCGCCGCCCTCTCCGGGCTCCTGGCCGCCACCGCCTGTTCCGCGCTCTCCACGCCGCCGACCGCCCCGCGGCCCTCGATCACACCGCCCAGCAGCGCGCCGCCGCCGTCGCCGAAGGCGTCCGCCGGCCCGTCCTCGGCCCTCACCGAGGCGATGGCACAGGCCGCGCTCGTCACCGACGCGGACCTCGGCGAGCCCTGGACACCGACCCAGGGGGTGGCCACCTGGCACGACGAGGTGCTGAAGTCGAAGGCCGACCGGCGCGGATGCCAGCGGCTGCTGGACGCCCTGTACGCGGACGAGTTGTTCGGCGCCGACGCCGGGCCCCGCGCGGTCGTCGGGATGGACGACGAGTGGAACGCGGCCCAGATGCGCTACCAGGTGCTCGCACGCCCGCCGGCGGAGATCGACAGGACCCTGGCCTGGCTCAGGAGCCTCCCGCGCACGTGCTCGCAGTTCGCGGCCACCACGACCACGGGAGCGGTCCTCGGGGTGCAGGTCGCCGAGCTGTCCCTGCCCGCGGCGGGGGACGCCCGGCAGGGCCTGCGGGTGCTGCTGACCGGGGAGTCGCCGGACGGCGAGCCGACGACGCTCACCCTGGACGTCGCCGCGCTCCGCGTGGGGCAGGACGCGATCAGTGTGACCAACGGCGGCTTCGGCGAGGTGCAGACGGACGCCACGCAGGCGGCCGTCCGACTGGGCGCCGAACGGCTGGCGGAGGTGCGCAGACAGGGGCGGGTGCAGGTGTGAGCGGTCGGGGGGCTTGTCAGTCCGGGTCGAACCGCTTGCGGTGGCGGACCACGTCGTGCGCCACCTCGAGCGCGCTGCGGCCCTCGGCGAAGGCGTGCGCGCGCAGCCGGGCCAGCGCCTCGTCCGAGCCGACACCGAGCTGCACCATGATCATGCCGACGGCCTGGTAGACCTCGTCGTGCGCGGTGGCCAGGCCGCTCAGCCAGGGGGCGTCGCCCCCGGGGCCGTTCTCCTCCCCCCGGGGCAGGGCCATCAGGGCCACCGTCATGACTCGGGCCACCAGTTCGGCGACGCGCAGCTCGCGCCGGGTGAGTTCCCCGGGGGCCTCGCGGTAGAGGTCGAGGGTGCCCACGCACAGGGTGTCGTTGCCGAGCGGCATCGAGTACACCGCCCGTATCCCGGCGGCGGTGGCCTGCTGGGCGAAGACCGGCCAGCGGACCAGGTCCGGGTCGCAGGTCAGATCGGTGGCGAACACGGCCGCGCCGGCCGCCGCGGCGGCCGTACAGGGCCCGTCCCCCAACGTGGCCTGGAGATCCGACAGCCGGGCGGCGCGGTCGCCGCTGGAGCCGAGCTGGACCGGCACGCCGTTGCTGCGCAGCGACACGCTCGCCCCGGCCACCGGCAGCAGTTCGACGGCGGCCGTGCACAGCCGGCCCGGGATCTCGGCGGGCTCGGCGCCCCGCACCCCGGCCGCGATCACGTCGGCGATCCGCCCCCGGTCCCGCCCCGGCCCGGCTGCGAAGTCGTGGCCGGCCTCAAGCTCAGCCCCCTCGCCCCGGCCCCGATCCCGGCCCGCCCGGCGCCGGTGCTCCGGTCGGCGCGGTCCGTGTCCCGGCGGCGCGAGCGGGCCGGTGCCGTCGGCCGGGGTGGCGAAGGTGCCCGCCTCGCCCGCCGACCCGGGGAACGGCCCGGGCTCGTCCTCGTGGGCGTCGCCGTGGGCGTCCCTGGGCCGCACGGTCACCGCCTCCTTCGGTCAGCGCGGGACTGTCCGTCGTCGGCCCCCGGGCAGAGTCACCGCGAGCGGGGGGCGCCGCCCGTGTTCCTCCCGCCCAGGGGCACCGCCCGGCTACCCCTGGGCCACGGGGCGAAACGCCCGGGACCGGCGAGGCGGCGGGCCCCGGCCGCACGGCAGCCCATGTCGTCCCGCGTGCCCTTCACAGACCGCACGGCGATTCATTACGGTCTTCGATGACGGTCAGGGAGCGGCCGCACCGCGTCCAAGCGTGCCGGGGAACCGCCCCGCGCCCCGCTCCTCCCCTACTCCGCCGGCCCGCCCCGGGCCGTGCCGTGCTCCTCGTCCCCGTCCCGCTACGCCGACCGGGGCGCCTCCCGCCGTCCCGGGCGGGCCGGGGACCTCCGGGAGGACCCCGCGACGGCGCGGGTCCCCACCGGGGCGGTCGCCGTCCCCCAAGAGGACGGCGGCCGCTCCGGCAGCGGGTTCAGCGCTTCTCGTACGGATCGGCCGGCGAGGACCGAGGCGACGGTGGCGGCGGCGAGCAGCGCGGCGCCGCCGAGCGTGACGTGGACCAGTACGCGCACGCCGAGCGCGACGAGCCGCAGCCCCTCGGCCACCCGTCCGGCCCCGGTCCGTCCGGTCACCGTCGTCTGGTTCTCCACCTGCTGTGCCCCGCCCGCTCGTCCGTCCCGGGCAGGCTGACCGGACGGACCTGCGCACAAGCCGGGAATGGTCACAGAGGCGGCTGTGCGGGGGCGGGACCGAGGGTGGTGGTGCCGGGGGCCGTACGGTGTCCGAGGCCGGTCCGGTACGCGTCCAGTGCCGCTTCCACGCGTCCCGTACGGCGCAGCAGATCACCCAGCAGCCGGCACAGGTCGGCCAGGTCACCGGCTGCGCCGGCCCGCTCCAGGAGGCTCAGGGCGCGGACGTAGTGCTCCTCGGCGGCCTCGGTGTCCCGGGCGTCCTCGGCGATGATCCCGAGGAGCCGGTGGGCGGCGGCGGAGTGCAGTGCGCCGCGCTCGGAGCTGAGGTCGCTGAGCACCTCGTGGAGCAGGGCGGCGGCCTCGTCGGACTTGCCGCGCCGGTGCAGCACGTCGGCGAGTTCGACGGCGGCCTGGCTGGAGTAGAGGGCGGCCCGCTTGGCGGAGAGCATGGCGAGGGCCTGGCGCAACTCGGTCTCGGCGCGCTCCAGTTCGGCGTTCTGGGCGTAGACGTAGCCGCGCATCCAGTGGCAGTTGGCGAGTTCGGTGCGCAGCTGGAGCTGCCGGTACAGCTCGGCGGCCTTGGCGAGGGAGGCGTCGGCCTCGGCGAGGCGGCCCTCGGCGAGCAGGGTGCGGGCGACGGACCGGTGCATCCGCGCGACGAGGGCGGGGTCGCCGGAGCTCGGGGCGAGGGCGAGGGCCAGTTCGGCGGCCTGGGCGGCGCGGGCGTGGGCGCCCATGTCCATGTAGGGGCCGATGACGCTCGCGTAGAGGAGGAGCAGGGCGTCCGGGTCGTGCAGTCCGCCCCGGTTGAGCTCGTCGATGGTGGACTCCAGCAGGTAGACGGAGTAGCGGAGTTCACCGGTGAGGTAATGGGCGAGGGCGCGTCCGCGCAGGGCGGGCACCCGGGCGGGCAGCGGCACGTCGTCGCCGAGGGCCTTCTCGGCCTGTTCGAAGTACTGGCGGGCGGCACCGAGCTCGCCGGTCTCCACCGCGCACTCCCCGAGCCCGAGCAGGGCGGCGGCCCGCACCTCGGGGAGGTCGAGCGCCTCGGCCTCGGCGAGCAGCGCGGCGTACCGGCCGGCGGACTCCTCGGCCTCCCCGGTGGCGAGGGTGCGCTGGGCCTCGGTGAGGCGGAGCCGCAGGTCGGTGACGAGGCGGGCGGGACGGCCGGTGGCCAGTTCCTCGAAGCCGACGCCGAGGCGGTCGGCGAGGTGCCGGAGCGCGTCGTCGGAGGGCCGGACCCGCCCGGACTCCAGGGTGGAGATGTAGGCCGGTGTGTAGGCCGGTTCGGCCAACTGTCTCTGGGTGAGTCCGCGTTCGACCCGCAACCGCTGCACCCGTCGCCCGATGACGCCCGGGTCGTCCCGCTCAGACATGGCCAACTCCCCAAGCCCCTCTTGCCGTTCGGCAACCGAAGCCCCTAGGTTAAACGGCGTATTAACCCTGCTTAATACACCGTCACCGCCCTGGGTATCCACCGCCACCGCTGCGAGGTCGCCGTGCTCGAACGCACCAGCACCACCGCGCGCTACACGAGGAGTCTCGCCGCCGCCGTCGTGGCCGTGGCCACACTGGTCCTGGCGGCCAACGCGGGCCCCGCGAAGGCGACGGGACCGCACCCGGCCGAGGAGCGGGCCGCCCAGCCGCAGCGGGTGGCCGGGGACCGCTGACCTCGGGCGGCGTCCGGAGCGGCTCCTCAGAGCTGGAACTCCGCCGGCGGGACGCCGAGGGCCGTGCACGCCTCCCGGAGGACCGCCTGCTCCGCCTGGGAGAAGTGGCCGTCGGCGCCGGCGATGACGATGCCCGTCTGGATCACCGCGCGCGCCTCGGTGGGCTTCTTGGCCGCCTTGGCGATCTCCTGGAGCGCCTCGGCCTTGCCCTGCGGGAAGTTGCGGGTCAGTTGGTCCACGTGCTTGTGGAAGCGCTGGCGCAACTGCTCCGGCGGGAAGTTCTGCAACACGTCGTTGCCCAGGATCAGCGACTCCATCTGCTGGATCTCGGCCGCGTCCACCTGGCCGTCCGCGGCCGCGACCAGGGCGCACATCGCCATGCTGGCGTCCCGGTACGCGCCGCTCTTCAGCTCGGCCTTCAGCGAGCCGAGCTGGGTCTTCAGGACGCCGACGAGCTGGGCGCGCGAACCGCCGCGGGCGCTCCCCTGTCCGTGCCCGGCGGTCGTCGTGCCGCGCCCGCCCTGCGCCTGCTGCTGCAGGTTCCTGGCCTGGTCCTTGAGCCGGTCGAACAGTGCCATTGACGTCACCTCGGTACTCGTCTGAGTGATCTCACCCGGTCAACGGACGGACCCGGGTAAAGGTTCCACCAAGTGACGCCGGCCCGCGCCCTCCTGCGCCCCGCGCCCCCGGCGCCTACGCTGCCCGCATGACCTCTGCCGCCGCCCGTGCCGCGCTGGACCTCACCGCCGGTCTCCCGGTCCCGGAGCTGGAGGACTTCTACCGGGACCTGCACCGCCACCCCGAGCTGTCGTTCGAGGAGCACCGCACGGCGGCCCGGCTCGCCGAGCGGCTGACGGCGGCCGGTTTCGAGACCGCCGAGGGCATCGCCGGCACCGGTGTCGCGGGCGTCCTGCGCAACGGCGACGGCCCGACCGTCCTGCTGCGCGCCGACATGGACGCGCTGCCGGTCGAGGAGCGCACCGGACTGCCGTACGCCTCGCGGACGCCCGGGGTGATGCACGCCTGCGGGCACGACCTGCACGTGACCTGGCTGGCGGGGGCGGCGAGGGCGCTCGCGGACGGCCGGGACGCCTGGTCCGGGACGCTGGTCCTGGTGGGCCAGCCCGCCGAGGAGGCCGGCGGGGGAGCGGCCGCGATGGTCGCCGACGGCCTCTACGACCGGGTCCCGCGCCCCGACGTGCTGCTGGGCCAGCACGCGGTACCGGGCCCGGCGGGCCTGTACGCGCACGTGCCGGGGCTGATCATGTCGGCGACGACGGACGTCGAGATCGTGGTGCACGGCCGGGGCGGGCACGGCTCCCGGCCCGAGACGACCGTCGACCCCGTCGTCACGGCCGCCTACGTCGTCACCCGGCTCCAGACGGTCGTCAGCCGGGAGATCAGGCCGCGCGAGCCGGCCGTACTGACCGTGGGCCGGATCGAGGCCGGCACCGCCCCCAACATCATCCCCGCCACCGCCCGCATCTCCCTCAACCTGCGCACCCAGTCGGAGGCGGTCCGGGAGCGGATGGTGGCCGCGATCCGCCGGATCGCCGAGGGCGAGTGCCGTGCCGCCGGCTGCCCGCGCGAACCGGAGGTGACCGTCGGCGGTTCGTTCCCGCTCACGGTCAACGACCCGGAGACCGACCACCGGATCGCCGCCGTGCACCGCGAGGTCTTCGGCACCGACACCGTCTTCGACTCCGGCCCGGCGATGGGCAGCGAGGACTTCTCGAAGCTCGCGCTCGGCGAACTCCCCTACTCCTACTGGTTCGTGACCTGCACCCCGGCCGCGACCTGGGACGCGGCGCCGGGCGCGGACCTGCTGGAGAAGTCCGACGCCGTCCCCAGCAACCACAGCCCGCACTTCGCCCCGGACCTGTCGACGGTGGCGCCGGGGGTGCGGACGCTCGTGTCGGGGGCGCTCGCGATGCTCGGCTAGAACGGGGTGGCCTGCAACTCCCGCAACTGCTTGCGCACGTTCTCCAGGGCGCCGGGGCGGCGGCCCGGGACGCGGGTGCGCAACTGGGCGAGCAGCGTGCCGAGTTCCTGGGCCCGGGACTTGTCGCGAACCTGGCCCCACTGGTGGTGGGCCCGGTCGACGGCCCGCTCCACACCCGGCGAGTCCGGGGCCTGCCCGGCGGTCAACCGGGTCTCGGCCACCGTCAGCCAGATCCGGCAGCTGCGCGCCGGGTCCCTGGCGAACATCGCGAGGTCCGCCCGGACTTCGGACCAGTGCAGCGCCTGCTCGGAGGCCGGACCGTGGGCCCGGGCGGCGGCCTGCTCGTGCGCCGCGGCGAGGGCGTCGGCCTCCTGGTGGCGACCGGCCTGGACGGCGGCGGTCACCTGGACGTGGGGGTCCTGCGGCCGGGGAGGGGCGGTCACCGCCTGCGGGGACCGGTCGGCTCCCACGGGCCCCGCACCCACCGGCCCGCCCGGCACCTGGGCACCCGGCACCCGGGGCGCGAACACCGGAACCGGCGGCACGGAAGGCGCCACACCCCCGTACGCCTCGGGGCGGTGGGGCGGAACGGCGGCCGCCTGCGGGGACCGGCCCACGCCCACCGGCCCGCCCGGCACCCGGGCACCCGGCACCCCGGACACGGTCAGCACCAGGTCGCCGTACGCCTCGGGGCCCAGCCTGGTGAACGCCTGCTGGTGCAGCTGCTCGACCGGCGGACGCCACCCGCTGCGCAGGATCGTCGCGATCGTCTTCATGTACGCCGGCGCCGCCACGGTACGACGGGAGGGCGGAGGCGCGATCCGCCCGAACACCGTGTTGTTGCGGCCGGAGTCGAGCGCGTGCGTCCGCAGCCACCCCCAGCTGTCGGCGTCGGCGTGCAGGTCGAGGAAGAGGGTGGTCGAGCCCGGCGACCGCAGCCGGAACTCCTCACGGATCCACTGCCAGGGCAGCGCGGTGTAGCGCACGGTGGCCGCGGTGGTGCGGGCCAGCGCCAGATGGGGCAGGTGCTGTCGGCGGTCCAGGGCGAGCTGACCGGTGACGAACACGGTGAGCGGGCCCGGGGTGGCCGCGACGGCCCGCAGCCGGGTGAGGACGGCCTGGGGCTCCAGCGGGTCGGCGAGTTCGACGACGGTGGCGGTGTCGGTGCCGGAGAGCACGGCCGGCGGCACGGCCGCGAGGACGGGCAGCACGGACGCCGCGTCCACCAGGCGGCCCCTGCCCACAGGTGAGGCGGCGAGCAGCAGCACGGTTCCGGGCATCGGTCCCTCCCCATCCCCCGTCGATCACGTACGGCAGCACGGTAACCGCTGCGGCTGCGAAGGGGAGTTCTCAGGACGGCAAACGTCCCTTTCCTGCCCCCTCGTCGGCCCTGCGCACCGCGAAGACCGTGGTGTCGTCGAGGAGCCGCCCGCCGCAGTGCCCGAGGGTGCCGTCGCGGACGAGGGCCACCAGGCGGCGGGGTTCGGCGGTGCGCGGGTCGGCGGCGAGGGCGCGGGCCACCTCGTCGGCGAGGGGGTAGAACTCCCCGGTGCCGTCGCGGGCCTCGGTGACACCGTCGCTGGTCAGGAGGACGGTCTCGCCGGCATCGAGGGGGACCCGGTGGACGGGCGGCGGGCCGTCGGCGGTCAGGGTGGCCAGGCCCAGCGGGAGTCCGTCGGCGGCGAGCAGCGGCCGCACCCCCGACGGGCCGACCACGAGCGGCGGTTCGTGGCCGAAGACCACGGCCTCCACCAGACCGGTGTCGGCCTCGGGGAAGCCGAGCAGGACGGCGGTGGCGAAACGGTCGCCGTCGTCGCGGCCGAGCGCGGTGACGTGCACGCCGTGCCGGAGCACCCGGATCTCCAGCCGCTCGGCGACCGTCGCCAGGTCCGGTTCGTGGTAGGCCGCCTCACGGAACGTGCCGAGCAGCGCGGCCGCCGCCTCGACCGCGCCGAGCCCCTTGCCCTGGACGTCCCCGACGAGCACGCGGGTGCCGTGCGGGCCGGGCTGGATGTCGTAGAAGTCGCCGCCGACGCGGGCCTCGCTGTCCGCCGCGAGATACACCTCCGCGTGCTCCAGGCCGCCCCACACCGCCGGGAGCGGGCGCAGCACGGTACGGCGGGTGGTGGCGGCGACGTCCCGCATGTGCAGCATGCTGCGCTCGCCGCGCAGGCGTACCACGCAGGCCAGCAGGGCGAGGACGCCGCCGACCGCGACCAGGATGAAGTCGGGCAGGCCCGACCGGTACTGGTGCGGCCAGGCCCCGTCGGCGACGACATAGGTGACCAGGGCGAGCACGGCGAAGACGGCCGTGCCGAGGACGCCGCAGATCGCGGCCGCGATACCGGGCACCAGGACGACCCAGGAGATCATCCGGAACTGGGCGCCCGTGTTGAGGTCGATCACGGTGATCGCGACCAGCAGCAGGAGCGGCGGCACCCAGGCGACACTGCGGCCGCGCACGCGGAGCACCTGTCCCCGGCCGACACCGCTCATGGGGCCAGCGAAACACGCGGCATCCTCCGCCGCCATCCGACTTGCCCCCGCCCCCGCGCAGGTGTGCTCTGGTAGTCGGGGGCGGATCGGGGTGGAACGAGAGGAGTGCTCTCATGGCTCACGCGGCACCCGCGGGCGGGTTCGCCCGGACACCCGATGTGTTCAGCGCCAAGGTGCACACGGCCGCCAGGTACGGCATCCCGGTGGTGCTCGGTCTGGTCTACGGCTACTGGGCGGCCGCGAACCGCCGGGACGGCGGCCCGATCACCGGCTGGAACGTGCTGTTCGGCTGTGTCACGGCCCTGGCGTTCATCGTGCTGTGCATCGCCGTGGCGACGTTCGCGCCGCTGCTGAAGCGGGAACTGCACTCGGCCGTGAAGTCCGGCTTCGCCGGGGCGGCCGTCGGGTTCCTGTACAGCCAGACGGGCGAGAGCGTGCTGCGCTCGACGGCCCTGGGGCTGGCGGTCGCCGCCGGGATCTTCGTGGTGTTCTTCTACCGCTACTACACGCACGAGGACGGCGAGGGCAACCGGATCAGGTAGCAAAGGTGCGCGGACCCCGGGCCGGGACACGACGGGGTCCGCACCCGTTCGGGTGAACCCGGCACCGCAGGGGCGCAGTACACGGCTCCACGGCTCGCGCGGCCACCGCCGGCGGTCTTGCCTGGAGGGGTGACCTGCCGTGTCCGCGACGCCCTGTCGGCCGCCCTGATCGCCCTGGCCTGTCTCCTCGTGCCCTTCGGCGCGCTGGCCGCCTGGGCGGCGTACGGCCTCGCCGACACGGGCCGGTACGTCACGGCGATGGCACCGCTCGCCGCCGACCCGGCCGTGCGGGACAGCGTCGCGGACGCGGTCGCGGGCGAGGTCGGCGAACCGGTACGGCCCTTCGTGCGCTCGCTGACCCGGACCCCGGCCTTCGGCACCGCGTGGGACGCGGGCAACCGGGCCGTCCACCGGGCGGTGCTGCGGGCCGTCCGGGAGGGCGGCCACCACGAGGTGACCGTCGACATCGCCCCGATCGCCGCCCGGGTGGAGCACCGGGTCACCCTGCCCCGCACCGAGGTCGCCGTGCTCCCGGCGCCCGCCCTCGACCGTCTCCGGAAGGGCTACGACGTGCTCGAAGTCGCCGGTTTCTGGCTGCCCGTCACGGCCGCCGCCCTCGCCGTCGCCGGTATCGCCGTCGCCGCCTGCCGCCGCCGCGCGCTCACCGCGACCGCGCTCGGCACCGCGCTCGGCGGCGCGCTCCTCGGCCTCGCCGTCGCCGTCGGCCGCCGTATGACCCTGACCGACCTGGCCGACCCGGTGCGCCGCCCGGCCGCCGGTGCCGTCTACGACGCCCTGACCGGCACGCTGCGCACGGTCTCCTGGCTGCTGGTGGCGGTCGGCCTCGCGGTCGCCGCGGCCTGCTGGATCACCGGCCGGTACGGCTCGCTGCGAGCCCGGCGAGCGTCCGCAGGGCCCGTTCCAGATCCGGCACAGCGGCCGAGGCGAGCCCGAGCCTGACCGCGTCCGGGGTGCGGTTGGGGTCGACGGCGAAGGCGGGCCCGGGCGTCAGGGCGATGCCGAGCGCCGCGGCGGCGGCCGTGAAGGTGTCCGCCCGCCAGGGGGCCGGGAGGTCCCACCAGGCGTAGTAGGCGCGCGGATCGGACCGGACGGCGAACCCGTCCAGGCACCGGGCGAGCACCCGCTGCCGGTGCGCCGCGTCGGCCCGCTTCGCCTGGACCAGTCGTGCCACGGTCCCGTCCACCGTCCACCGCGCGGCCGCCTCCAGCGCGAACCGCCCGGCACTCCACCCCCCGGAGCGCACGGCGTCGGCCACCGCGTCGGCCCGCCCTTCCGGTACGACGAGGAAGCCGACGGTGAGTCCGGGCGCGACCCTCTTGGACAGGCCGTCGACGACGTGGGTGAGGGCGGGGGCGTGCGCGGCGAAGGGGTCGTCCGCCTCCGCCAGGAACGACCAGATGCGGTCCTCCACGACGGGGACGCCCAGGTCGGTCACGGTGTCCGCGAGTCGCCGCCTGCGTCCCGGGCTCATGGTGACGGACGTCGGATTGTGCAGGGTCGGCTGCACGTAGAGGGCCGACAGCGGGGCGGCGCGGTGGGCGGCGGCCACCGACTCGGGGCGCAGACCGTCCTCGTCGGTGGCCAGCGGCACCGGGGTGATGCCGAGCCGGGCCGCGATCTCCTTGACGACGGGATACGTCAGTTCCTCCACGCCGACCCGGCCGCCCGGCCGCACCAGGGAGGCGAGGGCGGCGGCGACGGACTGGCGGGCGTTGCCCGTGAACAGGATCCGGGACGGGTCGGGGCGCCAGCCGGGGGTGGTGAGGAGGGCGGCGACGGCGTCGCGGGCGGCCGGGGTCCCGGTGGCGGCGGCCGGGCGCAGGGCCTCGGTCAGCACGTCGGGGCGCAGCAGGGGCGCGAGGGTGTCGGCGAGCAGCTCGGACTGGCCTTCGGCGCAGGGGTAGTTGAGCTCCAGGTTGACGGGGGTCCCGGCGTCCTCGATGAGCCCCTTGCCGGGCCGCCCGGGTGCGGTGGCCTTCACGAAGGTGCCGCGCCCGACCTCGCCGACGACCAGGCCCCGCCGTACGAGTTCGCCGTACGCCCGCTCCGCCGTGGACGCGGCGATCCCGTGCCGGCGTGCGAACTTCCGCTGCGGGGGAAGGCGTTCGCCCGGCCGGAGCCGTCCGGTGGTGATGTCGGCGGCGATGCGGTCGGCGATGCGCCGGTAGTCGTGCACGGGGCCCCCTGTCTGCACCGAGCTTGATTGCACTGAGGGCAAAGATTTTATTGCACCGAGCAAGCGGGCCGACCTAGGGTCGGCGGCATGACGGCGATCCCCCTGGTCCTGGTGCACGGCCACCCCTTCGACCACACGATGTGGCGCCCGCAGATCGAGGCGTTCTCCGCCTCCCGCCGCGTCCTCGCCCCGGACCTGCGCGGCTACGGCCCGGCCCGGCCGCCCGCCGAGGTCGACCGCTTCGAGCGCTTCGCACGGGACATCGAGGCGCTGCTGGACGAACACGGCGTACCGGAGTGCGTGCTGGCGGGCCTGTCCATGGGCGGCCAGGTCGTCATGGACTGCTACCGGCTCTTCCCCGAGCGGATCCGGGCCCTGGTCCTCGCCGACACCTTCCCGGCGGCGGAGACCCCCGAGGGCGTGCGGGCCCGGCACGCCACGGCGGACCGGCTGGAGCGCGAGGGCATGCGCGGCTACGCCGACGAGGTGCTGGAGAAGATGGTCGCGCCGTCCGCCGCCCCCGAGATCAAGGCGCACGTCCACGGCATGATGACGGCCACCCGCCCGGCGTCCGCGGCGGCGGCCCTGCGCGCCCGTGCCGCCCGCCCCGACTACCGCGAGCTGCTGACCCGGGTCGCGGTCCCGGTGCTGGTGCTGGTGGGCGCCGACGACACCTACACGCCGGTCGCCGACGCCGAGGCCATGCACGCGGCGCTCCCCCAGTCGCGGCTGCACGTCTTCGAGGGCGCGGCGCACCTGCCGAACCTGGAACGTGCGGCGGAGTTCAACGCCGTGCTCGGGGAGTTCCTGGCGAAGGCCGACGCCCGCTCGTAGGCTCGGGACGGTGACCCGCCGAAGGCTCGGTACCTGGACCGCCGCCCTGCTCTTCGCCACCGTGAGCGTCGTCCTCGGATGCCGGCTCGCCGACACGGACGGCGTCACGCCCGTCCCGCAGCTCCTCGCCTTCCTGCCCTGGCTGCTCGCGCCCGCCGGGGCGGGCCTGGCCCTCGCCCTGCTCGCCCGCTGGTGGCCCGGGACGATCTGGGCGGCCGTCGTCCTCGGGCTGCTGGCGTGGTTCATCGCCCCGTACGGGCAGGGCGGCGAGCCGGACGGGCGGGTGCTCGCCTCCTTCCGCGTCATGACCTCGAACGTCGAGTTCGGGCGGGCCACCGGCGCCCTCGTCACCGCCGTCCGCGAGGAGAGGCCGGACATCGTGTTCGTCGAGGAGTGCGACCACGGCTGCTCGGCCGCCCTGCGGCGGTCCCTTGCCGTCAGCCATCCGTACCGGCGGTCCGTGGAGGGCGCCGGCTCGACGGGGTCCGTCGTCCTCAGCCGCTTCCCCCTGGAGCCCGCCGCCGGGATCCGGGACAGCACCATGGGCATGCCCGGGGCGGTCGCCGACGTGCGCGGTCACGCCGTACGGCTCCAGCTCGCGCATCCGATGCCCCCGCTGCCGGGCCAACTCGACGTGTGGCGGCGGGAGCTGGGGGAGCTGCGGGACTACGCCGCCGCCACCGGCTCCCCCACCGTCCTGGCCGGCGACTTCAACGCCTCCCAGGACCACGCGGCCTTCCGCGCGATCCTCGACACCGGACTGCGCGACGCGGCCCGGCTCGCGGGATCGGACCGCACCCCGACCTGGCCGGCCCGCACCGCCCCGGCGATCGGCGCGCAGATCGACCACGTGCTGGTGTCGGCGGACTTCTCCGCGCGCGAGGCCCGTTTCCTGGACCTGGCGGACACCGACCACCGCGCCCTGCTGGTGGACATCGCGCTGCACGGGCCCGGCTGACCCGGATGTTCATAATGGCCCCATGTCCCGCATCGGCCTCACCCCGCCCGACTGGCTGGTCCGGAACCTCCGATCGCAACCGTCCCCCGTCAATCGGCCCGCCGTGGCCCGCGCGGCGATCGCGATGACCCTCCCCCTGGTGATCGGCCTCGCGGTGGACCGGCCCCTGTACGGCGCCCTCGCCTCCATGGGCGCCCTGTCCGGAGTCATCGGCGACACCGCGGACGCGTACCGCATGCGCATCCTCAACATCGCCGTCCCCCAGCTGTTCGGCGCCGTCGGCGTCACCCTCGGAGCGCTGGTGTACGGCCACGGCTGGACCGCGGTCCTCGCGGTCACCGGGGTCGCCCTGGTCTCCGGGATGATCTCCACGATCGGCGCGGTCGCCTCCGTCTCGGGACTGCTCCTGCTGCTGAACTCCGTGGTGGGCGCGGGGCTTCCGATGCCGGGCGACTGGTGGACGGCCCCGCTGCTGATGACCGGCGGCGGACTGCTCGTCCTGCTGCTGGCCCTGCTCGCCTGGCCGCTCAGGTCCGGGGTGCCGGAGCGGACGGCGGTCGCGGACACCTACCGGGCGGTGGCCGACCTGATGGCCGCCTGCGGCCGCACGGAGTACGACGAGGCACGGCACGCCGTCACCCAGTCCCTGAACCAGTCCTACGACCTCGTTCTCGCCCGGCGCGCCCGCCACCACGGACGCAGCCCCGAACTGACCCGGCTGCTGGCGCAGTTGAACGCGATCACACCGGTGGTGGAGGCGGCCCCCGCGGCCCACCTGTCCGGCCGGCCGCTGGCACCGGAGATCCCGGAGGCGGTCCGCCATCTCGCCCAGGCGGTGGCGACGGGGTACACGGGACCGACCGGACTGCGTCTGCCGGTCCCGGTGTCGGAGACCGCCCGGGCCGTCGACCACGCCCTGCGCCACGCGGCCGAGGTCGTCGCCGCGCCGGACGTGGACCCGAGCGGCATCGACGACCGTCTGGGCCGGCCGGCCGCGCTCGGCGTCCGGGCCGCCCGCGCGGCGCGCAACGTGGCCCTGTCGGGGGTGTCGTGGCGGTACGGCCTGCGGCTGGCCCTGTGCATCGGGCTGGCCCAGGCGCTGGTCTCGATCGTCCCCGTGCCGCGCTCCTACTGGGTGGCCCTGACGATCACCTTCGTGCTGAAACCGGACTTCGGCTCGGTGTTCTCGCGGGCCCTGCTGCGGGCGCTGGGCACGGTGGCCGGACTGGTGGTCGCGGCGGCGGTGCTCTCACAGGTGCCGCGCGGGTGGTGGGACGTGCCGGCGATGCTGCTGCTGGCCCCGCTGATCCCGGCCCTCACCCCGCGGGGCTACGGCTACCAGACGGCCGCGATCACCCCGGTGATCCTGCTCCTGTCGGACGTCCTCAACCACCAGGGCACGGCCCTGCTGATGCCCCGGCTGCTGGACTCCCTGATGGGCTGCGCGATCGCCCTGGTCGCGGGCTACCTGCTGTGGCCGGAGAGCTGGCACACCCGGGTGGGCGACCGCCTGGCGGACGCGGTGGGCGACACGGCGGCCTACGTCGAGTCGGCCTTCCTCGCCGGCACCGAACCGTCGGCCCGCGCCCGCATGCGCCGCCGCCTCTACCGCGACCTCTCCGCCATCCGTACCGAGTTCCAGCGCGCGCTGACCGAACCGCCGCCCACCGGACGCCGGGCCGCGGCCTGGTGGCCGCTGGTCGTCGCGGTGGAACGCATCGTGGACGCGACGACGGCGGCACGGGTCCGGGTGCGGCACGGGGCGCAGCCCCCGTCCCCCGCCGAGGTGGCCCAGGTGACCCTCCAGCTCAGGGAGTTGGCGCAGGGACTGCGGGAGGCGGAGACCCTCTACGAGGTCCGCACCGACCTCACCGGGCCCGCGGGCAGTGTGCTGGAGCCGGTGCGCCAGGAGGTGGCGGCGGCCCGGGCCGTCACCTCACCGCGCTGACCGGCGGCGTGCCGGTGCGGGCCGCCCTCTCGTGGTGGGCGGCCCGCACCGGGGTGGGGGGTGGCGGCTAACGGGCTGACTTCTGAAGGGCCTTGTCCATCGCCGCGGCCAGGCCGTTCGCCCAGAGCCGGTTCACCCGGCTGCGCTCGGTGGAGTTGGGGACGGCGTTGGTGCAGGACGGGCCGGGACCGCCGCCCGACATCAGCTCGCTGCACGGACCGGAGTAGTGGTCCGGCAGGCCGAGCACGTGCCCGGTCTCGTGGGCGGTGACCCGGGTCGAGTCGTACTGCTGGTTCTGCCGGTAGTCCAGGAAGATGTAGCCGCTGCCGTGACCGTCGGTCGACGCGTAGGAACCGCGCGAGTCGTTGCCCTCGCGGTAGGAGAAGTCGGCGTTCGACGCCGAGCCCGCCTGGAGTCTGACGTTGGTCACCGAGCTGTTCCATATCTGGGCGCTGCGGCTTATCTGGGCGCTGAACGAGGGCGCCCGGGAGGCGTCGTAGACGACGGTGACGGCTGCGGCGGCGGTCGGGTTCGCGGCCCGCTTCTCGGCCACGGACCTCAGGACGGCCTGGAAGAAGGCCTCGCTGGTGTCGGTCGTCGCGGCCGCGGTGTAGCCGGCCTTCGGCGCGGGGGCCGGTGCGGCGGTCGCGGGAACCGCTGTGGCCAGCGCGGCCGTTGCCAGGCCGAGGGCGGCCGCTGTCGCGGTGAGGGCAGAGGTGTGCTTGCGCATCGAGACTCCTTGGTGGGGGTGAGTCGTCGATGTGAGTGTCGGTGCCGGTGCGGTGGCTGTGATGATGCCAACACGTGATAGCGCGGCCCTATCACGGGCGTTCGGCACCCCTGGTGCAACCCCTGCCCCCGCCTTACCCTCCGATCGCATGGACCTTGAGGTGAGACACCTCCGCGCGCTGGTGGCCATAGCCGACACCGGCAGCCTGCACCGGGCCGCCCGTCAGCTGGGCGTCGCCCAGCCGTCGCTGAGCACCCAGTTGCGCCGGATCGAACAGGCGCTGGGCGGTGCGCTGTTCGTGCGCGCGCGGTCCGGCTGCCGCCCGACCCCGCTGGGGCGGCTGGTGCTCAGCCGGGCCCGCCCCCTGGTGGCCGAGATGCGCTCCCTGGTGGCCGACGCCCGCGCGGCCGCGACGGGCGGACCGCAGCTCCGGGTCGGCTCCACCGCGAGCCGGGCCCTGTCGGGCTGGCTGCGCCGACTGCGCGCCCGCGGCCAGGACCCCACCCTCCACATGAACGTCTCCCCCAACGCCCTGCTGCGGATGGTCGCCGACGGCCAGCTCGACGTGGCGTTCGTGCACGAGGTGGAGGGCTGCCCGCTGCACATCCCGCGCGAGCTGTGCCTGCGGGTCCTGGTCGAACGCGAGCCGCAGTTCGTGTCGCTGCCCGCGGACCATCCGGCGGCCGCGAAGCCGGTGGTGGCCCTGTCCGACCTGGCCGGAGACCGCTGGATGATCGACCCCACGGTCGACGGCGAGTGGGACGCCGTGCAGCGCATGTTCCGCGCGGCCGGCGTCAACCCCGTGGTGCTGCACGGGGATTACCACACGGCCGACGCCCTGGTCGCCACCGGCGAGGTCGTCACCGTCTGCCAGCCGACCCGGGTGCCCCGCCCCGACATGGCGGTACGACGGCTGCACGGCGACCCGCTGGGCGTACGGCTCCTGCTCGCGGCCCGCACCGAGACGGACCTGGACGGGGTCCGTCCCGCGCTGGAGGAGGCGTACTGGGAGAGCGCGCGGCAGGCGCCGGCGTACCGGGAATGGCTGGAAGAGGACGGCCGCCGGGAGCGGCGACCGGCGGTTCCGGCCATTCCCTGAACGGGGACGGGCCGCCGCCGCGGCTCAGACGCCGATGTCCTCGCCGTCCTCGCGCCACACGGCCACGACGGCCGGCCGCACGATCTTCCCGGGTCCGTCGGGCCAGGTGCTCGCCGGCTTCTCCACCGTCGCCCCGCTGATCTCCCCTGGATGCTGCACCGCTACCAGCACCCGCCGGTCCTGCACCAGCGGACCGCAGGTCTCGGCCCCGGTCGGCACCGTCAGGAACTGCTTCAGCTCGCCGCGCCGCTCACCCCTGGTGGCGACCCCGAACAGGCCGTCGTGCGAACCGAGCTGGTTGCCGTCGGTGGAGATCCACAGGTTGCCGTGCGGGTCGAAGGCCACGTTGTCCGGGCAGGAGATGGGGCTGACGTCGTCCTTCGGGAAACCCGCGAAGTAGGTCGCGGGGTCCTCCGGGTCACCGGCGACGAGGAACAGCGTCCAGGCGAACCTCGTGCTGTCGGCCCGGTTCCAGCGCTCGGTGAGCTCCAGGATGTGCCCGTGCTTGTTGGCGTTGCGGGGGTTGGCCTCGTCGGCGGGGGCATTCGCGCCCACACCCCGGTTGGTGTTGTTCGTCAGGGCCACGTACACCTTGCCGGTGCGCGGGTTGGGCTCGATGTCCTCGGGCCGGTCCATCCTGGTCGCCCCGACCCTGTCCCCGGCCAGCCGCGTGAAGACGAACACCTCGTCGGCGCTCATGCCCTCGACGTGCGACACGGCCCCCTTCGCCGTCGCGGTGGCCAGCGGGATCCACTCCCCGCTGCCGTCGAACTCCCCGTCGGCGGGCAGCTTGCCGGTCCCGTCGATCTCGATGGCGGGGGAGTCGCCGGTGAGCCGGGCCACGTAGAGCGTCCCCTCGTCGAGCAGCGAGAGGTTGTGCTCCCGCACGGCCCGCGAGGAGCCCTTCCTCATCCGCTTGCTGCCGACGAACTTGTAGAAGTAGTCGAACCGCTCGTCGTCCCCGGAGTACACGACCGGCCGCCCGTCGTGCGTGAGCCGCACGGTCGCGCCCTCGTGCTTGAACCGGCCGAGCGCGGTGTGCTTGCGGGGCACGGAGGCGGGGTCGTAGGGGTCGAGCTCGACGACGTACCCGAAGCGGTGGACCTCGTTGGGCTCCTGGGCGACGTCGAACCGCTTGTCGAACCGCTCCCACTTGCGCTCGCTGGCGCCCGTCCCGATCCCGTACCGCTTGTCCGTCGCCCGGCTGGCGTTCGCGAAGTACTGGTTGAAGTTCTCCTCGCCGTGGAGGGTGGTGCCCCACGGGGTGGTGCCGCCGGAGCAGTTGTTGAGCGTGCCGAGGACCCTGCGGCCGGTCGGGTCGGCGGAGGTCTTCAGCAGGTCCGAGCCCGCGGCGGGCCCGGTCAGCCGGAACTCGGTGGTGGCGGTGACCCGCCGGTTCAGGTGGTGCCGGGGTACGACGGTGAGCGCGCCGTTCCTCCGGTTCTCCTCCACGACCACGGCGGACAGGCCGTGCGCGGCCCAGGCGATCTCGACCTGCTCGCGGGTGGGGGCGGCGGCGTCGTAGCCGCGGAACATCAGGACCTCGTCGGTGTACTCGTGGTTCGCGACGAGCACCTGCCTGTTCTTCTCCCCGGGCAGCGGCAGCAGGGCGAGGAAGTCGTTGTTGTACCCGAACTGGCCGGCCTGGGCGGCGGCGGTCTGCTTCTCCGGGTCGAAGGCGGGGGCGCCGCGCAGGATGGGCTCGCCCCAGCGGACGACGACGTTCTGCGCGTGGCCGGCCGGGACGGTCACGGTGTCGTCGGTGTTGGGTGCGACGGGGGTGAACCGCAGTCCGCGGGCGGCCCTGCCCCGGGGTTTCCGCCCGGCCTCGGTCCGCGCGGCGGCCTCCGCCGACGGAGCAGCCTCCGCCGGCGGAGCGGCGAGGACCGTGCCCGCGGTGCCGGCCGCGGCGGCGACGGTCACGACGGCGGCGGCGCGCATCATCGAGCGGCGGCTGAGCGCGGTGGCGATGACATCACCGACGTACGGGTTGGAGGAGGTGTTGGGCGCCGGGTGGAAACAGGCGTCACCACACCGGAAACGGCAGGTCAGGGCGGACCGCCCCCCGGGATGCGACGCGTTCGGCCCATGGGTGGTGCTGATCAACGGCAACTGTGTGCGCACTTTTGCTCTCCCCTTGCTTCCCCTTGAAGCTCGCGTGACGGACGGTATGCGCGCGTTTGTGCGAGAGCGGGGCGGGGCGGTGAACGGTGAATGAACCCGGGGTGGACGGAGCGGAGTTGACGTCACCCGCGAGTGAAGTCCGGAAGTAGGTCTTGACGCCGGGGGCCCCGGCCACCCGCCCCTGCCCAAGATCGCCACCGAGGGCCGCTAACCTTACGTGTCCGTCCTGGCCAGGGATTGACGGGCTTCAACTCATGCGAAGGGTTGCGCACATGGGCATTCTCACTCTCCTGCGGAACGCGTTCGGCGGCCGATCACGCAAGGGCGCTGCCACCGAGGCAGAGGGTGCGGTTCCTTCGCAGGAGGCGACGGAACCGAAGCTCCCGTCCCCCGCGAGCGAGCCGACCCCGGCGACCGCGACGGTCCCCGAGCCCCGTACCGCCACGCCCCCCACCGGCTCCGAGCACGAACTGGTCTCGGCGGCCTTCGACAACGTGTCGGTCCCGAAGCAGACGCCTCCGGCGGGGGGTGAGGAGCCGGTGGCGGCGCCTGCCGCGGGCGGGACGGGGCGCGCCGACGAGGCGACCGCTGAGGGCGCGAAGGACGAGGGCCCCGCCGCCGAGCCGTCGGCGCAGGCTGTGCCCGAGACGCCCGCTCCGGAGCCGGTCGCCGAGGAGTCCCCGTCCGAGGAGCCGGCGGCACAGGCCGGGGCGTCCACGGAGGAGAAGGCGCCCACGGCAGCCCTCACCACCGAGGAGCCGGCCACCGAGCCGACCACCGAGGAGCCGGCCACCGAGGCCGCGTCCGAGGAACCGTCCGCCGAGAAGACCTCCGCCAAGGAGAAGACGCCCGAGGAACCGGCGTCCGAGACGGCCTCCACCGAGGAAGCCCCCTCCGAGAAGACGTCGACCGACGAACCCGTCACCGACGAACCCGCCGCCGAGAAGGCTCCCGCCAAGGCGCAGGCGTCCGAGGAGCCCGCCGACGAAAGCGCCGCCCCCGACGAGGCCCCGTCCGGCGCTGCCAGCACCGAGGTCCCGTCCGACGAACCGGCCTCCGCGGCCCCGGCCGTCGAGACCGCCCCCGCCGGGGAGACCCCTTCCGGGGAACCGGCCGCCGAAAGCGCCGCCTCCGAGGAGGCCCCGGCCGACGAGCCCGTCGCCGAGAAGGCCCCCGCGAAGAAGACCCCCGCGCAGGAGCCGGCCGCCGAAGAGGCCGCCCCCCAGGCGACCCCCGCTGGCGAGCCCGCCTCCGAGAAGGCCCCCGCCGACGAAGCCCCCTCCGAGGCCCCGTCCGCCGAAGAACCCACCGCCGAGGACGCCCCCTCCGCAGAACCCACCGCCGAGGACGCCCCCTCCGAAGAGCCCGCCCCCGCGGCAGCGAAGGCGGGTGGGTCGGGATCCGTGCCGGCCGGGCTCCGTACCGCCTACGACGCCGCCGCCACCATCCTCGCCGCCCACGACCTCACCGGCACCACCGCGCGGACGTACCTGGTCCTGGACCGGTCGGCGAGCATGCGGCCGTACTACAAGGACGGCTCCGCGCAGGCGCTCGGGGAGCAGACCCTCGCGCTCGCCGCCCACCTGGACCCCGAGTCCAAGGTGCACGTCGTCTTCTTCTCCACCGAACTGGACGGCACCGGCGAGCTCACCCTCACCGACCACGAGACCAAGATCGACGACCTGCACGCCGGTCTCGGCCGCATGGGCCGTACCAGCTACCACGCGGCCGTCGAGGAAGTCCTCGCGCACCACACCAAGGAGTCCCCGGACACCCCGGCCCTGGTCGTCTTCCAGACCGACGGCGCCCCGGACGCGAAGACCCCCGCCACCCAGGCGCTCACGGAGGCGTCGAAGACCCACCCGAACGTCTTCTTCTCCTTCGTCGCCTTCGGTGACCCGGAGAACAAGGCCTTCGACTACCTGCGCAAGCTCAAGCTCCCCAACGTCTCCCACTTCCTCGCGGGCGAGACCCCGAAGGAGCTCACGGACGCGGAGGTCTACGAGGGCGTCCTGGCGAACTGGCGCCCCTGACGCCGTGGCACCACCCCTGAGGCCGCCCCTTCCCACCCCGTAAAACGGGAAGCGGGCGGCCCACCCGTGTCGGCTACGATTTCAAGGTTCGCAAGCACACATTTGAAACGACCCGACCTGGGAGCAGCCCCCGATGGCTCGACACCTCATCACCAGCGCCCTTCCGTACATCAACGGGATCAAGCACCTGGGCAACATGGTGGGGTCCATGCTCCCGGCGGACGTCTACTCCCGGTACCTGCGCCAGCGCGGGCACGACGTCCTCTACATCTGCGCGACGGACGAGCACGGCACCCCGGCGGAGCTGGCCGCGAAGGAGCAAGGGCTCCCCGTCGACGAGTTCTGCGCGCAGGCGCACGACGCGCAGAAGGCGGTCTACGACGGCTTCGCGCTGGCCTTCGACTACTTCGGCCGGAGTTCCTCGCAGCAGAACGTCGAGATCACCCAGCACTTCGCCCGCCGCCTCAACGAGAACGGCTTCATCGAGGAGCGGGCGATCCGTCAGGTGTACAGCCCCACCGACGGCCGCTTCCTGCCGGACCGCTACGTCGAGGGCACCTGCCCCCACTGCGGCTACGACAAGGCCCGCGGCGACCAGTGCGAGAACTGCACCCGGGTCCTGGACCCGACGGATCTCATCAACCCGCGCTCGGCGATCTCCGGCTCCACGGACCTGGAGGTCCGCGAGACCAAGCACCTCTTCCTCCTCCAGTCCAAGCTCCAGCACGAGGTCGAGGAGTGGGTCTCCCGGCACGAGGCCGACTGGCCGCAGCTGGCCTCCTCGATCGCCCGCAAGTGGCTGACCGAGGGCCTGCACGACCGCGCGATCACCCGTGACCTGGACTGGGGCGTGCCGGTCCCGGCCGACACCTGGCCGGAGCTGGCGGCCGAGGGCAAGGTCTTCTACGTCTGGTTCGACGCCCCGATCGAGTACATCGGCGCGACGAAGGAGTGGGCGGACGCCGCGCGAGACACAGACCCGGAGAACCGCGACTGGAAGTCGTGGTGGTACGACGTCGACACCGAGGTCCGCTACACCGAGTTCATGGCGAAGGACAACGTCCCGTTCCACACGGTGATGTTCCCGGCCACCGAGCTCGGCGTGCGCGAGCCGTGGAAGAAGGTCGACTACGTCAAGGCGTTCAACTGGCTGACGTACTACGGCGGGAAGTTCTCCACCTCGCAGAAGCGGGGCGTCTTCACCGACCAGGCGCTGGACATCCTCCCGGCCGACTACTGGCGCTACTTCCTGATCGCCAACGCCCCGGAGTCGGACGACTCGTCCTTCACCTGGGAGCACTTCACGGCGACGGTGAACAAGGACCTCGCCGACACCCTGGGCAACTTCGTCAACCGCGTCCTGTCCTTCTCGAAGAAGCGCTTCGGCGAGGAGGTCCCGGCGGGCGGTGCGCCGGGCGAGGCGGAGGCGCGGCTGGGCGAGGAGATCGCCCGCCTCCTCGCCGAGTACGAGTCCCAGATGGAGGCGCTCCAGTTCCGCAAGGCGGCGGCCGCGCTGCGCGCCCTGTGGTCGGCGGGCAACTCCTACCTGGAGGAGAAGGCCCCCTGGCTGGAGATCAAGACGGACAAGGACGCCGCGGCCCTGACGCTGCGCACGGCGATGAACCTGATCCACCTGTACGCGGTGGTGTCGGAACCCTTCATCCCGGCGACCTCGGTCGCCATGCGCCAGGCCTTCGCCCTGCCCGACGACACCGCCACCTGGGTCACCGCCGACGAGGCCCGGTCCCTGACCGCCCTCACCCCCGGCGTCCCCTTCACGGTCCCCCCGGTCCTGTTCGCCAAGCTGACGGACGAGGACCTGGAGACGTACAAGGAGCGCTTCGGCGGCTCCCCGGAGTAGTCCGGAAGCCGTCGCCGTCCGGATACCGACCCGGGCATCGCCGTGTCCGCGCCAAGCCGTATGGTTTGCGCCATGGCAGTGCCCGGGGTCATTCCTGTCGCGTACGAGCCGAAGCACCGCACCGAGACGATCGGGCGGTATGCGGAGGGTCAGTTCCTGGCGTCGATCACGTATGCCTTCCCTGAGGGATTCCGCCTCGAGGAGGGCTGGGAAGATCAGAAACGCCTGTATGCGGTCCTGCACACCTTCGACACCGAGGGCAATTACCGCGACTCGGACATCTGGTGCGCCGGGACCTGGGCGGAGCAGCAGCGCGACCCGGCCGGCGACGCCTCGCCCCTCACTCGCGCCCAGGTCCACCGCGCGACCCTGCTCCGCAGCCTCCCGCGCCGCTCGTACACGGACATCGCGATCCGTCCCTTCAGCGTCGTCCACGAGGGCGTCCGCTTCGGGCTGGTGATCCGCGAGGACGAGGGCGAGCAGTGGGCGGAGCTCTACCCGGACCGCCTCGCCTTCGCGGAACCCTGGGACGGGACCTACGACACGTGAGAGCCGCCGGCTAGGAGAGCACTCCCGCGCCCGTGGTCGTCGCCAGCGACGCCGGCAGGTTCTTCACCGAGGAGGCCGAGGTCTCCAGGCCCGCCGTCAGGGTCGGCGTCCAGTTCACCGTCGTCTTCAGGTCCTTCGAGGACGCGGCGTTGTAGGCGGCGACCAGGTCGGTCGCCGTGCCGTTGACGAGGTTGCCGGAGCCCGCGATCGCGCCCGTGCCGTCGCCGGACAGCAGCTTGGCGACCTTCACGCCCGACGGGACCGTCCAGTAGTTGTTCGCGGCGACGACCTGGGCCTTGGCGCGGGAGTTGATGCTGTACTGCACCGCGTAGCCGTTCAGGGTCGTGACGTCGTAGAGGTTGTTGTAGATGTGGACCTGGCCGACCCGGGCGAGCGGGGCGCGCTGGACGATGCCCTTCCAGACGTTGTGGTGGATCGAGACCCGCAGCTTCCCGCTCGGCTCGCTGTCGCTGCTGCCGATCAGCATCGTCTTGTCGTGGTTGGTGAACCGGTTGCGGGAGACGGTCACCAGGTCCGAGCTCTTGGTGATGTCCAGCGCCCCGTCGTGGATCTGGTACTCGCGGCCGAAGTACTCGGGGTTCGCGGAGTCCAGGTGCGGCGCGTCCGTGAAGGTGTTGTGGTCCGCCCACACATGGGTGGCTCCGCGCAGGGTCACCGCGTCGTAGTTCGAGTTCCAGTTGCCGTCGTCGCCGTCGGTCGGGTCCCACTGCGGGAAGCAGTCCTCGGTGGCGGCGAAGGTGAGGTTGCGGACGATGACGTTGTCCACGTTCTGGATCTGGAGCATGCCGCCGGAGATCCCGGCGTTCGTGCCCGGCTCCCCCACGATCGTGGTGTTCGCGGGCACCTTGAAGACGATGTTCGCGGCCTGCTTCTTCTGCGCCGCGGCCCGCGCGGTCTCCTGCGTGCCCGACGGCAGCTTCGAGCGGCCGTAGGTCGCGGGGTCGTACGCCTTCAGGTACGAGGTGAGCGAATAGCCCGTCCCGGACGCGTAGTTCGCGCAGGTCAGCTTCTTGCCGGCGTCGTCGGTGTTGGCGTCGATGGTGCCCTTGACCTTGATGATCCGCGGGGTCGTGTCGGAGACGGACCCGAGCGCCTTCACGAGCTGCGCCCGCGTGGAGACGGTGAAGGTGTGCGCGGAGCCGGCCTTCGAGCCCCCGGTCGTGCCCGTGCCGGAGGACGCCCAGCCGTCCTTCGCGGCGAGCGTCTGGTGGTACAGGTCCACCGTCCCGGCGTTGGCGTTCATCACGACGGCACCGGCGCCGACGCCCGCGGCCACCACGGCGGCGGAGACGACCAGGGTGCGGCGCTTGCGGAGGGACCGGCGGTGGGAGGCAGAGGCCACGGGGTTTTCCTTACGAGCGGTGGTGGGACAGGTGCGTTTCACGGAGCACCGGCGAAGGCGCTTCCGTCCTCAAGTGGCCGCCGGGACGTGGGGGGTTGCCGGGCCGCGCGGGTTTTTTCACGCCCCCCTCACCAGCCCCTCCCGCATCCCCTTACCCGCCCTTCACTCCTCTCTTACCTGCTTATAAGGTGTGCTGACTCATAGGGAAGGACCCCCAGTTGGGCAGACACGCCCCGAGACGAGCGGGCCGTGCCACGCTCGTCTCCGCCCTGGCCGTAGCGGTGGCGGCCGGCTCGATCACCCTGTTCTCCAGCACCGAGGACACCGGCGCGCAGGCGGCGACAGCAGCCGCGGCCGGCACCACCGAGATCGTCCTGGACGATCCCCGCAGCACCACCCCGCGCGCCGACCGCCTGCTCGCCGCGGGCGCGACCGGCTACCTGCACCGCCAGTCCGGCGTCGCGGGTCTCCTGTGGACCGGTTACGCGGACGGTGTCACCGTGCCCGTCGAGGGCCCGACCGGCGTCTACCAGCCGACCACCACCAGCTGCTACGACATCTCCGCGCGCTGTGCCTCCGGTGTGTTCGGGCAGGCCGCCGACACCGTGGCGCTGCCCCACCGCACCTACGGCGACCCGGTGTCGCTGTGGAGCCCCGGCGGCGGCGCCCTCAGGACCGTGGACCTCAGCCAGTCGGCCACCCGCGTGGGCACGTACGGCGAGACGACCGTCACCGTCGAGTGGAACGGCGTCGTCGACGGCCAGGAACTCGACGGATATGTGCTGCACCTCGTCGACCTGGCCGACGGCAGACAGCGCGACCGCGTGGTCTCCGGGCTGCCCGCCGACGGCACCTGGGAGCGCAACAACGGGCGCACCGGCGACGCGAAGGGCGCCCTGCTGACCTACCCGGTCCGCGACGCGAACGGTGAGTTCACGTCGTACACCGTCGGCTACCTCGACTTCGCCACCGCCGAGCTGACCCCGGCCTTCACCGGCCTGTCCCGGGAGACGGTGCCGGAGGTCGTGCTGACCGAGGACCGCGTCGGCTGGTACACCGAGGCCTCCGGCCTGCACCTCAAGCCGCGTGCCGACCTCACCGCCGCCGAGACCGTCCCGGTGGCCGGCGAGGACCTGGCCGGCACCCCGGTGCCCGTCCTGACCGACGACTGGCTGGTCCTCGCCACCGACGGCGGCCCGGTCCGGGCCGTCTCCCTGGCCGACGGCACCACGAAGACCCTGCTGACCCGGTCGTACGGCACACCCCTGGCCGCCCCCGACGGGACCGCGCTGGTCACCGGCGGCTCCGGCGCGGCCGACTGGTTCGTCCAGCGGGTCGTCACCGGCGCCGACGGCTCCCCGCAGCTGAAGAAACTCGTCAAGGTGCCGCCGCTGGAGAACGCCAAGACGGGCGTCGCCCTGAGCCGCGGCAGCCTGCGGGTGGCGGAGAAGAGCTCCACCAGCTCCATGGACTCCACCTCGGTCCGCACCCTGACCACCGACGGCGCTGCCGCGCTGACCGCCTCCGCGGCCACGGAGGGCGACGCGGTGGCCGCCAAGTGCCCCTACCCGGGCACCACCTGCTCCGCCCTGTGGGGCAACAGCGTCTCCGGCCCCGACGACGTCTTCCTCAACACGTTCGCCGACGTCAACGAGGGCGGCAGCGGTCTGGAGAACGCCGACCAGCTGGTCTCCATCCACGACGGCTGGTCCAACTACACGCTGACGTACGGCACCCAGGACGGCGAGATCGTCGACGTCTCCGACAACTACGCCGTCTACAACTCGGGCGGTGCGACCCCGACGCAGTACATCGGCGAGTTCGGCTACGGCGATCCGATCAAGCGCTCGGTACGCGCCGCCGCGCTGAGCGGCTCCACCCTCTGGAGCGCGACCACCACCCCGGGCAGGCTCACCTCGTACAGCATGACCACGAGGAAGACCCTCTCCACGGTCGACGTCCCGGGCCTCGGCTGCGTGCCGAGCGAGCTCCAGGCGGCGGGCCGCTGGGTGTACTGGTCCTGCGCGGGCGCCTCGGCAGGCGTCTACGACACCAAGGCCGCCAGGTCGGTCGCGGTGACGCCCGGTGACGTCCTGCTCGGCGACGGCTTCACGGTCCGCCACGACCACGGGGCCGACCAGCTGGTCCTCACCGACACGACGACCGGCACCACCCGCGTGGTCGCCTCCGGGCTGCCCGACTCGGGGCTCCCCGTGGACCGCCGCTTCCGGTGGACGGTCGACGAGTACACCGGCCTGGTCGCCTGGTTCGACACCTTCGAGCAGACGCACGTGGCCACCACCGGGGTCACGCCGTCCGCGGTGACGGCGTTCCGCACCGAGACCGAGGGCTACGTGGAGCCCGGTTCCGCGTCGGCCTGGACCGGCCAGTGGGAGCTGTCCCGTCCGGTCACCGACTGGTCGCTGACCTTCACCTCGGAGCAGAGCGGCGCGACCGGCAGGGTCACCCGCACGATCACCGGCGGCGCCGCCTCCGCCGAGGTGACGGCGACCTGGAACGGCACGACGTCGAGCGGGGTCCCCTTCCCCAACGGCGCCTTCACCTGGACGCTGAAGGCGACCGGCCTGGGCACGACCGCCCCGGTCACGGTGACGGGCGGCGAGGGATACCTGCTGCACGGTTCGGCGGTCCGCCACGACTTCACCAGCGCCGACGGCCCGGACGGCCGCGGCGACCTGCTCACCCTCAACACCTCCGGCGGCCTGACCTTCCACAGCGGCACCGGCACGGGCAGGTTCGGCGAGAAGGTCAGCGCCGGCGGCTGGCCCACCACGATCAGGGCGATCCCGTTCGGCGACCTCAGCGGCGACCGCTGCAACGACGTCCTGGTCCGCCTCAGCAGCGGCGCCCTGCGCCTGTACAAGCCCGGCTGCGGCTCCGCGGTGAAGCCGTCGACGTCGTACACCACGCTGAACACCAGCGGCTGGAACCAGTACGACATCCTGACCTCGCCCGGTGACGTCAGCGGCGACGGCCGCCCCGACCTGATCGCGCGCGGGGCGTCCACCGGCACGGTCTACCTCTACAAGGGCACCAGCACCGGCAAGCTCTCCGCGCGCGTCAAGCTCTACGACAACTGGAAGGGCTACAAGAAGATCATCGGCGCCGGCGACCTCAACGGCGACGGCCGCGGCGACCTGCTCGCCCAGGACGCCTCCCACACGCTCTACCGCTACGACGGCACGGGCACCGGCACCTTCAAGGCCCGCGTGAAGCTCTTCACCAACTGGGGCGGCTCCTACAACGCGGTCGTCGGCGTCGGCGACATCACCGACGACGGCAAGGCCGACCTCGTCTCCCGCGACACCGGCGGCACCCTGTGGCGCAACAGCGGCGACGGCAAGGGATCGTTCGGCAGCCGAGCCCAGATCGCCACCGGCTGGCAGGGTTACAAGTTCCTGTCCTAGGCAGCAGAAGGCAGGCGAGGGCGGACTGCGGTTTCCGCACAACGCCGAAGTGGCCCGGAACCGACGTCGGTTCCGGGCCACTTCTCGGGGTCAGCGCCTACTTCGGCTGCGGCTTGCGCACCGACAGGTGCAGCTCCCTCAGCCGGGCCTCCTCCAGCTCCGTCGGCGCGCCCATCATCAGGTCCTGGGCGTTGCCGTTGAGCGGGAAGGCGATGGTCTCGCGGATGTTGGGCTCGTCCGCGAGGAGCATCACGATGCGGTCGACGCCGGGGGCGATGCCGCCGTGCGGCGGGGCGCCGAAGCGGAACGCGCGCAGCATGCCCGCGAACTTCTCCTCGACGGTCTCCCGGTCGTAGCCGGCGATCTCGAACGCCTTGAGCATGATCTCCGGCTCGTGGTTCCGGATGGCACCGGAGGAGAGCTCGACGCCGTTGCAGACGATGTCGTACTGCCAGCCCAGGATGTCCAGCGGGTCCTGGGTCTCCAGGGCCTCCAGACCGCCCTGCGGCATGGAGAACGGGTTGTGCGAGAAGTCGATCGCGCCGGTCTCCTCGTCCTTCTCGTACATCGGGAAGTCGACGATCCAGCAGAACCGGAAGACGCCCTCCTCGAAGTGCCCGGCACGCTTGGCGGCCTCGACGCGCACCGCGCCCATGATCTTCGAGACCTCGTCGAACTCGCCCGCGCCGAAGAACACCGCGTGCCCGGCGGCCAGCGACAGCCGCTTGGTCAGCTCGGCGACGTTCTCCTCGGTGAGGAACTTCGCGATCGGGCCGGACAGCGAACCGTCCTCGGCCACCCGCACCCAGGCCAGGCCCTTGGCGCCCTGCGAGACCGCGAAGTCGCCGAGCTGGTCGAAGAACTTCCGCGGCTGCGCGGAGACGTCCGGCACCGCCAGCGCCCGCACGTGCTTGCCGGCGAACGCCTTGAACTCCGAGCCCTCGAAGACATCGGTGATGTCGACGAGCTCCAGCTTGGCGCGCAGGTCCGGCTTGTCGGAGCCGTACTTGAGCATCGCCTCGCGGAACGGGATCCGGGGGAACGGCGAGGTGACCTCGCGGCCGCCGCCGAACTCGGTGAACAGCTCGGTCATGAGCTGCTCGATCGGCTGGAAGACGTCCTCCTGCTCGACGAAGCTCATCTCGACGTCGAGCTGGTAGAACTCGCCCGGCGAACGGTCCGCGCGCGCGTCCTCGTCACGGAAGCAGGGCGCGATCTGGAAGTAGCGGTCGAATCCGGAGATCATCAGCAGCTGCTTGAACTGCTGCGGCGCCTGCGGCAGGGCGTAGAACTTGCCCGGGTTCAGACGGGACGGGACCACGAAGTCGCGGGCGCCCTCGGGGGAGGTCGCCGACAGGATCGGGGTCGCCATCTCGTTGAAGCCGAGGGCGACCATCTTCGAGCGGATCGAGGCGATCACCGACGACCGCAGCATGATGTTCCTGTGCATGCGCTCGCGGCGCAGGTCGAGGAAGCGGTACTCCAGGCGCCGCTCCTCGTTGACCCCGTCCTCGGTGTTGATCGTGAACGGCAGCGGGGCGGCCGCGCCGAGCAGCTCGACCTCGCCGACCTCTACCTCGACCTCACCGGTGGGCAGGTCCGGGTTGACGTTCTCGGTGCCACGGGAGACGACCTTGCCGTCGACGCGGACCGTGGACTCCTTGGTCAGCTTGTCGAGGGCCTCGTACGCGGGCGTGCCCGGACGGGCGACCAGCTGCGTGATGCCGTAGTGGTCGCGCAGATCGATGAAGAGGATGCCGCCCAGGTCGCGCCGATTGTGCAGCCAGCCACTCAGCCGGACGTCGGTACCGACGTCAGAGGAGCGGAGCTCGCCGCAGGTGTGGGACCTGTACCGATGCATCGTCGTTCATCCAGTCTTCGCGGATCGGGGGGCGTGTTTCACGTGAAACAGCTCCCAGCCTACCGGGGACGCCGAGATCGCCTCCCCACCATTACGACTCGGCCAACAGTGGCACTCCCGGAGCCCCTGTTCTTAAAGTGGGGCAATGCGCACTGGTGAGCCCCTGCCCGCCGTGGGGGAGGTCCTCACCGCCCTCGCGACCGGCCTGTGGCACTGGGACACCGCCACCGAACTGGTCACGGTCGACGCGGAGGCCGCCCGGTTGCTCGGGCTGCCCGCCGAGGGGGCCACCCTCACGGAGGCCCAGGCGCGGGCCCGTCTGCACCCGGTCGACTGGAACGAGATCATCAGCGTCATCGGGCTCGCCGTCGCCGAGCACACGCTCGCCGAGGTCCGGATCAGGATCATGGACGAGCGGGGCCGGGTGATCCGTACCGTGCGCAGCCGTTCCAAGCCGTCCTACGACAAGGACAAGAAGTCCTTCCGGCTGATCGGCACCCTCCAGGAGGTCACCGAGCCCACCCCCGGCACCCCCGCCGGACGCACCGCGGTCACCGGCGACTGGCGGCGTTCCCGCGAGGCCTTCCTGCTGGACGCCGGCCGCGCCCTGGCCGAGGCCCGCTCCACCGCCGAGGTGCTGCGAGTGGCCGCGGGCCTGTCCATGCCGGGCTTCAGCCCCGACGGCCTGGCCGTCTTCGGTGTCGAGGGCGACCGCCTGACGATCATCGGCCACCACGGCCAGCAGCCGGGTGACGAGAGCCCCTTCTCCCACATGTCCCTGGAGACGGACTACCCGGCCGCCGAGGTCGTGCGCACCGGCCGGGCCGTCTACCTCTCCAGCCCCGAGGCCTACCGCTCCCGCTACCCGGTCACCTGGCCGCTCGCCCAGCGCTTCGACCGCCAGTCCTGGGCGTTCCTGCCGCTGACCGTGGCCGGCCGCACGATGGGCGCGTGGATGGCGGCCTTCGCCTATCCGGTCGCCTTCACACCGGACGAGCGCTCGGTCCTCACCACCGTGGCCCGCATGCTGGCCCAGGCCCTGTCCCGCGCGGGCCTGGCCGAGTCGGAACGCGAGCTGACCGACGGCCTCCAGCGCTCGATGCTCCCCACCCTGGGCCCGGAGATACCGGGCATGACGGTGGCCGCCCGGTACGTCCCCACCGGCGGCGGCCTCCAGGTCGGCGGCGACTGGTACGACATGATCCCGCTGCCCGGCGGCACCTCCCGGACGCAGGCCGGCACGGGACGGTTCGCCCTGGTCATCGGGGACGTCCAGGGCCACGACGTACGGGCGGCGGGCCTGATGGGCCAGCTCCGCATCGCCCTGCGCGCCTACGCCGCCGAGGGCCACCGCCCCGACGCGGTCCTCTCCCGCGCCTCACGCTTCCTCAACGGCATGACGTACGGCCTCGACGACCCCTCCGACATGCGGTTCGCGACCTGCCTGTACGTCGAGGCCGATCCGGTCACCGGCGTCCTGGAGGTGGCGCGGGCCGGCCATCCCGACCCGGCGATCCGCATGGCCGACGGCACGGTCCTGGCCCGGCGCACGGAAGGCGGCCTCCCGCTGGGCATCGATCCGGACGCCGACTACCCCACCACCCGGATCACCCTGGAGCCGGGCGAGACGCTGATGCTGTGCACCGACGGGCTGATCGAGACCGGCGGCCACGACTTCGAGACCGGCTGGAAGCGGGTCCGCACCATTCTGGAGACCCACGAGGGCGACCTGGAGGGACTCGCCGACGCCCTGATCCAGGCCGTCCACGGTCCCTCCTCCCACCACACCACCGGCCCTTTCGCCGACCGCCGCGAGGACGACATCGCGCTCCTGCTGCTGCACCGGCAGGGCGAGATCAGGGACCCGGCCGCGGTACGGCCCACGGTCCGCCGCACCATGCTCTCGGTGGCCCAGGCGGAACCCGAACGGGTCGGGGTGGCCCGCCAGCAGCTGCGCGAACTGCTCCACGACTGGCCCTCCGCCGACCAGATCGACTCGGCGGTCCTGCTGCTGTCCGAGACGCTGACCAACGTCCTCGTCCACACCGACGCTGACGCCCTGCTCCTCGCGGAGGTCCGCGGCGAGGCCGGCGAGCGCCGGATGCGCGTCGAGGTCACCGACACCAGCGACGACCTGCCCCACAAACGCCGCCCCGGCGAACTGGCCTCCTCGGGCCGCGGCCTGATGCTGATCGAGCTCCTCGCGGACGCGTGGGGGGTGGACCCCCGGGGCGAGGGCAAGAGCATCTGGTTCGAGCTCTACGAGCCCTCCGGCGAGCCGTCCCCGTAGGGACGGACGGGCCCCCAGGGCGGGTCCCGCAGACGGGCCGGGAGGGCCGGGCGTCAACCCGCATCCCCACTCTCACCCTTTCAAGTGACCACCGAGCGACTGGCGGCGACGGCTCCGGCACCGCCTGCACGATGAGTGCCCTGGCCGTGATCCGACCGCACGCAAGGAAGTCGCATGGGCAAGTCCGCATCCCCGAAGGACCGCAAGGGGTCCTCGTTCTCCCTGTCGTACGAAGGCGCCCAACGCGACCCCGCCAACCACATCAGGGTCGGCAAGGGCGGATTCTCGTTCAAGGGATCGACGAAGGCGCTCATAGCTCTCGCCGTGATGGCCCTGGTCGGCGGAGGGGCCTACCTGTCGCTGACCGGTCAGGGCCAGGGCAGCCCGAGCGGTGCGAGCGTGACGCCGGGCACGAGCGTGACCTCGGGCGGAGCCGGTGCCGCAGCGGCGCCGACGAACTCCGGAGGGCCGCAGTCCCCGACGGCGGGTGTCACCCAGGCGGTGGACGCGGGGCCGGCGGCGGTGAGGGAGCACCGCAAGGTCGTCCTGCGCGCCGGATCCAACGTGGACCTGGACTTCACCAACGGCCTCTCCGACATCATCTTCTCGCTGCCGGCGAGCGCCGACGACGGCTATGCGATCGTCGGCGACAGCGGCGACCTCGCCACCGTCGACGGCCCCGCGACGGCGGAGAGCTGCGCGGCGGCCACGGAGTTCGGGTTCGCCGTCGACCAGAAGAACATCCGCAGGGGACTCACGGCGTGCGTGCTCACCGACGAGAACCGGGTCGCCGCCATCACCTTCCTCGGCTGGCAGGCGGACGACCCGAACTACGCCGGCGGCCTGTCGTCCGTCACCATGGACGTCACCACCTGGGAGAAGCCCGAAGGCGCGGCCTGACGCCAGGGGCGAGCGGCCTACAGCCCGCCCTCGGTCATCCCGTGGACCGCCGGGATCGTCCCCAGCCGCCCCTTCTGGAAGTCGTCGAACGCCTGCTGGAGTTCCTCGCGGGTGTTCATGACGAACGGGCCGTAGTGGGCCATCGGTTCGCGGATCGGGCGGCCGCCCAGGAGGACGACCTCCATGTCCGGCGTGTGGGAGTCCTGCTTCTCGTCGGCGCGGACCGTCAGGGAGCCACCGGCGCCGAAGACCGCGGTCTGGCCGAGGTGGATCGGGCGGCGCTCCGCGCCCACCGAACCGCGGCCGGCCAGCACGTACGCCAGACCGTTGAAGTCCTCCCGCCAGGGAAGGGTGATCTCGGCACCCGGCGCCACCGTCGCGTGGATCATGGTGATCGGGGTGTGGGTGATACCGGGGCCCTGGTGGCCGTCCAGCTCTCCGGCGATGACACGGAGCAGCCCGCCGCCGTCCGGCGTCGACAGCAGTTGCACGCTGCCGCCGCGGATGTCCTGGTAGCGCGGGGCCATCATCTTGTCCTTGGCCGGCAGGTTCACCCAGAGCTGGAGGCCGTGGAAGAGGCCGCCGGACATGACGAGCGCCTCCGGCGGCGCCTCGATGTGGAGGAGGCCGGAGCCCGCCGTCATCCACTGGGTGTCGCCGTTGGTGATGGTGCCGCCACCGCCCTGCGAGTCCTGGTGGTCGAAGATGCCGTCGATGATGTACGTGACGGTCTCGAAGCCGCGGTGCGGGTGCCACGGCGTGCCCTTCGGCTCGCCCGGCGCGTACTCCACCTCGCCCATCTGGTCCATCATGATGAACGGATCAAGGTGCCGGTAATGGATCCCGGCGAACGCCCGGCGCACCGGGAATCCCTCGCCCTCGAAGCCACTCGGCGCGGTCGTCACGCCGAGGACGGGACGGGCCACCGCGTCCGCCGTCGCGGCCACGCGCGGCAGGGTCAGCGGGTTTTCGACAGTCACTGCAGGCATGTCGGTACCTCCTCGTGGTTCGAGTTTAGTTGAGCGTTGAACTTTCTGCCACCTCTAACGGAAGAAGCCCGGAGGGCATTCCCCTCCGGGCCGCTTCGCACGGGTCGTACCGCGTCAGTTGCTGAAGTACAGGTACTTCCATGCCCCGTACGTCGTCGAGTTCACCGTGTCACCGGACGAGCCGTTGACGTACACCGACCGCATCCGCGCGCGGACGCCGGACTCGCCGGCCGCCCCGAGGGCGACGGCCGACTTCCCGTTCGTGCCGATCGGGAAGTACTCCGAGTCCGCCGAGTACCAGGTGCCCTGGTAGTAGACCTGGAGGTCGAAGCGCTGCTGACGGCCCGGGTAGTAGGTCATCGTCGTGGTGAGCAGCGGTTCGGTGTTCTTGTGGAACCAGTAGTACGACGTGGAGCCGATCTTCGCCGTCTTGTAGTGCTTGGAGACGGCGGTGGAGATCCTGACCCTGGCGTAGGCCGTGGACTTGACCGTCTTCGGCTTGTAGCGGGCGTCGCCCGAGAAGACCGCGGTGACGGCCGTGTCCCGGGTCATGTCCACCCAGGCGCTGATGTTGCCGTCGGCGTTGACCGTGCCGGTCTTGATCAGCTTCTTTCCCCTGTCGCTGCCGAAGGGGTCCGCGTAGATCGACACCGAGCGGTTCTTGTACGTCGTGCCGAGGTGCGCCGTGAACTTGACGTCGGTGCCGTAGTTGTACAGCTTGCCGTTGTTGTTCAGGCTCAGGGACGTGGCGGCGCGGGAGACCTCGACGCTGTCCGAGGCGGTCACCGCGGTGTGCGTGGCGTCGCCCGCGTACTTCACCGTGTACGTCACCTTGCCGCCGACCGACGGGGTGTCGGCGAAGGAGTAGGTGCCGTCGGCCTTCGCCGTGACGCCCGGCAGCGCCCTGCCGTTCGGGTTCTCCAGGTCGGTACGGGTGACCGTGAGCCGGGCCCCGGAGGGCAGCGGCACCGTCGCCGAGAGCTTGCCGGTGACGGTGAGCGACTTGGCGCGGGTGGCGGTGGAGGGCGCGTTGACCGTGAGGGTGGGAACGTTGAGGTTGGGGTCGGTGAGCACCTTGACCGTCCAGCCGCCGCTGCCGGCGACGAGGGCGAAGACCCGGGAGGAGTCGCCGGCCCAGGCCACGTCGGCCGCGGGCTGGGTGCCGGTGCTGTAGGTGCGGACCGGCTGCGTGGCGCTGGGCCGGTAGATCGCGACCTTGGTGCCGGTGACCTGGGCGATCAGGCCACTGCGTCCGACGTCCGCCAGCTGACCGCCCGGGTAGGCGCCGGCCTTGGTGAGGGCGCCGTTCGCGTAGGCGTGCCGTTCGGTGCCGTTGACGAGCACCTGGTCGTCGCCTGCGACGAGGTCGATGTCGCCGAGGCCGTCGTTCAGCTCGTACGAGTTGTCGTTCCAGGCGATCACCTTGGGCGTGCCGCTCGACACGTCGAGGACGGCCTCGGTGCCCGTGGAGTCCCCGGTCTCGCCGACGGCCAGCAGGCCCGGCCGCAGCGGGTCGGTGTCCAGCAGGGCCTGCCCCCACAGTCCGACACCCGTTCCCTCGGCCGGGATCTGGGTCAGCGCCACGGCGTCGGTCCCGCTCGCCGGGTCCACCGCCGGGTCGACCGAGCCCAGGTCGCCGTCCCACTGGTCGCCGTAGGAGAACCAGACCTTGCCCCCGGCGAAGGCCACGTGGCGTGGCCCGGTGTCTGTGGCGACCGGATAGCGGGCCTTGACCTGGAGGTCGGCCGCGTTCAGGGCGACGATCTCGTGGCTGGTGGGCAGGGCCGCGTAGAGGGTGGCGCCGTCGTCGGACACGGCGAGGTCGCCGGCGTTGTCGAGGCCGGTGGCCTGGGCGACGAGGGTGCCGTTGTAGTCGGTCGCCAGGATCTGGCCGTCGGCCTGGTCGCTGACGAAGACCCGCCGGAGGGCGTCGTCCACGACGAGGCCGCCGGGGCTGGTGACCACGGCGGAGGCGGCCGAAGCGGTGCCGGCCGCGGCGACGCCGAGCGCCACCGAGCTGAACATGACCGCGAGCGCCGTCGCGGCCGAGGTGCTGCGCATGCGCACAGTGATGAACCCCCACAGAAGATCCCGGGGTCGCCGGGAGATGAGAGCGCCGCGCGGCACCCGGACGCGGACCGCCGAAGGGCGGTGACGTGCGGGGCGCGGCTGCCGGAGGGAACTCTATGGCATGGCTGTGACAAGCGAGAGGGATATTCGGCGCCGGGCGACGGCTACCCGTACATCCGCCGCATCGCGAACTCGACCATCTGCTCCACGGCCTTGGCGTCGAAGACGATCCGGTGCTCGCCCTCCATGTCGAGGACGAAGCCGTAGCCCGTGGGCAGCAGGTCGAGGACCTCCGCGCCGGTGATGACGAAGTACTTGGACTCCTTGCCCGCGTACCGCCGCAGCTCCTTGAGCGTGGTGAACATGGGGATCACCGGCTGCTGGGTGTTGTGCAGGGCGAGGAAGCCGGGGTTGTCGCCGCGCGGGCAGTACACCTTGGACGTGGCGAAGACCTGCTGGAAGTCCTCCGCCGCCAGCTGCCCGGTGGTGAAGGCACGCACCGCGTCCGCGAGCGAGGGCGGGGACGGCTCGGGGTACAGCGGCGGCTGCTGGCCGTACCCGCCCACACCGCCGGCCATGGGCTGCTGCGGCGGGACGCCGTACTGCTGCTGGGCACCAGCGCTCTGGTCGTAGCCGTACATGGGCGTAAGCGTACCGAGGGAGGCGGGGGCGGCGGACGGCTACCGGCCACCGCGAAACCGACAGCGACCCGACAGCGCCGGGCCCTGTGTTCCGGGCGGCCCGCGCTCGTAGCGTCGGTGCATGCGCGGACACGGTGACGACGAGGTCCACGAGCACGACCGGGGGCTCTCCCACGACCTCCCCGTGCTCGCCCGGCGACGGATGATCGGGCTCCTGGCGGGGGCGGCCCTGGTGCCCCTGGCGGGCTGCACCGCCGAGGAGGGTTCCTCCGCCGCGGCGGACTGCGCCGCCGTTCCCGAGGAGACGGCGGGCCCCTACCCCGGGGACGGCTCGAACGGAGTGAACGTGCTGAAGGAGAGCGGGGTCGTGCGCGGCGACATCACCCGCAGCTTCGGCGACTCCGCGGGCGGGACCGCCGAGGGGGTCCCGCTGACCCTCACGCTCACGGTGGTGGACGCCGGCTCCGGCTGCGGGAGCCCGAGGAGGGGGGCCGCCGTGTACGTCTGGCACTGCGACCGGGAGGGCGGCTACTCCCTCTACACCGACGGCGTCACCGACGAGAACTACCTGCGGGGCGTCCAGGAGACCGACGAGCGGGGCCGGACCACCTTCACCAGCGTCTTCCCCGGCTGCTACACCGGCCGCTGGCCGCACGTGCACTTCGAGGTCTACGGCAGCCTCCGGGACGCGACGAGGGCCCGCGCGATCACGACCACCTCGCAGCTCGCGCTCCCGAAGGACGTCTGCGAGACGGTGTACGCGACCGCGGGTTACGAGCGGAGCGCCGACCACCTCGCCCGGCTCTCCCTGGAGTCGGACAGCGTCTTCCGCGACGGCCACGACCAGCAGCTCGCGGCGGTCGAGGGGAGCGTCGAGGCGGGGTACACCGCCACCCTGACCGTCGCGGTGTGAACCGTCACAGATGGCCGGATCGGGGTTGCGGCTTATTACCGACGGGTAGCATCATCGTAGCTACTTGTTGGTACGTGAACTAGCGCGAGGAACCAAGTGCCTCGCCGAACTCTTAACGGAGCCGTCGCCATGGGGCACTACAAGTCGAATCTGCGCGACATCGAGTTCAACCTCTTCGAAGTACTCGGACGCGACAAGCTGTACGGCACCGGGCCCTTCGCCGAGATGGACGCGGAGACCGCGAAGAGCATCCTGGAGGAGCTGACCCGCCTCTCGGAGAACGAGCTGGCGGAGTCCTTCGCGGACGCCGACCGCAACCCGCCGGTCTTCGACCCCGAGACGAACACCGCGCCGGTCCCGGCGTCCTTCAAGAAGAGCTACAAGGCCTTCATGGACTCCGAGTACTGGCGGCTGGGCCTGCCCGAGGAGATCGGCGGCACCACCGCGCCCCGCTCCCTCATCTGGGCCTACGCGGAGCTGATCCTCGGCGCCAACCCGGCCGTGTGGATGTACTCCTCCGGCCCGGCCTTCGCGGGCATCCTCTTCGACGAGGGCAACGACGTGCAGAAGCACATCGCGAAGATCGCCGTGGAGAAGCAGTGGGGCTCCACCATGGTCCTCACCGAGCCGGACGCCGGCTCGGACGTGGGCGCCGGCCGCACCAGGGCGGTCCAGCAGGAGGACGGCTCCTGGCACATCGAGGGCGTCAAGCGCTTCATCACGTCGGGTGAGCACGACATGGAGGAGAACATCCTCCACTACGTGCTCGCGCGGCCCGAGGGCGCCGGTCCCGGCACCAAGGGGCTGTCCCTCTTCCTCGTGCCCAAGTACCTCTTCGACTTCGAGACCGGCGAGCTGGGCGAGCGCAACGGCGTCTACGCGACCAACGTCGAGCACAAGATGGGCCTGAAGGCCTCCAACACCTGCGAGATGACCTTCGGCGACCGCCACCCCGCCAAGGGCTGGCTCATCGGCGACAAGCACGACGGCATCCGCCAGATGTTCCGCATCATCGAGTTCGCCCGCATGATGGTCGGCACGAAGGCGATCTCCACGCTCTCCACCGGCTACCTCAACGCGCTGGAGTACGCCAAGGAGCGCGTCCAGGGTCCGGACCTGGCCAACTTCATGGACAAGACCGCGCCCAAGGTCACCATCACCCACCACCCCGACGTACGCCGCTCGCTGATGACGCAGAAGGCGTACGCGGAGGGCATGCGCGCTCTGGTGATGTACACCGCGGCCGTCCAGGACGAGATCCAGGTCAAGGAGACCAACGGCGAGGACGCCACCACCGAGCACGCCCTCAACGACCTGCTCCTGCCGATCGTGAAGGGCTACGGCTCCGAGAAGGCCTACGAGCTGCTCGCCCAGTCCCTTCAGACCTTCGGCGGCTCCGGCTTCCTCCAGGAGTACCCGATCGAGCAGTACATCCGGGACTCCAAGATCGACACCCTGTACGAGGGCACCACCGCGATCCAGGGCCAGGACTTCTTCTTCCGGAAGATCGTCCGCAACCAGGGCGCGGCCCTCAACTCCCTCGCCGAGGACATCAAGAAGTTCCTGGCGCTCGGCACCGGCGGCGAGGAGCTCGCGGGTGCCCGTGAGCACCTGGCCAAGGCGGCCGTCGAGCTGGAGGCCATCGTCGGCCTGATGCTGACCGACCTCGCGGCCACCGAGCAGGACGTCAAGAACATCTACAAGGTGGGCCTGAACACCACCCGCCTGCTGATGGCCTCCGGTGACGTCGTCGTCGGCTACCTGCTCCTCAAGGGCGCCGCGATCGCCGCCGAGAAGCTGGAGACCGCCTCCGCCAAGGACAAGGCGTTCTACACCGGCAAGATCGCGGCGGCGAAGTTCTTCGCGGCCAACGTCCTGCCCGGCGTGACCCTGGCCCGCAAGGTCGCCGAGGGCGTCGAGCTGGACCTCATGGAGCTGGACGAGGCCGCGTTCTAGGACACACCTGTACAGCTGCACATCCTCCTCACCGGAGCCCGCTCCCATCCCCGGGAGCGGGCTCTCGTACGTCGTTAAGGTGAACCCCATGAGCGCACCCCACCGCTTCGACCGCGGCCACACCGACGACCTCATGACCTTCCTGGCGGCGAGCCCCACGCCGTACCACGCGGTGGCGAACGCCGCCGAGAGGCTGGAGAAGGCAGGCTTCCGCCAGGTCTCGGAGACGGACGCCTGGGACGGCACGAGCGGCGGCAAGTACGTGCTGCGCGGCGGTGCGGTCATCGCCTGGTACGTCCCCGAGGGCGCGGCGCCCCACACGCCGTACCGCATCGTCGGCGCGCACACCGACTCCCCCAACCTGCGGGTCAAGCCGCTGCCGGACAGCGGGGCGCACGGCTGGCGCCAGGTCGCCGTGGAGATCTACGGCGGTCCCCTGATGAACTCCTGGCTGGACCGCGACCTCGGGCTGGCCGGCCGGCTGACCCTGCGGGACGGCTCGACGCGCCTGGTGAACGTGGACCGGCCGCTGCTGAGGGTGCCCCAGCTCGCCATCCACCTGGACCGCGCGGTGTCCTCGGACGGTCTCAAGCTCGACAAGCAGCGCCACCTCCAGCCCGTCTGGGGTCTGGGCAACGATGTGCGCGACGGCGACCTGATCGCCTTCCTGGAGGAGGAACTCGGGCTGGGCGCGGGCGAGGTGACCGGCTGGGACCTGATGACGCACTCCGTGGAGGCGCCCGCCTACCTGGGCCGGGACAAGGAGCTGCTGGCCGGTCCGCGGATGGACAACCTGCTGTCCGTGCACGCCGGGGTGGCCGCCCTGACCGCGGCGTCCGGGAGCCCCGGGCTGTCGTACATCCCCGTCCTCGCCGCCTTCGACCACGAGGAGAACGGTTCCCAGTCGGACACCGGCGCGGACGGGCCGCTGCTCGGCGGGGTGCTGGAGCGCTCGGTGTTCGCCCGCGGCGGCTCCTACGAGGACCGGGCGCGGGCCTTCGCGGGGACGGTCTGCCTGTCCTCCGACACCGGGCACGCGGTGCACCCCAACTACGCGGAGCGGCACGACCCGACGCACCACCCGCGTGTCAACGGCGGCCCCATCCTCAAGGTCAACGTCAACAACCGCTACGCCACCGACGGTTCGGGCCGTGCGGTGTGGGCCGCCGCCTGCGAGCGGGCGGACGTGCCCTTCCAGTCCTTCGTCTCCAACAACTCCATGCCCTGCGGCACGACGATCGGCCCGATCACCGCGGCCCGGCACGGCATCAAGACCGTCGACATCGGTGTGGCGATCCTTTCGATGCACAGCGTCCGGGAGTTGTGCGGCGCGGACGACCCGTATCTGCTGGCGAACGCTCTCGTGGCGTTCCTGGAGGGGTAGTTCGCGAGAAGTGGGGGTACCCGGGAGTCCGAACCGGAACGACCGGACCGGACAGGGAGGCGACACTCATGGGCCTCGGCGGGTGCATCATCCTCATCGCCGTGGGAGCAATCCTCACGTTCGCCACCGACTGGCACATGCAGGGGGTCAACCTCGACCTGGTCGGTGTGATCCTGATGATCGTGGGACTGATCGGCGTGACGACGTTCAGCAGCATCGCCCGGCGCCGGCGTGTGGTGGTACCGCCCACCACGCCGACCGTGGTCGAGGAGCCGCACGGACGCCGCGACGGATACTCCGACGGATACGGCGCGTAAGGGACATCGAGCGGATCGAAGGACGCTCAGGGCGAGCACAGACAACCGTGAGCAATCCGTAATCAGGGTTGTCTTGTCCGCTTGTGTGGAAATAGTGAAAACTCGGGATCCTTGAGAGCCCGGGGGGTCAGCAGTGCCGGGCGTGAACCACCAGCACACCCGGGGGCTCCCCGTGCTCCACTCCACGACACTCGAGGCGCCGCCACGCCCGGCGCCCGAGCCGGGACCGACGCGTCCCCACCGGCACGCCGCCCGGCGCGCCCACGCCGCCCCCGACGAACTCGACGGCCCACCGCGCCTGGTGGCGCTGATACCGGCGCACAACGAACAGGACCGCATCGCCGACGCGATCCAGGGCCTGTGGCGGCAGACCCGGCGCCCCGACCTGATCGTCGTGGTCGCCGACAACTGCACCGACGCCACCGCCGAGATCGCCGTCGCCCACGGCGCCCAGGTCTTCGCCACCGAGGGCAACACGCACAAGAAGGCCGGCGCCCTCAACCAGGCCATCGCCTGGGTGCTGCCCCATCTCGAGGACCGCGACCTGCTGTTGGTGCAGGACGCCGACACCGTGCTCAACCCCTGGTTCAACGAGACGGCGATCGGCACCTTCAACCGCAAGGTCGGCGCCGTCGGCGGGGTCTTCTACGGCGAGGAAGGCGGCGGACTGCTCGGGCTCCTCCAGCGCATGGAGTTCCACCGCTACGCCTGGGAGCTGGAACGCACCGGCGGCAAGGCCCAGGTGCTCACCGGCACCGGCACCATGTTCCGCGCCCGCGTCCTGCGCGAGGTGCGCGCCGCCCGCCGCGACGGACGGATCGGCGGCGGCCACGCCTACTACAGCCTCGCCTCGCTCACCGAGGACGACGAGATGACCAAGGCGGTCAAGACCCTCGGCTACCGGGCCATGTCCCCGGCCGGCTGCGCGGTCACCACCGAGGTCATGCCCACCCTCGGCAAGCTGTGGCACCAGCGGTTGCGGTGGCAGCGCGGCGCCCTGGAGAACCTGCGCGACTACGGCTGGACACGTGTCACCGCCCGCTACTTCATGCAGCAGTTCCTCATGGGCTTCGGCGCGCTGTCCTTCCTCGTCTACCTGACCTACATGGTCACCTACACCACGCTGTACGGCTGGCCCGGCTTCTCGCCCTTCTGGACCGCGATCGGACTCCTCTTCGTGGTCGAGAAGACGGTCTCCGTGCGGCGGGCGGGACCGCGTGCCGTGCTGGTGGCGGCGCTCATGGTGCCGGAGATGCTCTACGACCTTTTCCAGCACGCCGTCTACTTCACCTCGCTGTGGGGCCTGTTGCGCCGCAGCGAGGAGAAGTGGGTGGCGACGTAACTCGGATATCCACCCTCATAGGAGAAAAGCGCATGTACGGAAGAGTGATCGGTGCCGGGACGACCGGGGCCGGAGGCGCCACGCTGGCCGCGACCGGGCTGTGGCTGAACAGCATGGCGATGCTGGTGACCGCGACGACGCTGGTGGCGGCGGGGGTCGCGCTGTTCAAGCTGGTCCCGCGCAGGCGGTAGGGCCTACGCGTCCTCGTCCGTCCCGGCGAGGACCAGCGCGAGCCGGTCCGTTCCGGTCCGGGTCAGGCGGACCGGAACTCCCCAGTCCTGCTGGTGGACGTGACAGGCCGGGTACTCGGCGGAGCCGTCGCCTGACGGTGTGTCGCAGGACGCGGCCATGGCCGAGACGTGCAGGACGCCCTGCTCGATCGCGGGGTTCAGTCCGAGGGTGCGGGACAGGTCTGTTCCCGCACCCTCGCCGTCCGTCAGCAGCTCCGGCGGGGTCGCGGAGACCAGGAGGCGGGTCGCGGGGCCGTCGCGGGTGTCCAGCTTCTGGCCCGCCGGGGTCCGGAAGACCACGTCCAGCCGGAGCCTGCCGGGAGCCACTTCGGTGGCCGCGCGCTGCGCGCGGTGGGCCGCCGGCTCCACGCGTACGGCCTCCTCGGGCAGCCTGAGCCGGGTCAGCCGGTGCCGGGCCGACTCGACGACCACGATCTCGTCGCCGGCCAGGACCGCGCCGCTCGGCTCCCGCAGATCCGTGGCGAGGGTGGTGACCTCGCCGGTCGCCGGGTCGTAGCGGCGCAGCGCGTTGTTGTAGGTGTCGCAGACCGCGACCGAGCCGTCGGGCAGCGCGGTGACCCCCAGAGGGTGCTGGAGCAGGGCCTGTCCGGCGGCGCCGTCGCGGTGGCCGAAGTCGAAGAGGCCGGTGCCGACGGCGGTGTGGACGGCCCCGTCCGGGTCGACCCAGCGCAGGGCCGAGGTCTCGGAGTCGGCGAGCCACAGGCGCTCGCCGTCCGGTGACACGGCGAGACCGGAGGGCTGGGCGAACCAGGCCTCGGCGGCCGGCCCGTCGACCAGGCCCTCGTCGGTGGTGCCGGCCACGGCCGCGACGGTCCCCTCGCCCGGGTCGTAGGTCCACAGCTGGTGGACGCCCGCCATCGCGATCCACACCAGGCCGCGCCACACCGCCACGTCCCACGGGGAGGACAGGTCGGTCCCGCGCGCGGGTCCCGCGGTGGGGGAGCCCCGCCACCACTGGCGTCCCGTGCCGGCCAGTGTGGTGACCTCGCCGGTGGCCAGGTCGAGCCTGCGCAGGGCGTGGTTGACGGTGTCCGCGACGACCACGGCACCCTCGTCGAGGAGGGCCAGCCCCTGCGGCTCGCTGAACGCGGCCGTCTCCGCCGTGCCGTCGGCGAAGTCGCGCGCGCCGGATCCGATCCGCCGGACGACGCTCTCCCCGTCCGCGGCGAACTCCACCAGCTGGTGCCGGGTGGTGTCGCTGACCAGGAGGTGCCCGGACGGCAGCAGCAGCGCCTTGCCCGGGAAGCGCAGGGTGCTCGGCTCGGGCTCGGGCGCCACGTACGGCCCGTCGCCGCGCCGCAGGGTGCCCTTCGCGGCGTGCTCGGCCTCCAGCTCCGTCACCAGCCGCTCGATCGCGTGCACATGCCCCTCACCGGCGTGCTGCGCGACCACGTACCCCTCCGGGTCGATCACGACGAGCGTCGGCCAGGCACGGACCGCGTACTGCTTCCAGGTCGCGAGCTCCGGGTCGTCGAGGACGGCATGCGCGACCCCGTACCGCTCGACCGCGTCCGCCACCGCCGCGTGCTCGGTCTCGTGCACGAACTTCGGCGAGTGCACGCCGACCACCACGACGGTGTCGGAGTGCTTCTCCTCCAGCTCCCTGAGCTCGTCGATGACGTGCAGGCAGTTCACACAGCAGAAGGTCCAGAAGTCGAGGACGACGATGCGGCCCCGCAGGTCGGCGAGGCTGTACCGCTGCCCGCCCGTGTTCAGCCAGCCGCCCTTGCCGATCAGCTCGGGGGCGCGGACACGGACGCGGCGGGGTGCGGAGGTCATGGATCAAGCGTGCCACCCGGCACCGACAGTCACCCCAGCGCGTGTCCGGTGGTCACGTCCACATGGGCCGGGATCTCGTCGTGGCGGTCGCCGACCGTGGAGGTGCCGGTCGGTTCGAGGAGCAGGATGTCGGTCGGGACGGGGGCGTACGGCTTGTGCTCGACGCCTCGCGGGACGGTGAAGACGGACAGCTTCGGCAGGACGACCGTGCGCTCGCCGGCCGGCTCGCGCAGGGAGATGTGCAGTTCGCCGTCGAGGACCAGGAAGAACTCGTCGGTGTCGTCGTGCACGTGCCACAGGTGCTCGCCCTCGACGTGCGTGACGCGGACGTCGTAGTCGTTGACGGCGGTGACGATGCGGGGGCTCCACCGGTCGGTGAAGGAGGCCAGCGCGGTGGGCAGGGAGACGGGTTCGGTTGCCATGGCGTCATCGTGCGGGGTGACCTGGACGGCCTGCGAGTGCTAGGAATCGCGTATGGCGCAACGATCCTCTCAGCCGAGCCCTCGTCCGCACCGGGTAGCGGTGATCGTCGACGAGGGCACCAACCCCTTCGAGGTGGGCGTCGCCACCGAGCTGTTCGGGCTGCCGCGGCCCGAACTGGGGCGGCCGGGACCGCTGTACGAGGTGACGCTGTGCACGCCGGCCCCCGAGATCCGGATGAACCACGGCTTCTTCACGCTGACCGGGGTGCCCGGTCTGGACGCCGTGGACGACGCCGACACCCTCGTCGTGCCCGGGCGCCCCGACAACGTCGTCCCGCGCGGGGCGGCCGTACGCGAGGCGATCCGCCGCACGCACGCGCGGGGTGCCCGGGTGGTCAGCCTGTGCACCGGCAGCTTCGCGCTCGCCGAGGCCGGGCTGCTGGACGGGCGGCGGGCCACCACGCACTGGATGTGGGCCGACGCCTTCCGCGAGCTGCATCCGCGGGTCCGGCTGGAGCCGGACGTGCTGTTCGTGGACGAGGGCGACGTCCTGACGGCGGCGGGCAGCGCGGCCGCGCTGGATCTCGGGCTGTACATGGTCCGGCGCGACCACGGCGCCGAGGTCGCCAACGCGGTGTCCCGCAGGCTGGTCTTCGCCGCCCACCGCGACGGCGGGCAGCGGCAGTTCGTGGAGCGGCCCGTGCCCGACGTACGGGACGAGTCGCTCGGCCCGTTGCTCGCGTGGGCACAGGAGCGCCTCGGGGAGCCGCTGACCGTCGCCGGCCTCGCGGCCCGCGCGGCCGTCTCCCCCGCGACCCTGCACCGCCGCTTCCGGGCACAGCTCGGCACGACCCCGCTGGCCTGGCTCACCGGCGAGCGGGTGGCACTGGCATGCCGGCTCATCGAGCGCGGCGAGGAACGGCTGGACGTGGTGGCCGCGCGGAGCGGTCTCGGGACCGCCGCGAACCTCCGCGCGCGCGTGCGGCGCGAGACGGGACTCAGCCCGTCGGCCTACCGGCGGCGTTTCGGGACCGGCGCAGGGGAAGCGGTAACGGCATGAGATTCCTCGTACGCGACCGGCTGCTCGGCATCGGTGACGACTACTGGATCGAGGACGACCAGGGCAACAAGGTCTTCCTCGTCGACGGCAAGGCCATGCGGGTCCGGGACACCTTCGAGCTGAAGGACACCCACGGGCGGGTCCTGATCGACATCCACCAGAAGATGCTCGCCCTGCGCGACACCATGGTGATCGAGCGGGACGGCGAGCCCCTGGCGAAGATCAAGCGGAAACGCCTGTCGCTGCTGCGCAACCACTACCGGGTGGCCCTGGCCGACGGCAGCACCGAACTCGACGTCAGCGGAAAAATCCTGGACCGGGAGTTCGCCGTCGAGTACGACGGCGAACTGCTCGCGGTGATCTCGCGGCGCTGGCTGCACGTCCGCGACACCTACGGCGTCGACATCGTCCGGGAGGACGCGGATCCGGCGCTGCTCATCGCGGTGGCGGTGTGCGTGATCCACCTCGCAGAGAAGGAACGCGAGGACGACTGACGGGGCGTCCGGCGCCTCAGAGCACCCGGTCCTTCAGCGCCGGGAACTGCTCCCTCGTCACGGCCACCTTCCCGGGGTCGAACTCCACCGTGAGGACCTCCTCGCCGGCGCCCGCCTCGGCGAGGACCTGGCCCCACGGATCCACCACGATCGAGTGACCCGCCTGCGGAACTCGGGCGTGCGTCCCGGCCGTTCCACAAGCGAGCACGAACGCCTGGTTCTCGACCGCCCGTGCCCGGGCCAGCAGCGTCCAGTGGTCGCGGCGGCGCTCCGGCCAGCCCGCCGGGATCACCAGGGTCTCGGCGCCCGCGTCGACGAGACCGCGGAAGAGTTCGGGGAAGCGGAGGTCGTAGCAGGTGGCGAGGCCCAGGGTCGTCTCCGGCAGACGGACCGTCACCAGGTCCTCGCCGCGGCCCATCAGCACGGCCTCGCCCTTGTCGAAGCCGAAGCGGTGGATCTTGCGGTAGGAGGCGGCGCGTTCACCGGAGGGGGAGAAGACTAGGGAGGTGTTGTAGAGGGTGCCGTCGGGGGCCCGCTCGGGGATCGAGCCCGCGTGCAGCCACACGCCCGCCTCGCTCGCCGCCTTCGCCATGACCTCGTGGGTCGGACCCTCCAGCGGCTCGGCCGCGCTGCCGAACTCCTCGAAGGCGAACGCCCCGGTGGTCCACAGCTCCGGCAGCACGACGAGGTCGGCTCCGGCCTGTTCCCGTACCAGTGCCGCCGCGCGACGCCGACGCGATTCGACCGATTCGCCCTCATCCACGGCGATCTGGATCACAGAGGCGCGCACACTACCACCGTCCTGGCATTCGAGCCGTCCATTACGGGCCTACGATCGTCACACGAAAGCACTGCCGGGGTGCCTCACAGCAGCGTAACTTAGCGTTCCAAGACACCCGCCGGCAGCCACCGCCTCCACTGGCAAAGCCGCCATCACCAGCCCGTGCTCCGACCGCCGAGGGGTCCCGTTCCGTGAGTCTGCATCCCACCCTCCAGCCCTACGCCGACGCCTGGACCCACTCCATCGAAGCGATATCCGAGCTGGTGAACCCCCTCGTGGAGGGAGAGTGGAACCGCCGTACGCCCTGCCCCGGCTGGTCGGTGCGGGATGTGGTCTCCCATGTCATCGGCCTGGACTGCGAGATGCTGGGCGACCCGCGCCCCATCCACACCCTGCCCCGCGACCTCTTCCACGTCACCAACGACCACCAGCGGTACATGGAGATGCAGGTCGACGTCCGCCGTCACCACACGGCACCGGAGATGACCTCCGAGCTGGAGTACGTCATCATCCGCCGCAACCGCCAGCTCCGGAACGAGTCCCGCGACCCGGGCACCAAGGTGCGCGGCCCGCTGGGAACCGAACTGACTCTCGCGGAGTCCATGCGGCAGCACGCCTTCGACGTCTGGGTGCACGAGCAGGACCTGCGCACGGCCCTCGGCCGGCCCGGCGGCCTCGACTCCCCCGGCGCGCACATCGCCCGTGACGTCCTGCTCGCCGCGCTCCCCGACATAGTGGCCGTCAAGGCCGAGGCGCCCCGCAGTTCGGCGATCGTCTTCGACGTGCACGGCCCCGTCGAGTTCCTGCGCACCATCCGTGTCGACATCCAGGGCCGCGGCACCCTGGAGACCGCCCCCGCCCTCGGTCCGGCGGCCACCCTCAGCCTCGACTGGGAGACCTACGTCCGTCTGGCCTGCGGTCGAGTGAGTCCGGAGGCGGTTGCGGACCGGGTGAAGGCGGAGGGCGACCCGGAACTGACGGCGGCGATCCTGCGGAACTTCACGGTGACACCGTAGGAATCGGGTGTGAGCCCTGCGTGGCCCGCGCGGCTACGCAGGGACGTGCACCGTCTCCACCCGGCTCGCCACCATGCGCTCCCGCTCCCGGCGGGCCGCCCGTCCGCGCAGCCGCAGGATCTGGCTGATGCCGAGCGCCTGGAGCACGAAGACGGAGGAGAAGGCGACGGTGTAGTCGTCGTCGGTCGCGTCCAGGAGCACACCGACGGCGAACAGGGTGGTCATCGACGCGACGAACCCGCCCATGTTGGTGATGCCGGACGCGGTGCCCTGCCGCTCCGGCGGGTTCGCGGGCCGGGCGAAGTCGAAGCCGAGCATCGACGCCGGCCCGCACGAGCCGAGCACCACGCACAGCGCGACCAGCAGCCACATCGGCGCCCGCTCGCCGGGCCAGGCCAGCGTGGCCGCCCACAGCAGCGCCGTCGCTCCCACGGTCCCGAGGGCGAGCGGCAGCCGCGCCCCGTGGTGCCGGGCGACGACCTGGCCGTAGACCAACCCGACGGCCATGTTGGACAGCACCACGAGGGTGAGCAGCTCGCCCGCCACCGCCCGGGCCAGTCCCTGCGCCTCGACGAGGAACGGCAGGCCCCACAGCAGCAGGAACACCATCGCCGGGAACTGCGTCGTGAAGTGGACCCACAGCCCGAGGCGGGTGCCGGGCTCCCGCCAGGACGCGGCGATCTGCCGCCGTACGTAGGCCGCCCCCCGGTGCGGGAAGGGCTCCGGCTCGTGCCCCTCGGGGTGGTCCTTGAGGAAGAGCAGCAGCAGGACCAGCACCACCACGCCCGCGAGGGAGCTGCCCGCGAACGCGGCCGTCCAGCCGACGCCGTGCAACAGCCGGGCCAGGACCAGGGTGGAGACCAGGTTGCCGGCCATGCCGGCGAGCCCGGCGAGCTGGGCGACCAGCGGGCCGCGCCGGGCCGGGAACCAGCGGGTGCCGAGGCGCAGCACGCTGATGAAGGTCATGGCGTCACCGCAGCCGAGCAGGGCGCGCGAGGCGAGGGCGGTGCCGTACGACGGTGAGAACGCGAAGCCGAGCTGTCCGGCGGTGAAGAGCACCACCCCCAGCGTCAGCACCTTCTTGGTGCCGAGCCGGTCGACGAGCAGGCCCACCGGTATCTGCATGCCGGCGTAGACGAGGAGCTGGAGGATCGAGAAGGTCGACAGGGCCGAGGCGTTCACATGGAAGCGGTCGGCCGCGTCGAGGCCGGCGACCCCGAGGGACGTACGGAAGATGACCGCGACGAAGTAGACCGAGACGCCGATGCCCCACACGGCCATTGCACGCCGGCCGCCCGGAGGGGTCCGTTCTGAGGAAGTGTCACCCGTAAGAGTGGACTTGCTCATCGGACCTCACCCCGGGCGAGGTGGGAGAACCACTCGACGTGTCCGTGGATCAGACCCACGACGGCCTCCGCGTCACCGGCGCGCAGTGCCTCGAGGATCTGCTCATGCTCGACGAGGGTCTTGGTGATGCGGTCCGGGTGGGCGTGCATGACGGCGACACCCATCCTGAGCTGCCGGTCGCGGAGCTGGTCGTAGAGCCGGTTCAGGATCTCGTTGCCGCCGCTGCGGACGATCTCGGCGTGGAAGCAGCGGTCGGTGACCGCGGCGCCGGCCAGGTCGCCCGCGGCGGCCTGCTCCTTCTGCCGCGCGAGGAGCTCCTCCAGGCGCGCGATGAGCTGCGGGGAGGCGGGTACGGCCTTGCGGGCGGCGTGCTCCTCGACGAGCTGCCGGGTCTCGACGACGTCGGCGATCTCCTGCGCGGAGACGGGCAGGACCAGCGCGCCCTTCTTCGGGTAGAGCTTGATGAGCCCCTCGACCTGGAGACGCAGCAGCGCCTCCCGCACGGGTGTCCGGGAGACCCCTACGGCCTCGGCGAGTTCGCCCTCGGTGAGCAGGGTCCCGCCCTCGTAACGGCGGTCCAGGACTGCCTGCTTGACGTGGGCGTAGACGCGATCGGCGGCGGGCGGCTGTTTCACGGCCAGACTCATGCCCACAGCATAGATACAACACGTACGCATCATCGGCCCCGTCCAGCATGCGGACCTCGCACCACTTCCGTCGAAGAAATCCTCACCCGCCCCAGTGCGCGTACAACCATGTGTGCTAGTTACGTGTCACACACGTGCGGCCCCACTTTCTTCCCCTTCCAACTCGGCCGCACTCAGGGGCATTCGACGTATTCGGGGTATTTCAGTTGATTACCGCCACCAAGGGCCTCCGCGTCCGCAGAGCCGCAGCCGTCGCGATCACGACCGGCGCAGTGCTCGCCACCGGAGCTCTCACCGCGGCACCCGCGCAGGCACTCACCACGCCGACCATCACCGCCAAGGGCGGATTCCTGATGAACAGCGCGACCGGCACGACCCTCTACAGCAAGGCGCCGAACACGAAGCGGCTCACCGCTTCCACCACGAAGATCATGACCGCCAAGGTCGTGCTCTCGCAGTCGAACCTGAACCTGGACGCCAAGGTCACGATCAAGAAGGCGTACAGCGACTACATCGTCTCCAGGGGCGCCTCCTCCGCCCACCTGATCGTCGGCGACAAGGTGACCGTCCGTCAGCTCCTCTACGGGATGATGCTGCCGTCCGGCTGCGACGCCGCGATGGCCCTCGCCGACAAGTTCGGCACGGGCTCGACGGTCTCCGCACGCACCAAGTCGTTCATCGCGAAGATGAACACGACGGCCCGCAGCCTCGGCATGACGAACACGAAGTTCGACTCGTTCGACGGCATAAGCAATGGCGCGAACGCCTCGACGCCGAAGGACCTCACGCTGCTCGCCCGCAACGTGATGAAGAACTCGACCTTCAAGTCCGTCGTGAAGACCAAGTCGTACACGGCCAAGACGATCACGAAGACCGGCAGCACCCGCACCATGGGCGCCTGGACGAACACCAACACCCTGCTCGGCTGGAACGGCACGCTCGGCATCAAGACCGGCTCGGGCACCGACTCCAAGTACTGCCTCGTCTTCGCCGCCACGAAGAACGGCGAGTCCGTCATCGGCGCCGTGCTGACGTCCTCGTCGGCCGCCAACCGCACCACCGACGTGAAGAAGCTCATCAACTACGGCTACGCCAAGATCAGCTGACGCACCGCAACATCCGAAGAGGGGCCCGCCGCTGTCGCAGCGGCGGGCCCCTTCGTCATGCCGGACACCCGGCGAACCCGGAATTTCCCTCGCATGGGTGAATATCGTTACTTCAGTTGGCATATGCGATCTTCTCCGCCCTAGGTTCCGCTGCGGAGGTGGTTCACATGAACGAACCCAGCAAGCGGCCCGAGGCGGGCAAGAGGCATGAGGCGATCGACATCGGCGACTTCGTGTACGCGGCGACCGGACACCGGATTCGGCGGCTGACCATGCCGGGCGGGAGTCATTGGTTTCCGGCGGTGGACGTGTGCAAACACTTGGGACACACCAACACCCAGAAGGCACTCTCCGACCATGTCCCAGAAGAGCACCGAGACATTCTCGAGACCCTAACTGGAGGTTACGGTCTCAGCGTTCCCGCAGGTAGAGAGTGGCGTCGAGACCTGAATGTCATCTCTCTCCAAGGTCTCATCCTTCTCGTCAACGCCTGCACCAAGCCCGCCTGCGCCCCCTTCAAGCAATGGGCCGCCGAAGTGATCGAGACAGTCCAGCGAGAGGGCTCCTACACCCTCGAAGAGGCCGAGGTGCAGCCCGCCGGGCCGGGCGCGCCCATCGCCTACGCCATGCCCGAGCAGATCGCCGAGGCCATCGTCCGGCTCGAAGAGCGCAATCTCCAGGCCGACGAGCAGCTCGCCGCCGCCCAGCACAAGTCGATCGCGTTGCAGGAGGCAATGGTCGAATCCCAGCGGGAGATGCTGGAGACGCAGCGTGCCACTCTCGCGGCCCAGCAGGCCATGGCCCTGGCCATGGAGCGCATCGCGGACCGGCTCGACGCCCTGGTCCTCGAACGGCCGGCGCCCACCGCCGACCTGTCCGCTCCGCCGACGACGGAGTCCGTGCTGGCCGACTGGCGGCGGCGGCTGTCCGTCACGGAGGACGTCTGGACCGTGGCCGTCGTCATCGCGCCGGTGCTGGTCGAGGAGGGTGAACTCCGGCGGCCGCTCGAATCGATCGCGGCCCGCACGGGCCTGACGGTCCATCGGGTCAACGAATGCCTGCGCCTGCTGCGCAAGCACGCCTGCATCCGATCGCAGGGGGCTGCGGACGACGGCGCTCCGGTGTATGTGCTGAACCGCGCCTGACCAACCCCCGTGCATGACAGAGGGGCGGCCGCATTCCGAAGTTGCGGCCGTCCCTCCACCATGTGACAACCCCGTCCCGGGGGACAGGTCACGCCCAGGTGATGAGTTTCTTCGGTTGTTCCAGGATCGCCGCCACGTCGGCGAGCACCTTGGAGCCCAGTTCCCCGTCGATCAGACGGTGGTCGAAGCTGAGGGCCAGGGTGGTGACCTGACGGGGCTTGACCTTGCCCTTGTGGACCCAGGGCTGGAGCTTGATCGCGCCGACGGCGAGGATCGCGGACTCGCCGGGCGGCAGGATCGGGGTGCCGGTGTCGACGCCGAAGACGCCGACGTTGGTGATGGTGACCGTGCCGCCCTGCATGGCGGTGGGGCTGGTGCGGCCCTCCTTGGCGGTGGTCACCAGTTCACCCAGGTCCTGGGCGAGTTGCGGCAGGGTCCTGGTGTGGGCGTCCTTGATGTTCGGGACGATCAGGCCACGGGGGGTGGCCGCGGCGATGCCCAGGTTGACGTAGTGCTTGAGGACGATCTCCTGGTTCGCCTCGTCCCAGGAGGCGTTGATGTCGGGGTTCCGCTTGATCGCGACCAGGAGGGCCTTGGCGATCAGCAGGAGCGGGTTGACGCGCAGGCCCGCGAACTCCTTGTCCTGCTTGAGTTCCTCGACGAGCTTGAGGGTGCGGGTGACGTCCACCGTCACGAACTCGGTGACGTGCGGGGCGGTGAACGCGGAGCCGACCATGGCCTGGGCGGTGGCCTTGCGCACGCCCTTGACGGGGACACGGGTCTCGCGGGCCGCGTCGTAGGAGGCGGCCGGGGCCTGCGGGACCTGGACCGGCGCGGTGGCCTGCGCGGCCGGGGCCTGCTCCAGGGGCGCGGGCGCCTGGGCCGGGGCGGCGGCCGCGTGGACGTCCTCGCGGGTGATGATGCCGTCCGGGCCGGAGGGGATCACCGCGGTGAGGTCGACGCCCAGGTCCTTGGCCAGCTTGCGCACCGGGGGCTTGGCCAGCGGGCGGGACTGCCCGGTGGCGGCCGGTGCGGGCGGCTGGGGGGCCGGGGCCGCGGGGGCCGGGCTGTGGCCGTTCAGCTCCGTCTGGATGGCCACCGAGGCCTGCTGGACCGGCAGTTCGGGGCCCTTGCGGGGGCGCCGCTTGGTCGAGGAGGCCGCCACGCCGTAGCCGACCAGGACCGGCTGACGGCCGGTGCCCTCGGGCTTGGTCCCGGAGACCTCGGGAGCGGTCACGGCCTCAGGAGTGTCGGCAGGAGCCTGTCCGGCCGCGGGGGCGCTGCCGCCGCTCACGTCGATCGTGATGATCGCGGTGCCCACGTCGACCGTGGTGCCCTCGGGGAAGCGCAGGTCGCGCACCACCCCGTCGTAGGGGATGGGCAGTTCGACGGCCGCCTTGGCCGTCTCCACCTCGCACACCACCTGTCCGTCGGTGACCGTGTCGCCCACCTGGACATACCACTTGAGGATCTCGGCCTCGGTCAGCCCCTCGCCCACGTCGGGCATCTTGAACTCGCGTACGGACGCGTCCGTCATCGTCGTCACGGCCCTCTCCTCAGTACGCCAGAGCGCGGTCGACGGCATCCAGCACCCGGTCCAGGCCCGGCAGGTACTCCTCTTCCAGCCGCGCCGGCGGATAGGGGGCGTGGTAGCCGCCCACCCGCAGCACGGGCGCCTCCAGGTGGTAGAAGCACCGCTCGGTGATCCGGGCGGCGATCTCCGCGCCGGAGCCGAAGAACACCGGGGCCTCGTGCACGACCACCAGCCGCCGGGTCTTCTCCACCGACGCCTGGATCGTGTCGAAGTCCAGCGGCGAGACGGACCGCAGGTCCAGCACCTCCAGGTTCCTGCCCTCCTCGGCGGCCGCGTCCGCGACCTCCTTGCAGAGCTTGACCATCGGGCCGTACGCGACCAGCGTCAGATCGGTGCCCTCGCGGACCACCTGCGCCTTGTGCAGCGGCCCGGGGATCGCCTCGGTGTTGACCTCGCCCTTGTCCCAGTAGCGCCGCTTGGGCTCGAAGAAGATCACCGGGTCGTCGCTCTGGATGGCCTGCTGCATCATCCAGTACGCGTCGGAGGCGTTGGAGGGGCTGACCACCTTCAGGCCCGCCACGTGCGCGAACAGCGACTCCGGGGACTCCGAGTGGTGCTCGACCGCGCCGATGCCGCCCCCGTAGGGGATGCGCACCACGACGGGCATCTTGACCTTGCCCAGCGAGCGGGCGTGCATCTTGGCGAGCTGGGTGACGATCTGGTCGTAGGCCGGGAACACGAACCCGTCGAACTGGATCTCCACCACCGGCCGGTAGCCGCGCAGCGCCAGGCCGATCGCGGTGCCGACGATGCCGGACTCGGCGAGCGGGGTGTCGATGACCCGGTCCTCGCCGAAGTCCTTCTGCAGTCCGTCGGTCACCCGGAACACGCCGCCGAGCTTGCCGACGTCCTCGCCCATGACCAGGACCTTCGGGTCGGTGTCCAGGGCGTGCCTGAGCGACTCGTTGATCGCCTTGGCCAGGGCCATGTTCTTCGTTGTCACAGTCTCCGCCGCCATGATCAGGCCCCTTCCCCATCCGCGAACGACGCCTGGTAGGCGGCGAAACCGGCCCGCTCCTCGTCGACCAGCGCATGCCCGTCCGCGTACGCGTGCTCGAAGATGGCGAAACGGTCCGGGTCCGGCATCGCACGGACCGCCTCACGCACTCGCCTTCCCAACGCCTCGGACTCGCTCTCCAGTTCCGCGAAGAATCCCTCGTCCGCGTGGTTTGCGGCCTCCAGGTACCGGCGAAGGCGCAGGATCGGGTCCTTCGCCTCCCATGCCTCGCGCTCCTCGTCGGCGCGGTACTTGCTCGGGTCGTCGGAGGTGGTGTGGGCGCCCATCCGGTAGGTGTACGCCTCCACGAGCGTCGGGCCCTCGCCCGCGCGGGCCCGCTCCAGCGCCCACTTGGTGACCGCGAGCGACGCGAGCACGTCGTTGCCGTCGACCCGCACGCCCGGGAAGCCGAAGCCCTGCGCGCGCTGGTAGAGCGGGACGCGGGTCTGCCGCTCGGTGGGCTCGGAGATGGCCCACTGGTTGTTCTGGCAGAAGAACACCACCGGGGCGTTGTAGACCGCGGAGAAGGTGAACGATTCGGCCACGTCGCCCTGGCTGGAGGCGCCGTCGCCGAAGTAGGCGATGACCGCGGAGTCGGCGCCGTCCTTGGCGACGCCCATCGCGTAGCCGGTGGCGTGCAGCGTCTGGGAGCCGATGACGATCGTGTAGAGGTGGAAGTTGTTGCTGTTCGGGTCCCAGCCGCCGTTGTTCACACCCCGGAACATGCCCAGCAGGTTGGTCGGGTCGACCCCGCGGCACCAGGCCACGCCGTGCTCGCGGTAGGTCGGGAAGACGTAGTCGTCGTCGCGCAGTGCCCGGCCGGAGCCGATCTGGGCGGCCTCCTGGCCGAGCAGCGAGGCCCACAGGCCCAGTTCGCCCTGGCGCTGGAGGGAGGTGGCCTCGGCGTCGAAGCGGCGGGTGAGCACCATGTCGCGGTAGAGGCCGCGAAGCTCTTCGGGAGTGATGTCGGCGACGTACTTGTCGTACTCGGCGTTCTTGACGCGCTTGCCCTCGGGCGTCAGAAGCTGAACCAGTTCGGGCTTGGTGCTCGGGGACTTCCTCGTCCCGGCGCTGCGTCGCGGCTTGCGCGCGGCAGTGCTCTCCACGGTCACGTGTGCTCCTCCGTCGGTCCGGCCCCCGGGGTTGCCGGGTGTACCAGTGCGGCTCACCTGTTGCCGACACCCGTGCACGGGGTGGGTGCCACTCGGCCGGAACAGGCGTGACAGGTGCCCCGGCGAGCGCCCTGCAAGAATCACGTTACCCAGTGCTCCACATTTCTGTGAAACCCCCTTTGACCTGCGATTTTGCTTGGATTTCCAAGTAAATCGGAAAAGGGCCGAAGGGGTGCTGGTCACAGCCTTGCAGGAGGCCGGAGCAACGGCACGTTATCCCGTCTACCCAGGTCACCGGAAGACTTATCGGCTGCGACTTGCCGAGTGAGCGAAGAAGGAGAAATCAGCGTATTTCGCGGATACGGCCCCGTCGGCGGGCCGGTACGGCCTGACCGAAGGAGACCGACCGCGACTTACTGTGGCGGTCTGTGACTTCCTGTGACAACGCCCAGCTCACGGCCCTGATTCGTGCCCTAGCATCTGGCGCGTGCCGCGCTCTCCCGTACCACCCCTCATGCCTCACGCGCCCCCGCTGGGCGCCCTCCTCCGCCAGTACGCCGCCGGCTCCGCCCTCGCCTGCGATCCCATCGACCAGGGCCTCCTCAACCGCGGCTACCGGCTCCGCACGACCCGCGGCCACTACTTCCTCAAGCACCACTTCGACCCCGAGACGGCCGCCCCCGAGGCGATCGCCCGCCAGCACCGCGCCACCCAGCGCCTCGCCGCCCTCGGGGTGCCGGTCGCCCCGCCCCTCCCCGCCCGTGACGGCCGCACGGTCGCCGTCGTGGGCGGCCACGCCTACGCCCTGCACCCCTGGATCGAGGGCCGCCACCGCCACGGCGGCCAGCTCACCCCCGGTCAGTGCGGCCGTCTCGGGGCCCTGCTGGGGGTGGTGCACGCGAGCCTGGAGCGGGTGATGCCGGTGCAGGGGTGGGAGGGGATGGTGCCCCCGCAAGGGCGGGAGGGGGCGGAGAAGGGTGCGCGGGCGGGCGGGGGCGCGCGAACGGGTGGGAGCGCCCCCGGCTCCCGTGGGGAAAGGCCGTCCGGCGATCGGCCGGCCACCGGGACCAGGGCCCCCGGCGGCCCCGACGGAGACGCCGCCGACGCCGGTGCCGACCCCGCCGCCACGTTCGCCCTCATCGACGACCTCCTCGCACGCGTGCTCCGGCACCGTCCCGCCGACTCCTTCGACGAACTGGCCCGGCACCGGCTCCTGGAGCGGCGGGCCCTGCTCGAACAGCACGTGGGACGGCGGCCCCCGCACGGCGGACCGGTGGGCTGGGTGCACGGGGACTTCCATCCCTTCAACCTGCTCTACCGGGGTGACGCCCCCGCCGCGATCGTCGACTGGGACCGGCTCGGTGTGAAGCCCCGCGCCGAGGAGGCCGTACGCGCCGCCGCGATCTTCTTCGTACGGCCCGCGGGCACACTCGACCTGCCGAAGGTGCGGGCCTACGCGCGCGCGTACCGGCGTACGGCGGGCGCCACGCCCTCGGAGCTCGCGGCGGCCGTGCACCGCGTGTGGTGGGAGCGGCTCAACGACTTCTGGATGCTGCGCTGGCACTACGAGCGCGGCGACACCCGCGCCGATCCCCAGTTCCCGGCGGCCTCGGCGCTGGTGGTGTGGTGGACGCGGGAGTACGACGCGGTGTGCGACGCGTTCGTGGGCTGACGCGGGGGCCGGGAAAAAGCACGCGCGCGGAGGCCGGGAAACAGCACGCGCGCGTGGCCCCGGGAACGGGCCACGCGCGCGTGAGGCGTCACCGCCGGGTCAGGAGTCGCCGCCCTCGCCGCCGCTGTCCGAGCCCCCGACCAGGCCGCCGGTCGGCTCCGCGGTGTTCGTGGGCTCGGCGGTGTTCGTGGGCTCCGCCGTGTCGGACGGCTCCGTCGCCGTTTCGGACGGCTGCGTCGCCGAGGGCGAAGGGGTGTAGGAGGGGGTGTACGACGGCGTCCAGGACGGCGTGTAGCCGGAGCCGCCCGAGCTGCCGTTGTCGTCCGTGGAGGTGTCCGTCTCCTCGCTGGTCGCGTCGTCGCTCGGCGTCTCGCTGGCCGTCCGGTCGTCGGTGGTCTTCGAGGTGGTCGGCGACACGGAGCTGCCGGTGCCGCCACCGCTGCCGCCGCCGTCTCCGTTGTTGAGCGCCAGGGCGACACCCGCCGCGACGGCGATCACCGCGAGGACGGCGAGGATCCACAGCTTGCCGCGGCCGCTGCCCCGGTTGCCGCTCCCCTCGAAACCGCCGTCGTCCCCGCCGCCGTAACCGGAGGGCAGGATCGGCTGCGGGATCTGGGTGGTGCCGGAGGCGGCGCCGGGGTGCGTCAGCACGCTGGTGCTCGCGAAGCCCGCGGCGGGCGTGCCGCGGCCGTCGTGCGCCGTCACCGGGCCGGTGTTCCAGGTCCCGGTGTGGCCGCCCTGGTCGTACAGCATCTGCAGGCCGTACTGGACGAGCCCGCGCATCTCCTCGGCCGTCTGGAAGCGGTCGTCGGGGTCCTTCGCGAGCGAGCGCATGACCAGGCCGTCGAGCTCCGGCGGGACGGCGTCGGAGACCTGCGACGGAGGCGTCGGGATGTCCTGGACGTGCTGGTAGACCACGGACAGGGGGGTCTCGCCGGTGAACGGCGGACGCAGCGCGAGGAGTTCGTACAGCAGGCAGCCGGTCGCGTACAGGTCGGAGCGGTGGTCGACGGCCTTGCCGAGGGCCTGCTCCGGGGAGAGGTACTGCGGGGTGCCCATGACCATGCCGGTCTGCGTCATCGTCGTGGACGCGCCGTGCAGGGCGCGGGCGATGCCGAAGTCCATCACCTTGACGGCGCCGTTGTGCGTGATGATCACGTTGGCGGGCTTGATGTCGCGGTGCACGATGCCGTGCTGGTGCGAGTAGGCGAGCGCCTCCAGTACCCCGGAGACGATGATCAGGGCCTGCTCGGGTCCGGGCGCCTCGGCGTTGAGCAGCAGATCCCGGATCGTCCGTCCCTCGACGATCTCCATGACGATGTACGGCACCGACTGGCCGCCCACGAAGTCCTCGCCGGAGTCGTACACGGCGACGATCGCGTGGTGGTTGAGGCCGGCCACGGACTGGGCCTCACGCGTGAAGCGGGCCTTGGAGGTCGGGTCCTCGGCGAGGTCGGCGCGCAGCAGCTTGACCGCCACGGTCCGGCCGAGCCGTACGTCCTCGGCCGCGAACACCTCGGCCATTCCGCCCCGGCCGAGTCTGCGGGTCAGCCGGTACCGGCCGTCCCCCACCAGTCCGCCGTTACCCCACAGCTCCGGCGCATCTGACATTCCGCCGCCAGTCGCCTCGGGGTCGGACGGGCCCTGAGCGCGCTGCTGCTGTGCCATCGGTCCTCGCCGTCGTTTCTGCCCGCGGTGCGCGCGGTGTTGTTACGGTCTCCGTCGGCCACGCTACAGCCTTCGCGCAAGCCGCCGGTCCGGGATGAGCCCGGGGACCGGCCTGCGACGGACCGGCCATCAAACCTGTACTAGGTCTCGGCGTGCAAATCCTGTGTACCGGCCGTAGGGGCGCTGTAACGCCCGCACGACCTTTCTTTCGCGTACGGACACGGAACGGGCACCGCGTCCGCCGGGCGGCGAGGCGTCGGCTGGTGGCCAAACTCACGAAGAAGAACCCGAACGAGCGTTTCCCACCGGTGACATGACAGAGGTGACCAGAAAGGCCCGGCAGCGTCCGCTGCCGGGCCCTTGTCGGTCGTGGTTACAGGTACGGTCCGCCCGAGCGGCCGCCCGCGCGCGGGTCGATGCCGTCCTCCTGGCCCCCGACGCCCGGCGGGAGGGCGCGGCGCATCTGCTCGAGCTGGGCCCGCGCGGCCATCTGCTGGGCGAACAGGGTGGTCTGGATCCCGTGGAAGAGGCCCTCCAGCCAGCCCACCAACTGGGCCTGGGCGATGCGCAGTTCCGCGTCGCTCGGGGTCGCCTCCTCGTTGAAGGGCAGGGAGAGCCGCTCCAGCTCCTCCACGAGCTCCGGGGCGAGCCCGTCCTCCAGCTCCTTCACCGAGCTGGCGTGGATCTCCTTGAGGCGGGCCCGGCTGGCCTCGTCGAGGGGAGCCGCGCGCACCTCTTCGAGCAGCTGCTTGATCATGCTGCCGATGCGCATGACCTTCGCGGGCTGCTCGACCATCTCCGTGACCGGGACCTCGCGGGACTCGTCGTCACCCCCGCCGCCCAGTGCCATCCCGTCCTGGCCCACGACCAGGATCTGGGGACTTTCCGGCGAACCTTCGTTCCTCGGCATCTCCATGCCGCCATTCTCTCGCACCCGTACACCTCACCACTGAGGTGCCCCCGCTGTGTGCTGATCCACCGGTCCCGGAGCAGATCGCCCCCATGGCGACATCCGTAATGCCGGTTATGCGACTGAATGCCAGTCTTGTTCCGTGACTCTCTGGCTGCGCGCGACGGTGCTGGCGATCGTGGTGGGCTCGAGCGCGACCGTCGTCCTGCCGCAGGCCGACCGGGCGTACGGCACCGAGCTGACGCCGCGCGTCCCCGCGAGCGCGCCCGACCGGCGGCCGGCGGACCCGGTCGACGGCCCGCTGCGCGGGGTCGTGCGCACCCCGGCCGCCGCCACCCGGTCACCGGCCTCCGCACCGGCCCACCCGGCACCGCCGAGCACCCCGGGGTCGTACCCCACCGGGCTTCCGCCGCACCCCGCCCCGGCCTCCCGCTCGGGCGGCCAGTCGAGCCCGCCGTCGGTTCACGGTCCACGGGACCCCGCCTCCGCGTCGGCGGTCCGCTCGCACTCCTCGCGCGGCGACGGGCCGGAGCGGGCCTCGCCCCCGGCCTCCCTCGCGCCCTCCCCCTCGGCCGCCACCCCCTCGCGGGCCGGGAGCCGTGCGGGCGAGGGGCGGGAACGGCCGGGCCGGCGGGAGGAACCGGCGACGGAGGAAGCGGAGAGCACGGACATCGGGGGGACCGACGCCGGGGACGGTGACCTCACCGCCGTGTCGGAGCCGCCTCAGCGGACCGCCGTGGCCCGGCCCTCCCGCTCCGCGGAACGGCCGGTGGCCGGGCCCAGGGTGTTCATCCTGCCGCTCGGCACCGGGCTGGTGCTGGTCGGCGTGGGCCTCGGCCTCGGCCTGTTCGCCCTGCGGCTGCGGCGCGGGTAGGGCCGTTCAGCGATGGCTGCGGCGCGGGCCGCTTCGCACCGCGGCCGGGGCAGGGCCCTTTCACGCTCCGGCCGCGGCGCGGGCAGGGCCTTCGCCGTGGCCGAGGCGCGGGCAGGGCTTTCGCCGTGGCCGTGGCGCGGGCCGGACCCTTTCGCGGCGGCGGGCGCACGGGCACGGACCTTCCGCCGTGACCCGCGACGCCGGCAAGGCCCTTTCGCCGTGGCCGAGGCGCGGGCAAGGCCCTCTCGCCATGGCCTCGCCGCCGGCCGGACCCTTTCGCCGTGGCCGGGGCACGGGCACGGACCTTCCGCCGTGGCCCGCGGCGCCGACCGGCCCCTTTCGCCGCGGCCGGGGCGCAGGCCGGGCCCTTTCCACCGTGGCCGAGAGGCCGACAAGGCCCTACCGGCAGGTCTACGGCGTGACCAGGAGGACCTTGCCGATGTGGCCGCTCTCCTCGACGACCCGGTGGGCGGCGGCCGCGTCGCTCATCGGCAGCTCGCGGTCGACCACGGGACGGATGTGCCCGGCGTCGAGCAGGGGCCACACGTGCTCGCCTACGGCCGCAACGATCGCCGCCTTCTCGTCCAGCGGCCGCGCCCGCAGCGAGGTGGCGCTGATCGCCGCGCGCTTGTTCAGCAGCGCGCCGATGTTCAGCTCGCCCTTGGCACCGCCCTGCAGGCCGATGATCGCGAGCCGTCCGTTGACGGCGAGGGCCTTGACGTTGCGGTCGAGGTACTTCGCACCCATGTTGTCGAGGATGACGTCGGCGCCCGCCCCGTCGGTGGCCTTGCGGACCTCCTCGACGAAGTCCTGTTCCCGGTAGTTGATCAGGACGTCCGCGCCGAGCTCGGCGCAGCGCTCCAGCTTCTCCGGCGTGCCCGCGGTCACCGCGACCTTGGCGCCCACGGCCTTGGCGAGCTGGATCGCCATGGTGCCGATGCCGCTGGAGCCGCCGTGCACCAGCAGGGTCTCGCCGGGGCGCAGGTGGGCGACCATGAAGACGTTCGACCAGACCGTGCAGACCACCTCGGGCAGCGCGGCCGCCCGCTTCAGGTCGACGCCCTGGGGCACGGGCAGCACCTGCCCGGCCGGCACGGCGACCTTCTCGGCGTAACCGCCGCCCGCGAGCAGGGCGCACACCTCGTCGCCCACGGCCCAGCCGGAGACACCGGGGCCGATCGCGGCGATCCGTCCGGAGCACTCCAGACCGGGGTAGGGGGAGGCGCCGGGCGGGGGGTTGTAGAAGCCCTGCCGTTGCAGGATGTCGGCGCGGTTGACGGCCCCGGCCACCACCTCGACCAGCACCTCGCCCTCGCCGGCCACGGCATCCGGCACCTCGCTCCAGACCAACGCCTCGGGTCCACCGGGTTCGGGAATCGTGATCGCATACATGGGCCCGACGCTACTCCTGGTGCCCCGCCCCTCCTCGGTGCCCGGTCCCCGTTCCCCAGTCCCCGTTCCCCGGTCCCCGTTCCCCGGTCCCCTGGGTTCTCCGTCCTCGGACCGGACTTCCGAAATTCGCTGTGCGCCACCGATGAGTTTGCGCGACGGTAAAGGTCTCCCCATGCGTAGCCCAAGCACGCGGAAGGAACCCCGCCCATGAGCCAGCACACGTCAGCCCTGGCGATCGAGACCGCGGGCCTCGTGAAGACGTTCGGCGAGACCAGGGCCGTCGACGGAGTCGACCTCGCGGTGCCGGCCGGCACGGTCTACGGCGTCCTCGGCCCGAACGGCGCCGGCAAGACCACCACCGTGAAGATGCTGGCCACCCTGTTGCGGCCCGACGGCGGCGAGGCCCACGTCTTCGGACACGACATCGTCCGCGAGGCCGACGAGGTCCGTGGCCGGGTCAGCCTCACCGGCCAGTACGCCTCCGTCGACGAGGACCTGACCGGCGCCGAGAACCTGGTCCTGCTCGGCCGTCTCCTCGGCCACCACAAGAAGGCGGCACGCGAGCGTGCCGGGCAGCTCCTGGAGGCGTTCGGTCTCTCGGACGCGGCCGGAAAGCAGGTCAAGCACTACTCCGGCGGCATGCGGCGCCGTATCGACATCGCCGCGTCCATCCTCAACACCCCCGATCTGCTCTTCCTCGACGAGCCCACCACCGGTCTCGACCCGCGCAGCCGCAACCAGGTCTGGGACATCGTGCGCGCGGTCGTCGCCCAGGGCACCACCGTGCTGCTGACCACGCAGTACCTGGACGAGGCCGACCAGCTCGCCTCCCGGATCGCCGTCATCGACCGGGGCCGGGTGATCGCCGAGGGCACCAAGGGCGAGCTCAAGGCCTCCGTGGGCGCCGGGACCGTCCATCTGCGCCTGCGGGACGGCGGGCAGCGGGCCGAGGCGGCGGAGATCCTGCGGCGGGCCCTGGACGCCCGGGTGCAGCTCGAACCGGACTCGGTCGCGCTGACGGCCCGGCTCGCCACCGCGGCCGGCGACACGGCCGCCGAACAGGCCTCCCGCGCCCTGGCCGAACTGGCCCGCACCGGCATCACCGTCGACAACTTCTCGCTCGGCCAGCCCAGTCTGGACGAGGTGTTCCTCGCCCTCACCGGGCACGACACGCACGAGGGCCGCGACCCCGGCGGTTCCGACGGTGCCCGTGACTCCCGTGACTCCCGCGACGACAAGGACGAGGTGGCGGCATGAGCACCGCGACACAGACCGAGACCCAGGACCTCGCCCCCGTCAGCGCAGAGTCGCTGGCCGCACTTCTGGTCACCGGGGAGCGGCCGCCGCGCCCGAGCGCGCTGTCGGCCTCGCTGACCTTCGGCTGGCGCGCGGTCCTCAAGATCAAGCACGTGCCGGAGCAGCTCTTCGACGTCACCGCGTTCCCGATCATGATGGTGCTGATGTACACGTACCTCTTCGGGGGTGCCCTGGCCGGGTCCCCGAAGGAGTACATCCAGTTCCTGCTGCCGGGCATCCTGGTGATGTCGGTCGTGATGATCACGATGTACACCGGGGTCTCGGTCAACACCGACATCGAGAAGGGCGTCTTCGACCGCTTCCGCTCGCTGCCCATCTGGCGGCCGTCGACGATGGTCGGCTATCTGCTCGGCGACGCCCTGCGCTACACGATCGCCTCCGTCGTGATGCTCACCGTCGGCGTGATCCTCGGCTACCGCCCGGACGGCGGGGTCGGCGGGGTGGTCGCCGGGATCGCGCTGCTCGTCGTCTTCTCGTTCGCGTTCTCGTGGATCTGGACGATGTTCGGGCTGCTGCTGCGGACCGAGAAGTCGGTGATGGGCGTCAGCATGATGGTGATCTTCCCGCTGACCTTCCTGTCCAACGTCTTCGTCGACCCGAAAACCATGCCGGGCTGGCTTCAGGCCTTCGTCAACAACAGCCCGATCACCCATCTGTCCTCGGCCGTGCGGGAGCTGATGGCGGGCGACTGGCCCGCCGACGAGATCGCCTGGTCGCTGGGGTGGGCGGGCCTGTTCCTGGCGGTGTTCGGACCGGTCACCATGCGGCTGTACAACCGCAAGTGATCACTGCGAGGGCATCGGGGGGAGCGGTCGGGCGTCGGGTGCCACCTGGGTGCCCGGCGTCGCCCGCACGATGGTGATCAGCCGGTCCGTCAATTCCAGCGTGCCCACGGCCGGATCGTCGTAGCCGAGCACCCGGTGCCCGCGCAGAACGCTCACCACCAGGTCGTCCATCTCCCTCGGCTTCCTGCCCACCTCGGCCTTTATGACGGGCCGCTCGACGATGTCGAGGCCGCTGCCCTGCTGGATGAGGTCCTCCATCACCATGCCGGCGGCGGGGCTGAGCACCGACAGACCGAGGAGCCGGCCGGCCGCGCTGGCGCTGGTGATGACGGCATCCGCGCCGGACTGCTTGAGCAGCGGCGCGTTCTCCTCCTCGCGCACGGCGGCGACGATCTTGGCGCCCCTGTTGAGCTGCCGGGCGGTCAACGTCACCAGGACCGCCGTGTCGTCGCGCTGGGTGGCGATGATGATCTTCCGGGCCTTGTGCACCTCGGCGCGCTTGAGCACCTCGCTGCGGGTGGCGTCCCCGGCGATCCCGGCATAGCCGTCGGCGGTCGCGGCCTCGATCGCCTTGGCGCTGGGATCGACCACGACGACCTGTTCCTTCTTCAGTCCCGTGGCACAGACGGTCTGGATCGCGGACCGGCCCTTGGTGCCGAAGCCGATGACGACGGTGTGGTCGCGCAAGGTGGACCTCCAGCGGTTGAGTCGCCACTCCTCCCGGGTGCGTTCGGTGAGAACTTCGAGCGTCGTGCCGACCAGGATGATCAGGAACAGCACGCGCAGGGGCGTGATGACGAAGATGTTGGTGAGCCGGGCACCATCGCTGACCGGGGTGATGTCGCCGTACCCGGTGGTGGAGAGGGTGACGGTCGCGTAGTACCAGGCGTCGAGGAAGTCGACGGACTTGTCGGAGTTGTCGTTGTAGCCGGCGCGATCCGCGTAGACGATCAGGGCGGTCGCCGCGAGGACCAGCAGGGCCATCAGCACCCGCTTGGCGACCTGGCGGAACGGATGCTCCACCACCTTGCGCGGCAACTTCACCTTGTGGGTCACGAGATGCTCGTCCGCCTGGCGGGCGATCGCGTCATGGCCCGGAAGTTTCACGTGAAACACACCCCGATTCCGGCGGACGCCCAGGGCAGGTCGAGCAGTTCGGCCTCCTGCCCCGGCCGGGTGCCCCCGGGCGGTACGACGGCAAGGGCATCGGCGGCCGCGATGCCCCGCAGCATGGCCGGGCCGTTGTAGTGCAGCGGGATCGCGCTGTCGCCGCGCAGGACGACCGGGACGAGCCGGGTGTCGTGCGGGTGCCCGTGGGTCTCGTCCCTGAGGGGCATGGTGTACGGCTCCGGGGCGGGGCGGGCGGCCAGGGTGCGCAACAGCGGTTCGGCGAGCGTGAGCAGGCCGGAGACGGCGGCGAGGGGGTTGCCCGGCAGACCGACGAGGTGCTGGTTCTCCTTGGTGCGGGCCAGCAGCATGGGGTGACCGGGGCGCACCTTGACCCCGTCGACCAGAAGTTCGGCGCCGATGCGGTCCAGGATGGGGTGGACGTGGTCGACAGGTCCGGCCGCGGTGCCGCCGGTCGTGACGATCACGTCGGCCTTGGATCCGGTGACCGCCTTGTGCAGGGCCGGGGCGGAGTCGCCGAGCCGGCGGACGGCCGTGACCTCGGCGCCGAGCGCGCGCAGCCAGGGCGGGAGCATGGGGCCGAGGGCGTCCCGGATCAGTCCGTCACGCGGGGTCCCCTCGGTGAGCAACTCGTCGCCGAGGACCAGGACTTCGACGCGGGGGCGGGGGACGACGGCGAGGGTGTCGTACCCGGCGGCCGCGGCCAGGCCGAGGACGGCCGGGGTGGCGAGGGTGCCGGGCGGCAGGAGCTGGTCGCCGCTGCGGCACTCCTGAGCGCGCGGGCGGATGTCCTGGCCGTGCACGACCTCCCGGGTGGCGTGCAGCCGGCCCTTCTCGTCGGTCTGCCCGTGTTCGCTGCGCAGGACGGCTGTGGTGTCCGGGGGGACACGCGCGCCGGTGGCGATCCGGGCCGCCTCGCCGTCGGTGAGCGGCGCGGGCTCGGCATGCCCGGCGAGCAGGCCCTCGTCCCGCACGGCCCAGGGGCCGGGCCCCGCGACCGCCCAGCCGTCCATGGCCGAGGTGTCGAAGGAGGGGAGGTCGGTGAGGGCGTCGAGGGGCGCGGCCAGGGTGAGGCCGAGAGCCTCGTCGAGCCGTACGGAGACGGGGGCGCGGCCGGCGCCGCGGGTGACCGCGCGGGCGGCCCGGGCAGCGGCGGCCCGGGCCTCGGGCCAGGGGGTCGCCCGGTGGTGGGCGTCCGGCCCGGCTCCCGGGCCGGAGCCCTGGGGCGGGGGCGCGGAAGGGCGACGGCCACCGGGGTGACCGGTGCCGTTGTCTTCTCTCACCAGGGCCAGCGCCTCCTCGACGTCGAGGTCGTCGGCGTCCCCGGCGGGGCCGGTGTGGTCGCCGGTGCGCACGGACCGGGCGGTCATCCGGCGTCCGGGCGGGTGTCCGAGGCCCCGTCGGGCGCGGCGGTCTGCCCTTCGGCCTCCTCGGCCCAGCGCAGGGCGAGGGCCGCGGCCTTGCGGGAGGCCTCGGCGACCGCCTCGGGACCGCCACCCGCCTTCGCGGCGGCATAGCCGACGAGGAAGGTGGTCAGCGGTGCCGCGGGCCTGGCCACGCCGTGCGCGGCGTCACGGGCCAGGTCGAGCAGCACGCCGGTGTCGACGTCGAGGTCGATCCCCAGCTCGTCCTTGACTGCGGAAATCCATTCATCCAACACGTGCCCATGCTCCCTGATGCGTGCCCTGGCGGTGGCGATGTCGTCCCAGGTGTCGCAGTCGAAGGCCGCGACCGGGTCGGGGACTCGGGTGAGGTCGAGCGCGGCGGTCAGCCGGCGCAGGGGAAGGCCGGTGAGAGCGCCGTGCTCCTTCGTGAGCGCGGCGAGCTCGTGGCGCAGCGAGGGCGTGCGGTACGCGGCCACCAGCGGCTGGTCGCGGTTGTCGCCGTCGGTGAGCAGCACTCCGTCGGCGCCGCCCGTGCGCAGCACCGTCAACAGCAGGCGGGCGGTGCCCTCCTGGAGGAAGGGCAGGTCGGCGGAGAGCACCAGGACGTACCGCGCCGTGACGTGCCGCAGGCCGGCGTCCAGGGCGGCCAGCGGACCGCCGCCGGGCGGGTCCTCGCGGGCCCAGGTCACCGGCCGGGCGGTCGGGCGGGGGTCGGCGACGACGACGGTGGTGCCCGCGTCGGCGCAGGCCGCGAGGACACGGTCGAGCAGGGCTCGGCCGCCCACCCGCACGCCGGGCTTGTCGGCGCCGCCGAGCCGCCGGGCGGCGCCCCCGGCGAGCACGACCACGTCGTACACAGGACCGGCGGCTGGGTCGCGCGAGGGCTCGTACGAGGTCACCCCCTGAGTATGCGTGCCGTCGCGATCACAGGGAACGTGCGGCGGCGCCGGGATCTCGGTGGGCGGGTGTTCCGCTCACAGGGTGCGCAGGAGCACCGCCGGCTGTTCCACGCAGTCCGCCACGTACCGCAGGAAGCCGCCCGCGGTGCCGCCGTCGCACACCCGGTGGTCGAAGGTGAGTGAGAGCTGGACGACCTGACGCACCGCCAGCTCACCCTCGTGCACCCACGGCTTGGGGACGATGCGGCCGACGCCGAGCATGGCCGCCTCGGGGTGGTTGATGATCGGCGTGGAGCCGTCGACACCGAACACGCCGTAGTTGTTCAGCGTGAAGGTGCCGCCGGTGAGGTCCGCGGGGGTGAGGGTGCCGGTGCGGGCCGCCTCGGTCAGCCGCGCGAACTCCGCGGACAGCGACTCGGCGTCCCGCGTGTGCGCGTCCTTCACGACCGGTACGACCAGTCCCCGCTCGGTCTGCGCCGCGAAGCCCAGGTGCACGGCGTCCAGTCGCACGATCTCCCGGGCCGCCGTGTCCACCGTCGAGTTGAGCTCGGGGAAGCGGGCGAGAGCGGCGGTGCAGATCCGGGCGAGCAGCGCGAGCAGGGAGATCTTCGGTCCGCCGGCCGCGTTCATGGCGGCACGCGCGCGCATGAGTTCCGTCGCGTCGGCGTCCACCCAGCAGGTGGCGTCGGGGATCTCGCTCCGGCTGCGGGACAGCTTGTCGGCGACCGCGCCCCGGACGCCCTTGAGGGGGACGCGGGTCCCCGCGGACGCGGGGGCCGGGGCCGCCGCAGGGGTCTGCGGAGCGACTGCCGGTGCCGGTTCCTGTGCCGCGGCTGCGGGGGCCGGGCGCGCCTGGGAGGCGGCGGCACGCAGCGCGTACTCGACGTCGGCCCGCAGGATCAGTCCGTCGGGGCCGGAACCGGTGAGCTCCCTGAGGTCGAGGCCGTGCTCGCGGGCGAGGCGGCGGACCAGCGGGGAGATCACGGGGACGGGCCCCTCGACCACCTCGGGCGGCGCCGGCCGGCCGTTCACCGGCACGGTGACCTGCTGTTCCCGGCGCACCCTGCGCCTGCGCGCGGGTGCCTCGGAGGTGCCGTACCCGACCAGGACGTTCCCCGAGCCTCCCGTCTGCGCGTCGGCGTCGGACGCGGACGCCGGGGCCCCCACCGCGACCGTGATGAGGGGTGACCCGACCGGGAGTTCACTGCCCTCCTCGCCGAAGCGGGCCGTGACGACACCGGCGTAGGGGCAGGGGACGTCGACCATCGCCTTGGCCGTCTCGACCTCGACGACCGGCTGGTCGACCGCGACGACATCGCCGACCTCCACCAGCCAGCGGACGATCTCCGCCTCCGTCAGGCCCTCGCCGAGATCCGGCAGCCTGAACTCCAGGACCTGCGCCATCAGCTCTCCGCCTCCCATTGCAGACGCCCGACGGCGTCCAGGATCCGGTCCACGCCGGGCAGGTGGTGACGCTCCAGCATCGGCGGCGGGTAGGGGATGTCGAACCCGGCCACGCGCAGCACCGGCGCCTCCAGATGGTGGAAGCAGCGCTCCGTGACCCTGGCCGCGATCTCCCCGCCCGGTCCGCCGAACCCGCCCGACTCGTGCACGACGACCGCTCGCCCGGTCCGCCGTACCGAGGCAGCGACCGTGTCGTCGTCGAAGGGCACCAGTGAGCGCAGGTCGACGACTTCGAGGTCCCACCCCTCCTCCCGCGCGGCCTCGGCGGCTTCGAGGCACACGGGTACGGACGGCCCGTACGTGATGAGTGTGGCGCTCCGGCCGGGGCGCCGCACCACCGCGCGGCCTATCGGTTCAACGGTCTGCGGGTCGTCCGGGTTCCAGGAGTCCTTCGACCAGTACAGCCGCTTGGGCTCCAGGACGACGACCGGGTCGTCGGAGGCGATGGCGGCACGCAGCAGTCCGTAGGCGTCGGCGACGGTCGCGGGCGTGACGACGTGGAGTCCCGGGGTCGCCATGTAGTAGGCCTCGGAGGAGTCGCTGTGGTGCTCGACGCCGCCGATGCCGCCGCCGTAGGGGACCCGGATGGTGATCGGGAGCGGCATCGCCCCGCGGGTGCGGTTGCGCATCCTCGCCACATGGCTCACGAGCTGTTCGAACGCCGGGTAGGCGAAGGCGTCGAACTGCATCTCCACGACCGGCCGCAGCCCGTACATCGCCATGCCGACGGCCGTGCCGAGGATGCCCGCCTCGGCGAGCGGGGTGTCCGTGCAGCGGTCCTCGCCGAACTCCTCGGCCAGTCCGTCGGTGACCCGGAAGACGCCGCCGAGGGTGCCGACGTCCTCACCCATGACGTGCACGGTGGGGTCGGCCGCCATCGCGTCGCGCAACGCGCGCGTGAGGGCCTGCGCCATGGTGGCCGGCTTGAGGGCGACGGTGGTCATCGGTGCGTCCCCCCGTGGGTGTCGTGCTCGGCTTCGAGCTCGGCGCGCAACTGGGCCTGCTGCTCGCGCAGTTGCGGGGTGGGCTCGGCGTAGACGTGGGCGAACAGGTCCATCGGGTCGAGGACCGGGTCCTGGTTCATGCGCTCGCGCAGCCCGGCGGCGAAGTCCTCGGCGTCCTGGCGCACGTCCTCGATGCCGGCCTCGTCGATCAGACCGCGCTCGGTCAGTTCGTGCTCCAGGAGGGCGATCGGGTCGTGTCCGCGCCAGGTCTCGACCTCGGCGTCGCCGCGGTAGCGGGTCGCGTCGTCGGCGTTGGTGTGGGCGTCCACGCGGTAGGTGATCGCCTCCACCAGGGTGGGTCCGCCGCCCGCGCGCGCGTGCTGCACTGCGGCGGTGAGGACCTCGTGCACGGCGGCCGCGTCGTTGCCGTCGACCAGGCGGCCGGGCATGCCGTAGCCGACGGCCTTGTGGGCCAGCGACGGTGCCGCGGTCTGCTTGGCGAGCGGGACGGAGATCGCGAAGCCGTTGTTCTGGACCAGGAAGACGACCGGGGCCTGCCAGACGGCGGCGAAGTTCAGCGCCTCGTGGAAGTCGCCCTCGCTGGTGCCGCCGTCGCCGACCATGGCGAGCGCGACCACGTCGTCGCCCTGGAGACGGGCGGCGTGCGCGAGGCCGACGGCGTGCGGGAGCTGGGTGGCGAGGGGGGTGCACAGCGGGGCCACGCGGTGCTCGCGCGGGTCGTAGCCGGTGTGCCAGTCCCCGCGCAGGAGGGTCAGCGCCTGGACGGGGTCGACGCCGCGGGCGACGGCGGCGAGGGTGTCGCGGTAGCTGGGGAAGAGCCAGTCGCGGTCCTGGAGGGCCAGCGCGGCGGCGACCTCGCAGGCCTCCTGGCCGGTGCTGGAGGGGTAGACGGCGAGACGGCCCTGCTTGGTGAGAGCGGTGGCCTGCGTGTTGTAGCGGCGGCCGCGCACCAGCTCGGCGTACAGCCGGCGCAGCAGGGCCGGGTCGGCCTTCGCGGCCGCGTCGGTGCCGAGGACGCGATGGGGTTCCGCGTCGGGCAGCAGGGGCGCGGGGTCCGTGCGGGGCTGCCAGGCGGGCGGCGGCGATGGCCGATACGCGCCCCGCTGCTCCATGACCGTCATGACGGCACCTCCTCGTGGGAGCGGCTGGTGGCGCACCACGGGTGTGAGGCGCCTCACCTACCGATTGTTCGGTCGTCGGCACATTTTGGCTACAGGCCCCCTCAGGCTGTGGACAAACGGTTCTCCACACCCTGAGATGGACGCAGTACGTCCATGGTAGGGAGGCGGGGGGACATGGCACCTGAACAAATGGCCGAAGGCGCGGAGGGCGGTACCCCCCTTCCACCCCCGCGTCCGCTCGACGCCATCGATCAGGACATCCTCCAGATGCTCCAGGCGGACGGCCGCGCCTCGATACGGTCGGTCGCCGAACGGGTCCACGTCTCCCGGGCCAACGCGTACGCGCGGATCAACCGGCTCGTCGAGGACGGGGTCATCCGTGGCTTCGGCGCCCGCGTCAACCACGAGCGCGCAGGGCAGGGCACCTCGGCCTACATCACCCTGAAGATCGTCCAGAACTCCTGGCGCACGGTCCGCGAGCAGCTCCGGCAGCTTCCCGGGGCGTCGCACATCGCGCTGGTGGGCGGGGACTTCGACGTACTGCTCCTGGTCCACACCCCGGACAACAGGTCCCTGCGCGAGCTGGTCCTCACCCGCCTCCAGGCGATCCCGGAGGTCCTCAGCACGCGCACCCTCCTGGTCTTCGAGGAGGAGGACCTGGAGCCGCAGGGCTGAGCTCAGGACGCCCGGCGCAGACCCCCGAAGATCAACTGGGCGACCGCGTCCGCCACTTCGCGTTCGTTCATCCCCCGGCCGTCCGGGCGGTACCACTCCACGATGGAGTTGATCATTCCGAAGACCAGGCGGGTCGCGAGGCGCACCTCCACGTCACCGCGCACGTCGCCGTCGGCCGCGGCCGCCTTGAGGAGCTCGGCGACCCGGTGGTCGAAGTCGCGGCGCCGCTCCAGGGCCCACCGCTCGGTGTCCGTGTTGCCGCGCACCCGCAGCAGCAGGGTCACGTACGGCAGCTCGGCGATCAGCACCTCGACCATGCGCCGCACGACGTACTCCAGGCGCTCGCTGGCGCGGCCCACGCGCGCGTGCTCCTCGTCGAGGATGCCGAAGAGGCCGTCCAGGGCCCGGCTGACGGCCCGGCGCAGGAGCTCCTCCTTGCCGGCCACGTGGTGGTAGATCGACGACTTGGAGATGCCCGCCGCCTTGGAGAGGTGCTCCATGGAGGTGCCGTCGTAGCCGCGCTCGTTGAAGACCTGGACGGCGACGGACAGCAGTGTCTCGGGGGTGTACGTGTCGCGCTTGGCGGTCGTCATGAGGTGCTGCCCTCCCGCTTGTCGGAGGCGTACGCGTGCCGGTACAGCGCGAGCGAGGGCGCGTACCGGCCGGACGGGTCGCGCAGGTGCAGGTCGTCGAGGAGGGCGTAGGCCCAGTTGCGGCCGAGCCTGCGGCTCCACTCGAAGGGCCCGAGCGGGTAGTTCACCCCGAGCCGCATGGCGGTGTCGATGTCCTCCTGGGTGGCCACGCCCTTGGCGACGGCGTCGTGCGCCAGGTCGACGATCCGGGCCACCGTACGGGCGACGATCATGCCGGGCACGTCCCCGATGACGCTGACGTCCTTGCCGAGCGCCTGGAAGAGCCCGACGGCCTCGGTGAGCGTCTGCTGCGAGGTGTCCTGGGAGGCGGACAGCGCGATCCGGGTGGCCCTGCGGTAGTCGAGCGCGAGGTCGAAGTAGACGACGTCCCGGAACTCCACCGAGGTCTGCCCGTCGGCCAGCGCGAGCTGCCCACCGCTCGGCAGCACCAGACGGGTGCCGTGGTCCTCCTCGTCCTCGCGGACCTGGATGCCCGCCTCGCGGATCAGCGCGAGCAGCTCCGAGGCGGGGCCCAGATCGCCCTCGGCGACGACGTACGCGGGCGCCTGGGCCGGCTCCGCGGTGTGCGGCTCGTCGCGCTCGGCGCCGTCCGCGTAGTCGTACCAGCCCCGTCCGCTCTTGCGGCCGAGCCGGCCCGACTCGACCAGGCGCTGCTGGGCCAGGGAGGGCGTGAAGCGCGGGTCCTGGAAGAAGGCGCGCCACACGGAGTGCGTCACGGACTCGTTGACGTCCTGTCCGATCAGGTCGGTCAGCTCGAACGCGCCCATCTTGAAGCCGCCGCACTCGCGCAGGACCGCGTCGATGGTGGCGGGCTCGGCGCCCTGCGCCTCGTAGACGGCGAACGCCTCGGCGTAGAAGGGCCGCGCGATGCGGTTGACGATGAAGCCGGGGGTGTCGGCGCAGGCGACCGGCGTCTTGCCCCATGCGCGTGCCGTCTCGTACGCGCGCGTGGCCGAGGAGACGTCGGTGGCGAAACCGGAGACGACCTCGACCAGGGGCATCAGCGGGGCGGGGTTGAAGAAGTGCAGGCCCACGAAGCGGCCCGGGTGGCGCAGGGCGCCGGCGACGGCCGTCACCGACAGGGAGGAGGTGTTGGTGGCGAGCAGGCAGTCCTCGCCCACCACGTCCTCCAGCTGCGCGAAGAGCTGCTGCTTGACGTCGAGCCGCTCCAGGACCGCCTCGACGACCAGGGTGCAGTCCGCGAGGTCGGTGAGGTGCTCGGCGGCCGTGAGGCGGGCGCGCGCGGCGTCCCGGTCGGCGGCGGTGAGCCGGTCCTTCTCGACGAGCCGGTCCAGCCGGGCGCCGATCACGTCGGCCGCCTCCCGGGCCCGGCCGGGGACGGCGTCGTAGAGCCGCACCGGGTGCCCGGCGACCAGTGCGACCTGGGCGATGCCCTGGCCCATGGTGCCGGTGCCGACGACGGCCACGGGGCTGCTGAGGTCGAGTCCTGTCATGTGCGCGATCCTCCCGCACGGGGTTTTCCACAGATGCGGCGGACCCCCTTGTCCCGACCGATCGTTCGGTTACTCTAACTCTGACTGCCCGCCCGTCGCCCACCACCACCCTGAACGAGACGCTTCGCGCCACATCTTCTGACAATCCTGCCCATGTTTCTGCCCAGGTCATGAGCTCGACGAAGAGTTCGAAAGACGAGGAGTTGGTCCCGCATGGCCGCCGAACTGACCGCCCACGATCTGATCGCCCAGCACCGGCCCACGCTCGACCAGGCGCTCGAAGCGATCCGCACCCGCGCGTACTGGTCCCCGCACCCGGAGCACCCCAAGGCCTACGGCGAGGACGGCAGCCTGGACATGGCGGCGGGCAAGGCCGCCTTCGACGCCCTGCTGGGCACCCGTCTGGACCTCGGCCAGCCCGGCACGGACGGCTTCGTGGGCGGCGAGGTCTCGCCCTACGGCATCGAGCTGGGCATCGAGTACCCGCACGCGGACGTGGACGTCCTGCTGCCCGCGATGAAGGCGGGCCAGAAGGCGTGGCGGGACGCGGGCGCGGAGATGCGCGCGGTGGTGTGCCTGGAGATCCTCAAGCGGATCAGCGACCGCACCCACGAGTTCGCGCACGCGGTCATGCACACCAGCGGCCAGGCGTTCATGATGGCGTTCCAGGCGGGTGGCCCGCACGCCCAGGACCGCGGCCTGGAGGCGGTGGCCTACGCATACGTGGAGCAGGTCCGCACCCCCGACACCGCGGAGTGGACCAAGCCGCAGGGCAAGCGCGACCCGCTCGCGCTCACCAAGCAGTTCACGCCCGTCCCGCGCGGGATCGGACTGGTCATCGGCTGCAACACCTTCCCGACGTGGAACGGCTATCCGGGCCTGTTCGCCTCCCTGGCCACCGGCAACGCGGTCCTGGTCAAGCCGCACCCGCGCGCGGTGCTGCCGCTGGCGCTCACCGTCCAGGTGGCGCGGGACGTCCTGAGCGAGGCCGGCTTCGACCCGAACCTGGTGGCCCTCGCCGCCGAGCGCCCCGGTGAGGGCATCGCGAAGACCCTGGCCACCCGCCCGGAGATCCGGATCATCGACTACACCGGCTCGACGGAGTTCGGCGACTGGCTGGAGGCCAACGCCCGCCAGGCGCAGGTCTACACGGAGAAGGCCGGCGTCAACACGGTGCTCGTGGAGTCGGCCGCGAACTACAAGGGGATGCTCTCCAACCTGGCGTTCTCGCTGTCCCTGTACAGCGGCCAGATGTGCACCACCCCGCAGAACCTGCTGATCCCCCGCGACGGCATCCGCACCGACGAGGGCCCCAAGACGTTCGACGAGGTGGTCTCGGACCTCGCCCGCTCGGTCGACGGCCTCCTCGGCGACGACGCCCGCGCGAACGCGCTGCTGGGAGCCATCGTCAACCCGGACGTGAAGGCGCGTCTGGAGGCCGCGGCGGGCCTGGGCGAAGTCGCCCTGGCCTCCCGGGAGGTCGCCCACCCGGAGTTCCCGGGCGCGGTCGTGCGCACACCCGTGATCGTCAAGCTCGACGGGGCCAAGCCGGACGACGAGGCCGCCTACATGAGCGAGTGCTTCGGGCCCGTCTCCTTCGCCGTCGCGGTGGACTCGGCCGCCGACGCGGTGGAGCTGCTGCGGCGCACGATCCGTGAGAAGGGCGCGATGACGGTCGGCGCGTACACCACCGACGAGCAGGTCGAGCAGGCCGTCCAGGAGGTCTGCCTGGAGGAGGCGGCACAGCTGTCGCTGAACCTGGTCGGCGGGGTCTACGTCAACCAGACGGCCGCGTTCTCCGACTTCCACGGCTCGGGCGGCAACCCGGCCGCCAACTCCGCGCTGTGCGACGGGGCGTTCGTCGCCAACCGGTTCCGGGTGGTCGAGGTGCGCCGGGAGGCCTAGGAGCCGCCGAGACTCCAGTGGTAGAGCGTCATCGCCACACTCGTCGCCAGGTTGTAGCTGGAGACCTGGGGGCGCATCGGCAGCGCCACCAGATGATCGGCACGCGCGCGCAGTTCGGGCGAGAGCCCGCTGCGCTCCGAGCCGAACGCGAGGACGGCGTCGTCCGGGAGCTTCACCCCCCGGATGTCGTCGCCCTCCGGATCCAGGGCGAACACCGGTCCTGGCGGCAGCTCGGCGACCGTCAGGCGCTCCACTGCGGTCGCGAAGTGCAGTCCGGCCCCACCGCGTACGACGGTCGGGTGCCAGGGGTCGAGCGTGCCCGTGGTGACCACCCCGGTCGCCCCGAAACCCGCGGCCAGGCGGATCACGGCCCCGGCGTTGCCGAGGTTGCGGGGATTGTCGAGGACCACGACCGGGGCGGTGCGCGGGGTGTGCGCGAGCGTCTCGAGACGGTCGGCCCGGGACGGCCGTACGGCCAGGGCCGCGACCGCCGTGGGATGCGGGCGCGGCACGAGTGAGGTGTACGCCGACTCCGGGACCTGCGTGAGCAGCGCGTCCAGGGTGTCCCGTACGTCCGGCGCCAGCTCTTCGGCCAGGGCGAGCGCGGCGCCCCGGTCGACGGCGACCGCCACCGGGATCTCGGCACCGAAGCGCACGGCGTGCTTGAGGGCGTGGAAGCCGTCGAGCAGCACGGAGGTGCCGGCGAGCCGGTGCCACAGGGTCACGGGGTCGGGGCCGGTCGTCATGCGGGGAAGCCTACGTGGCGGGGATCGGGGTTCTCGGGGTCGCCGGGATGGTCGCCGGGGCGGTGGGTGGGGTTCTCGGGGCCGTGGGCGGGGTTCTCCGGGGCGCCGGAGTGATCGGCCGGACGGTGGGAGGGCGGCGGGGGCTGCGCGGCGCCCGGCTCCGTCGGCAGGACACTCGGCTCCATCGGGGCGGGTGGGGTCTTCGGGGCTCCCGGCTCCGACGGCAAGGTCGCCGCGACTGCCGGCTCCGTCAGCAAGGACGCCGTGGCTCCCGGCTGCGTCGGCGGGAGCGGCCGGACGGGAGCCTGTCGCCCCGTGCCGGCCCCGCCCGCCAGGCGAGCCCGCAGCCGTGCACGCACGCGTGCGGCCCCGTCGCCGAGCCGGCGGAGGAACGTCGTCGGCAGGAAGACCGAGTCGGCGGCGATCATCGCCAGCGAGAAGAACGGCAGGCCGAGGACGACCGCGATCACCGCGTGCTCCGTGATCATCGCGGCCAGCAGGACGTTCTTGACCCGCCGGTTGAACAGCGTGAACGGGAAGGCGACCTGTACGGCGACCGTGCCGTACGTCACCAGCATCACCATGACGCCGTTCGCCGAGAGCAGGTCGGCGAGGGCGGGCCACGGGGAGAAGGACTCCAGGTGGAGGGGGTAGTAGACGGCGGTGCCGTCCTGCCAGCGAGAGCCCTGGATCTTGTACCAGCCCGCCGTCGCGTAGATGAGACAGGCCTCGGCCATGATCACGAGGAGGGCACCGTTGTGGACGACGTTGGCGACGACGTCGAGCGTGATCCGCGACTGTCCGGACCGGGAGAACCTCCCGACCGCCCACCACACTGCCTGCGCCAGCCACAGGGCCCACAGGATCGCCGGGACGAGCCAGTCGCCGTTCAGCTTGTCCAGGAAGGCCGCCGACACCAGCACGAGCCCGAGGACGGCCCACAGGGCCGGGCCGACGCGGTCCACGACGTGCTCGCCACGCGCGTGTGCCTGCCGCGTGCGCCGGGCCCGCCGCTCGTCCAGCGACCAGACCTGGCCGCAGCGGGTGAAGACGAGGTAGACGCACATCAGGTGCAGGACGTTGTCGCCGCCGTCACCCATGAAGACGCTGCGGTTCTGGAGCGAGAGCACGCCCACCATGAAGAGCACGGACATCGTGCGGGTGCGCCACCCGAGCAGCAGCAGAAGGCTCGACACGACCGCGAGCACGTAGACCGTCTCGAACCAGAATTGGCCGTCCGACCACATCAGGGCCGTGAACGCGCCGTTGAGCGAGATCAGCTGCTCGGCGAGGTTCCAGCTCCACGGGCCGTCCGGGCCGTACAGCTCCTGGCGGTGCGGGAACTCGCGCAGCAGGAACAGCAGCCAGGTGGCGCTGAAGCCGATGCGGATCATCGCGGTCTGGTAGGGGCCGAGGGCGGCCTCGGTGACGCGGGCGATGCCGTGGGAGACCGCGAGGGCGAACCGGTTCACCGGGCGCTCCCCTCGGTGTCGTCCGCCGTCACGGGCCACCAGGGCAGTTCGCGGTAGACGGGCTGCACGGTGACCTTCTCCTCGCTCCACTTCGGCGGGGGCACGGTGGAGGTCCGGGAGCGGACCTGGACGCTCACGAGGGTGCCGGTCGGCGCGGTCACGTGGTCACGTTCCAGGCGCAGTACCACGATGCGGCGGAGATACGTCTCGGACAGGGTGCCGCGCAGGCCGACCGGGCGGTTGTCGGTGCCGTGGGTGGCGACGAAGAGGTCCCAGGAGCGGCGCAGTTCGTTCTGCTGGGTGTGGCTGGGCAGCAGGTTGCCGTCGACGGCCCGGCCGTCCTGGGCGGACAGGTCGTACCAGCCGGTCGTACGGCTGCCGCCGTCGGCGCTCCGTATCCGGGCCCGGACCTGCACCGCGATGTTCTGCTGCAACGGGTTGGGCGCGAAGAGCTTCCAGTTCTGCTCGAACTCGGGATAGACCCAGTCGTCGATCGCCCTGCCGTGCTGCTTGGTCACCGTGTTGGGCGGGGCGACGTGCAGGAACACCATCCCGACGTGCACGCAGACGGCTACGGCGACGACGGCGAGCGCCAGCACGACCGCGATCTGGTAGCGCAGGGAGAGGGCGGCGACGCCGACGGGCGGGGCGGGCGGGGGCGGAGCGGTCGGGGGGAGGGCGGCCGGAGGCGGGGCGGCCGGAGGCGGGGCGGTTGTGCGTATCGCTGCGAGGTCGGAGGGGTGGGGGGCGAGGGCCTCGGCGTTCGGTTCGGGTGCCGACTCCTGCGGCTCGGTGAGTGGAGCGTCCGGCTCCCCGGGCACTTCCGGAACACGCGGCACGCCCGGAACACGCGGCACGCCCGGAACACGCGGCACTCCCGGCCCCTCCGATACGTGCGGCTCACCGGCCACGTCCGACTCAAGCACCCCGTCCGGCTCACCCAGCACCTCCGGTCCGCCGGAAGAACCGGGCCCGGGCCCGGGCTCGGGCTCGGGGGCACCGCCCGGGCCGTCCGGCCCGCTCGAAGCGCCCGGTCGCCGCCGGGCGTCCGAGCCTCCGTCGTACGCGTCCATTCCGCCCCGTTCCCGATTCCGGTCCGTCCACCGCCGCCCGGCCGCGGAAGGCGGCGGCACCCCGTGGCCGGCGCCCGCACCCGCCTCGCCGCCGCGGTTGGCTGCACGGCACGGTACTCACCCCGACCGCCCCGCACAGCCCCTTCCGAACGGCCCCGCCGTGGCCGTTCTCACTACGGCCTCGGTTTTCCACAGGCTGTCGCGTGGGTTTTCCACAGCGGTTGACACCTTACGGCGCCCGGCACACCATGGAATCGCACGAACCGAACGATCGGTCGGGAGCAGGTTCCGGCGGAGCCCAGGTCGAGGGGGCCTCATGGCGACAGCAGCCGCGCAACAGACGGCGAGCACACAGACGTACGGCGCTGCGGGCGCCGTCGGCGACACCACCGCGTACCAGAGGGCCTTCGACGCCGCGGTGGCCGCCGACGAGCGGATCGAGCCGCGTGACTGGATGCCCGACGCCTATCGCGCGACCCTGGTGCGCCAGATCGCGCAGCACGCCCACTCCGAGATCATCGGCATGCAGCCGGAGGCGAACTGGATCACGCGCGCGCCCTCCCTGCGCCGCAAGGCCATCCTGATGGCCAAGGTCCAGGACGAGGCGGGGCACGGTCTGTATCTCTACAGCGCGGCGGAGACGCTCGGCACCGGCCGCGACGAGCTCCTCGACAAGCTCCACTCCGGGCGCCAGAAGTACTCCTCGATCTTCAACTACCCCACCCTGACCTGGGCGGACGTCGGCGCCATCGGCTGGCTGGTGGACGGCGCCGCGATCACCAACCAGGTCCCCCTGTGCCGCTGCTCCTACGGCCCGTACGCGCGCGCGATGGTCCGCATCTGCAAGGAGGAGTCCTTCCACCAGCGCCAGGGGTACGAACTGCTGCTGGCCCTGAGCAAGGGCACGCCCGAGCAGCACGCCATGGCCCAGGACGCCGTGGACCGCTGGTGGTGGCCGTCCCTGATGATGTTCGGCCCGCCCGACGACGAGTCCGCGCACTCCGCGCAGTCGATGGCCTGGAAGATCAAGCGCCATTCCAACGACGAGCTGCGCCAGCGTTTCGTCGACATCTGCGTCCCCCAGGCCGAGTCCCTGGGCCTCACGCTCCCGGACCCGGAGCTGCGGTGGAACGAGGAGCGGGGGCACCACGACTTCGGCCCGATCGACTGGACGGAGTTCAAGGAGGTCCTCAAGGGCAACGGACCGTGCAACGAACAGCGGATCACCCAGCGCCGACGAGCCCACGACGAGGGCGCCTGGGTGCGGGAGGCGGCCGCGGCCCACGCGGCGAAGCACAGCGCGGACAAGCACGCGGCGGACAAGCACACGGCGGACAAGCACACGGCGAACCACACCGGCGAGACAGGAGCGGCACGCGCATGACGACCACCGACTGGCCCCTGTGGGAGGTCTTCGTGCGCTCGCGCCGCGGCCTCTCCCACACCCACGCCGGCAGCCTGCACGCCCCGGACGCGGAGCTCGCCCTGCGCAACGCACGGGACCTGTACACCCGGCGCGGCGAAGGCGTCTCGATCTGGGTGGTGCCCTCGTCCGCGATCACGGCGTCCTCGCCCGACGAGAAGGACCCGTTCTTCGAGCCCGCCGCAGACAAGCCGTACCGGCACCCGACGTTCTACGAGATCCCGGAAGGGGTGAAGCACCTGTGACCGCGCCCGAGACGGCGGCCGGGACCGCCGCGCCCCTGTCCACGCCGGTTCCCGCGACGGCCGCCCTCGCCCTGGGCGACGACGCGCTGGTGCTGTCGCACCGCCTCGGCGAGTGGGCGGGCCACGCCCCCGTCCTGGAGGAGGAGGTCGCCCTCGCCAACATCGCCCTCGACCTGCTCGGCCAGGCCCGGGTGCTGCTGTCCATGGCCGGTGACGAGGACGAGCTGGCGTATCTGCGCGAGGAGCGCGCCTTCCGCAACCTCCAGCTCGTGGAGCAACCCAACGGCGACTTCGCGCACACCATCGTCCGCCAGCTCTTCTTCTCCACCTACCAGCACCTGCTCCACACCGAACTGGCGGCGGGCGACGGCCCCTTCGCCCCGCTGGCCGCCAAGACCGTCAAGGAGGTCGCCTACCACCGCGACCACGCCGAGCAGTGGACCCTGCGGCTCGGCGACGGCACCGAGGAGAGCCACGCGCGGATGCGGCGGGCCTGCGAGGCGCTGTGGCGGTTCACCGGCGAGATGTTCCAGCCCGTGGAGGGGGTGGACGTCGACGAGGAGCGTCTGGAGGCCGCCTGGCTGGCGTCGGTGGGGGACGTCCTGCGCCGGGCCACCCTGAGCGTGCCCGAAGGACCGCGCGCGGGCGCGTGGGCCGCGGGCGCGGGACGGCAGGGCCTGCACACCGAGTCCTTCGGCCGGATGCTCGCCGAGATGCAGCACCTGCACCGCAGTCACCCGGGGGCGTCATGGTGACGCTCACCCCGCTGGAGACCGAGCTGTTCGCACTCGCCGGCTCGGTGCCCGACCCCGAACTGCCCGTGCTCACCCTGCGCGAGCTGGGCGTGCTGCGCGCGGTGCGTGCCCGGGGGTCGGACTCGGTCGAGGTCGAACTGACCCCGACGTACACCGGCTGCCCGGCGATCGAGGCGATGTCCCGCGACATAGAGCGGGTGCTGCACGAGCACGGCGTGCGGGAGGTCACCGTCCGCACGGTGCTCGCGCCCGCCTGGTCGACCGACGACATCACGGCCGAAGGACGCCGCAAGCTGCGGGAGTTCGGCATAGCGCCACCGCGTGTGACGGCGGCCGGTCCGGTCCCGGTGGGACTGGGCCCGACGCGGACACGCGACGCGGAGCTGGAGGCCGTCGTCTGCCCGCACTGCGGTTCCGCCGACACCGAACTGCTCAGCCGGTTCTCCTCCACCGCGTGCAAGGCGCTGCGGCGGTGCCTGGTCTGCCGTGAACCGTTCGACCACTTCAAGGAGTTGTGATGGCCCGCTTCCACCCGCTCCCGGTGGCCGCGGTCGACCGGCTCACCGACGATTCCGTGGCCCTGACCCTCACCGTGCCGCCCGAGCTGCGCGAGGAGTTCCGGCACGCCGCCGGACAGCATCTCGCCCTGCGCCGCACGGCCGACGGCACGGAGATACGCCGGACCTACTCCATCTGCTCCCCGGCCCCGGACGGCGAGGGACCGCGCGAACTGCGGGTCGGCGTGCGGCTGGTGGAGGGCGGCGCCTTCTCGACGTACGCGCTCAAGGAGATCAATGTCGGCGACGAGCTGGAGGTGATGACGCCGGCGGGCCGGTTCACCCTCGACCCGGCGCCCGGTCTGTACGCGGCGATCGTCGGCGGCAGCGGTATCACCCCGGTGCTGTCGATCGTGTCGACACTGCTGGCGCGGGAGCCGGAGGCCCGGTTCTGCCTGATCCGCAGCGACCGTACGTCCGCGTCGACGATGTTCCTGGAGGAGGTCGCCGACCTGAAGGACCGCCACCCCGAGCGGTTCCAGCTGGTCACGGTGCTCTCCCGGGAGGAGCAGCAGGCGGGGCTGCCGTCCGGGCGGCTCGACCGTCAGCGGCTGACCGGTCTGCTGCCCGCGCTGCTGCCGGTGGACCGGGTGGCGGGGTGGTTCCTGTGCGGGCCGTTCGGACTGGTGCAGGGGGCGGAGCGGGCGTTGCGTGAGCTCGGGGTCGCCCGTACCCGGATCCACGAGGAGATCTTCCACGTGGACGCGGGGGCCGCTCCGGCGCAGACGGTTCCCGCGCCCGCGCACAGCACGGTGACCGCCCGGCTCGACGGACGCGGCGGGAGCTGGCCCGTCCGGGACGGCGAGTCGCTGCTGGAGACGGTGCTGCGCAACCGGTCCGACGCGCCTTACGCCTGCAAGGGCGGGGTGTGCGGGACCTGCCGGGCCTTCCTGGTGTCCGGGGAGGTGCGCATGGAGCGCAACTTCGCGCTGGAGCCGGAGGAGACCGAGGCGGGCTATGTGCTGGCGTGCCAGTCGCATCCGGTGACGGAGAAGGTGGAGCTGGACTTCGACAGGTGAGGAGCTGCCGGAGCCCGACTGTCGGAGAACACCCCTGGCCGGCTACCCCTCGTCCGCTGCCCGTTCCCTTCTTCTAGAACCTGTTCTATCTTGACGGACCGTCAGGTCGTGGCCCGATCTGCCGACCCATCTGCCGACCCGTCGGAAGGACAGGGACCGTGGACTTCACCTTCAGCGAGGAGCAGCAGGCGGCGGCCGAGGCGGCGCGGGGGGTGTTCGCCGGCGTAGCGCCGGACGCGGTGCCGTCTCCGGCGCTGACCACGGGTGCCGTGGCCGACGAGTTCGACCGCGCCCTGTGGGCCAGGCTCGCCGACGCGGACCTGCTGAGCCTGCTGTCGGATCAGGAGTACGGCGGAGCGGGGCTGGACGCCGTCGCGCTGTGCCTGGTGCTGCGTGAGGCGGCGAAGGTGCTGGCGCGGGTTCCCCTGCTGGAGAACAGTGCGGCCATGGCGGCCGTACAGGCTTACGGCGGCCCGGAGTTGAGGGGGGCGCTGCTGGAGCGGGCCGGGCGCGGGGAGATCGTGCTGACCGTCGCCTCGAGCGGCCGCACCGGGCACGATCCGGCCGAACTCGCCGTCACCGCACGGCGGGAGGAGGGGGAGGAGCCCGGCTGGATTCTGGACGGCGTGCAGACGGCGGTGCCGTGGGCGTACGACGCGGACTTCGTCGTCGTACCGGCGCACACGGCCGGGGGCCGGACCGTGCTCGCGCTGGTGCCCCGGGTCCATGAGGGGGTCGTGCTCGGCGAGCAGTTCTCCACCAGCGGGGAGCGGCTCGGCGAGCTGCGGCTGGAGTCGGTGCGGATCGCCGCCCGGGACGTGATCGACGTCGAGGGCGCGTGGGAGTGGCTGCGGGACCTGCTGACCACGGGCACCTGTGCGCTGGCGCTCGGACTGGGCGAGCGGGTGCTGCGGATGACCAGCGAGTACACCGGTCAGCGGGTGCAGTTCGGGTTCCCGGTCGCCACCTTCCAGGCGGTCGCGGTGCAGGCCGCCGACCGTTACATCGACCTGCGCGCGATGGAGGTCACGCTGTGGCAGGCCGCCTGGCGGCTCGCCTCGGGGGCGCGGGGGACGCTGCCGGTCGCGGGGGACGTGGCCGTGGCGAAGATCTGGGCATCGGAGGGGGTACGGCGGGTGGTGCAGACGGCACAGCATCTGCACGGCGGATTCGGCGCCGATGTCGACTACCCGCTGCACCGGTACCACGCCTGGGCCAAGCACCTGGAGCTGTCGCTCGGTCCGGCGGCGGCGCACGAGGAGGCGCTGGGCGAGCTGCTGGCGGCGCATCCCTTGGGTTGAGGCGGCATTGCGGGGCCCCGCCCCGGGGGGCCGGCCGACGGGCGGGCCCGCCTGCCGTGCGCAAGCCGTCACGACCGAACCCCGGCGCGGCGGGAACAGCTGAGCGCTCGCCCCCGGCCCGCCGAGGACCACGGCCCACGGACCGCAGGCCGGACACCGCGGACCGCGGATGGCTAGAGCACGAAGCCCGGGCGGCCGTCGTCGGTCACCACGGGGCGGCCCGCCTCGGCCCACGACTGCATCCCGCCGTCGACGTTCACGGCGTCGACGCCCTGCTGGGCCAGGTACATGGTGACCTGGGCCGAGCGGCCGCCGGACCGGCAGATCACATGGACGCGGGCGTCCTGCGGGGCGGCCTCGGTCAGCTCGCCGTAGCGGGCCACGAACTCGCTGATGGGGATGTGCAGCGCCCCTTCGGCGTGACCCGCCTGCCACTCGTCGTCCTCCCGGACGTCCAGCAGGAAATCGTCGTCCTTGAGGTCCGTGACCTGGACCGTGGGCACACCAGCACCGAAATTCATGAAGCCGACGCTACCCGACGTCCCGAGGAGCCGGCCGGTCACTCCTGCGCGAGCAGCTCTTCGAGCTCCGCCTCGCGCGTGGAGACGTCGGCCAGGAGCTTCTCGGCGATCTCCTCCAGGAGGCGGTCCGGGTCGTCCGGTGCCATCCGGAGCATCGAACCGATCGCGCTCTCCTCCAGCTCCCGGGCGACCACCGAGAGCAGTTCCTTGCGCTGGGCGAGCCATTCGAGGCGGGCGTAGAGCTCCTCGCTGGGGGTGGGGCCCTGCTCCGGCGGCTTGGGACCGGCGGCCCACTCCTCGGACAGTTCGCGCAGGAGGGGTTCGTCGCCGCGGGAGTAGGCGCCGTTGACCCGGGTGATGAACTCCTCGCGGCGCGCCCGCTCGGTGTCGTCCTGGGCCAGGTCCGGGTGGGCCTTGCGGGCGAGCTCACGGTAGAGCTTGCGGGCCTCGTCGCTGGGACGCACCCGCTGCGGGGGCCGCACCGGCTGGTCGGTGAGCATCGCGGCGGCCTCCGGGAACAGGCCCTCCCCGTCCATCCAGCCGTGGAACAGCTCCTCGACGCCGGGCATGGGCAGCACGCGGGCGCGGGCCTCCTCCGCCCTGCGCAGATCCTCGGGGTCGCCGCTGCGGGCGGCCCGGATCTCCGCGATCTGCGCGTCCAGCTCGTCGAGGCGGGTGTACATGGGGCCGAGCTTCTGGTGGTGCAGGCGGGAGAAGTTCTCCACCTCGATGCGGAAGGTCTCCACCGCGATCTCGTACTCGATGAGCGCCTGCTCCGCGGCCCGCACGGCCCGCTCCAGCCGCGCGGTGCCTGCGGCGGCGGGGCCGTCGGTCTCCGGGGACGTCATCCGGACAGCGTAACCGTGCCGGTGCGAGGCGGGCGCCATCCGGGGTGCCGGGTCAGGTGGTCGGGCGGGTGCGGGTGGCGTCGGTGCTGGTCGCGCGGTTCCCCGCACCCCGGAGGCGGGTGCAGCAGCGCCCGGCGAGAGGGCCCCCGTGGCCTCCTCACACACCCGTCTCCGCAGCCACCCTCCCCGTGCGGACCGCCGTCACCAGTTCCGCGTGGTCCGCCTCCGTGCGGTCGGCGTAGGTGACGGCGAAGGTGGCGACGGCCTCGTCGAGCTCGTCGTTCTTGCCGCAGTAGCCGGCGATGAGGCGGGGGTCGGCGCTGTGCGAGTGGGCGCGGGCGAGAAGGGCGCCGGTCATCCGGCCGTAGTCGTCTATCTGGTCGGCGGAGAGGGCGGCCGGGTCGACGCTGCCCTTGCGGTTGCGGAACTGGCGGACCTGGAAGGGACGGCCCTCGACGGTCGTCCAGCCCAGCAGGATGTCGCTGACCACCTGCATCCGCTTCTGCCCGAGGACCACCCGGCGGCCCTCGTGGTCGACCGACGGGGTGTCGAAGCCCGCGGTGGCCAGGTGCGGCAGGAGGGCCGAGGCCCGCGCCTCCTTGACCTGGAGGACCAGCGGTTCGCCACGGTGGTCCAGCAGCAGCACGACGTAGGAACGGGTGCCGACGCTGCCGGTGCCGACGACGCGGAACGCCACGTCGTGCACCGCGTGCCGGGCCAGCAGCGGGTGGCGGTCCTCGGAGAGCGTGGTCAGGTAGTGCTCCAGGGAGGCGGCCACCGCCGCGGCCTCCTCGTCGGGCACCCGGCGCAGCACCGGCGGGGCGTCCACGAAGCGCCGCCCGCCGTCCTCCGTGAGCTCCGTGGAGCGTGCCGCGAAGCGCCCGCTGGTGTTGGCGCGCGCCTTCTCGGAGACCCGCTCCAGGGTGCCGACCAGGTCGTGGGCGTCGGTGTGGGAGACGAGTTCCTCGTCGGCGATGGCGTTCCACGCGTCCAGCACCGGGAGCTTGGCCAGCAGCCGCATGGTGCGCCGGTAGGCGCCCACCGCCCCGTGCGCCGCCGCGCGGCAGGTGTCCTCGTCGGCGCCGGTCTCCCGGCCCGCGAGGACCAGGGAGGCGGCGAGCCGCTTGAGGTCCCACTCCCAGGGGCCGTGGACCGTCTCGTCGAAGTCGTTCAGGTCGATGACCAGGCCGCCGCGGGCGTCGCCGTACAGGCCGAAGTTCGCCGCGTGCGCGTCGCCGCAGATCTGGGCGCGGATCCTGGTCATCGGGGTGCGGGCGAGGTCGTACGCCATGAGGCCGGCCGAGCCGCGCAGGAAGGCGAACGGTGTGGCCGCCATCCGTCCCACCCGTATCGGCGTGAGCTCGGGCAGGCGGCCCCGGTTCGACTCCTGCACCGCGTCGACCGCGCCGGGCCGGGCGATGTCGAGGTCGAGCGCCGCGTGGGCACTGCGCGGGACGCTCTCCCGCAGTGCCTTGCCCTTCTTCTTGGGCGAGCCCTCGACAGGCCACTGGGCGAAGCCGCGCACCAGGGGCCGCCGGGCCCCGGCCGACGCGTCGGGGGACGTGCCGGCCGACGTCTCGCTCGCCCCCGCACCGGCCGTGGTCTCCGCTTCGGCCTCGGTCACCGCGACCGCCTCCCCCGTGTCTCGCAGGATCATCAATTCGTGCCGACCGTACAACCACCAGCCGAAACGCGTCAGACCCTGTGCAACTCCGCGGTGGCGCACAGGCCGTCCCGGTGCTCAGCCCAGCTTGTCGACCGCCTGGTAGTACGTCCACGCGGTCGCGTCGCACGACGCCTTCTTCACGCCCGAGTACGTGGCGCACACGCGCTTGAGGTCGGCGTAGAAGGCGTTGTCCAGGCGGGCCTTGTTGGCGTCGAAGGTGCCGGCCGCCTCGTAGTTGCCGTAGCCGAAGTCATGACGGACGCAGGCGTTCGCGAACGGGAAGCCGAAGGGGTTGTCGGGGGAGGTCGTGCAGTAGTCGGTCGACCAGTCGAAGCCGTACGCGCTCCAGGCGCCCTGGTTGGCGCGGGCCGCGAAGAAGGCGTTGTAGCTGCTCGCGTCGGTCTGGGTCCAGCTGCTGAGCACGGCGGCCTTGTCGGCGGGGGCGGCCTGGGCGGTGGAGGCCGGTACCAGGACGGCGGTCACGGCGAGGGCGGCGGTGAACAGAGGCGCGGCGAGACGACTGCGCATGGGCTCTTCCTCCGGGCACGGGGACGCCCCGGCGGGGATTCGCCGGGGCGTGGCCCAGAAGACGCGGAGGCTCTATGCCGTCTGCATGACGCAGCTATACGTGGTGGGCCGGGCCCGGACAGGACTCGGTCACGCCCGCAAATACGCCAGGACCGCCAGCACCCGCCGGTGGGTCTCGTCCGCCGGCGGCAGGTCCAGCTTCGTCAGGATGCCGCCGATGTGCTTGCCCACCGCCGCCTCGGAGACGACGAGTTCGCGGGCGATGGCGCCGTTGGACTTGCCCTCCGCTATCAGCGCCAGCACCTCCCGCTCGCGCGGGGTGAGCCGCTCCAGCGGATCGCGTCGCCGGCGCAGCAACTGCCGTACGACCTCGGGGTCCACGACCGTGCCGCCGTCCGCGACCTCGGCGAGCGCGTCGACGAACTCCTCGACCTGGCCGACACGGTCCTTGAGCAGGTAGCCGACGCCCGTGCCGTCGCCGGAGTCGAGGAGTTCGGAGGCGTACGTCCGCTGCACGTACTGGCTGAGGACCAGCACCGGCAGGGCGGGGCGGCTCTCCCGCAGGCGGACCGCCGCGTGCAGGCCCTCGTCCTGGAAGCCGGGCGGCATCCGGACGTCGGTGACCACGATGTCCGGGCCGTGCTCCTCGACCGCCGCGATCAGCGCCTGGGCGTCGCCGACGGCCGCCACGACCTCGTGGCCGCAGCGGCCGAGCAGGCCTATGAGGCCCTCGCGCAGCAGCACGCTGTCCTCGGCCAGGACTACGCGAAGCGATCGGCCGCCTCGCTCAACTCGGTCACCTCGCAAGGGAACTCCACACGCAGCAGGGTCGGTCCGCCCGGCGGGCTGGACAGGGAGAGTCTGCCATCCAGGACGGACACCCGGTCCGCGAGTCCGGTCAGTCCGCTGCCCGCCGAGGCGTCGGCGCCGCCGCGGCCGTCGTCGCGCACCTCGAGGACCAGCCGCCCGCCCGAGTGCCCGCCGCGCACCTGCGCGCGGCTCGCCCCGCTGTGCTTGGCGATGTTGGCGAGGGCCTCGCAGACCACGAAGTACGCGGCAGCCTCCACCGCCTGTTCGAACCGGCCCGGCAGCGGGAGGTCCACGTCGACGGGGACCACGGAGCGGTCGGCGGCGTCGGCCACGGCCGCCCCGAGGCCGTAGTCCGCCAGGACCTTCGGGTGGATGCCGTGGATGAGTTCGCGCAGCTCCGCGAGGGCCTTGCCGGCCTCGTCGTGGGCCTTGGCGAGCTGGTCGGCGAGGGGCCCCGGCGGGGCGTCGAGACGGGCCAGGCCCAGCGTCATCGTCAGGGCGACCAGGCGTTGCTGCGCGCCGTCGTGCAGATCGCGTTCGATACGCCGGCGCTCCGCCTCGAAGGCGTCCACCAACCGCACCCGGGAGCGGCTGAGTTCGACGACCCGGGCGCCCAGGTCGCCGTCCCGGTCGGCGATCAGCAGCCGGGTCAGTTCGGCGCGGGCGCCGGCCGCGACGCCGAGGACGTAGGCGCCGAGGGCCAGCAGCAGCAGGCCGAGCACGGCGACCCCGAAGGCCGTCGGCCAGGTGGTGACCGTCCACTGCTTGAGCACCTTCGTCTCACGGCCCTCGCCGACGGTGGCCATGAGCAGCGGGGTGGCGGCCATGGAGACCGGGAAGAGCAGCGCGACCGTGAACACCAGCGCGTCCAGCGGCCACAGCAGACCCGCGAAGAGCACGGTGTACGCGAGCTCCCGCCAGGTGACCTGTTCCTTCAGCCGGGTCGTCAGCCAGGACACCAGTCCCTCGGCGGGCGGCGGCTGGTGCGGGTCCGGTGCCGGGTCGAGGTCGACCAGGCCGAGCCTGCGCCGTTCCGCCCAGGCCACCGGCAGGCCGGCGAGGGCCAGCACGACGAGCAGCGGCAGCCCGACGAGCACTATGGCCAGCGCCCCGCCGACGGCCGCCAGCGTCACCAGCCCGACCAGGGCGAGGACACCGGTGACCGCGCCGGTCAGCAGGTAGCAGACCGAGCGCCAGGGCCACGCCGACAGCAGGAAGCCCGGCCGGGACATGGCCTGCCACACATTCCGAGGGTGCATGGGATCACCGTAGAAGGGCGGCCGGGCGGCCTGCCATGGGTCCAGAGGGCGGGCCGGGGGTAGGGCCAGCCCTACCCCCGGCGCCGGGAACGACGCGATCCGGCCAGGTCAGCGCGGGGACGCGAGTCCGCCGCAGGGTCGCGCGGGACGTCGTACGGCGATCTCGGCTGCCCCACGACGGGTCACGGGCGGCCGCTCGCAGGCTCTTGCCACGGCAGCCTGCTGCCAAATTGAAGGCACAATTCCGCCAACGTGCGGTGCGAACAATGGCCAAAGGACAACGCTTCGGCGTTCCGCGCCGGCCGGGCCGCTCCACGGGCCGTGGCCGCACGAGATGGGGGAGTCACACGTGGAATTCCAGCTTCTCGGACCGGTGGAGGCGAGAGACGGGGCCCGGCGCATCGCGCTGTCGGGCTCCAAGGTGCACACCGTTCTCGCCGTACTGCTGCTCGCCCGGGGACGGGTGGTGAGCGACGGACGGCTGAGCGAACTGCTGTGGGGGTGGAGTCCGCCCGCCACCATGAACGCGCAGATCTACACCTACATATCCCGGCTGCGAAAACTGCTGGGCCCCGGTGTCGACCTGGTCCGGCGCCAGCCCGGCTACCAGTTGACGGCGGCCGGCGCCCATGTCGACGTCCTGGAGTACGAGCGGCTGGACCGGCTGGGCCGGCGGGCGCTGGAGGAGCGGCGGTTCGAGGACGCGGCCGAGACGCTGCGGCGGGCGCTGGAGCTGTGGCGGGGCCCGGCGCTGGCCAATGTGACGCCCCACCTGGCCGAGGCGGAGCTGCCGCGCCTGGAGGAGGCCCGCACCAGCACCCTGGAGCACCGCATCGAGGCGGACCTGACCCTGGGCCGGCACCAGCGGGTCGTCTCCGAACTGACCGGCCTGGTCGCCGAGTTCCCGGTACGGGAGCGACTGCGCGCCCAGCTGATGACGTCCCTGTACCGGTGCGGGCGGCAGGCCGAGGCGCTGCGGGTCTTCCACGAGGGGCGCGGGGTGCTCGCCGAGGAACTCGGGGTGGACCCGGGGCCCGACCTGACGGCCACCTACCAGGCGGTGCTCAGCGGGGAGTTGAGCATGCTCCCGCAGCCGCCCGCCGGCGGTCCGGTGTCCGTGGTGTCGCCGCCGGTCATGGTGCCGCCCGCGACCGCCGACTTCACCGGCCGGCGGGGCGAGTTCGCCGAGCTGTGCGCGCGGTTGGCGCCGGCGGGCCGCTCCTCGGGCTTCCGCCCGCGGCGCCTGCTGATCACCGGGATGGCCGGGGTCGGCAAGACCGCCCTCGCCCTCCAGGTGGCGCACGCCGTGGCCGGGGAGTTCCCCGACGGGCTGCTGCACGCCCGGCTGCGGAACGAGGACGGCACGGTCAAGGACTCCGCCGAGGTGCTCGTACGGCTGCTGCGGGCGCTCGGGGAACGCAGCGAGGACATGGCGGCGCCGGACGCCCCGGACCGGCTGGACGACCTCATCCACCGCTATCGCACCCGGACGGCGGGCCGCAGGCTTCTGATCCTGCTGGACGACGCGGCCAACGAGCTCCAGCTCGACGCGCTGCTGCCGGCCACGACGGACGCGGCGGTGCTGGTGACGAGCCGCAACCGGCTCACGGCCGTGCCCGGTTCACGCACCGTCGTGCTGGAGCCGATGGGGTCCTCGGACTCCCTCGCGCTGCTCGCGGCGATCGCCGGGAACAGCCGGATCGTGGTCGAGCCGGAGGCGGCCGACGTGATCGTGCGGGCCTGTGCCGGGCTGCCGCTGGCGCTGCGGGCCGCCGGGGTCCGGCTCGCCGCCCGGCCGCACCGGCCGGCGGCCAGGCTGGCCCGGCGGCTCGCCGACCCCGCGCTGCGCCTCGGCGAGCTGCGCACCGGCGACCTGGACGTGAGCCGCGTCCTCGGGTCGGCGCTGCGGTCCCGGCCGCACGGTGAGCGGGACCTCGCGGGTGCGCTGGCGACGCCCGCCGGCGGAACGTTCACCGCGGCCGAGGCCGGCGTGGAGGCCGGGCTGGCCGAGGACACGGCCGAGGAACTGCTGGAACGGCTGGTCGAGGGCGCGCTGCTGGAGATGGCGGGCATCGACGCTCAGGGCCGTCCGCGGTACCGCTTCCACGAACTGGTCCGCTTGGCGGCGGTGACGGAGACCGCCGGCACGGGCTCCGACAGACGGCTGACGGCGGCGGGGTGAGCCCACTCCACCACCGGGACCGCACGCTACGCGAGTCGATCCGCTCCCCGGCGGTGCACCGGCGGTGCATCGTGGTGGGCCCCGTGGTGCAGCCTGCGGTGACTCCGGGTGATGCCCTGCGGTGCACCCCGCGGAGCGCCCCTCGCGACGAGCTCCGTCGGCACCCTGCGGTGCTCCCGGCGGTGCATCCCGTGGCGGACCGTGGTGGGCCGCGCCGCGGTGAAGTCCGCGGTGGGCGGCTCGGACCCGTGAAGGAGCCGCGGTGGGCTGCCGGTGAACGCCCAGCGGTGAACCCCGCGGAGCACCCCGCGACGTATTCCGTCGACACCCTGCCGTGCACCCAGCGGTGACCCCCGCAGCGCACTCCTCGGCGCACCCCGCAGCGCACTCCGCGGAGCGCTCCCGGGGAGTTCGCCCGAGCTCGGTGGGTATGCCCAGCCCTACCCCAAGTCTCGTCCCTGCCGCACTGCGTCCGAGGGTCTCCACGCGGTTTCGTGGAGTCACCGTGAGGACGAGAGAGGCGGCACCCGGATGACGGCTTGGCTGGCGGAGCAGATGGCGGCGCACGGCGGTGTCGGCATCCTCGCCGTGGTGCTGCTGATGCCCGCGCTGGAGGCGGCCCTGCCGGTGATCGGCGTGCTGCTGCCGGGGCAGACGGCGGTCGTGCTGGGCGGGATGCTCGCCTGGCAGGGCCATGTGACGGTCGAGGCGGCGCTGCTCACCGCGCTGGCCGGGGCGGTCCTCGGCAACCTGGCCGGATACGCGGTCGGGTGGCACTGGAAGAACCGGGTGCTGGCACCGCTCAGGGCCCGGGCGGGCCGGCGCCGGTACACCGAACGGGCCCTCGGGCTCATCGAACGCCGGGGCGCCGGCGCGGTGTTCGTCGGCCGCTTCACCGCGGTGCTGCGGACCCTGGTGCCGACCCTGTGCGGGGCGCTGCGCATGCCCCTGCGCCGCTATCTGCTGTGGTCCGTGGTCAGCAGCGCGGTGTGGGCCCCCGCGTTCGTGCTCATCGGCTACGTCATCGGGCCCGCCGGACCCGGGTGACGCCGCCCCGGCTGCGGCCCGCGCAGCCTCTTGCCACGGCAGCCACCTGCCACGCGCAACACCGGACCCGGCACCCCGGCCCCGCCCACAATGGCCGTGCCGGCGCCGGCTCCCCGAGCCCCGAACCCTCCGTCCCGCCCAGGTGCGCGGGAGGACCGACACCGAACGAGTTGGGACAGATGAACAACGACGCCATCCAGTTGCGCTCCGTCAGCAGGAGCTACGGGTCGGGCGACAGCGCCGTGACGGCCCTCGACCAGGTCTCCCTCTCCTTCCCGCGGGCCACCTTCACCGCCGTCATGGGCCCCTCCGGTTCCGGCAAGTCGACCCTCCTTCAGTGCGCCGCGGGACTGGACCGGCCCACCTCGGGTTCGGTCGCGGTGGGCGGCACCGAGCTGACCAAGCTCAGCGAGACCAAGCTGACGCTGCTGCGCCGCGAGCGCATCGGGTTCGTCTTCCAGGCGTTCAACCTGCTGCCCTCGCTGACCGCCGAGCAGAACGTCGCCCTGCCGCTGCGTCTGGCCGGCAAGCGGGTCGCGAAGTCCCGGGTCCGCGAGGTGCTCCAGCAGGTCGGTCTCGGCGACCGCGCCCGGCACCGGCCGACCGAGATGTCCGGCGGCCAGCAGCAGCGCGTCGCCCTGGCCCGCGCGCTGATCACCCGCCCCGAGGTCCTGTTCGGCGACGAGCCGACCGGCGCCCTGGACTCGCAGACCAGCCGTGAGGTGCTGGCCCTGCTGCGCTCCATGGTCGACCGCGAGGGCCAGACGATCATCATGGTCACCCACGACCCGGTGGCCGCCTCCTACGCCGACCGTGTGGTCTTCCTCGTCGACGGCCGCGTCAACGGCGAGCTGATCGGCGCGAGCGCGGACGACATCGCCGCGCGCATGACCAAGCTGGAGGCCGTGCCGTGCTGAGTGTCGCCCTGCGCACCCTGCGCACCCGCTGGGTCACCTTCGTCGGCAGCTTCGTCGCGCTGTCGCTGGGTGTCGCCCTGCTCGCGGTGATGGGCCTGGCCCTCGCCTCCTCCCTGGACGCGCCGGAGCGGCAGCCGGAGCGGTTCGCCACGGCACCGGTCGTCGTCCAGGGGCAGGACACCCTGTCGGTGCCGACCTCGATCGGCGACCGCACCCAGAAGCTCGCCCACCCGCGCGCGGTGCCGGAGGAGACCGTGGCGCACCTGCGGCGGCTCGGCCCGGTCGTCGAGGACCGGTCCTTCCCGGTGCGGGCCGCGAAGGGCCCCGGCGACCTGGTCGGGCACCCCTGGTCCACGGCCGCCTTCGCGCCGTACGCGATCGACGCGGGCCGTGCTCCGCGCGCGGCCGGCGAGGTCGTCGTCAGCGGCGACTGGGCGCGGCCCGGTGAGCGCGTCAGGACCGACCGCGGCACCGTGACGGTGGTCGGCACCGTCGCCTCGCGCGGCTTCGAGGACGCCGTCTTCTGGACCGACGCCCGGGCCGCCGAACTGGCGCCGAAGAGCACACAGTTGGTGGTCGGGGCGGACGCGGCGGAGGTCCGCGCGGCCGTCGCCGGCCAGGATCTCCAGGTCCTCACCGGCACCGACCGCCGTCTCGCCGACGCCGATCCGGACCGCGACAGCGAGGCGCTCACCGCGATGAACGCCATGTTCGGCACGGCCGGCGGGGTCACCGCGTTCGTGTCGGTGTTCGTGGTGGCCTCGACGTTCGCCTTCGCGGTCGCCCAGCGCCGCCGGGAGTTCGGCCTGCTGCGCACCGCGGGTGCCACCCCCGGCCAGGTCCGGCGGATGGTGTTCGCGGAGGCCCTGGTGGTCGGCGTGCTGGCGTCGGCGGCGGGCTGTGTGCTGGGCGCGTACGGCGCCCCGAAGCTGGCCGCGTGGGTGGTCGACGGGGGTCTCGCTCCACAGTGGTTCACCATCGGCGACTTCACCTGGCCGTACCACATGGCCTTCTGGACCGGTCTGCTCGTCGCGCTGCTCGGCGTGATCGCCGCGTCCTGGCGGGCCGGCCGCACCGGGCCCACCCAGGCGCTGCGCGAGGCGTCCGTGGACACCAAGGCGATGACGTGGGGCCGCTGGCTGTTCGGGGCGGGGCTGCTGCTGACCGCGGCGGTGACGCTGGGGCTCGCCCTGGTCTCCGACCCCGGCGAGCTGCTGCACCGCAAGACGTATGTGAGCCGTCCGATGCTGCTGATCACCGCGATCGCGCTGCTGGCGCCGGTCCTGGTGCGGCCGCTCACCCGGCTGATCGCCTGGCTGCCGGCCCAACTGCCCGGCGCGGGCGGGATGCTGGTGCGGGAGAACGCGGCCGCGGGCATCCGCCGCACGGCGGCCGTCGCCGCCCCCGTCCTGGTCACCGTGGCCCTCGCGGGCTCGCTGCTGGGCGCCACGGCCACGCTGAACGAGGCGAAGGCCACCGAGACACGGGAGCAGACGGCGGCCTCCTTCGTCGTCACCCCGGCCGGGGACGCCGGGTTCGACGCGGCGACCGTGCGGAAGCTCGAAGCGGTCGAGGGGGCCGTGGTCTCGGCCACCTCGTCGAGTGCCGTGTACGTCCTGGAGGACGGCGTCGCCCTCATCAAGTCCGAGGCCCGCGCGGCGGAGGCGGGCCCGCTCGCCGAGACCGTGCACCTGCCGCTGGCCGCCGGGAAGGTGACCGACCTCGACGACGACTCGATCATCGTCAACGAGGAGTGGGAGAAGCACACCGTCGGACAGCGCGTCGACGTGTGGCTCGGGGACGGCACGAAGAAGTCACTGCGGATCGCCGCGGTGATGACGACCGGCACCGGCAACAACGGCGCCTACGTCACCCCCGCCAACGCCCCCGGCGCGAGCGTCGACCGCGTCGACGTGACCGTGGCCGACGGTGGTGACCGGGCCGCCGTGGCCGCCGCGCTCGCCGAGACGGGCGGGCGCGTCCTCACCAAGGACCAGTGGGTGCGGGCCAGTTACCCCGAGACCAACCGGACCACCCGGTACGGCTTCATGCTGGTCCTCGGGATCGCCCTGCTCTACACCGGGATCTCCCTGGCCAACACGATGGTGATGGCGACCTCCGACCGGGTCCGCGACCTGGCCGTGCTGCGGCTGGCCGGGGCCACCCAGTGGCAGGTGCTGCGGCTGGTCGCCGGCGAGGCCCTGATGGTCGTCGTGGTCGGCGGGGTGCTGGGACTCCTGGTCGCCGGGCTCAACCTGGCGGGCATGTGGAGCGCGCTCGGTCTGCTGTCGGTGTGGAGCCCGGTGGAGATGCCGTGGGCGGAGCTCGGGGCGACCGTGGGGGCGTGTGCCGTGCTCGCGGTGGTGTTCTCCGTGGCCCCGGCCGGGCTGGCCATGCGGCGCCGGGCGGTGGAGCTGGCCGGCATGCGGGAGTGACCCCTTGACCGGCGCCGATCGGTACCTCCCCCGTCCCGGTCGGCGCCACCCCGCTCGCGGGCCCACCCCGGGGCCCCCGGGCGGAACGACGGCCGGGCCGCCTCGCAGGGCGACCCGGCCGTCGTGCTCTCTTCGTTCACACACCGGTCCGCAGCGGCCGTCCGGGGCATGTTTCACGTGAAACGACGGCCGGTCGCCCCAAGTCGGGGGCGACCGGCCGTCGTTCGGCGCACAAAAGATCAGGCCGCGGGGTCGTACACCTCCGCCATCGCGACCGCGATCTTCCGAGGGCCGGTGAACGGCTCACGGCCGTGAGCGGCCAGCATGTTGTCGACGATCAGGACGTCGTCGCGCTGCCAGTCGAAGCGGGTGGTCGCCGAGCGGTAGGCGGCGCGCAGATGGGCCACGGTCTCGTCGGGGATGCGGCCGCCGTCACCGTAGTAGGTGTTGGTGGGCAGGTCCTCGTCGTCGAAGATCTCCCGCAGCCCCTCCTGGACCTCGGGGGCCAGCGAGGTGACATGCCAGAAGGTGGCGTGGTTGAACCACACCTCCTCGCCGGAGCCGGGATGGGTGTGCACCACGGGCCGGATCGCCGTCGTGCGCAGGCCGCCGTCGGCCCGCCACTCGGCCGTGATGCCCTTGGCCCGGCAGTACTCCACGACCGCGTCCCGGTCGGTGGTGTTGAACGCCTCCTGCCACGGCACCCCGAAGTCGGCGTGGAAGTTGCGCACCACCCGCCAGCCGCCGCGCCGCACGAACTCCTCGCGCACCGCCGGATCGATGGCCCGGCGCACCTCGCGGATGTCGGCGAGCGGGGTCGCGCCCTGGGTGAGGGCGGGCTCGATGCAGTAGAAGTACAGGGTGTTGGGCCAGACGGCCTGGTAGGAGTTCTCGTTGTGCAGGAAGATCTCCTCGTCGGCCGGGTAGTCCGTGGACGTGTAGACCTGGCCCTTGATGGTGGAGCGCGGCGAGGAGCGTTCGGCGTAGGTCAGCGGGGCGCTGCCGGAGAAGCCGCGCACCACCCCGTCGAAGCCGTCGACACCGCCGACCTCGAAGCCGCGCAGCAGGATCGCGCCGCGTTCGCCGAGGACCGCGCGGAGCTTGTCGCGGTGCTCGCGGATGTAGTCGTGCACCGAAGTGCCGGGCTCGGCCGTGTACGCGACGGCGGTCGTGTCCTCGATGGTGGTCATGGGACCAGTACCTCTCTCGTCCGTGTCTCCTCTGCCAGGTCCTGGTCGTAGCGCCGGAACACCACCGGCCCGGTGGCGCCCGCCTCCCGGGCCAGGGCCGCGAACACCCCGTCGACCACCGGCAGGTCCTCCACCACCCAGCTGTCCGGGCCGGTGGGCTCGGTGTGGGCGACCAGGACCGGGCCGTCCTTCGCCGGCTGTACGTCGACCTCGCTGAGGTCGGTGATGATGCCGACGCCGACCGCCTTGACCACGGCCTCCTTGCGGGTCCAGCAGCGGAAGAAGGCGTGGGTGCGGGCGGGGCCGCCGGGCGCGGACAGGATGTGGGCGAGCTCGGAGGCGCTCATCACGAACCGGGACGCGCCCTCCACGTCCAGGGTGCGGTCGTCCTCCAGGTCGACGCCCACCTGGTGGCCGACGACCACGGCCAGCAGCCAGTGCGGGCCGGAGCGCGAGAGGTTGAAGTCCAGTTCGGTGGGCGGCCAGTCGATCCGGGGCCGGCCGTGCTCGGGGTGGGCGCAGCGCGGGCACGGGCGGCGGCCGAGGACCACCTCGCGCGGGGGCACGCCGAGGTAGCCGGAGAGCACCCGGCGCACGGCCGCGTGGGCCGCCGCGTACCGTGCCGCGGCGGGTTCCGGCAGCCGCCGGACCATCGCGGCCTCGTCGTCCGACAGCAGGTCGGTGGCGCCGGGGGCGAGCGTGTCGGGCGCCCGCCCCCGCCAGATGTGGACCGCGTCGTGGTCCCTGAGCTGTTCGTATGCGGCGGTCATCGCCTCAGTCCGTTCGTCGGTGGGTCGAGCGTCGGCGGCCGGGATCAGTCCGACATCGCCACGAGGACCCGGCGGTCGCCGGTGAAGGGGCGGCGGCCGTGGGCGAGCAGGATGTTGTCGATCAGCAGCAGGTCGCCGGTGCGCCAGTCGACGTCCACGGCGTGCTCCAGGCCGCGGTCGCGGATCTGCACGACGTACTCGGCGGGGATGGGGCTGCCGTCGGCGAAGGTGACGTTCTGCGGCAGGTCGTCCTCGGGCAGGATCTGCGCGAGCGCGGCGGCGGTGTCGTCGCCGAGTCCGGCCGGGTGCCACTGGTCGGCCTGGTTGAACCAGGTCTCGGTACCGGTGACCGGGTGCCGGGTGGTGGCCGGCCGGACCGAGGTGACCCGGATGCCGCCGTCGGCCTTCCACTGCCACTCGGCGCCGGTCGGGTCGAGGAAGGCCTCGACCTCCTCGCGGCTGGTGGTCTCGAAGGTGTCCTGCCAGCTCTTGCCGAGGCCGTAGCCGTCGTGCAGGTTCTGCACGTACCGCACCCCGCCGGCGAAGGCCGCGCGGACCTCCTCGTCCAGGGAGTCCAGCCACAGCTCGGCGTCGACGACCGGGGTGGCGCCGCCGCTGCCCGGCTGGATCTGGCAGTAGAAGGCCAGCCGGGCCGGCCAGGCGTGGGCGTAGCTCATCTCGTTGTGCATCGAGATGGTGAACTCCTGCGGGTACTCCGTGGAGGTGTAGACGTTGCTGCCGACCTTGGTGCGCGGGGAGTTGCCGTGCACGTAGGCGAGGCGGTTGGGCAGCAGCAGGTCGAGGACCTCGTCCAGGCGGTCGGGGGTGACCCCGAAGCCGCGGAAGACCAGGCCCTTCTCCTGGGTGAGCAGCCGGGCGAGCTCGTCCGGGCCCATCTCCCGGAGCCGGGCGAGGAGTTCGTCGGCGCCGCCGACGCCCTCGGACTCGAGGTCCAGCGGTGTCCAGATGGTCTCGCGGGTCGTGTCGCGGGTCGTCATGGGGTCATGCCTCCAGGTCCTTGGTGAGGTCGGCGACCAGTTCGTCCTCCCGCTGGGCGAGGTAGAAGTGGTCGCCCGGGTAGGTGCGCAGGGCGAAGCCGGCCGTGCGGGTCAGTTCGGCCCAGGCCAGTACGTCGTCGGGGTCGCAGCCCGGGTCCTCGGTGCCGAGGTGCGCGGTGATCGGGGCCCGGGTGCGGCGGGGCGGGGACGCGGGACGGTAGTTCTCGATGAGGCGGTAGTCGGCGCGCAGGGCCGGCAGCAGCAGTTCGCGCAGCTCCGGGATGTCGTAGACCTCGGAGCCGAACGAGCCCAGCCTCCGTACGCCGGCGACGAGTTCGTCGCCGCCGCGCAGGTGCAGCCCGGTGGGGCGGGCGCGGTGCGGGGCGGAGCGCGCGGACACGAACAGGTGCCGGGGCACGACCCCGTGCCGCTCCTCCAGCCGCAGCGCGGTCTCGTAGGCGACGGAGGACCCCATGCTGTGCCCGAACAGGGCGAGGGGCCGGTCCAGGAGGGGCAGCAGGGCCGCGGTGACGGCGTCGACGAGGGTGGTCATGTCCTCGGCGCAGGGCTCGGCCAGCCGTTCCTGCCGGCCGGGGTAGCGGACGGCGACCAGCTCGACGTCGTCGGGGAGGCGGGCGGGCCAGGTGTGGAAGAGCTGGGCGTTGCCGCCGGCGTGGGGGAAGCAGACGAGGCGGAGGCGGGCGGCGCGCCTCGGGGGGTGGCGGCGCAGCCAGGGGTCCTCGCGCTCAGTGGTCGCGGTCCTTGTCGGTCGCGTCATCCGTCAGCTCTCCCTTCAGGTCCGGTGCCAGTGCGGCGAGTACGGCCAGTGCGGCCATCGCGCCGGCGATCGTGCGTACGGTGGGCAGGGCACCCCACGCGGCGAGGAGCAGGCCGCCGGCGAGGGAGCCGACGGCGTTGGTGCCGGAGCCGATCAGTCCCGCGGCGGCGGCCACCCGGCCCTGGAGGGCGTCCGGCGTGGTGCGGACCTGGTAGACGGCGGCGGCCACGTTGAAGACCGCGCCGACGAAACCGGTCCCCGCGTACAGGGCGCCCAGGACCACCGGGCTGCCGGTGAGCCCCATCGCCCCGATGAGCAGGGCCCAGGACAGCGCGCCGGCGATGAGCAGCGTGCGCTGCCGCGGGATCCGGCGCTGGATCCGGCCTCCCGCCAGCGCCCCGCACAGTCCGCCGACCCCGCCGATGCCGACGACGACGGCGAGGGTCTGGGAGGGCAGCCCGGCCTCCTTGATCCGCAGGACCAGGGCGAGCGCGAGCATCTGGAACAGCACGTTGGTGGCGGCGACGTAGCCGAGGGCGGACCGCAGGAACCGCTGCCGCCACAGCCACCGCAGCCCTTCGGCGACCTCACCGGCGAGCCGGGAGGAACGCTGGGTGCCTGCGGGCCGCTGCTCCTGGAACGGCTTGCGGATCAGCAGCAGGCTCACCGCCGAGACCAGGTAGCCCACCGCCCCGAAGGCGAAGGGCAGCGCGCGCCCCGCCGACTGGAGCAGCACCCCGCCGGGCTGACCCAGCAGGCCCGCCGCCCGGCCCCGGGCCTCGTTCTGGGCGAGGGCGGCGGGCAGTTGGGAGGCCGGGACCAGGTTGCGCACGGCACCGCGCTCGGCGAGCCGGTAGAACACGGCGAGGGACGCCTCCGTGAAGGCCACGGCCGCCAGGTGCGCCACCGACAGCCGGCCCGCCGCGAGGGACAGGGCCACGCTGCCCACCGCCACGATCCGGCCCGCCTCGCAGCCCAGCATCACCCGCCGCCGGTCCCACCGGTCCACGACCGCCCCGGCCGGCAGCTGCACCAGCAGCAGCGGCAGCAGCGCGGCCGTGGACACCACCGACATGGCCAGCGGCGACCCGGTGTGCCACAGCACGATCAGCGGGTACGCCACCGAGGTGACCCGGGTGGCCAGGAACGACAGGCTCGCCCCCGACCACAGCAGCAGGAAGTCGCGGTTGCGGCGCAGCGGCGGGTCGGCCGCCACCGCACCGGCGGCCTCGGTCAGGGTCATGTCCTGCACCACTCCAGGACCGCCATCGCGCTGTGCATCTTGTTCTCGGCCTGGTCGAAGGCGATGCTCGCGGGCCCGTCCAGGACCTCGGCGGTGACCTCGTCGCCGCGGTGCGCGGGCAGGTCGTGCATGAACACGGCCTTCGGGCTGCTCTCCCACAGCGCCGACGTCACCTGGAACGGCGCGAACAGCGTCCGCCAGTCCGGGTCGGGCTTGCTGGTGCCGGTGGTCTGCCAGCGGGTGGTGTACACCACGTCGACGTCGGCCGGCAGGTCCGCCATGTCGTGCCGCTCACGGAACACCGAGCCGTACCGTGCGGCCTGCGCGGCGGCACGCTCGCGGAACCGCTGTGCCAGGCCGTACCCCGCCGGGGTGCGCAGCTCCAGCTCGGCGCCCGGGAAGCGGGTCAGCGCGAGCGCCAGCGCCGACGCGGTGTTGTTGCCCTCCCCGACGTAGAGCAGCCGCAGTCCCTCGATGCGGCCGAACTGCCGGCGCAGCGTGGTCAGATCGGTGAGCGCCTGGGTGGGGTGCTCGTCGGCGGACATGGCGTTGACGACGGCCATCCGCTCCTGGGCGGCCCAGGCCCGCATCTCGGCGGGGTCGCCCGCGGTGCGGGCGACCAGTACGTCGAGCATCCGGGACATGACCCGTCCGGTGTCCTCGCTGGTCTCCCCGGTGTTGAGCTGGAGGTCGCCGGGGCCGTAGGTGACGATTTGGGCGCCGAGCCGCAGCGCGCCGCTGGAGAAGGCGGTACGGGTGCGGGTGGACGTCTTGCTGAAGTAGACGCCCACCACGTCCCCGGCGAGCGGGGCGGGGCGGCCCGCGGTGCCGGCCGAGAAGGCGGCACCGCGTTCCACGAGGGCGTGCAGGTCGGTGTCGGTGAGGTCGTCGATCGAGATCAGATGCCGTGTCACGAGTTCCTCCTGAGGGGAGCGGTGGGAGAGGGGCCGCGGGTCATGCCCGCTCCTCGTCGGTGACGACCGGGGCGAGGACGGCCGGCAGCCCGTCCGCGTCGCCCACGGAGCGCCAGTCGCCGGCCAGCCGCCCCTGCCCGAACGTGCCGTCCTGACGGCCCAGTTCTGCGGTGAGGTGCTTGACGACGGCCTTGCCCGAGTCGGCGTTGGTCAGCGCGACGAAGCCGGTCCCGGCGTGCAGGCGGCTGATCGCCATGTTCCAGTAGCCGGTGGGCTCGCCCCCGTGGCCGAACTCCAGGTCGTCGCCGCTGTCGTCGACGATCGTGCCCAGCCCGTAGAAGGTGCCGGTCTCGCCCGCCAGCAGCTCCCTGGCCAGGGCCTGCGGGACGAGCGCGCCCGGTGCGCCGAGCAGCGCGTCGCGCACGGCCAGGGTGAACCGGGCGGCGTCGGCCGCCGTCGTCCACAGGCCCGCCGCCGCGAGGTGGGCCCGGCGGCGCCAGCCGTCCTTGAGGGGGGTGCCGTGGGCGTCGTGGCCGAGGGCCACGGGCAGGCCCGCGGTGTGCGGGTGGTCCTGGTCGAAGCTGGTGTCGGCGAGGCCGAGCGGGTCCAGGACCAGGCGCCGCATCAGCGGTTCGAAGGCCTCGCCGGTGACGTCCTCCAGGACCTGCTGGAGCACCCAGTAGTGCGTGCTGCTCTTGCGGAACACCTCTCCCGGCGGCAGTTCGCGCCGCACCCTCGGCGTGCTGACCGGCGGCCTGCCCTCCAGCAGGTCGAGGAGCGTGGGCAGCTCCTCGCCGGGCCGGAAGCCGACGCTGCGGTGCCGGGCGAGCCCGGCGCGGTGCCCGAGCAGGTGCCGTACCGTGACCGGCCCCCGGGCCTGCGGGTCGTCGGCGAGCTGCCAGCCGGTGAGGTACGCCGAGATGTCCGTGTCGAGGTCGAGGATCCCGTCGTCCACCAGGCGCAGCACGCCCAGCGCGGTCACGTGCTTGCTGATCGAGCCGACCTGGAAGAGGGTCCGCGTGGACACGGGCACCTCCGTGCCCGCGGCGAGGACCCCGTGCCCTTCCACGGCCACGACCTTGCCGTCGCGGATGACGGCGAGGGCGGCACCGGGGACGTGGTGGTCGGCCATGACGGCGTCGATGCCCTCGATCGCGGAAGCCCGTGGCGGGAGCAGTGCGGCGACCTCGGCGGCCGCCTCGCCGCCGGCCTGGGCGAGCAGCCGGGACAGCAGTTCGGCGGGCACCTCGACGGTGGCGGGGGCCTCGGCCTCCGGGGTCTCGGCGGTCACCGGAGCCTCCGAGACCGCCGGCGTCTGCGGTGCCGCGTCCTGCATGTCCTCGTCCACCGCGGCCGCCAGCTCGAACAACGTGTCGTGCTGGTACATCCGGTAGATCGAGACGGCGAGCCCCGCCGCGCGGGCCGCGGCCAGCACCTTGATCATCAGCAGGGAGTGCCCGCCGAGGTCGAAGAAGCGGTCGTGGACGCCGATCTGCTCGACGCCGAGGACCTCGCTCCAGATGGCCGCGAGGGCCTTCTCGGTCGGGGTGCTCGGCGGCACGTGGTCGGTGCCCGTGCGCAGGTCGCCCCGGTCGGGGGCGGGCAGGGCGCGCCGGTCGACCTTGCCGTTGGCGTTCAGCGGCAGGGCGTCCAGGGCGATGAAGGCCGCGGGGACCATGTAGTCGGGCAGCCGCAGCGCGCAGTGCGCGGCGAGGTCCTCGGGTGAGGCCCCGGTGCCGGTCCAGTACGCCACCAGGCGCCGGTCCCCCGGCACCGGCTCGTGCACGGAGACGTACGCCTCGCGCACCGCCGGGTGTCCGGTCAGCACCGACTGGATCTCGCCGAGCTCGACGCGGTAGCCGCGGATCTTGACCTGGTCGTCGATGCGGCCGAGGAACTCGACGTCGCCGTCGGTCAGTCGGCGGACCAGGTCGCCGGTCCGGTACAGGCGGCCGGGACCGAAGGGGTCCGGCAGGAAACGCTCCGCCGTCAGGTCCGGCCGGCCCGCGTAGCCCCGGGCCACCCCGGTACCGCCGACGTACAGCTCCCCGGCCACCCCGACCGGCACCGGCCGCATCGCCGAGTCCAGCACGTACACCCGCATGTTCGGCAGCGGGCGCCCGATCGGGACGACCTCGCGGCCGACCGGTCCGGTGACCGGGAAGACCGTGGAGCCGACGGAGGCCTCCGTGGGGCCGTACTCGTTGATCAGGCGGCCCGGTCCGAGGATGTCCAGCGAACGGTCCGCGGTGGTGCCCGGCAGGGCCTCGCCCGCGACGACCGTCACCGCGGCCAGCTCGTCCGCCTGCTCGGTGGTGAGCTGTTCGGCGAGCAGGTCGAGGTGGCCCGGGGTCAGCTTGACGAAGCTGTAGGGGGCTCCGGCGAGCAGGGCGCGGCCCAGGTCGGCCGGAGCGGTGTCCTGCGCGACCGTGAAGACCCGCTGGCCGGTGACCAGGGGGCCCCACAGGTTGGGGACGATCAGGTCGAAGGCGACCGAGGAGAACATCGGCGCGCCGCCGGTCCCCCGGGCGGCCAGTTCCCGGGCCGCCCAGGCCACGTGGTTGACCAGGCCCCGGTGCGGCACCTCGACGCCCTTGGGGACACCGGTCGAACCGGAGGTGAAGATGACGTACGCCAGCGCGTCGAGGTCGTCCCGGCGGGCGGGGGTCTCGTCGGGCATCCCCGCACCGGCCGTCGCCGCGAACAGCACCTCCGTGCCGGCGAACCGGTCCGCGTACTCCTCGGAGGTCACCGCCACCCTGGCGCCCGCGGTCCGCACGATCGCGGCGACCCGCTCGGCCGGGTAGGAGGGGTCGACCGGCACATAGGCGCCGCCCGCCTTCCACACCGCGAGCAGCGCGGCGATCAGGTCCGGTCCCCGGTCGAGCTGGACCGCCACCCGGGCCTCGGTGTCGACGCCCCGGGCCCGCAGGGCGTGCGCCAACCGGTTGGCGCGGGCGTCGAGTTCGGCGTACGACAGGGTCAGGTCGCCCAGGGTGACGGCGGGCGCGTCCGGGACCCGGGCGGCCTGTGCCTCGAAGAGCCGGAGCACGTCCGCGGTGCCGGCCTCGTGGGCGGTGTCGTTCCACTCGACGAGCTGCCGGTGGAGCTCGTCGTCCGGCAGCGGGACCGCGCGGGCGTCTCCGGACGGGTCCTTGGTCATCGCGTCGAGGACGGCCGTGTACAGCGCGGTCAGGCGATCGGCGTTCGCCCGGGACAGGGCGTGGGTGTGGGTGGTCATCAGGAGGTACCCGGAGACCGCGGAGACCGCCAGGTCGAACTCGGTGGCGCCCTCGCCCGAGCTGGCGTCCAGGTCGACGCGGTCGGTGTCGACGTGGTCGAAGTCCTGGTAGCTGAAGCGGACGTCGAGCAGGCGTTCCAGGCCGGCGTCGTGCTGGATCGCCGGCATCGGGTAGCGGCGGTGCTCCCACATGCCGGCCTCGTGGGCGAAGACCTCGCGGACGAGTTCCTCCCAGGTGCGGTCGCGGTCGGCGTCGAAGGCGAACGGCAGGGTGTTGAGGTACATGCCGTAGACCCGGTCGGCGCCCGGTGCCTCGGGGCGGGCGCTGAAGACCAGCCCGGAGTGGAAGCGGTCCTCCTCGGTGAGCAGGCTCAGCGTCTTGAGGTGGGCGGCGAGCAGCACGCTCTTGATCGAGACACGGGCCCGGGCGGCCAGGGCGCGCAGCCCGGCGTCGAAGGGCTTGAGGGCGACCGCGACCCGGTAGCGCTCGCGCTCGGCGGTGCGGTCGCCGGCCCAGGCGGAGGGGAGGGAGAAGCGGGCGTGTCCTTCGGTGACGCCCTGCCAGTGGTCGCGGTCGGTCTCCGATTGCAGTGACCGCAGTTCGGCGGCGACGAAGTCCGCGTACCGCACCTGCGGTGCCGTCACGGTGACCCGTTCGCCGCCGTCACGCACGCGCCGGTACTCGTCCAGCAGTTCCATCAGCAGCGCGCGGTGGCTCCAGCCCTCGGTGATGGCGTGGCAGACGGTCAGTCCGAGCCGCCAGCCGTCGTCCTCGACGTGCGCGGTCATGCGCAGCAGCGGGGCGTGCTCCAGGTCGAAGAGGTCGGCGCGCTCGGCGGCGAGGAAGGTCCGGACGGCGGTGTCGAGCGCGGCCTGGTCCAGGCCCCGCAGGTCGCGGACGGCGACCGGGATCTCCGCGTCCGCGTGCACCACCTGGAGCGGCTGGGAGCAGCCGTCGAGGTGGAAGGAGGTGCGCAGCATCTCGTGCCGGGCGGCGACCGTGACGGCCGCGGCGCGCAGGGCGTCCGCGGAGAACGGCACGGACTCGCTGATCCGGAACGACGACACGTTGTGGTAGGCGTGCCGGTCGTCGGCGAGCATCTCCAGCACCATGCCGAGCTGCACCTGCGTCAGCGGGTAGGCGTCCACCGCGTCGGCCGGCAGTGCGGCCCGGTCCCCGTCGCCGATCAGCGCGAACCGCTCGACGGGCACGTCCACTTCGGTGCGCGCGGGGCGCCCGGTGAGGAACTCGGCGAGCTCGGCGACCGTGCGGTGCTCGAAGACGTCCCGGACCCCGATGTCGAACCCGGCCGAGCGCAGGGCCCCGACCAGGGCCACGGCCCGGATGGAGTGTCCGCCGATCTCGAAGAATCCGTCCTCGACACCGACCCGCTCCAGGCCGAGCACCTGCGCCCACACCTCGGCGATGCGCTCCTCGGTCACCGTGCGCGGGGCGGTGTACCCGTCGTCGGCGGCCTCGGCGGTGTCGGGGGCGGGCAGGGCGCGCCGGTCCACCTTGCCGTTGGCGTTCAGCGGCAGCGCCTGAAGGGGGAGCAGGGCGGCCGGGACCATGTACTCGGGCAGCCGGTCGCCCAGGTGTGCCCGTACGGCGTCGGGGGCGGCGTCGGCGGGGGCGTAGTAGGCGGCGAGCTCGCCGTCGTACGTCGTCACGAACGCCTCGCGGACGGCGGGGTGCTCGGTGAGGACGGCCTGGATCTCGCCGAGTTCGATCCGGTAGCCGCGGATCTTGACCTGGTCGTCGATGCGGCCGAGGAACTCGACGTCGCCGTCGGTCAGTCGGCGGACCAGGTCGCCGGTCCGGTACAGGCGGCCGGGACCGAAGGGGTCCGGCAGGAAACGCTCCGCCGTCAGGTCCGGCCGGCCCGCGTAACCGCGCGCCACCCCGGTACCGCCGACGTACAGCTCCCCGGCCACCCCGACCGGCACCGGCCGCATCGTCGAGTCCAGCACGTGGACCCGCATGTTCGGCAGCGGGCGCCCGATCGGCAGGACGTCGGGGGCGCAGTCGTCCGGGACCGGGAAGACGGTCGATCCGACGGACGCCTCGGTGGGGCCGTACTCGTTGATCAGGCGGGTCTCCGGAGCGAGGGCGCGCCAGCGTTCCAGGGTGGCGCGGGTGAAGGCCTCGCCCGCCACCACCAGCACCGGGGCCAGGGCGGCCGCCTGGTCGGCGGTGAGCTGCTGGGCCAGCACGTCCAGGTGTCCCGGGGTCAGCTTGACGAAGCTGAACGGGCCTGCGGCGGCGAGGTGTTCGCCCAGGTCGGCCATGTCGACGTCCTGGCCGACGGTGTGCACCGCCTGGCCGGTGACCAGCGGGGCCCACAGGTTGGGGACGACCAGGTCGAAGGCGACCGAGGAGAACAGCGGGGCGCCGCCGGTGCCGTGCGGGGCGAGTTCGCGGGCCGCCCAGGCGACGTGGTTGACCAGGCCCCGGTGGGTGACCTCGACGCCCTTGGGGACGCCGGTCGAACCGGAGGTGAAGATGACGTACGCCAGGGTGTCCAGGTCGTCGCGGCGGGCCGGGGCCTCGTCGGGCCGTCCCGTGAGGTCCGGGAGTCCGGTGAGCGTGGCCACCGCGGCGGACGCCTCGCGCATCGCGGCCACCCGGGCGGCCGGGTAGGACGGGTCGACCGGCACGTAGGCGCCGCCCGCCTTCCACACCGCGAGCAGCGCGGTCAGCAGGTCGGGGCCGCGGTCCAGCTGGACCAGGACACGGGACTCCGGTGTGACGCCCCGCTCGCGCAGGTGGTGCGCCAACTGGTTGGCGCGGGCGTCGAGTTCGCCGTACGACAGGGAGCCGCCGGCGTGCCGTACCGCCGCCGCGTGCGGAGTGCGGGCCGCCTGTGCCTCGAAGAGTTGGAGGACGGAGGCGGTCTCGGGCTCGCGGGCGGTGTCGTTCCACTCGACGACCTGGCGCTCGCGCTCGCCCTCCGGCAGGAAGGTGGCGCGGGCGTCGCCGTCCGGGTCGGCGGCCATGGCCTCGAGGACCTGGCGCAGCATCTGCGCCAGGCGGTCCGTGCCGGTGCGGCTCAGGGCGCGCGGGGAGGCGGTCAGGACGAGGTGGCCGACGCGGGCGGAGACGCCGAGCGGGAACTCGGTGGGGCTGTCGTCGATGCTGGCCAGGTAGTCGACCTGGGCGCGGTCGACCTGGTCGAAGTCGTGGTAGCTGAACCGCATGTCGATCAGCCGTTCGCCGTCGGCGAGTTCCCGCTGGATGACCGGCATCGGGTAGGTGCGGTGCGGCCACAGCTCGACCTCGCGGGCGAACACGGAGGCCACCAGCTCGCGCCAGGTGCCGGACGCCGTGCGGTCGTGGGCGAAGGGCAGCGTGTTGAGGTGCATGCCGTAGACGCGGTCGGCGCCGAGGACCTCGGGCCGGGCGTTGCAGACCAGCCCGGAGAAGAAGCGGTCCTCCTCGGTGAGCATGCTCAGCGTCTTGAGGTGGGCCGCGTGCAGCACGCTCTTGAGGGAGGCGCCCGCCGTGGCGGCCAGGGCACGCAGGCGGTCCTCCAGGTCGTGGAAGGGGACCGGGACGCGGTAGGGGGCGCCGGAGTCGTCCGGGGCTCCGCGCCAGGGGGCGGGCACGGTGAGCCGGGCGTACCCGTCGACGACGGACTGCCAGTAGGCGCGGGAGTCCTCGGCGTCGAGGACCTCCAGTTCGGCGGCGACGAAGTCGGCGAACCGCACGGCCGGGCGCTCCGGCTCCACGGCGTCGGCGCCGTCCACCAGCCGGTCGTACTCCTGGAGCACCTCCATGAGCAGTGAGTGGTGGCTCCAGCCGTCGAGGATCGCGTGGCACTCGGTGTTGGTGATCCACCAACTGCCGTCGCCGGCGGTGTGCGCGTACAGCCGCAGCAGCGGCGGGGTCGCCAGGTCGAACAGGCGGGCCCGCTCCTGCTCGGTGAACTCCCGCAGCGAGGCGAGGAGTTCGTCCTGGCCGAGGTGGGAGAGGTCGCGGGCGCCGACCGGCATCTCGGCGTCGGCGTGGACCAGTTGGAGGGGAACCGAGTAGGTGGTGAGGTCGAAGGAGGTGCGCAGGGCCTCGTGCCGGGCGACGACCCGCGCGGCGGCCGCGCGCAGCGCGTCCAGGGAGAAGGGGCGCTCGTCACGGATCCGGAAGGAGGTGACGTTGTGGTACGGGTGCTTGCCGTCGTCGGTGAGCATCTCGACGACCATGCCGAGCTGCACCTGGGACAGCGGGTAGGCGTCCACCAGGCCGTCGGCCGGGAGCTTCGCCCGGTCCCCGTCGCCGATCAGGGCGTACGGCTCGACGGTGCGGTCGGCGTCGGCGGGGGCCGGGCGCCCGGTGACCAGTTCGGCGATCCGGGCGACCGTGCGGTGCTCGAAGACGTCCCGCACGGCGAGGTCGTAGCCGATCGCGCGCAGCCGTCCGACCAGGGTGACCGCGCGGATGGAGTGGCCGCCCAGCTCGAAGAACCCGTCCTCGACGCCGACCCGCTCAAGGCCCAGCACGTCCGCCCAGACCTCGGCGACGCGCTCCTCGGCGACCGTGCGCGGGGCGACGAAGGCGGCGCCGCCGAGGGCGTCCTGGCCGGGGGCGGGCAGGGCCCGCTTGTCGAGCTTGCCGTTGGTGGTCAGCGGCAGCGCGTCCAGGGTGACGAAGGCGGCCGGGACCATGTACTCGGGCAGCCGGGCGGCCAGCTGGGCGCGGAGCGTGCCGGGCTCGGGCGCGGTGTCCGCGGCCGGGGTCACCCACGCGACCAGGCGCTTGTCGCCCGGGGTGTCCTCGCGCACCAGGACGACCGCGTCCCGGACGTCCGGGTGGGCGGCCAGCGCGGTCTCGATCTCGCCGAGCTCGATGCGGAAGCCGCGGATCTTGACCTGGTCGTCCATGCGGCCCAGGAACTCCAGGCTGCCGTCGGGCAGCCGGCGCGCCAGGTCGCCGCTTCTGTAGAGCCGGGAGCCGGGCGGGCCGTACGGGTCGGGGACGAACCGTTCGGCGGTCAGGCGCGGCCGGTTGAGGTAGCCGCGGGCCACACCGGGCCCGGCCACGTACATCTCGCCGGGCACGCCGACCGGGACCGGGCGGGCGTGCGCGTCCAGCAGGTAGACGCGGAGGTCGGCGAGCGGGTGGCCGACGGGGTTGCCGGCCCGCGGGTCGAGGTCGGCCTCGGTGATGCGGTGGTAGGTGGTGTGGACGGTGGTCTCGGTGATCCCGTACATGTTGACCAGGGCCACCCGGTCCAGGCCGAACCGCTCGGCGAACGGCCGCAGTTCGGAGACCTCCAGCTTCTCGCCCGCGAAGACGACCGCGCGCAGCGACAGCTCGGCGTCGGTGTCCACCAGCGAACGGAACGCGGTCGGCGTCTGGTTGAGTATGGTGACCTTCTCCCGGACCAGCAGGTCCAGGAACTCCTCCGGCGACCGCGTCACGGCCTGCGGTACGACGACCAGGCGGCCGCCGAACAGCAGCGCGCCCCACATCTCCCACACCGAGACGTCGAAGGCGTAGCTGTGGAACAGCGGCCACACGTCGGTCTCGGCGAAGGCGTAGTGCTCGTGGCCGCGCGCCAGGAGGCGGGCGACGTTGGCGTGGGTGAGGGCGACGCCCTTGGGGCGGCCGGTGGAGCCGGAGGTGTAGATCGTGTAGATCAGGTTCTCGGGGCTGCCCGGGACGCCGGGGTCGGTGCCGGGCTGCTCGTCGAGCGGGTCCCGGTCCAGGAGCAGCAGGTCCACGTCGAACAGGTGGGCGTGGTCGGAGACGGTGACGACCACCGGGGCCTGGGCGTCCTCGACGATGTAGGCGATGCGGTCGGCCGGGTTGGCCGGGTCCAGCGGGAGGTAGCCGGCACCGGACTTGAGGATGCCGAGGAGGGCGGGGATCAGCTCGATGCCCCGCTCCAGGCTCAGGCCGACCAGGGTCTCCGGGCCGACGCCCTTGGCGATCAGGGCGTGCGCGACCCGGTTGGCGCGGGCGTCCAGCTCGGCGTAGGTGAGGTGGGTGCCCTCGAAGGACAGGGCGGTGCGGTGCGGGGTGCGGGCGGCCTGCTCGGCGAACAGCTCGTGCACGCGCCGGGTCACCGGGGCCTGCTCGCGGGGCGGGCCGAGCAGGACGGCCCGCTCCTGCTCGTCCAGGATCTCCAGGGCGGACAGCGGGGCCTCGGGGGCGTCGGCGACCGCGTGCAGCAGCCGGACCAGGTGGCCGGCGAGGCGCTCGACCGTCGTGCGGTCGAACAGGGCGGTGGCGTACTCCAGGTGGCCGCCGAGCGAGCCGTCGGCGCCCTCGCGGACCTGGAGGTCGAGGTCGAACTTGGCGACCCGGCCGGAGCCGGCGAAGGGCTCCGCGTCGACGCCGGGCAGGTCGAAGGCGGCGCCCCGGTCGCCGTGCAGGGTGAAGGCGACCTGGAACAGGGGCGTGCGGGACAGGTCGCGTTCGGGTGCGAGGGCCTCGACGACCTGGGCGAAGGCCACGTCCTGGTGGTCGTAGGCGTCCAGGACCGTGGCGCGGGTGCGGGCCAGCAGGCCGGTGAAGGACGGGTCGCCGGCGAGGTCGCCGCGCATCACCAGGCTGTTGATGCCGTAGCCGATGAGCTGCTGGAGCTCGGGACGGCCGCGGCCGGAGACCACGGTGCCCACCGCGATGTCGGTGCGGCCGGTGTGCCGGGACAGCAGGGTCTGCCAGGCGGCCAGGAACAGCATGAACAGGGTGCTGTCCCGGTCGGCGGCCAACTGCCGCAGCCGGGCTGCGAGCCGGTCGGGCACCTCGAAGGGGACCGCGTCCCCGGCGCCGTCGCGGACCGGCGGGCGGGGCCGGTCGGTGGGCAGCTCCAGCGGTGCCAGGTCGGCCAGCGCGTCCTTCCAGTGGCCGAGGTGCCGGGCGACGACCTCCTCGGTCATCGTCGTGCGCTGCCAGGCCGCGTAGTCGGCGTACTGCACGGCGAGCGGGGCCGGGACGGCGCCCGTGTACAGCTCGCTCAGTTCCTGGCCGAAGACCTGGGCGGACCAGGCGTCGCAGGCGATGTGGTGGAAGACGACCGCGAGGACGTGCTCGTCGGCGCCGATGCGGACGAGGCGGCCGCGCACCGGCCAGTCGCGGGCCAGGTCGAAGGTGCGGGCCAGGTCGGCCTCGACGAGGGCCCGTACCCCGGCGTCGTCGGCGGCCGTGGAGTGCGCGAGGGGCAGCGGCCGCGGCGCGTCGACGACCTGTACGGGCTCGTCGCCGGCCAATGCGTAGCGGGTGCGCAGGATCTCGTGCCGGTCGACGACTCCCTGCCAGGCCCGCTCCAGCGCCTCGGTGTCCAGGGCGCCGCGCAGCCGCAGCACCAGCGGCACCAGGTACTCCGGGCTGTCCGGCTCCAGCCGGCTGAGGAACCACATCTGCTGCTGTCCGTACGACAGCGGCAGCGGGGCGGTGCGGTCGGCGCGGGGTATCCCCGCGCGGCGCGGGGCGGCGGCACCGCGGCCCGCGAGACGGCGCCTCAGCAACTCCGCGCGCAGTGCGTCGGCCTCGGTACCGGAACCACCGTCGCCGCCGCCCGTCACGACGGGCCTCTCCATTTCCCCGGTGCTCATGCCTGCTGCTCCTCGGTGTGCGATGCGGTGTGGGGGCGGACGGTGGTCTGCGATGCGCCGCCGGTCGCGGGGGGCCCTGCGGTCGCGGCGGCCTCGGACAGCAGTTCGCTGTCGGTCAGCGCCGCCACCTCGGCCATGACCCGTTCCGTGACCGTCGCGGCGAGCTGGGCGATGGTGGGGCCCTCGAAGACCGTGCGGACGGCGAAGTCGATGCCGAACTCCTGCTGGATGCGGGAGATGAGCCGGATCGCGAGGATCGAGTTGCCCCCGATGTGGAAGAAGTTGTCGTGCGCGGAGGCCTGTACGCCGAGCAGTTCGGTCCAGACCTCGGCGATCCGCTCCTCCACGGGCCCGTCCGGCGCCACGTGCGCGGGGCCGTCCTCGCGGCGGCCCGGTTCGGGCAGGGCCCGCCGGTCGACCTTGCCGTTGGCGTTGACCGGGATCGCGTCGAGCGCGGTGAAGGTCGCCGGGATCATGTACTCCGGCAGCCGGGCCGCGAGGTGCGCGGCGAAGTCGGGCAGTTCGGCGCCGGGCGCGGCCGGTACGGCGTAGCAGGCCAGGGCGGGTTCGCCGGCCTCGGGACGGTGGACGACGACCACGGCCTCCCGGATCTGCGGGTGCTCCTCCACGACGGCCCGGATCTCGCCGGGTTCGACGCGGTAGCCGCGGATCTTGACCTGGTCGTCGAGCCGGCCCAGGAAGGCCACGTTCCCGTCCGGCAGCCGCCGCACCAGGTCCCCGGTGCGGTACAGCCGGGCGCCCGCGGCGCCGTAGGGGTCGGGCACGAACCGCTCGGCCGTCAGCTCGGGCCGGCCGGCGTACCCGCGGGCCACGCCCGTGCCGCCGACGTACAGCTCGCCCGCGACACCGACCGGGACCGGCTCCAGGGCCGGGTCGAGGACGTACATGGTCATGCCGGGCAGCGGGCGGCCGATGGGCAGGACGTCGGGGACCGGTTCGGCCTCGTCCTGCGGCACCGGGAAGACCGACGTGCCGACGGAGGCCTCGGTCGGGCCGTACTCGTTGAGGAGCAGCATGTCGGGGGCGAGCTCCCGCCAGCGCTCCAGCGCCGCCCGGGTGAACGGCTCGCCCGCCACCACCGTGAGCGGGGTCAGCGAGCCCGCCTGGGCCGGTGACAACTGGTGGGCGAGGATGTCGAGATGGCCCGGGGTCAGCTTCAGGAAGCTGAAGGGCGCCGCCTCCGACAGCCGCTTGCCGAGCTCCGACATGTCGGTGTCCTGCGGCAGCAGGAACAGCCGCTGGCCGGTGACCAGGGGCGCCCACAGGTTGGGGACGACCAGGTCGAAGGCGACCGAGGAGAACAGCGCGGCACCGCCGTAGTCCCGGCCGGCGAGGTCCCGCGCGGCCCACGCCACATGGTTGGCCAGGCCCCGCTGGGTGACCTCGACGCCCTTGGGGACACCGGTCGAGCCGGAGGTGAAGATCACGTAGGCGAGCCGGTCCGGGTCCCGGTCCCGCGCGGGCGCGGTCGCGGGCCGTACGGCGATCTCGGCGGCGTCGGTGTCGAGCCGCAGCAGGCGCGGGCCGTCCGCGCCGGTGAAGCGCTGCTCGTACGCCGACGAGGTGACCGCCGTGCGCACCCCGGCCGCCCGGCACATCGCGGTGACGCGCCCCGCCGGGTAGGACGGGTCGACCGGCACGTAGGCGCCGCCCGCCTTCCACACCGCGAGCAGCGCGGTGACCAGTTCGGGGCCGCGGTCCAGCAGGACGGCGACCCGCCGCTCGGCGCCCACGCACAGGGTGCGCAGTTGCTGGGCGAGACGGTTGGCGGCGGTGTCCAGCTCGCCGTAGGAGACGGTCCGTTCGCCGAAGGCGAGGGCGGTGCGGTCGGGCCGGCTGCGGGCCTGCTCCTCGAAGTGTTCGAGGACGGTGCGCTCGTCGGGCTGCCAGGCGGTGTCGTTCCAGCCGTCGAGGAGCTGCCGGCGCTCCTGCTCGCCGAGCAGGTCGAGGGCGCCGAGGGGGGTGTCCGGGCGCGCGGCGACCTGGTCGAGGAGGGTGAGGAAGTGGCCCGCCATGCGTTCGGCGGTGCTCCGGTCGAACAGTGAGGTGGCGTACTCCAGGACGCCGTCCAGGGCGCCCTCGGGGGTCTGCCGCATGAACAGCGACAGATCGGTCTTGGCGACCTGCCAGGCCTCGGTGAACGCGGCCAGGTCGGCGTCCTGGGTGACGACACTGGTCACGCCCTCGCTGTGCAGGTCGAAGGCGACCTGGTAGAGCGGGGTGCGGGACAGGTCGCGCTCCGGCTGGAGCTCGTCGACCAGCCGCTCGAAGGGCAGTTCCTGGTGGACGAAGGCGGCTCGGGCCGCGTCCCTGACCCGGACCAGGGCCTCGGCGAAGCCCAGGTCCGGGGTCAGACCGCAGCGCACGACCAGGGAGTTGAGGAAGAAGCCGACCATGTGCTCGGTCTCGGGCCGGGTGCGGCCCGCCACCGGGGTGCCGACGGGCACGTCCCAGCGGCCGCTCCAGCGGGCCACGAGGGTGGCGTACGCGGTCAGCAGCGTCATGAACGGTGTGGCCCCGTGCCCGCGGCCCAGCTCGGTCAGGGCGGCCGCGGTCCGCTCCGGAACCCTGAGCGGTACGACGGCACCGCGCGGGTCACGGACCGCGGGGCGGGGCCGGTCGGCGGGCAGCTCCACCGGTTCGACGCCGTCGAGGGCGGTGCGCCAGTGCGCGAGCTCCCCCTCGACGAACTCCTCGGTGAGCCGGGCGTGCTGCCAGGTGCCGTAGTCGGCGTACTGGAGCTCCAGGGCGGGCAGTTCGGGCGCGCGCCCCTCGGCACGGGCCGCGCACAGCTCGCGCAGCTCCCGCTCCAGGACGACGGTCGACCAGCCGTCGCAGGTGATGTGGTGCAGGGTCAGCAGCAACAGGTGGTCCTCGCCGGGCAGCCGCACCAGCAGGGCACGCCACAGCGGCCCCTCGGCCAGGTCGAAGCCCTGGGCGAACTGCCCGGCGAACAGCCCGGACACCTCGTCCCGGCCGGCGTCCTCGACCCGCAGCTCGACCCCGGCGGCTGTGGGGGCTCCGGGGGCGTCGATCACCTGCCGCACCTCACCGCCCTCGGCGAGATAGCGGGTGCGCAGCGGCTCGTGCCGGGCGGCCAGCGCGTCCAGGGCGGCGGCCACGTCGGCCGGGTCGAGCGCGGCGGGCAGCCGCAGGAAGAGCGGCGCGACCCATTCGGGGCTGCCGGGGTGCATCCGGTCCAGGAACCACAGGCGGCGCTGGCCGGAGGAGAGGGGGAGGGCGCCGGTGCGGGCGACGGGGAGGACGGGAGGCTCGTCGTCGCCGGACGGCCCGTCCGGCCCGGCGGCGGCGGCAAACGCCCCGTCAGCGGCGGCGGCCGAGGCGCCGCCCGTCGCGGCGGTTCCGCCGGCAGCCGCCACGGCACCGGTACTCGGTCCGCCCGCGCCCGGCGCGCCCAGCAGTCGCGCCTGTGCCTCCACCGTCGTCGCGCCGAACAGGCCGCGCAGCGAGATCTTCTCGCCGGAGGCCGCGCGCAGCCGGGCGGCGAGCCGGGTCAGTTGCAGCGAGGTGCCGCCGAGGGCGAAGAAGTCGTCGAGCGCGCCCACCTGTTCGCGGCCCAGCAGTTCCGCCCAGACCCCGGCGACCAGCTCCTCCGCCGCGTCGCGCGGGGCGACGGAACCGGCCCGCGCGACGGCGGTGAGCTCGGCCGGCGTGGGCAGCGCGGCACGGTCCGCCTTGCCGCTCGGCAGCAGCGGGAAGGCGTCCAGGACGTGGAAGAAGGACGGCACATGGCTCTCGGGCAGCCGCTCGGCGAGGAAGACCCGCAGCTCGGCGGAGCCGGGGGCAGGACCGTCGGTGGTGAGGTGCGCCGCGAGCCGCTTGCCGCCGTCCTCCCCCTCGTACGGCACCACCACGGCACCGGTGACCGAGGGGTGGGCGGCGAGGGCGGCCTCGATCTCACCGGGTTCGATGCGGACGCCGTTCACCTTGACCTGGTGGTCCAGGCGGCCGAGGTACTCCAGCGTGCGGTCGGCCCGCCAGCGGACCTGGTCCCCGGTGCGGTAGAGCCGGGCCCCGGACTCGTACGGGTCGGGCACGAAGCGCTCGGCGGTCAGCTCGGGCCGGCCCGCGTACCCGCGGGCCACGCCGACGCCGCCGACGTACAGCTCACCGGGGACGCCGACCGGCACGGGGGCGCCCGACGGGTCGAGGACGAGCACCTTCAGGCCGGGCAGGGGGCGCCCGATCGGGACGGGCCCGCTCGTGACGGCGGGGTCGGCCGCGAAGGCGGTGACGTCGATGGAGCACTCGGTGGGGCCGTAGGTGTTCCACACCTCCAGCTCCGGGCCCGCCAGCTCCCGTACCCGTGCGACGAGTTCGGCGTGCAGGGCCTCGCCCGCCGAGAACAGCAGCCGGAGCGAGCCGCAGCCGCTCCAGTCGCCCTCCTCCACCAGCAGCCGCAGCACCGAGGGCACGACCTGGAGGACCGTGATGCCGTGCTCGGCCACGGCCCGCAGCAGCCCGGCCGGGTCGCGCTCGGCGCCGGCCGGGGCGAGCACCACGGTGCCGCCGCCGACCAGCGGAGCGAAGATCTCCCAGCCGGCCGCGTCGAAGCCGACGGTGGTCTTCTGGAGGACGCGGTCCCCCGCGCCCAGCGCGTGCCGCTCGACCGTCCAGCCGACCCGGTTGGCGATGCCGGCGTGGGTGACGGCGACGGCCTTGGGCTTGCCGGTCGAGCCGGAGGTGAAGATGGCGTACGCGACACCGTCCGGGTCGGCGGCGGGCGACGCCCCCTTCGCATCGGGGAGTTCGGAGGCCGCGTCGGGGTCGACGCGGCGGGCGCCCGCCCCGGCCACCGTCTCCTCCAGCTCCGGTCCGGCGAGCACCAGCCCCGCCCCCGACTCACGGATCAGCGAGGCCAGCCGGGCCGTGGGCTGGGCCGGGTCGAGCGGCACATAGCCGGCGCCCGCCCGCCACACGCCCAGCAGCGCGACCACCAGGCCGGCGCCGCGGGGCAGGCTCACCCCGACGAGCGTCTCGGGCCCGGCGCCCAGGTCCGCGAGGAGGCGGGCCATGCGAGCGGACGCGCGGTCCAGCTCGTCGTACGTCACCGCCCGCTCGCCGTCGACGACGGCGACGGCGTGGGGCGTACGGAACGCCTGCTCGGCGAAGCGTTCCGGAAGCAGTTCGGCGTTCACGGCAACTCCTGTCACAGACCTGGGTGGAGGGCGGCGCGACTCAGGCCGCGGAGGACTCGTGCATGCGGCGGCGCAGGCTCAGCGGACGCATGTCGGTCCACACCTCGGCGATCCGGGCCAGGCACTCCTCGCGGGAGCCCTCGGTGCCCTCGGCCTGCCAGCCGGCGGGCAGCTCGCGGGCGACGGGCCACAGCGAGTACTGCTCCTCGTCGTTGAACACCACGCGCTGACGGGGGCCTTCGGTGTGCTGCTCGGCGGTCATGACTGCTCCTTCGGGCATACGGACGGTGGGTTTCGGTGCGGAAAACGGGCGGGCGGCGGCGCTCAGGCCGGCAGGAAGTCCTCGACGCGGACGCCGAGGCCACGCCGTTCGGCCTCCTCGCGCACGTACTCGGCGAGCGCGATGTCCAGCACGCCGAGGCCGAACGGCGAGTAGACGACGGGCCGTTCGGGTGTGCGGGCGAGCTGCACGCGGCCCCGCAGCAGCGCCCCGATCTCGGCGGCCACGAAGTCCCGGTCGCCCGTGATCTGCTGGGCGAGGTCGAGGGAGGTGCGCTCGCGGCACACGTGGTCGGTGTCGTCGACGACGTTGACCGCGCCGAGGATCGTCTCGGCGGTCAGGTCGCGCAGGGAGACGTGCAGGACGGTGGTGTCGGGGCCGCAGGCGGTGAGGTCCAGGTGCGGGGTCGCGGCCGTGGTGGCCAGCGAGACCAGCCGGTGCTCGCCGAGGGCCGCGGCGAGGTCGGTGACCGCGTGTGCCTTCACGGCGGGCGCGGCCTCCTGGCAGCGGGCGGCGAACTCCTCGGCGCGCGCCGGGTCGGTGTCGTACAGGGCGGCCTCGGTGAGCTGGGGCAGGGCGGCCGTGAGGAAGCGCAGGATCTCCAGGTTGATCACCCCGCAGCCGACCAGCAGCACGGAGGCGGGCGGGTGCCCGGCGGTGAGCTCGGCGGCGGCCAGGGCGGCGCTCGCCGCGGTCCGTTTGGCGGAGACCACCGCGCCCTCGACGAGGGCCACCGGACGCCCGTGGTCGAGGGAGTTGAGGAGGATCGCGGCACTGGCCCGCTCGGTGCCGGCGGCCACGTTGCCGGGGAAGGAGGCGATCCACTTCATCCCGGCGGCCGGACGCTCCCCGCCCCGGTAGGCGGGGAGTCCGATGATCCGGTCGCGGGCGTGGTGCTCCTCGGGGAAGCGCAGGAACGTCGAGTGCGGCAGGGACGTGCGGCCCTCGTCGTGCAGCCGGTAGGTGTCGGCGACGAGGTCGATGATCTCCGTCTCCCGGCCGGACAGGACGTCCGTCACGTCGGTGCGTCGGAGGATCAGCATGGGGTTCCCTCTCTGCGGAGCCTTTCGGTGATGCAGCGATGGTGGGTTCGGCCGCTATATGCGCCCTATACGGCCCGCAGGGCCTCGACGTCGTACAGCACGGTGTCCGCGAGCAGCGGGTCCTGCCGCACGTCGACGGTGAACCCTTGCGCGGTCAGCAGCTCGCGTACGGCGGCCAGCCGGCCGTCCTCGTCGTGCACCTCGGCGACCACCGCGCCGACGAGGGGCCAGTGCTCCTCCTCGACGCCGCGCAGCACCTCCAGCTCGGCGCGCTCCACGTCCACCTTGAGCAGGTCGACCCGCTCGACGCCGTGCCGGCGCAGCAGCTCGGAGACGGTGACGGCGGGCACGGTCAGCTCGACGCCCTCGTGCAGCCCCTCGACCAGTTCGGCCGCGTCCTCGGGGTCGACCCCGCTGTTGCGCAGGAAGGTCAGAGTGATCTCGTCGTCGGCGTCCGGGTCGGCGTGCAGTCCCGAGTTGCCGGGCGCCTCGGGGTAGTAGGTGAAGCGCAGCAGGCCGGGGCGGTCGGAGACGGCCGCGCACTCGGTCCGCCAGCCGTCGGCCGCGTGCTCGGCGAGGTTGCGCTCCAGACAGGCGTGCAGGGCGGGTACGGGTTCGGCGGCCAGGACGCGGACGCCGGGCCGCACCCGGGAGCAGTACACCGACATCAGGCCGATGTTGGCGCCGATGTCGACAACGGTGTCACCGGGCCGCAGCCGTCCGGCCGCCCGGTGGTAGGCGCCGGGCGGCAGCATCTCGCGCCACATCGCCACGGCGGCGGGGCCGTTGGTGCACCACACGGCGGGTCCGTCGGGCAGTTGCCTGCGCAGGCTCTCGCTCATGCCGCCCCCGATCCGAGCGCCAGCAGGAACGCCAGGTCGTCGTCGTGGGCGACGAGACCGACGTCGGACACGGCGGTGTCCGGGTCGTCCAGGGAGGCGTCCAGCAGGCACCGCCAGGTCTCGGCGAACCGTTCGACGGTGGCGGCGTCGAAGAGGTCCCTGCGGTAGCGCAGGACCGCCTTGAAGCCCCGGGAGTCCTGGAGGATCTCCACGGTCAGGTCGAGCTGGCCCTCCTGCTGCGGCACGTCGACCAGGTCGGCGCGCAGCCCGCCGAGGCGCACCGGGCCCTCGTACAGGCCCTCGACGGGCAGCCGGTCGGCGGCGACGAGGGTGCAGGAGATGCGGAACAGCGGCCCGCCCCCCAGCAGTTCGACGGGGTAGCGGGCGTGGGCGAGGCCCCGGCGGAGCTGGTCCTGCGCGGACGCGATCGTCTCCAGCAGGGTCGTCGCGGGGGTGAAGCGGGCGGCGGTCGGCAGGGCGTTGACGTAGTAGCCGACGGCCTGCCGGGTGGCCGGGGTGAGGCGCGTGGTGGCCGGGCAGCCGACGAGGAAGCCGTCACCGCAGCCGGAGCGGTGCAGGGCGGCCTGGAAGGTGCCGAGCAGCCAGGCGAACGGGGTCAGCCCGTGCCCGGCGGCGGCCTCCCGCAGCCGCCGCGAGACGTCCGGCTGCCAGACGGTCTCGTGGGTGGCCCCGCGGAGCGTGCGGTGCGACGGACGCGGCCGGTCGGTGGGCAGCACGGCGGCCCGGAGCCCCGTGCACACCGTGCGCCAGTGCGCGGCCGCCCGCGCGCCGCGCGGCGACGCCACGAAGTCCCGCTCGGCGCGCACCTGTTCGTCCCAGCCACCCGCAGGTGCGGGGGCGGTCCCGGGAGCCGTCCCCGGTCCGGCGGGCCGGCCGGTGCGGGTGCCGTACTCCGTGAACAGGTCGCGCAGCAGGAGCCACTGGGACGTGGCGTCGCTGACGATGTGGTGGGTGGCCGTGACGAGGACCGCGTCCTCGGGGCTCCGGCGCAGCAGGACCGCGCGGAAGGCGCCCTGGGCGGTGAGCCGGAACGGCTCCTCCCCGGCCTGCGTGGCGAGCCGGAAGAGGCCGGCGTCGTCGGCGTCCGGTGTCTCGCGGACGTCGAGGCGGACGGACTCCGCCGCTCCGAGGCGACGCACGGGCCCGTCGTCGGTGCCGGGGAAGCGGGAGCGCAGCAGTTCGTGGCGGGCCACGAGCGCGGTCAGCGCCTCCTGGAGGACGTCGGCGCGCAGGGCGCCGCGCAGCCGTACGGCGAGGACGACGTTGTAGGCGGGACTGTCCGGGTCGAGCTGGTGGGCGAGCCACAGGGCTTCCTGCCCGGCGGAGAGGGGACGCGCGGTCATGGCCGGTCAGTCCTTCCAGAGGTGGGAGACGTCGCCGAAGTTCTCGCGCACCCACGTGTCCGAGTAGATGGTGTCGAGGTAGCGGTCGCCCCCGTCGGGGAACATCAGGACGCAGTTCGAGCCCTCCGGGACGCGGTGCCGGATCTTCCACAGCGCGGCCACCGCGGCCCCGGACGAGCCGCCCGCGAGGACCGCCTCCCGGGCGATGAGCCGGCGGCAGGCCACCACGCACTCCAGGTCGGAGATGTGCACCACCTCGTCGGCGTAGGCCGGGTCGGCGAGCGGCGGCACCACGGAGGCGCCGTGTCCGGGGATGAGCCGCTGGGTGGACTCCAGGCCGAAGATCGCGCTGCCCAGCGCGTCCACGGCGACCACCTTGGTGGGAAGGCCCCGCTCACGGATGTGGTCCCGGCAGCCCCGCAGCGTCCCGAAGGTGCTGACCGGGCAGAACAGGTAGTCGACCTTGCCGTCGAGGCTGTCCGCGATCTCCCGCATGGTGGTCTCGTGGGCCTTGGGGTTGAGCGGGCTGGCGTACTGGTTGGGCCAGTAGGCGCCGGGGATCCGGGCCACCAGCTCCCGCACCCGGCGCAGCCGGACCGGCAGGTACTCCCCGGTCAGCTCGTCGCGTTCGGTGACCACCTCGACCTCGGCGCGGAAGGCCCGCAGGATGGCGAGGTTCTGCTCGGTGGTCTTGCCGTCGACCACGCAGATGAAGCGCAGTCCGAAGTAGCGGCAGATCTGTGCGAGCCCGACGGCCAGGTTGCCGGAGCTGGACTCGACGATCACGGACCGGCCGGGTTCCACCTCGCCGGCCCGGATCGCCGCGAGCAGCATGCCGAGGGCGGAGCGGTCCTTGATGCTGCCGCCGGGGTTGAACCGCTCGACCTTCCCGAACACGCGGGAGCCGAACTCCGGTATGAGTCGCGCCAGTTCGACGAGCGGGGTGTTGCCTACGGTGGACAGGATTCCGGGATAGGTCTTCTCAGGCACGGGCCCCTCCAGGGCGTGAGCGCCCGAAGGGGCGCGGGGCGGTGACATATGCGGCTCCGCCGCGTGGGCGCGGCCGGCCGCGACGAGGCCGCGGCCGAACGGCGACCTAGCGCGGCATCTCCCCCTGCGACTGCCGCAGTTCCGCTGCCAGGTGCGCGGTGATCGCGTCGATCGTCGGGTGGTCCCAGGCCAGCGTGGGCTCCACCACCAGTCCGAAGTGGTCCTCCACGTCGCCGCACAGGGTGAGCGCGTACACCGAGTCGAGGCCCATCTCGGCGAGCTGGGTGCCCTCGTCGACGTCGGCGGGGTTGCGCTCCAGGTAGTAGGCGACCCGGTCGACGAGCCAGGCCCGGATGGCCTGCGGCGCGACGGGGGCGGTGGGGGCGGAGGCGGTTTCGGTCATGAGTCAACTCCCTTGGCGGGCCCGCCGTCCGTGGCGAGCCGGGTGCGGAACAGGTCGAAGGTGCGGGCGGCATCGTGCCGTGCGGACAGCTCCGTGAAGAGCACGTCCACGGCGGCCTCGGGCAGCGGGGCGCGGTGCGGGCCGAGCCGTTCGGCGAGCCGGTGCAGTGCGGCGCCGGCCCAGCGCGGGTCGGCGAGGAACGGGTCGCCGTCCGGGTCCTCGGCGGCCGCGCGCCACACGCCCAGGCAGGCGGCGGCCGCGAGGAGGAGGACGTACCGCTCGGCGAGCAGGAAGGCACGGCGGCCGGCCAGCGGGGTGCGGTCCTGCGGGGACAGGGCCGTGGCACGGTCCGCGAGGTCGGCGAGGTGACCGGCGAACTCGGCGGCGAGCGCGGCGAGTCCGGCGTGGGCGGGGCCCCGGCGGGCGAGGTCCTCGGCGAACCCGGGCAGCAGCGCGGCCAGTGAGTCCGCACCGCGCGCGGTCAGCTCCAGACGGCCGAGGTCCAGGGCGGGCAGCGGGTCGTGGAGCCGGAACAGCGAGGCGTCGTACGGCTGCCGGGGGCCGTTCACCGCCGGGCGCCAGGCGCGGTCGGCGAGCCGGGGCAGCTGCGGCACGATGTTCGACAGGCACACCGCCCCGCTCGCGTGGGCGAGCGCGACGACGGGCAGGTCCCGGGCCGTCTTCTGGAACCCGGCGTACGGCCCCTCGCGGACGTAGCTGCGGGCGCCGAGCAGCACCCCGAGCCGGTAGGAGCTGTCCTGGAGCAGCTTCGGCACCAGGTACTTCACCGCCGCCGACCGCACGCTCGCCTCCTCGGGCGCCAGGTGCAGGGTGCGCGCGGCGACCATGGCGAGCGCGTCGCAGACCAGCAGGTCGACGAAGGCGCCGGTGAGGGTGGCCCGGGCGAGCGGCAGGGCACTGACGGGGCCGCCGTACAGCCGCCGCTCCGCGGCGAAGGAGAGCACGGTGCGCAGTTGCCGGTCGCCGACGCCGACGACCATCCCGGGCAGCACGCAGCGGGTGACCTGGAAGACCTTCAGTACGGTCTCCATGGCGCCGCCCTCCTCGCCGAGCAGGGCGTCGGCGGGGGCGTGGGCCGCGGTGAAGTCGGCGCCGCCCAGCAGGCAGCCGCGCACCCCGGAGGTGGGGTAGCGGGCCGAGCGGTCGACGGCCGGCGAGTCGAGGCCGACCAGGAGATGGGAGTGGCCGCGGCTGCCGGGGCGGTCGTCGGTCCGGGCGAACAGGACCGCGGCCTCGGCCCGGCCGATGTTGTTGACGAGCTGCTTACCGCCGTCGAGGAGGTAGCCGCCGCCGGGCGCGGGCCGGGCGGTGAGCGCGATCCGGGCGAAGTCGCTGCCGTGGTCGAGCTCGGTGTAGGCGGCGACGACCCGGCCGCCGCCGCACAGCAGGTCCGCCACCCGGCGCCGCTGCTCGTCGGAGCCGTCCGCCCACACGGGCAGTCCGGCGATGAAGCTGGTCACGCCGTGCCCGATCGCGAGGGAGGCGTCCCTGCGGAACAGACTCCGCATGAGCAGGGCGAACCGGTCGGCCCGTGCGAACCGCCCGCCGAACTCCACCGGCACGAACTCGGCGCCCAGCCCGAACGAGGCGAGCGCCTCCTCCCCGGCCGCGAGCAGCTCGCCCCGCTCGTCGGCGGCGAGCACGGCGCTCTGGCCCAGCGGGTTGGCGGGGTCGTCGGGGTCGCCGAGAAGGGTCTCCAGGGCGGCGATGCGTTCCAGTGCGGGGTCGGTGACCGCACCGGTCCCGGGTCCGGCCGTGTCCGGTGTCAGCAGGTCCGTCATGCCGCTTCCTCCTTCGGGGTCTTGGCCAGGCGGCACGGGAACAGCGAGAACAGCAGGCCCTGTTCGGCCTGGACGTCCAGGGCCGGGAGCAGGGCGTCCAGGGCGGGCCCGTCGGTGTCGTCCAGGTCGGGCGCACCGGTGAGCCGGTGCAGGAGGCGGGCCAGGACCGCGTCCAGCCAGGCCGCGTCCGTCCACAGCGGGCTCCGGGCCCGCGGCGTGCCGGTGTTCTCCAGCCACAGGTGCAGGCTCGCGGCCCCCGCGTACACCAGGGCGTAGCGGCGGGCGGCGACGAAGGCGGACTCCGGTACGGCCCGTGCGCTGTGCCGCAGTGCGGCCATCTCGGTGTGCAGTTCCTCCGCGAGGGCGAGCAGGGTCCGGGCGCGCTCGGCGACCCGGGCCGGCGCGGTCCGCGCGACGCGCTCGACGGCCTCCGGCAGCGACTGCACGACGCTGGACCCGGACCGCGCGTACAGGCTCAGCCGCGCGTGGTCCAGGGCGGGCGCGGGCCCGTCCAGCCCGGCGGCCGCCGCCACCGCGTCGCGGTCGGCGAGCCGTCCGCGCCAGCCCCGGCACAGCACCGGGAACTGGTTGATGAGGGAGTTGAGGTTGACGGCCGTGCTGCCGTCGAAGATCCCGACGATCCGGTGGTCCCGCTCCAGCTTCTGGAACGCCCCGTCGGCGAAGTCCCGGGTCAGCATCGCGCGGGCGCCCAGCAGCGAGCGCAGCGCCCCGAACACCTCGTCGCCCAGCGTGGGCACCAGGTACTTGGCCACCGCCGACACCACGCTCTGCTCCCCGGTCAGGGTGTGCGCGGAGCGGGTCGCCACCAGGGCAGCCGCCTCCATGGCCAGCAGGTCGGCACAGGACTCGGCCAGGGTGCGGGCGGCGTGCGGGAGTTCGGCGAGCGGACGCCGGTACAGGCGGTGGGAGCGAGCGAAGTCCACGGCGATGCGCAGGGCGTGGTCCGTCATGCCCAGGGACATCGCCGAGCAGAGCGTCCGGGTGATCTGGAAGCCCTTGAGGATGATCTCCAGGCCCTCGCCCTCGCCGCCGATCAGCGCGTCATCCGGTGTCAGGGCGCCGTCGAAGGCGATGCCGCTGATGTCGGCGCCGCGCACACCGTGGGTGGGCACGTGCGGCAGCGGATGCCAACTGCCCTCGGCGAGCGTGGACTTGTCGACCAGGAAGAGGCTGAAGCCGCGGGTGCCGCCCTCCGGCCTGGTGCGGGCCAGGACGCACACCAGGTCGGCGCGGGTGGCGTTGTTGATGAGCCACTTGCGGCCGTCGAGCCGCCAGCCGTCCGCCGTGCGCTCGGCCCGCAGCTCGCCCGCCAGCAGGTCGCTGCCGTGGGCGTGCTCGGTGAGCGCGAGGGAGACGACCGCCCCCTGGTTCACCCGCTCGGCCAGCGCCCGGGCCTGCTCCTCGCGGCCCGCCACCCACACCGAGATCGCGCCCAGGTACGTCTTGGCGTGCGCGAGGGCGGAGGTGAAGTCGCGCCGGGACAGTGTGCGGATGAGCTGGAGCAGCTCCTCGCCGGTGCGCAGTTCGCCCCCGTGCTCGGCCGGCACGAAGCGGCGGGGCACCCCGAGCGCGTCCAGCTCCCGGCACACCTCGGCCGGGAACTCCTCGGCCCGGTCCCACTCCGCGACCCGGCGGTAGGAGAACACCCGCCGCTCGTCACGGGGGTCGCCGAGCCGTTCCTCCAGTTCCCGGGCGTAGCCGTGCGGATCCCAGCCGGCCCGGAAGGCCCGGGTGAGCCCCGGCGACAACTCCTCGTGCAGCGCGGCCGGTTCACCGCTCTCGAACAGCTCCCGCATCCGGGCCCGCCGGATCTTCCCGCTGGTCGTGCGCTGCACGCGGCCCGGCTTGACCAGGACCACGCCGCCGACCCGCACGCCGAGGCGCTGGGCGAGACGGGCGCGGGCGGTGCGCGCGAGGGCGGCCAGCTCGTCGGCCGTACGGCCGCGTCCGCGCACCTCCTGGACCGCGACGATCTCCTCGGCCCCCGCGCCCCCGGGCCGGGAGGCGAAGACCGCGGTCGGCCGGTCGGCGAAGGCGGGGTCCAGGTCGCGCAGTTCCCGCTCGATGTCGTGCGGATACAGGTTCCGGCCGTGCACGATGATCATTTCCTTGAGGCGGCCGGTGACGTAGAGCTGTCCGTCCCGGAACGCCCCCAGGTCGCCGGTGCGCAGGAAGGGCCCGGTCCCGTCGGACAGGAGCGCGCCGAAGGTCCGCTCGGTCTCCTCGGGCCGGTTCCAGTACCCGAGCGCGACGCTGTCGCCGCGGATCCAGATCTCCCCGACCCGCCCCTCGGGCAGTTCGCCGCGGCCCGCCGGGTCCACGATCCGCACGTCGAGCCCGGCCACCACACCGCTGCCGGCCAGCTCCTGGCGTACGGCGCCCTCCTGGGCCGCCACGACCTCGTCCCGGGCCAGGGCGCCCGCGTCGGCGGACAGCACCGTGGGCGGTTCGCCGGCGAGGGTGCCGGAGACGTAGAGGGTGGCCTCGGCGAGGCCGTAGCCGGGCAGGAGGGCGCGCGCCGCGAAGCCCGCGTCGGCGAAGCGCTCGGCGAACCGGGCGAGGGTGGCCGCGTCGACCGGTTCGGCGCCGTTGCAGGCGTAGCGCCAGCGGGACAGGTCGAGGCCCGCGGTCTGCTCCTCGGTCAGGCGGCGCGCGCACAGGTCGTAGGCGAAGTTGGGGGCGCAGCTGACCTCGGCGCCGTACTCGTCGATGAGCCGCAGCCAGGACACCGGGCGCTTGAGGAACTCGGTGGGCGACATCAGCACCGCCGTGCCGCCCAGGTACAGCGGGGCGAGCATCATCGCGATGAGCCCCATGTCGTGGTGGGCGGGCAGCCAGCTGCACCAGGTCATGCCGCCGTGCCAGCCGTGCCGGTCGCGCATCATCCCCAGGTTGTGGACGAGCGCCCCGTGCGGCACCATCACGCCCTTCGGGTCGCTGGTGGAGCCGGAGGTGTACTGGAGGAAGCACAAAGTGCCCGGTGTCACGGGCGGTTCACGCCAGGCGTCGGCGTCCCCGGTCCGCTCGGCCTCCGCCACCTCCACCGCCGTGAGGCCGGGCAGGTCCGCCCGCTCGGCCTCCAGCCACCGGCGCACCGCGGTCAGGCCCGGGCCGTCGGTCAGCACCAGACGGGCCCCGGTATCGGCGGCGATCGCGGTGGTCCGGGACTCCTGCCGCCCGAAGCCGCCGGGCAGCGGCACCGGCACGGGCACCGCGCCGGCGTAGAGGCAGGCCAGGAAGGCGCGCAGGAAACCGGTGCCGGGCCCGCAGGACACCAGCACCCGCTCCCCGGGCGCCACTCGGCCCGCGAGCCACTGGGCGGCGGCCCGGACCCGGTGGTCCAGCTCCCCGTACGCCAGCTCCTCCACCTCCGGTCCGGTACGGAAGCGGACGGCGCTGTGCGCGGGCCGGTGCTCGGCCCTGCGGCGCAGCGCGCCGACGAAGCTCTCGAAGTCGGTCACCCCAACTACTCACCCTCTGCGGCCCGTCGGGCCGCGCTCGCACAGCAGCGGTCTGGACTTCAGCCAACCGGGGCGCACTATGCGGCACCTATATGTGGCCTTTGGTGCGGTACGCGAACTCGCCGCGCACGCCGAAGGCCGCCGTACGCACCACGGGGGGGAGGGGTGACGTACGGCGGCCGTGGGGGATGACGCGGTGAGCCAGGGGGCGTGGCGGGGGTGGCTCAGCCGCATCCGCCCGCGTGCCCGTCGTCGACGCGGACCTCGGCGCCGTCGAGGGGGGCGGGCTCACTCGGGCCCGACACGAGCGGAAGGTCCGGCTCGGGCGGAAGGGTCTTCGCGGGTGGAAGGTCCGGCTCGGGCGGAAGGTCCGGCGCGGGCCGGGAGTCGCTCGCGAGCCGGGGGTCCCTCGCCGTGAGCGCGGCGACGAAGGCGGGGAGCCGGTCGACGCCCCAGTACTTGTCGTAGTGGTCGACGAAGAAGGGGACGCCGAAGACACCGTCGCGCTGGATGTCCAGCAGCACCCGGACCCCCTCGGCACGCAGCCCCGGATCGTCCGAGGCGCACGCCAGCTCCTCCCCGTCCAGTCCGAGCGCCGCGCCGAAGCCGGCGATCGTGCGCCGGTCGCAGACGTCCTGCCCCAGCTCCCAGCGGGCCCGGGCGGCCAGGGCGATGTACTCGGGGCCCCGGCCGTGCCGCGCCGCGGCCAGATAGCCGAGGTGGGGCACCTCCCACACCGGGTCACGGTCCACCGGCCAGGTGAAGGAGAGCCCGCGACCGGCCGCCAGCCGCCGTACGTCCTGGAGGATGTAGCGGTGCTTCTCCGCCGACATCGGCGTGTAGGGGAAGGCCCCGCCGGCCTCGGCGAGCATCTTCTCGCTCAGTTCGTCGGGCTCGAAGAACGGCACCCACTCCAGGGCGGCCGCCGTCCGCGGATGGTGCTCCAGCAGGTCCCGGTACGCCAGCCACGAGTAGGGGCTGCGCAGCGAGAAGTAGAACCGCGGGGGCCTGCGGGTGCGGCGGGCGGCGGCGCTCACAGCGAGATGCCGCCGTCCACCTGGAAGACCTGGCCCGTGATGTACGACGCCTCCTCGGAGACCAGGAAGGACACCAGCGAGGCGACGTCCCGCGGCGACCCGAACCGCTTGAGCGGGATCCGGCCCTGCATCTCCTTGGCCTTCTTCGGCGGCAGCACGGAGGTCATGTCGGTGTCGATGAACCCGGGGGCCACCGCGTTGGCGCGGATGCCGTGCCGACCGGCCTCCTTGGCGAAGGAACGGGTGAAGCCGATGATCCCCGCCTTGGACGCCGAGTAGTTGGTCTGGCCCGCGTTGCCCGCCACCCCGGCCACCGAGGAGAGCGTGACGACGGCTCCGCCGCCCCGCTTGACCATCGGGAAGGCCACCGCGCGGCACAGGTGGTAGGTGCCGTCGAGGTTGGTGCGCACGACCGCGTCCCAGTCCTCGTCCGGCATCAGCACCAGCGGGCTGTCCCGGGTGATCCCGGCCGAGGTGACCGCGGCCGTCGCCGGCCCCAGGGTGTCCTCGGCCCGCTGCACGAACTCCCGGACCTGGGCGGCGTCGGCCACGTCCACGCGGCACGCGAACACCCGCCGCCCCAGCTCCCGCACCTCCTTCTCCACGACGGCGGCGGACTGTTCGTCGGAGCGGTAGCAGAACCCGATGTCGTGGCCGTCGCGGGCGAGCCGCTGGACGACCGCGCGGCCGATACCGCGCGAGCCGCCGGTGACGAGCGCGACGCGCCGGTCCTCTGTCTGTACGGACATTCCGTCGTCTCCCTCTGGCTGTCTCATACGGTCAGCAGCGCACGCCCGGGCGCCGGCGCCAGCTCGGTGACGTCCCGCAGCGCCACGACGAACGCCCCGATCCGCAGCACCTCGCGGCTGCCGACGTATGTCTCCCCGGCGAGGATCGCCGTCTCGTCCACGGCCTTGACCATCCGCACCCGGTGCTCCAGGACGTCGCCGGGGTAGGCGCGCGCCCCGAAGGTCACCTCGTTGATGGAACCGGCCAGTTCGACCTTCCCGGCCAGCACGTCCGGGTTGGGCGCCTCCCACACGGACAGCAACACCGCGGACTGCGCCCAGGACTCCACGACCAGGGAGGACGGGTAGGCGTAGTCGGCCGGGGCGGCGTCCTGGCCCAGCGGGGCGTAGCAGGGCTCGTTGCCGGAGACGGCCTTGAGGGCGGTGAGGCTCTGCCCGGGCACGACCCGCCGGACCCGGTCCACGAGCAGCAGTTCCCCGCGGTGCGGGATGGTGTTCTTGATACGGCCGACGCCGTACTCGTCCCCGGTCACGCGGCGCCCTCGGCTGCCGGTGCCTCCTGGTCGTGGCCGTCCCGGACGCGGTAGCGGAGCCGGATGTCGGCGACCTTGCCGCGGTTGGTGGCGACGGCGGCCTTGAACAGCAGGCCGGCCGCGTTGTCGGTGACGGTCACGTCGGCCAGCACCCGGTCGCCCGGGAACACCGGCCGGTGGAACCGGCAGCGGTCCATCGCGACGAGATCGACCTCGCCGCCGTCGGCCCCGTCGCGGGCCGGCACGTTGCCGTGCGCCCACTGGCGGACCGTGCGGTCGGCGGCCTCGATGAGGAAGACGCCTGGCAGTACGGGGAATCCGGGGTAGTGGCCGTCCACGACGGGCCCGTCCACGGGAGCGTCGAAGGCGGTGACGGCCCCGGCGGGCCCGCTGCGGATCAGCTCGAGGTCGCCGAGCGGCGTCGCGGCGCTCACCGCGCGTCCCGCAGCTTGCGGTCGAGCAGCTCGTAGGTCCCGCGCAGCGAGGTGATGGCGGCGAGCTCGGTCTCCTGGAGCTTGACCCCGTACTCCTTCTCCAGCCGCACGGTGATCTCGAGCGCCATCAACGAGTCCACGTCGAGGTCGTCGACGAAGTGGGCCTCGTCGGTGACCTCGGCGACGTCCAGGTCGAGGACATCGGCGACCAGATCCCGCAGTTGCTCCTTGTCGAGCACGGAGCCGGCGATGGTGGTGTCGGTCATGACGTACACACGTCCTTCCTGATCAGGCGAAACGCAGACGAACAGAACAAAAGCCGACGCAGCCGACAACCGAGGCGCCGGACGACAAAGAGAAAACCCACACGGGCCGACGACAGACCCGCACCCGCCGACGGCGAACCCGCCCCACCGGGGCCACCCGCACCCGACGACGAAAGGTGCACGGGTGGTGCGGGTGGGAACACGAGGACCTAAGGCGAAGCCGAGGCCGGGGCCGGCGTCACGGCGCCCCCACCCGCAGCACAACCGCCCCGGCCTGCCCGTCCGCGTCCACCGAGGTGACCAGCGCCACCTCACCGGAACCGCCCACGGCAACCGCCCCGGCGATCTGGAGCGACGCGGACGCCGCCCCCAGATCCCCGACCAGCCGCCGCAACCGCAGCCGGGGCGGCCGGTGCTCCCCGAAGATCCCGGCGAGCGCGGCGTCCTCCCGGGCCCCGAGGACCCCGCCCCCGTCGGACGGGACCAGCAGCCCCACGTCCTCGGCCCGTACGTCGGCCTCCTTCAGCGCCTCCCGCACGGCCCGGCCCACGGCCTCGTCGGCACCCTCGGGATCGGGGAACGCGATGAACCGGGACCCGAGCAGCGAGGCCAGTTCGGTGCGCCCGTAGGCACGGGCCCGCCCGGCCGACTCCAGCAGGAACAGCGCGCACCCCTCCCCGAGCGGCCCGACCGGCTGCCGCTGCGGCCCTCCGCTGCGCGCCCGGTACTCCAGCCAGGCCCGCTCCCGGGAGAACTCCTCGACCGCCCCGCACAGCACCGCCTCGCAGTGCCGGCGCCGCAGCAGCCGCGCCGCGTAGCTGAGCGCGAGCAGCCCGGTCAACGCCCCGCCGGACACGGTGGTGTTGGGCCCGCGCAGGGTGTGCCAGATGGCGCTCTGCCCGGCGGCGCGGTTCATCACGGTGTTCGGGAACAGCGCGGGGTCGACGTGGAAGGGCTTCTCCCCGGTCAGCGAGTCCCGCGTGAAGTCCATGATCGACTGCACGCTGCCGTGCCCGGTGCCCAGCACCATGCCCACGGCCTCGGGCACCTCCTCGGCGAGCCCCGCCCCGGCCTGCTCCAGCAGCATCCCGGCGGTGGCCACGGCGAGCCCGGTGGCCCGGTCCATCGCCCGGGTCCCCTTGCGTCCGAGGACCGCGCGCACATCGAAGTCCGGTATCCGCCCGGCCCGTTCGTACGGTCCGAGGTCGGACTCCTCGTCGCCGGGACGCACCGCGTCCCGCAGGCCCCGCACGCCCTCGGCGAAGGCCTCGGCGCCGAGACCGTACGGCGACGCCACGGACCAGCCGGAGACGACCAGGGTGTCCGGGTCCGCCCCGGTGGCAAGACTGACACTCATAGCTGTCTGCTCCTGAAGTCGTAGAAAGTGCGCGGAAGTTGAAAGAGCGGCGTACGGCGGGGGCTCAGCCCCACGCCCCCGCGGCGGCGTGCAGCTCCGCCCCGTCGACGCCGATGGTGTTGCCGGTCAGCCACGAGGACTCGGTGCGGGACAGCAGCGCGACCGCGTCCGCGACGTCCTCGGGCCGGGTCAGCCGGCCGTGCGGGTTGTTCTCGGCGGCCCGCTCGATGTACCCGGCGTGCTCGGGGATCCGGCGCAGCGCGGGAGTGACGGTGGTCCCCGCCCGCAGCGCGTTCACGGCGATCCCGCTGGTGGCCAACTCGCAGGCGAGCTGCCGCACATGGGACTCCAGGGCGCTCTTGGCCGCCGACACCGCCCCGTAGCTGGGCAGGTGCTGGGAGGTCCCGGCGCTGGTCATGGCGTACACCTTGGAACCGCCGCGCAGGAGGTTCGCCTCGACCAGGTCCTGCGTCCAGTGGACGAGGCTGTGCGCCATGACGTCGAGCGTCATCTCGATCTGCCGCCCGCTGATCCGCTTCTCCCACCCTTCCCGCGGCAGGAACGGCACCAGCGATCCGAAGGCCAGCGAGTGGACGAGGACGCGGATCCCCCCGGTGGCCCCGGTCAGTTCGGCGAGCTCGGGCACGATCTCGGCCCGGGCCGCCCTGGAGGCGGCGTTGGCGTTGAAGAACCGCGCCTCGACGCCCTTGCCGCGGATGTCCTCGACCAGTTCGGCGACCTCGTCCTGGCGCGCGGCGGTGTCGAAGTGCACGCCGGCGACGTGGACGCCCTCGTCGGCCAGCCCGAGCGCGATGGCCCGTCCGATCCCGCTGGACGCCCCCAGAACCAGGCACCAGCTCCCCTCAAGCGACTTCAGCATGCTGCAACTCCTGTGTGTGACGGTCCTGTACGGGAGAGACCCGGACGAAGGCGACCTGGCCCGCCCCGGTCGCACTGACGACGAGCCGTTCCCCGCCGTCCCGGTCGGTCACGGCGTGCGCGAGGGCGAGGGCGGGACCCAGGCATCCGGTCCGCCGCGACGCCGGCTCGTCCGGCCCGGCGGCCGCCCGCGTACGCGTCCCGGCGAGCACCCCGGCCACGGCCTCGCAGACCGGGGAGGTGTCGAGATCGAGGTGGACCCGCACCGCCGGCGGCCCGGATGCCCCGCGGTCGGCGTCCGCTGCCGGGTCCGCGCTCCCGTGCCTCCGCGCCCCCGGGACCAGCTCCTCCAGCACCCGCTCCAGCACCCGCGCCGCCCGCTCCCGGCCCTCCGGACGCTCCAGCGCCCCGGGGGGCAGGAACACCGAGCGGGCCCGGAGGGTGGCGTGGACGGCGGTGCCGCGGGCGCGGGCCGCGGTGAGCGGCTCCAGCGCGAGCACCGCCGCGCCCTGCTCACCGCCCCCGCCCCGCGCGGCCGGCACCGGTTCCTCCGCCGCGGCCAGCAGCAGCGCCCCGCACCGGCCCGCGGCCAGCGCCGAGACCCCGGTGGACAGGGCGTCCAGCGCGGCCGTACGGGCGGTGGCGACGGTCAGCGCGAAGCCGTGCAGGGAGAGTTCGGCGGCGAGCCGGTTGCCGAGGACGTTGACCGCGAAGTACGGCGCCAGGGCGGGGGAGATCCCGTCGGCGCCGCGCTCCGCCACGGTGGCGTCCATCGCGTCGTACGCCCCGGCGAGCCCGGCGTTGGTGGCGAGCAGCAGTCCGCGCCGGTCGGCGGGCACGCCCGCGCCCCAGTCCCCGTCGGCGACGGCGGCCCGAGCGGCGGCGAGCACGTACTGGGCGGCGGCGGGAAGGTACTTGTACCCGCGCGCCCCGAGCCTCGCCCGGTGATCGAACCAAGCCCCGTCGGCAGGCAGCCCGCCGTACACAGCGGCGGCCCCGGCCTCGTCCCCCCAGGGCGAGACAACCCCGACCCCGGTAACAGCGACGTCACCCATCGAAGCCTCCCGAGGACGACGAGCCCGCATTCCCTCCGGCAGACGAACCGTCAGCCGCCGACGGCGAATCCGCCCCACCGGGGCCACCCGCACCCGACGGCGAAGCTGAGGCCACAGCCCCCAGCACCACCGACGCGTTGTTCCCCCCGAACCCGTACGCGTTCACCAGCACCCGCCCCGCACGCAACGGCACAGCCCCCGACGGCAGCCACACCTCGCACTGCGGGTCCTGCTCCTTGAGCGGCACGTTCCCGGGCACCGTCCGGTGCCGCAGGATCAGCGCCCCGGCCACCACCCCGAGCGCCGCCGACGCGCCGCCCGCGTGCCCGAGCAGCCCTTTGAGGCTGTACAGAGGCACCCGCGCGGTGTCCAGCACCCGCCGCAGCAACCGGCTCTCCAACACGTCGTTGAGCCGCGTGCCGGTGCCGTGCGGCACCACGCACCCCACGTCGTACGGCGGTTCGCCCAGGGCCCGCCGCATCGCCCGCACGATCTCCTCGCCGTCCTCCCGGGGTGCCGTCGGATGGTCGCCGTCGCAGCTCCAGCCGACCCCGGACAGGCTCAGCACCCGCCCGTCACCGGTGTCGAGCACTCCGCGGGCCCGGGCGTGCGCGGCCGATTCCACGACCAGCACGCCCGCGCCCTCGGCGAACACCGTCCCGGCCCGGTCGCTCTCGAAGGGCCGGCAGCGTTCGGGGTCGACCGCGCCGAGCCGGTTGAAGCACCCGAGGGCGACCCGCGAGTAGGCGTCGGAACCGCCCGCGATCACGACATCGGCCTGACCGCTTCGCACCAGGTCCAGCGCGACCCCGAGGGCGTACGCCCCGGCGGCGCAGGCGTTGGCGACGTCGACGGCCGTACCGAACAGCCCCAGTTCACCGGCGAGGGCGCTCGCCAGCCGGAACGGCGGCTCCCACCGCTGCCCGCCGCGCCCCCGTTCGTTCACCCCGGGCTCGCCCATGCAGCTGCCGAGCACGACGGCGCAGCGCACCGTGTCCAGGGCGCCGCCGTCCAGCCCCGCGTCGGCCAGCGCCTCGGCGGCGGCGAGCGAGGCGAACCGCGTCGCCCGCTCGGACGTCAGGGCGGGACCCGGCCCGTGGGGGCCGGGCAGGCCGAGGTCGGGCACCAGGTTGATCAGCGGCAGGTCCATGAGGGCGAGCGGGTCCGCCGGCCGGTCCGGCAGACGGGTCCCGGCCGCCGTCATGGCCCGCCACAGCTCGTCCGCGCCCGCACCGTGGCAGGTGACGGCGCCGATCCCGGTGACCACGGCCTCGGCCTCGGCGTTCATGCCGTCCGGCCCTCCAGGGCCGCGTTCATGCGGTCGTCGAAGGAGACCAGCGACCAGTCGCGCCGGTTCTCGATGACGGCGTACCCGTGGGTGATCCGCCCGGTGGCAGTCTGCACCAGCTGCCCGTCCCGCACCACGTAGGTGTCCATGCGGGAGTCGTAGGTGAACCCCTTGAAGACGCTCTCGACGGTGAGGACGACGTACAGGTCCTCCTCCATGCGGGCCTCGTCGAGGACGGTGATCCGCGAGTGCGGCACGACCGGGATCCAGTTCTGCTCGTCGAGGAGCGTCTTGATGGAGACCCCGCGGTCGGCGACGAGCCGGTCCTTGGCCTCCTCCATCAGCCGCAGGTAGCCGGACATCTGCTGGCGCTCGGTGAAGTGGCAGTACCAGTAGGGGATGCGGAACTTCCAGGCGTACGCGTTCTTCCCGGCCGTCAGTTCCTTGACCAGGTCGTCGGCGGCGAGGTCGGCCTCGACCGGCTCGGGCGTCCAGCCCGGCTCGGCGGCCAGCCGGTCCACCGCGAACGGCGCGAGGGCGGCCGGCACGGGCAGCTCGCCGCCGCCGCGCGGGTCGAGGCGCAGTTGGACGCGCACGGTGGAGGTGACGGCCTTCAGCAGCGTCTCGCGCCGCACGTGCAGGGTGACGGCGAAGAGCAGCTCGCCGTCCTTGGCCTTGCGGTGCGGCCTCACCTCGGCGACGGCCGTGTCGTCGATGTGGAAGGCGTGCAGGATGCGGGTGTCGATGTCGACGATGTCGGTGCACAGGCCGTACACCTCGTAGACCGTGCCGGGCGCGAGGCCGGCCTGGCGGAGATGGTTCAGCACGGCTTCCTCGACGAGGTAGTTGACGTGCTTGAAACCGATCCAGGTGCAGATGTTGGAGCCCTCGTAACGGGGCCGGATCTCCAGGGAGCTGGGCTCCTTCAGGGCGAGGACCGCGGCCTCGATGTCAGCGGTGTGCGTGGTGGTCACGTCGACTCCGTGAGTAGGGATGGGCAGGAGAAACTGAACGCTCGTGCAGGTGCGGGAAGTTGTGGTGCTCAGGTCCCTCAGGCCATTCAGGCCCCTCAGGCCGTGACCCGCTCGGGAAAGACCTCGTGCAGCAGCTCGTGCACGGCGTCGGCGAAGTCCCGCGGGCGTTCCGCCATCGCGAAGTGCCCGCAGTCCTCGAACAGCCGCAGCCGGCCGGCGGGCAGGGCGGCGGCCAGTGCCCGGGCGTCGTCGGGCGGGGCGGCGAAGTCCTCGGCGCCGGCCACGACGAGCACGGGCAGCCGCAGCGCGTCGACGTCGAGTCCGGGGCTGCGCAGGTAGGCGCCGAAGAACTGCTGCCATCCGTACGGTCCGATCCGCTCCCGCACCCTGAGCGCCATCGCGGCACGCAGCTCGGGCGGGACGCGGTCGCCCGCGCCGATCCGCAGCCCCTCTTCGAGGATCCGGTGGAACCCGTTCAGGTAGTACTGGGCGTCGTCCCAGGTGAAGGCGTCGGGGGAGCGCCGGTGGAAGGGGGCGACGACCACGGCGGCCCCGACATCGCTTCGCCGGGCGAGCACTTCGAGCGCGGGCCCCGCGGTGAAGGAGTGCACGACGAGCACGTCCACCCCGCCGGGCACGGCGTCCAGAGCCCGCTCCACATGGCCGCCGGGCTCGTCGGTGACGCTCCACCCCGGGTCGCCTTCGGCACCCCAGGGCAGCACCGCGTCCCACACCTCGGCCACGTCGTCGGCGAGCTCCGCGTACGCCGCCCACTGGGAGGTGCTCCCGGCCAGCCCGTGCAGCAGCAGAACCCGGACGGGATCACCGCCTTCGGGCGCCGCCCGCCGCATCCGGACCGGGGAAGCCGCCGACGGCGAGGAAAGCAGCACGGGTGGTGCGGGTGGGAACCCCAAGGCCGAAGGCGAAGCCGAGGCCGTCACACCGCACCCCCGGCCCCCGCGAGAAGCAGCGCCGCACTCGCGTCATCGCCCCCCGCGTCCCCGGTGCCCGCACTGGCGAGCACCATCTCGTCCGGCCGCCCGCTCAGCCACGCCACCCCCGCGGCACACTGAAGAACCCCCAGCGCCCCGGAAGAAGGCCCGTACAGAGCGGCCAGGTCATGCACGGGCACCGCACTGCCGACCCCCGCCCCCAGCCCCGCCGCGGGCGCCCGCACCCCTTCCGGATGCTCGGGCACGCACCACAGCCCCACGGGCCCGGGCCGGCGCCGGCGTACCTCGGCCACCGCCTGTGCGTGCCGTCCCCGACGCGCGTACGGCCCGAGCACGGCCAGTGCCCGTACGCCCCGCGCCGCGGCCGACGCCCCCGACTCCACGACCAGGGCCACCGCCCCGTCGAACAGGTCGGGCACCCCGTCCGCACGCCCCTCGGCGACCCCCGTGACGTGGCGCACCGCCGGGTTGTCCGGCTCCACTCCCACCACGAGCATCCGCTCGGCCCGCCCCGAGACGACGAGCAGACGCGCCCAGTTGACGGCGTCGAGCCCGGAGGTGGGCCCGTTGCACAGGGTCACGTTGGCGCCGCGCAGGCCGTGCGTGATGGCGACCCAGGAGGCCACCACGTTGCTGGAGGTGGCGGGCAGCATCATCGGGCTGGTGCCGAGGTAGGTGGACTCGGCGATGGTCCGCACGGTCTCGCAGACGGTGTCGGTGTTGCCGTAGTTGGTGCTGGCACTGACCCCGACGCTCTCGCCCGGCACCGTCAGGCCGCCGGACTCGTCGACCAGGCCGGCCGCCCGCAGCGCGTCCTGTGCCGCCACCATGGCGAGCTTGGTGGCCCGGTCCTTGTACCGCAGCCCGCGCCCGGTCAGCCGGCCGACCGGGTCGGCCGCCGTACGGTGCCCGTCGGGCAGCGCGCCGAGCAGCCGCAGGGGCCCGTCGAGCCCGCGCACCGCACTGCCCAGCCCGGTGATCACGGCGTCCGCCGTGGCGACGTCACTCATCACCCACCCCCACGCTCTCGACGACGGCGACCGCGTTGAGCCCGCCGAACCCGAAGGAGTCGATCTGCGCGAGCCGCATCGGCCCGTCCGGCCGCTCCGCCGCCCCGCGCACCAGCCGGAACCCGGCCACGGCCTCCACGGGGTCGTCGAGGTAGACGGTCGGCGGGACGGTCCCGGTGCGCAGCACGTCCACCGCCGCGACCAGGCTGTGCAGCCCGGAGGCCCCGGCGGTGTGCCCGGTCATCGACTTGATGGCCGTCATGTACGGGGAGACGTCCAGGCCCGCGAAGACCGAGCCCAGCGCGGTCGACTCGGCCTCGTCGTTCAGCGGGGTGCCGGTGCCGTGCAGCATGACGAGGTCGATGTCGGCGGGCCGTACGCCGGCCCTCCGGTGCGCCTCCTGCACGGCGGCGGCGATGCTCTTGGCGTCCGGCGCCGAGGGGTGGTAGGCGTCGCAGTTGACCGCGACCCCGCGCACCCGGGCGTGCACCCGGGGCGCCGTTCCCGGTCCGTCCGCCTCCCTGCGCAGGACGACGGCCACCGCGCCCTCGCCCTGGAGCATCCCGCGCCGGGCCCGGTCGAACGGCCTGACCCGGTCGGGTGCTTCGGGGTAGCAGCGGTCCAGCAGTCCGTAGGTGCTCTCGGTGATGGTGTCGACGCCGGCCACGACCACGGTGTCCGCCGCGCCCGCCTCCAGCAGGTCGGCGCCCATCGCCAGCGCGTACAGCGAGGCCGAGCAGGCGTTGGCGACGGTGTGGGTGTCGGCTGCGCCGAAACGCCGGCGGAGCATGGTGCCGAAGTGCAGGTCGGCCGCGTCGAAGGGGATCCCGTCGCGCCAGGACAGCTCGACCGAGCGCAGTTCCCTGAGGGTCGTGCCGACCAGCACCGGCACCGAGGACAGGTCGTCCCCGAGCCCGGCGTCGGCGGCGGCCGCGGCGACCGCCTGTTCCAGCCAGCGGGTCGCCCGCAGCGGCTCGTCGACGCCCGGTGCCGGCCGGTCGTCGATCTCGTAGGCCACCCGCGCCCGGAACTTCTCCCGGTCGTAGCCGCGCAGCGGTCCGAGCCCGCTGCGCCCCGCGACCAGCGAGTCGAAGATCTCATCGACACTGCCGCCGATGCTGGCGACGGCCCCCATCCCGGTCACGATCCAGCTCATGCCGCGCTCCGGTGGTCGCGGTACGCGCCGAGGATGAGGACGGCGTTGTTGCCGCCGAAGGCCAGCGCGTTGTTCTGGACGACGGTCAGCTCCGCCTCGACGGCCTCGTTGGGCACGCAGTCGACCGCGCACTCGGGGTCGGTCTCCCGGTGGTTGATCGTCGGCGGGATGAAGCCCTCGGTGATCGCCAGTGCGCAGGCCGCCGCGGAGACGGCGCTGGCCGCGCCCATGCTGTGCCCGATCATCGACTTGATGGAGACGGTGCGCGGCATGGCGTCGGCGCCGAAGACCTGGCGGATGGCGCCCGCCTCGGTGATGTCGTTGGCCTTCGTCCCGGTGCCGTGCGCGGAGACGAAGTCGACCTGGTCCGGCGTCACGCCCGCGTTGCGGTGGGCGATCTCGATGGTCCGCGCGATGCTGCCCTGGTCCGGGGCGACCGGGTGCAGGGCGTCGCAGGCGAGCCCGTAGCCGAGCACCTCGGCGTAGATCCGCGCCCCGCGGGCCAGTGCCGACTCCAGGCTCTCCATGAGCAGGATGCCGGCGCCCTCCCCGGTGAGGATGCCCTCGCGGTCCTTGTCGAAGGGGCGGCACACCTCGGGGGCGACGGTGCCGAGCCGGTAGAACCCGGTGAACGTCTTGCGGCAGGCCGCGTCCGCGCCACCGCACAGGGCGATGTCGACGTCGCCGCTGCGCAGGGCGTCGTAGCCGTAGCCGACCGCGTAGTTGCCCGCCGCGCACGCGGTCGGGATCGTCACGGCCTCCACGTCCGTCAGGCCCAGTTCGCGCACGATCCCGGCGGACAGCCGTCCCGCGGGGATGCGCCGGGCGACGGTCGGGTCGTACGCGTCGGGACCGCCGTCCATGCTCGTGGCGACGAGCTGGTCGAGGTCGCGGGACTCGCCGTCCGTGGTGCCCACGGACACCAGGGAGCGGCGCGCCCGTACGTCCTCCTCGGTCAGGCCCGCGTCCTCGACCGCCATGCGCGCGGCGGCCACCGAGAACTGGCTCGCCCGGCCCAGCTCCTCGGGGTGCTGCCGCACGATCCAGCGCTCCGGCTCGAAGTCGGTGACCTCGCAGCCGTTGGCGTGGGCGAAGCCGGCCGTGTCGAACGCGGTGATCGGCTTGACGCCGCTGCGCCCGTCACGGAGTCCGGCGGTGAAGGCCTCGACTCCGATGCCGATGCTGGTGACCACCCCGAGTCCGGTGATGACGACCCGGCGGCCGGAGGCCTGTGTGTCCGTGCTGATCGAAGCATTCATCGCAGCTCACCCGTCTGACGGTCGGAAGGGGACGTCAGCGCCGGGCGGCTTCGGCCACCACCGCGTACACACCCTCCAGGTTGACCATGCGGCTGAGCTCGGCCTGGTCGATGGTCACGCGCTGCGTCCGCTCCAGGGCGGCGAGGATCTCGATGGCCCGCAGCGAGTCCGCGTCGTGCTCCTCCTTGAAGAGGCTGGTCTCGGTGACCTCGTCCTCGTCGATCTCGAGGATGTCGCAGACGATCTCCTTGATCTCCTGCTTGCGCTCGGCGTCCAGCCCGTCCGTCAGGCTCACGTTGCTCATCTCGACTCCCTGAGTACGTCACTGCCGGAGCCCGGTGGCCCCGCCCTCTGACGCCCCAAGACTGAGATCGCCCGCTATACGGCCCCTATACGGTCCCTGCACGCGCCTCTCGGGGGCGCGGCGAACTGCGCGACAAGCCCCGGCGGACCCGCACCCGCCCGGCAGCGCCACGAGGCGCCCCCGGGCGCCGGTCACTCCTCCTCCGCGCCCGCCAGCCACCCCAACTGCGCCGCCCGCAGCCCCGCCTGGAACCGGCTGCGCGCTCCCAGACGGCTCATCAGCTCCGCCGTGATCCGCCGCCCCGTCCGCACGGACACCCCCAGCTTCCGTGCGACGACCTCGTCCGTGAGTCCTTCCCCGAGCAGCCGCAGCACCGCCTGCTCCTGCGAGGTCAGCTCCCCCTCGCCGCGCTCGCGGTGCTGCGGCCGTCCCCGGGTGAAGGGCAGGGCGTTCTCCCACACCCGCTCGAACAGGTCGCCCAACGCGACCAGCACGCCCCGCCCGTGCAGCACCAGTGCCCCCGCCGCGGAGTCGTCGGGGTCCGTCGGCAGCACCGCGTGCGCCCGGTCGAAGATCAGCATCCGCGAGGGCAGCGACGCGGTCGTGCGCACCTCGTCCCCGTGCGAGTGCAGCCACCGCAGGTGTTCCACGGTCGCCGGATCGTTGTGCACGCTGTCGAGGTACACGCTGCGCATCGCCACCCCGCGTCCGGCGAGGTCCTCGCAGAGCGGCCGGCTCGCCTGCCGGCTCTCCGCGGTCTGGGGCCCGCCGGCCGCGAACGTCAGCAGCTCGGCCTCGCACTTCTGCGTGAGCTCCTCGATACGGGAACGTATCTCCTCCAGCCCGTTGAGCCGCTCGATGACCGAGCCCCGCAGGTCCTGCTGCGCCGCCTTGTGGTCGTCGATGAACCGCGCGACTTCCGTCCGCGCCTCGGCCAATTCCTTGCGGCGGTCCAGGAGTTCGTTCTCCCGACGCGTCATCAGGGCCTGGAGGGCCACCTCCGGACTGACCGCACGGAGGTTTTCCGGGGCGCCCCACGAGGGTTTTACGAGATTGAGCCGCACGCATTCGTCCAGCGCGGAGCGCACCCGCTCCGGCCGCCATCCGAGGGAGGACACGAGATCCTCCACGGAGGCCGGCTGTCTGAGCAGCGAACGGTAGATCTCGGACACATGGGACGGCAGCCCGAGCGGCTCCAGCATCTGTGCTCCTCCCCCAGTGATCACAAGGTGCCGCCGATCATTATGTTTATGCAGAAAATGATTGGCAACGAAAATGTGACGACTCACAGGGTGACCGCACAGTAACAAAGGGCCCGCTTCCAAGAAGCGGGCCCTTTCGGCCACGGTTGGCCGACTTCCGTCCCCCGGAGGGGACCAGCTCATCCCCAGATGGGGTCCTCGTCCGGGCTGTCCGTCGTCAGGGTCACCGAGCCCCAGATCGGGTCCTGCGGAGCGGCCGCCGAGACGCTCGCACCGCCCAGTACGACGGTGACCGAGAGAACCAGGGTGGCGACGACGGCACGCAGCAGGTTGTCACGCATGAAGTATTTCCCCCTCGGAAATCAAGAATTGAATTTCTTGCGATTCCGTCGGCCGGATTTCCCCGTCCTGCCGACAACTGAATCTTCACCGAGGAACTCCACGCACCACCACAGAAAAGCAATGCAGGGAGCTGCGCTGGCAAGGTGCTGACAGCGGAACCCGCTCCGCCGTTTTCCGCCCCGGAAATCCCGCTTCCCGTCCGGAGCCGACTGACCTGGCGCTACGCCCGCCGCCCGCGCCGGACCTCCCCCTGCGCACGGCCCCCACCGCCAACGCCGCCCGCCGGCACGAGCCGGGACCCGGCCCCGGGGGGTGCAGCTTGATGCCAGCGGACCCGCCGACAGCGAGCCCAGCAGGGCCAGTGAGAGAGACCTCACAGCGTGAGCCCCGCCACCACCGAGGGCCCTCACCGGGACAGCAAGAAGCCCCCCAGGTCCAGGACCTGGGGGGGCTTCCAGTGGTGCGCGAGGGGGGAGTTGAACCCCCACGCCCTTTCGGGCACTGGAACCTGAATCCAGCGCGTCTGCCTATTCCGCCACCCGCGCATTGGGTGTGTCCTCGGGCCCCTCGCCTTGCGGTGCGGCGCCTTCCGACATGCAGAACATTAGCACGCTGGAGAGGGTGGGTTCACATCCGTTGTCCGGGGGCAGCCGCCCACCAGCGGGTTCGGTGGCGGGCCACCGGTCCGGGGTGCCGCCGGCCATGTGCCGGCCAGTGCCGGTTCACGTATCAACCTCGTACCGGTAACGCCCGTCTCCCCAGGAGCGGGCAGGGGTCCACAGTCAGGTGCGGGACACTGGTCTGCGGCCGCCTCTACGATCCTTGACGGAGGAGTTCGACAGCGGAGTTCGAAGTGGGGCTCCGCAGGGAACTTCGGAGGCGTCGACACCCGTCGACCGTGCCGACAGGGGGAACCAGCCGATTCACCGGCGCGTGGATACGATCAGTAAGCAGTACCAGGTAAGCAGCAGCCGGCGCAGTACCCAGGGCGGCAAGGACGGAGGAGGTGCCTCATGGGAGTCCTGAAGAAGTTCGAGCAGCGTCTCGAAGGTCTGGTCAACGGCACCTTCGCCAAGGTGTTCAAGTCCGAGGTCCAGCCCGTGGAGATCGCGGGAGCGCTCCAGCGGGAGTGCGACAACAACGCGACCATCTGGAACCGCGACCGCACGGTCGTGCCCAACGACTTCATCGTGGAGCTGAGCACGCCGGACTTCGAGCGGCTCAGCCCCTACTCGGGCCAGCTCGGCGACGAACTCGCCGGCATGGTCGCCGACTACGCCAAGCAGCAGCGCTACACCTTCATGGGCCCCATCAAGGTCAACCTGGAGAAGGCGGACGACCTCGACACCGGTCTGTACCGGGTGCGCAGCCGTACGCTCGCCTCCTCCACCAACCAGCAGGGCCCCGGCACCTCGGCCCCGGCCGGCCGGCCCGGCGCACCGGCACCCGGTGGCTACGGCTACCCGCCGGCCGCTCCGGCGGGCGCCCCGCCCATGCCGGCCGCCCCACCGCCCGGCCGCGGCGGCTACGGCTACCCGCAGCCCGCCCAGGCCCCGCGCCACGGCGCCGGCGGCCCGGTCGGCGCGCCCGCGCCGGGCTCCCGCACCCGCCACTGGATCGAGATCAACGGCACCCGCCACCAGATCTCCCGCGCCACGCTGGTGCTGGGCCGCAGCACCGAGGCCGACGTGCGGATCGACGACCCCGGCGTCTCGCGCCGGCACTGCGAGATCCGGACCGGAACGCCCTCGACGATCCAGGATCTCGGGTCCACCAACGGCATCGTGGTGGACGGGCAGCACACCACCCGCGCTACGCTCCGCGACGGCTCGCGGATCGTCGTGGGCAGCACCACCATCATTTACCGGCAAGCCGAAGGGTGAAGCGGGGGCAATGTCAGAGCTGACCCTCACGGTCATGCGGCTGGGTTTCCTGGCCGTACTGTGGCTGTTCGTGATCGTGGCCGTGCAGGTCATCCGCAGCGACCTGTTCGGTACGCGCGTCACCCAGCGCGGCTCGCGCCGGGAGGCCGGCCGGGCCCAGCAGGCCCAGCGGCAGGCGCCCCCGCAGCAGCGCCAGCAGCCGGCCGCCGGGGGCCGCCAGCGCCGTAACGCCCCCACCAAGCTCGTCGTGTCCGAGGGCACCCTCACCGGCACCACCGTGGCGCTCCAGGGCCAGACCATCACGCTGGGCCGGGCGCACGACAGCACCATCGTGCTGGACGACGACTACGCCTCCAGCCGGCATGCCAGGATCTACCCGGACCGCGACGGCCAGTGGATCGTCGAGGACCTGGGCTCCACCAACGGCACGTACCTCGACCGAACGCGGCTGACGACCCCGACGCCGATTCCGCTGGGCGCGCCGATCCGCATCGGCAAGACCGTCATCGAGCTGCGGAAGTAGTGCTACATCATGAATAGGCGCGAGCGGAGCGAGCACGCGGCGTGGGCCCCCACCCCGGGCCCCGGCGCGCTCCCGACCGGAGGGTGGGCACCGTGCGGATGTACCCGGAGCCGACGGGCGAGGTGCGCATGAGTCTGTCACTGCGCTTCGCCGCCGGATCGCACAAAGGCATGATCCGGGAGGGCAACGAGGACTCCGGATACGCCGGGCCCCGCCTGCTCGCCATCGCCGACGGCATGGGCGGCGCCGCCGCCGGCGAGGTCGCCTCCTCCGAGGCCATCTCCACCATCGTCGCCCTCGACGACGACGTCCCCGGCTCCGACGTCCTCACCTCGCTCGGCGTGGCCGTCCAGCGCGCCAACGACCAACTGCGCTCCATGGTCGAGGAGGACCCCCAGCTCGAAGGCATGGGGACCACCCTCACCGCCCTGCTGTGGACCGGCCAGCGACTCGGCCTCGTGCACGTCGGCGACTCGCGCGCGTACCTGCTGCGCGACGGTGTCCTCACCCAGATCACCCAGGACCACACCTGGGTGCAGCGCCTGGTCGACGAGGGCCGCATCACCGAGGAAGAGGCCACCACCCACCCCCAACGCTCCCTGCTGATGCGGGCGTTGGGCAGCGGCGAACACGTCGAGCCCGACCTGTCCATCCGCGAGGTCCGCGCCGGCGACCGCTACCTGATCTGCTCCGACGGCCTGTCCGGCGTCGTCTCGCACCAGACCCTCGAGGACACCCTCGCCAGCTACCAGGGCCCCCAGGAGACCGTGCAGGAGCTCATCCAGCTCGCGCTGCGCGGCGGCGGCCCCGACAACATCACGGTCATCGTGGCCGACGTCCTCGACCTGGACACCGGCGACACCCTCGCCGGGCAGCTCTCCGACACCCCGGTCGTGGTCGGCGCGGTCGCCGAGAACCAGCACCAGCTCCACGACAACGGCATCATGCAGACCCCCGCGGGCCGCGCCTCCGGGCTCGGCCGGCAGGGCCACGGACAGGGCGGGGGCGGCGAGTTCGGGCCGCCCGGCTCCTCCGACACCACCGGCTACATCCCCGCGGACGGCTTCGGCGACTACTCCGACGACGACTTCGTCAAGCCCCGCAAGAGCCGCAGGTGGCTGAAGAGATCCTTCTACTCGGTGCTCGCCCTCGCCGTCATCGGCGGTGGCCTGTACGGCGGTTACCGCTGGACGCAGACCCAGTACTACGTCGGCGTCAACGGCGAGCACGTGGCGCTGTACCGGGGCATCAGCCAGGACCTGGCGTGGGTGTCGCTCTCGAAGGTGTCCAAGGACCACCCCGAGATCGAACTCAAGTACCTGCCGCCGTACCAGCAGAAGTCGGTCGAGGGCACCATCGCCGAGGGCGACCTGAAGACGGCCCAGAAGAAGATCGACGAACTGGGCGTGCAGGCCGCCGCGTGCCGCAAGCAGGCCGAGGCACAGGCCACGGACAGCAGGAAGAACTCCAAGACGGGCGAGGGCCAGGCCGGGGGCACCACGGGAACCACTCTGTCCTCCCTGACGTCCAAGGCCACACCGAACCCGACGAGCACGTCCTCCCCGTCCCCGAACGCTTCCGCGTCCCCGAAGCCCACTCCCACCCCCGGCCCCACCCTCTCGGACGAGGAGAAGCAGGTCGTCGGGAACTGCGGTACGCAGTAGGCAAGCCGTGAGAGGCCCTGTCACACGATGAGCAGCAGTACTTCGAACACGTCGACGCACCACACGTCCACGATCGGCGCGATCGGCGCACCGAGCCGCCGCAACACCGAGCTGGCGCTGCTGGTGTTCGCCGTCCTCATCCCGGTCTTCGCCTACGCCAACGTGGGTCTGGCCATCGACGACCAGGTCCCGGCCGGCCTGCTGAGCTACGGCCTGGGACTCGGTCTGCTGGCCGGCGTCGCCCACCTCGTCGTACGCAAGTTCGCGCCCTACGCGGACCCGCTGATGCTGCCGCTGGCCACCCTGCTCAACGGCCTCGGACTCGTCGCGATCTGGCGGCTCGACCAGTCGAAGCTGCTCCAGCAGATCGGCCAGGCCGGCGGCAAGGCCACCAACCAGCTCATCTACACGGCGATGGGCATCGCCCTGTTCGCCGTCGTCCTGGTCTTCCTCAAGGACCACCGGGTCCTCCAGCGCTACACCTACATCTCGATGGTCGGCGCCCTGGTCCTGCTGCTCCTCCCGCTGGTCCCGGGCCTCGGCGCCAACATCACCTACGGCGCCAAGATCTGGATCAAGGTCGGCAGCTTCACCATCCAGCCCGGAGAGTTCGCCAAGATCGTCCTCGCGATCTTCTTCGCCGGCTACCTCATGGTCAAACGCGACGCCCTGGCCCTCGCCAGCCGCCGCTTCATGGGCCTGTACCTGCCGCGCGGCCGCGACCTCGGCCCGATCATCGTCGTCTGGATGATCTCGATCCTCATCCTGGTCTTCGAGACCGACCTCGGCACCTCGCTGCTGTTCTTCGGAATGTTCATCATCATGCTGTACGTCGCCACCGAGCGGACCAGCTGGATCGTCTTCGGTCTGCTGATGTCCGCGGCCGGCGCCGTCGGCGTGGCCAGCTTCGAACCGCACGTGCAGACCCGTGTCCAGGCCTGGCTCGACCCGATGCGCGAGTACACCCTCAGCCGCAACCCCAACGGCGACGGCATGGTCCACTCCGAGCAGGCCATGCAGGCCCTGTGGGCCTTCGGCTCCGGCGGCACCCTCGGAACCGGCTGGGGCCAGGGCCACTCCGAGCTGATCCGCTTCGCCGCCAACTCCGACTTCATCCTCGCCACCTTCGGCGAGGAACTGGGCCTGGCCGGCCTCATGGCGATCCTGCTGATCTACGGCCTGATCGTGGAGCGCGGCGTACGCACCGCCCTCGCCGCCCGCGACCCCTTCGGCAAGCTGCTCGCCATCGGCCTGTCCGGCGCCTTCGCCCTCCAGGTCTTCGTGGTGGCCGGCGGTGTGATGGGCCTGATCCCGCTGACCGGTATGACGATGCCCTTCCTGGCGTACGGCGGTTCCTCCGTCATCGCCAACTGGGCCCTCATCGGCATCCTGATCAGGATCAGCGACACCGCACGCCGCCCGGCGCCCGCCCCCGCCCCCAGCCCCGACGCCGAGATGACCCAGGTGGTCCGCCCGTCATGAACAAGCCCCTGCGCCGGATCGCGATCTTCTGCGGCCTGCTGGTCCTCGCCCTCCTCATCCGCGACAACTGGCTCCAGTACGTCAAGGCCGACAGCCTCCGTGAGGACCCCGACAACCGCCGGGTACTGATCGCGCGGTACGCCACGCCCCGCGGCGACATCATCGTCGACGGCAAGTCCATCACCGGGCACGCCGAGACGACGTCGGGCGACTTCAAGTACAAGCGCACCTACAAGGACGGCGCCATGTGGGCGCCGGTCACCGGCTTCGTCTCACAGGCCTACGGCGCCACCCAGCTCGAGTCCATCGAGGACGGCATCCTCACCGGCAACGACGACCGGCTGTTCTTCCGCAACACCCTCGACATGCTCACCGGTAAGCCGAAGGAGGGCGGCAACGTCGTCACCACCCTCAACGCCGCCGCCCAGAAGGCCGCCTACAACGGTCTGAAGAGGCAGGGCGGCAAGGGCGCCGTCGCCGCCATCGAGCCCTCCACCGGCAAGATCCTGGCGCTGGCCTCCTACCCGTCGTACGACCCCTCCACGATCGCCGGCGGCAGCGACGCCGACGCCGAGGCGTGGAAGAAGCTCGACAAGAAGAACAACCCCGACGACCCCTCCCTCAACCGGGCGCTGCGCGAGGTCTACCCGCCCGGCTCCACCTTCAAGGTCGTCACCGCGGCCGCCGCACTGGAGAACGGCCTGTACAAGTCGGCCGACGAGCAGACCGACTCCCCGCTGCCGTGGACCATGCCGGGGACCACGACCGAGCTGAAGAACGAGGGCAACATCCCCTGCAAGAACGCCACCCTGCGGGTCGCGCTCCAGTACTCCTGCAACACCGTCTTCGGCAAGATCGGCTCCCAGCTCGGCAACGACAAGATGCTGGAAGAGGCCAAGAAGTTCGGCTTCACCGAGGAGCAGTTCACCCCGGTCCGCTCCAGCGCCTCGGTCTTCTCCGACGACATGGCGCCCTCCGAGGTCGCGCTCTCCTCGATCGGTCAGTTCAACACCGCCGCCACCCCGCTCCAGATGGCCATGGTCGCCTCGGCCGTCGCCAACAACGGCACCCTGATGAAGCCGTACATGGTCGACTCGCTCCAGGCCCCGAACCTGGACACCCTCGAGAAGACCGAGCCGGAGAAGATGAGCGAGCCGCTGTCGGCGGAGAACGCCCAGATCCTCCAGTCGATGATGGAGACGGTCGTCGAAAAGGGCACCGGAACCACCGCCCAGATCAACGGCGTCACCGTCGGCGGCAAGACCGGTACCGCCCAGCACGGCGAGAACAACAGCAAGAACCCGTACGCCTGGTTCATCTCGTACGCCAAGGTCGGCGACAGCGCGCCGGTCGCCGTGGCCGTGGTCGTCCAGGACGACAACGCGGTCCGCGAGAACATCTCCGGCAGCGGTCTCGCGGCGCCCATCGCCAAGAGCGTCATGGAGGCGGTCATCGACTCCAAGAAGTGACCCCGCTCACGTCACCTCCACATCGGTGCACGTTGCGATACCGGTCCTGTATCGGGTGACGCACTTGGCCAGGTCACACAAAGCTAGCCGGGTACGGTAGGCCCGGAGTGCAGCCTCCGACGGCACACACGTGCCGGTCGGGACCGACGGAGAGGGCTGGTAGGAAGCTATGGAAGAGCCGCGTCGCCTCGGCGGCCGGTACGAGCTGGGCCAGGTGCTCGGCCGTGGTGGCATGGCGGAGGTCTACCTCGCCATGGACACGCGCCTCGGCCGCACGGTGGCGGTGAAGACGCTGCGCGCGGACCTCGCGCGCGACCCGTCCTTCCAGGCCCGGTTCCGCCGGGAGGCCCAGTCGGCCGCCTCGCTCAACCATCCCGCGATCGTGGCGGTCTACGACACGGGCGAGGACTACATCGACGGGGTCTCGATCCCGTACATCGTCATGGAGTACGTCGACGGCTCCACCCTCCGTGAGCTGCTGCACTCCGGCCGCAAGCTGCTGCCGGAGCGCTCCCTGGAGATGACCATCGGGATCCTCCAGGCGCTGGAGTACTCCCACCGCAGCGGGATCGTCCACCGGGACATCAAGCCGGCCAACGTCATGCTCACGCGCAACGGCCAGGTCAAGGTGATGGACTTCGGCATCGCCCGCGCCATGGGCGACTCCGGCATGACGATGACCCAGACCTCCGCGGTCATCGGCACCGCCCAGTACCTCTCCCCGGAGCAGGCCAAGGGCGAGCAGGTCGACGCCAGATCGGACCTCTACTCCACCGGCTGTCTCCTCTACGAGCTGCTGACGGTCCGGCCGCCCTTCGTGGGCGACTCCCCGGTGGCCGTCGCGTACCAGCACGTCCGCGAGGAGGCACAGCCCCCGTCGGTCTTCGACCCCGAGATCACGCCCGAGATGGACGCCATCGTCCTGCGGGCCCTGGTCAAGGACCCGAACTACCGCTACCAGTCGGCCGACGAGATGCGCGCCGACATCGAGGCCTGCCTCGACGGCCAGCCGGTCGCGGCCACCGCGGCCATGGGCTCGGTGGGCTACGGCGGCTACCCCGACGACCAGCCGACCACGGCCCTGCGCTCCGACGCCGGCGCCACCACCATGCTGCCCCCGACGAACCCGGACGACGGCGGCTACGGCTACGACGACCGCCCCGACCGGCGCCGCCAGAAGAAGTCGAACACCTCGACGATCCTGCTGGTGGTGGCGGGCATCCTGGTGCTCGTCGGCGCGATCCTCATCGGCAAGTGGATCTTCAGCGGCGGCGGCGCGGGCAATGACCAGGTGGCCGTGCCGAACCTGGTCAACCAGCCCCAGGCCGACGCGGCGAAACAGCTGAGCAACGTCGACCTGAAGCTGGGCGAGGTCACCGAGAAGCCCTGCGAGAACACCGCCAAGGGCAACATCTGCGAGCAGAACCCGACGGGCGGCACCAAGGTCGACAAGAACACCGCCGTCAGCATCGTGGTGTCCACCGGAGCGCCGAAGGTCGCCGTCCCCAGTGTCCTCGGCCAGGACGTCGACAAGGCCACGGAGACACTTCAGGGCGACCAGTACCAGTTCGTCGTCAAGACCAAGAAGCAGGTGTCCACCGAGGAGCCGGGCACCGTCCTGGAGCAGGACCCGAAACTGGGCGCGGAGGTGGAGAAGGGTTCCACCGTCACCCTCACCATCGCCAAGGCCGAGGAGAAGGCCACGGTCCCGGACGTCACCGGCCGCTCCTGCGACGAGGCCAAGGCGCAGATGCAGGCGAACAACCTCGTCGGCAACTGCACCGAGGTCGAGACCGACGACACCAACCAGATCGGCAAGGTCATCACGACCGCGCCGCAGGCCGGCACCCAGGCCGACAAGAACTCGACGGTCAACATCCAGATCGGCAAGGCGGCGGACAAGACCGAGGTCCCCAACGTCGTCCAGCAGACCGTGAGGGACGCCAGGGCCACTCTGCAACAGTCGGGATTTACCAACATCCGCTTCGCCAATGGTAGTTCCCAGGATGAGAACGCCCTCGTTTTTGCCCAGGACCCCCCTGCGGGCACCGAAGTAGATGATCCCGGAAGCACAACAATTACCCTCACGGCTGTGAGCGTTGGGGGTAATGGTGGTAATGACGGCGGGAATGGCGGCGGTATCTTCGGTTAAAGAAATGACGCTGGTCACCAAACCCATTTGCATAGCTTGATCACTTGAGGCCCGGGCGGACACTCCCGGGCCTCAAGCTTAGATAAGTCCTCTTACCTGTGATGCACTTCACACTCGAGCAGGTGCCCCGATGTCCGACATATCAAGATCGCCAACCTTGTCGTGATCAGTTCAATGAGTTCAAATTAAAGGTGACCACGCTTTGACCCAATCAAGGGGGAACATCATGCACTCACATATGACACGCAGGTTGCAGAGCCGCCGTAGAGCCGCATCTGTAGCCCTGTGCCTGACCGCTGTGGCAACTGCGGTTTCTGCCGCCGCACCGGCTCAGGCGGCTGCCAACGTAGTCATCAAACTGAGCTGCACCGACCCTGCTAAGACCTTTAAGGTGAACGCCACCCTTGAAGGCAGCGGTGCACCCACGGCCAAATACGACGTCTGGTTCAGGACTACCGACTACATCGATGACACGCGGGCACCGAAGCTCAGGCTCATGACCTCCAACAAAGACGGCTCGCTAACTCAGTTCCCGTGGAGCACCGGCGCTCAGGGCCGAAGCGTAATCAGCGAGTGGAGCAGCACTCTTCAGCAGCCCAAGGGCATAGTGGTCGTATGGCTTGAGGGCACCGTAAATTCCTCGGACTGGGCACAGTTCCAGTGCCACGACTACGCCCCGAAGTCGTAACGTCAAGCTTTCTTCACTGATGGGCTCCGATGCTCCCTACCGGAGCCCATCGCCGTCTCGGTAGTTCAGTCACTCGCACATCCATAAACGTTGATCGTGTTTGCGTACGTACCTACTCGTTAAACCTCAGGAAGATCCAGTCGCGCACTGCGTCTCTTGCCCTCACAGCCATGACCTGGAAGGCCTTCGAACGGCATGGAGCCGATGTGCTCCTGCGCGACGGCCGCGCAGAGGTCGTCGCGCAGGCTTACGAACCAAAACCACTCGCCGCTCAAGCCATCGATCGCGTAGACGTATGGTTGTTCATCACCGGCAACTTCAGCTGCGACACACAGGCCGTCACCGATCTAAGCGGAGTCCTGTGCACCGCGACGACTTGGAGGCATGAGCGCCGGAGCCCGCCGCACGTCCCTGCGATAGGTACGAAACAGCGAGGCCCGGCTTCGTGCCTCCGTCACGGTTAGGACAGTTCCTTCGGCAGCGTGCGCTCGCTGTCCACCTTCTCCGTGCGCACCAGCTCCCCCCACACCACGTACCGGTAGCGCGAGGTGTAGACCGGCGTGCACGTCGTCAGCGTGATGTAGTGGCCGGCCTTCTTTTTGCCGGACTCCTCGGGGATCCGGCCGAGGACCTTGACGTTGTACTTCGAGGTCTCGGGCAGGACGGCGTAGACCTTGTAGACGAACCACTCGTCCTTGGTCTCGAAGACGATCGGGTCGCCCTTCTTGATCTTGTCGATGTTGTGGAACTTCGCGCCGTGGCCGTCCCGGTGGGCGGCGAGGGAGAAGTTGCCGGTCTTGCCGCTGGTGGGGAGCGTGGCCTTGACGGGGTCGGTGTAGTAGCCGGCGACACCGTCGTTGAGGATCTTCGACGAGGTGCCCTTCTCGACCAGCACCTCGCCGTTCCTCATGGCGGGGACGTGCAGGAAGCCGATGCCGTTCCTGGTGTCCAGCGCGCCGGGGCCGGTGTCCCGGTCCTGCATCCAGCTGTCGCGCACCTTGTCGGCTTCCTTGTGGGCCGCGCGGTCGGCGACGACGTTCGTCCACCACAGCGAGTAGACGACGAACAGGCCGAGCACCAGGCCGGCCGTGATGAGGAGTTCACCGAAGAAACTGACCGCCATGGCGATCCGGCCGGTGCCGCGGCGGCGCGGCACGGGGGTGCCGGTGTGCTGCTCTTGCTCGGTGGTCGCTGCCACTTGTCATCTGCCCTTACTGGACGAGCGCATCCGGCTTGCCCTTGCTGCGCGGCCGTTCCTCGACCATCTTGCCCCAGACGATCAACCGGTACTTGCTGGTGAACTCCGGCGTGCAGGTGGTGAGGGTGATGTAGCGGCCGGCCGTGGTGAAACCGGACCCCTTGGGGATGGGGTCGATCACGCTCGTGTTGCTCGGAGACGTCACCTGCAGCGTCGACGTCATTTTGTAGACGAAGTACTCGTCCTGCGTCTCGACGACGATCGCGTCACCCGGGCTGAGCTTGTTGATGTAGCGGAAGGGCTCGCCGTGCGTGTTGCGGTGCCCGGCGAGCGCGAAGTTGCCGCTCTTGGCGTCGGGCATCGCCGTCTTCAGCCTGCCCTCGCTGTAGTGCCCGACCATGCCCTTGTCCAGGACCTTCTTGTTGCTGACGCCCTCGGCTATCGGCACCACGACGTCCAGCTTGGGGATGTGCAGCAGGGCGAAGCCCTGGCCCGGCTCGAAGGTGCCCGGCGCGCCCTTCCCGCTCGCCCAGTCGTTCTGGAGGCTGCTCGCCTCCTTGTCCGCCTGTGCGTGGGCCCGGACATTCGTCCACCACAGCTGGTAGCTGACGAACAGAAGCATCAGCACGCCGGTGGTGATGAACATCTCGCCGATCGCACGGCTCGCGACGACGGCCGCGCCGGGTTTGCGGGCCTTCGCCTGTCTGCGGGCCTCCACCCGGGAGAGCGGCCTGCCGCCGGACGACTCCGTCTCCGGCTGCGTCTCGGGGCCGGCCGCGCCGCCATGACGCCCGTGACGGCGCTTGGCGGCCTTTCTGCGGGCCGCGCGGCCGCCCTGTGGGGATCCAGTGGTGGATGTGGCGGAAGAAGCCGCAGAGGCGGATATGGGCGGCGGCGGATCCGGTATCCGCAGCGCCACCGTCTCGTCGTCGGCCGGGGGCACGTACGGCGCCGACGCCCCGCCCGACGGCTCCTCCGAGTACGGGGCCTCGGCGTACGGCTCCCCGGCACGGGTCTGCCCGACGGGTGCCGCCCCGCCGAAGGACTGACCGCCGTAGGGATCGCCGCCGTAGGACTGGTACGACGCGTCGCCGTACAAGTCCTCGCGCTCGGGGCGCAGGGCCGTCACGCCGTGGCCCTGCCCACCACCGGGGCGAGCCCCGCCGACCTCGCCACCGCGCCCTGGTCCCCGCACTCCACCAGCCAGTTGGCCAGCATCAGGTGACCGTGTTCCGTCAGCACCGACTCAGGGTGGAACTGCACACCCTCGACCGGCAGTTCACGGTGCCTCAGCCCCATGACGATCCCGTCCTGTGTCCGCGCGGTGACCTCCAGCTCGGCCGGGACCGTGGCCGGCTCGGCGGCCAGCGAGTGGTAGCGGGTCGCCGTGAACGGCGTCGGCAGACCGGCGAAGACGCCCTTGCCCCCGTGCTCCACGAGCGAGGTCTTGCCGTGCAGCAGCTCCGGGGCGCGGTCCACGACACCGCCGTACGCCACCTGCATCGACTGCATGCCCAGGCAGACACCGAAGACGGGCACCCCGGTCGCGGCGCAGTGCCGCACCATCTCGACGCAGACCCCGGCCTCCTCCGGCGTCCCGGGGCCCGGCGACAGCAGCACCCCGTCGAAACCGTCCTGGGCGTGCGCCGTCGACACCTCGTCGTTGCGCAGCACCTCGCACTCCGCACCGAGCTGGTACAGGTACTGGACCAGGTTGAAGACGAAGCTGTCGTAGTTGTCGACGACGAGAATGCGCGCGCTCACTGGTTGTCCACCGTCACATCGTTGAAGGGCAGCAGCGGTTCGGCCCACGGGAACACGTACTGGAACAGGACGTAGACCACAGCAACGACCAGCACGAGTGAGAGCAGCGCCTTCACCCACGCGTTCCCCGGCAGATGCCGCCAGATCCAGCCGTACATGCCGTCCCTTCCGTCGCACCACGGCACCACACACACGCCGTACCGCACCAGACTAACGGCGCAGGGCAACAGGCTTGCCGTCCTCCACAGGCTGTGTGGAGTCCAGGTGGGCCCACACGATCAGCCGGTGGCTGTGTCCCCACTCCGGATCGCACGTGGTCAGCGTGAGATAGCGGCCAGGGCGCGTGTACCCGGATTTACGTGGCACAGGATCGATCACCTCAATGTCGGTGGGCACTGTTTTGTAGGGCCCTTTGTCGATCCGATACGTGAACCAGGTGGTTCCGTCGGTCAGGACGACCGCGTCACCGCGCCGCAGCCTCGGAAAGTCCTTGAACGGATCGCCGTAGGTCCGCCGGTGACCGGCGACCGAGAAGTTGCCCCGCTGCCCCAGCCGCGCGGTCTCCGCGTAGTGCCCGAGGCCCTTCTTCAGGGTGCCCACCCCGGTGCCCTCGAGCACCGGCTTGTTCCACGTGAAACCGAGCCGCGGGATGTACATGATCGCGAAGGGCCTGCCGCTCCGGTACGGCGCCGGCTCCGCGGGAGAGGCGGACGGGCCGGCCGCCGTCCTCGGCTGCCGCACACTCCCCTGCGCCCACTGGTCCTGCAACTGGTCGATCTGGTCGTCCATGACGGTGTCGGCCTTCACGCCGGTCCAGAACAGCACATAGGCGACGAACAACACGATCAGGGCGCCGGCGGTGATGCACAGCTCGCTGACGGTCCTGACGACGACACGCACCGGCAGCTCCCCCGGGACCTACTCCACTGGCTTGGCGTACTGCAGATCCACTGTGCCCGAGTAGCCGGGAAGAGTCACCGTGCCGTCGTCGGCGACATTCCATCCCAGGCCGTAGACGTTGACGTAGACCATGTAGTTCTGGATGGCCTTCGAGTCCGCGAGCGCCTGCTTCAGCCTGTCGGGGTCACCGACCGCCTGGATCTTGTACGGCGGGGAGTACACGCGGCCCTGGAGGATCAGGGTGTTGCCGACACAGCGCACGGCACTGGTGGAGATCAGCCGCTGGTCCATGACCTTGATCCCCTTGGCCCCGCCCTTCCACAGGGCGTTGACCACGGCCTGGAGGTCCTGCTGGTGGATGACCAGGTAGTCGGGCTGCGGCTCGGGATAGCCGGGGAGCTTGGCGGTGGCGTTCGGCGGGGCGTCGTCGAGCGTGACCGTGACCGCCTTCCCCTTGAGCTTCTGGGTGCCCGCCCGGTCCTCCAGTGCGGCCAGCTTCTCGTCCTCGGCCCTGGTGCTGCCGTCGTCGCGCTCGGCCAGCGACTCGACGTCCCGGCGCAGCGAGCCGTTCGACTCGTCGAGCTCGCCGTTGTTGCGGCTGCGTTCCTGGATGAGGTCCGAGAGCTTCAGCAGGGAGGCGTCCGTGCGGATGTCGGTGCCCTTGGCCGTATTGAAACTCGTGAAGAAAATGAGCCCCGCGAGAGCGAAGACCCCTACCGTGAGCACACGCACCGGCCGGAAACCCCGCCTGCGGACAGGACTGGATCCGGACTGGGGGGAGTCGGCAGAATTGCTCAACGTACCCTTATCTCCTTCGGCGCCGCGGAAGCACTACGCTAACGGACGCCCGGGGGAGCACTCAGTGTCCCCTTGTACGCTGCCCCGAGCCCGACCAGTTACCTGCGCGGCCACGCAGCGCATCGACAGGAGAGACCCTCGTGCCGAAGTCACGTATCCGCAAGAAGGCCGACTACACGCCGCCGCCGGCGAAGCAGGCGACCGCCATCAAGCTGAACAGCCGCGCCTGGGTGGCGCCTGTGATGCTGGCCATGTTCCTCATCGGGCTCGCCTGGATCGTCGTCTTCTATGTGACCGACGGCTCCCTGCCCGTCGACGCCCTGGACAACTGGAACATCGTGGTGGGCTTCGGCTTCATCGCCGCCGGATTCGCCGTCTCCACCCAGTGGAAGTAGCTCTCCCCAGGGCTATCCGCTGAGTTATCCACAGCCCGGTTGAATTTCCACAACCGGCTGGGGAAAAGACGACGATCTGTGGATAACCCATCGCGCGTTGACGCCGGTACGACCATCGCACCCGTTGCCGCAAGCCTGTTCGCCCCCTGCCTGACCTGCGTAAACACGGGTCAGCGACAGGGGGCACAACAGTTCCCGCACTGTATGCACAAGATCCGGCACACGCTGTGGACAAGGCCCGCTCAGCGGGGGTCCGCGGGCCCCGTCAGGTGAGCTGGGCGGTTCTGATCACGGTCAGGACCACGACGGCCAGCAGCACCAGCGCACAAGTGCCGTACTGCACCAGCGCCCGCCGTTCGCGCGGGGCGTGGACCATGCCGTACCCCGTGATCAGCCCGGCGACGAGGCCGCCGATGTGGGCCTGCCAGGAGATGCTGCTCCAGCCGAAGGTGAAGATCAGGTTGATCACCAGGAGCGCGATGATCGGCCGCAGGTCGTAGTTCAGCTTGCGCATCAGGACGGCGGTGGCGCCGAAGAGGCCGAAAATCGCGCCCGATGCGCCGAAGGTCTGTGTGACCGGAGTGGCCAGCAGATAGGCCAGGGCGCTTCCCGCGAGACCGGAGACGAAGTAGACCGCGAGATAGCGGGCCCGGCCCAGGGCCGCTTCGAGGGGGCCGCCGAGCCACCACAGGCTCAGCATGTTGAAGCCGATGTGCCAGATCTGCTCGTGCACGAACATCGAGGTGAGCAGGCGGTAGTACTCCCCGCCCGCGACGCCCTCGGTGGGTGAGAACGGTGCCGGCGGCCACGCGCCGATCAGTGCCAGGTCCCGCAGGAGCGACGGCCGCATCTGGATGGCGAGGTACATCGCCACGTTGACCGCGATCAGGATCTTCGTGAACAGGCGGGGATCGGCCGTGACGGTGCCGCCCGCGACGGTGCGGGGCCGGGCCGCGGCCGGGGCCGGTCCGCTGCCGCCTCCGTCGCGCACGCACTCGGGGCACTGGAAGCCGACGGAGGCGCTGACCATGCACTCGGGGCAGATCGGGCGCTCGCAGCGGGTGCAGCGGATGCCGGTCTCACGGTCCGGGTGCCGGTAGCAGCCGGGCAGGTTCTGGGCCTGCGGTGTGCTGCCCGCCTCCTGATTCATGCCATCCCCCATGTCGCCCTGGGTCGTGGTGCCCACGTGCACCGCCCCGCTCGTCCTTACGGTTGAGCGGGGCGTTTGGTTCCCTGCGCGGTGGTCGCCCGGGCTCAGCCCTGGCGGGTCTCCACGACGACCTGCTCGATGACGACGTCGTTCACCGGGCGGTCGTTGGGGCGGGTGGTCTTGACGCCGGCGATGGCGTCGACGACCTTCTGGCTGGCCGGGTCGGTGACCTCGCCGAAGATGGTGTGCTTGCGGTTCAGCCAGGCCGTCGGGGAGACGGTGATGAAGAACTGCGAGCCGTTGGTGCCGGGGCCGGCGTTGGCCATGGCGAGGAGGTACGGCTTGTCGAAGCCGAGGTCCGGGTGGAACTCGTCCTCGAACTCGTAGCCCGGGCCGCCGATGCCGGTGCCGAGCGGGTCGCCGCCCTGGATCATGAACCCGCTGATGACGCGGTGGAAGATCGTGCCGTCGTAGAGCCTCTTGGTGGACTTCTCGCCGGTGCCGGGGTGCGTCCACTCGCGCTCGCCCTGGGCGAGTTCGACGAAGTTCCTGACCGTCTTCGGGGCGTGGTTCGGCAGGAGCCGGACTTCGATGTCGCCGTGGTTGGTCTTCAGGGTGGCGTAAAGCTGCTCGGCCACGATCTGCCTTCCGTTGTCTTCCTGTGCCCGACCGATCCTCGCACGGATCCGGCCGAGGAGGGTCCGGGCAGGGGCGCGGAGCGGCGATCCGTGGCATTGTCGTCGACAAGCTCCTGTTGCCACGTATTCATCCGTTATTGATCCGGATGCCCGCCCTCAGGTGCCGGGCTGTGCTCCGGCAGGCATGATCCGTAAAAGGGTGGAAAGTCGAATTACCGTACGCCACCGAGGAGGAGGATCCCGTGACCCGCATCGACAGCGTGCGCGCCGCGACCGGCTCGGCGAAGGACAGCGTGCTGCACGCCGCGGAAGTGGTGGCGCCCTACGCCGACACGGCCAAGGACAAGGCCTCGCACTACGCGACGGAGGCACGCGTACGGCTCGCGCCGAAGGTCTCGCAGGCGGCCGAGCAGGCACGTGTCCAGTACGGCGCCCATGTCGCGCCGCGCCTGGAGCAGGCTCGTACGCATGTTCCGCCGAAGGTCGACCAGGCGGCCCACGAGGCCGCCGTACGCACCCGTAAGGCCGCTCGGCAGGCCGCCGACTATTCCCGCCCGAGGATCGAGCAGGCCGTCGCCGCGGCCGGCCCGGTCCGTGAGGAGGCCGCCGCTCGCAGTGTGGCCGCTCTGGCCGCGCTGCGCGGTCAGATCTCGCCCAAGGAGGTCCAGAAGCTGGTCCGCAAGCACGAGCGGCGGGCCCGTGCAGGACGGCTCGCCAAGGCTCTGGCGGTCGCGGGCCTCGTAGCGGGCGGTGCCTACGCCGCCTGGAAGTGGTGGGACAAGCAGGCCAATCCCGACTGGCTGGTCGAGCCGCCCGCCGCGACCGAGGTCCCGGAGACGGGTCGGCTGACGTCCGTGGACGGCACCGGGCAGTCCGTCCTGGACCCGGAGGTCCAGGCGAAGGAGGCCGAGGAGGACGCCGCGAAGCACGACGAAGGGCGCTGACGCCGGTTCCGGCGTGTACCACCGGTGGGGCGGAGATTCTCCGCCCCACCGTCGTGTTCACCCGAGGGGGTGGCCGGACCGGTGGGACACGGCTCCTGTGCGCCAGAGTCGCGGGGACACCTCCTCGCACCGGACGGACCGCCGCTCTGATGAAGCCCTCACGCCGCGGGCCGCTCGCCCTGACCGTCGTCCTGCTGCTTCTGATCTCGGCCTGCACCACCCGCGTCGACGAGCCCGCGGCGGTCACGCCGTACGGCGCGTACGTCGGCTACGAGTCCGCCGACGTGGCGCGGCTCGACGCCCTGGGCGCCTGGCTCGGCGGGCGCCCGCCCCGGGTCGGGCACGTGTACCTGCCCGGCGACCGCTGGAGCAACATCGAGGGGGCGCCGGGCTACCTGGCCTCCTGGGCGTCCTGGCGGCGCTCCGATCCGCGGCGCCTGTTGGTCCTGAACGTGCCCCTGCTGGAGCGCACGGAGGCGCACCTTCCCGACGGCACGGTCCGCGACGAGCTCCGACGTGGGGCGGCCGGTGACTACGACGGCCATTTCCGTGCCCTGGCCCGGCGGCTGACGGCTCTCGGCGTCCCGGACACGGTCCTCGTCCTCGGCTGGGAGATGAACGGCACCACGTACACCCACCGCTGTGCCCCGGACCCGGCCGCCTGGAAGGCGTACTGGACGCGGATCGTGCGGGCGATGCGTTCGGTGCCCGGTCAGCGCTTCCGTTTCGAGTTCACGCCCAACCGCGGCCGTGACGCGATCCCGTGGCCGCGGTGCTACCCGGGTGACGAGGTCGTCGACATCATCGGCATGGACGCCTACGACGCCCCGCGCGGCCTGCGCTTCGCCGATCAGGTGAGCGAGCCGTACGGTCTGGCCGCCCATGTCCGCTTCGCCCGCGCCCACCGCAAACCGTTCTCCTACCAGGAGTGGGGTCTGTACGAGAACGGCGACGACCCGGTCTACCTGCGCGGCATGCTCACCTGGTTCGCCCGGCAGCGTCCCCTGTACCAGACCATCACCGACTACTGCCCGCACGGCGTGTGGGGTTGCCGGGCCCATCCGCGGTCCTCCGCGGTGTACCGCTCGCTGATGCGGTAGCCGGTGTGCGGGCCGTCGCGTCCGCGGCCGGGCACGAAAAACCCCTCCGCCCGCGTATCCGCAGGTCGGAGGGGTCTCCTGAAGTGGAGCCTAGGGGAGTCGAACCCCTGACATCTGCCATGCAAAGACAGCGCTCTACCAACTGAGCTAAGGCCCCGGGAAGAGGGACGTCCGCCGGAAGAACCACTTGCCGGTGGGCGCCGCAGACCAGAGTACCGGGTCATCCCCGGTATTCCGCAAAAAGATTGGGGGTCCCCGCGAACGACCACTCTCCGTAAGATGCTCGGCGTGGTTCGCTGTCGCGAACCACGGTTTTTTGGGGAAGCGATGGGGAGACGCACATGGACGCCGCACAGCAGGAAGCGACCGCGAGAGCGCGGGAACTGCAGCGGAACTGGTACGGGGAGCCGCTGGGGGCGCTCTTCCGTAAGCTCATAGACGACCTGGGCCTCAACCAGGCTCGTCTCGCGGGGGTGCTGGGACTGTCCGCCCCGATGCTGTCGCAGCTCATGAGCGGTCAGCGGGCGAAGATCGGCAACCCGGCCGTGGTCCAGCGGGTGCAGCTGCTGCAGGACCTGGCGGGGCAGGTCGCGGACGGCAGCGTGAGCGCGGCCGAGGCGACCGAGCGCATGGACGAGATCAAGAAGTCGCAGGGGGGCTCGGTGCTCAGCAACACCACGACCACGACCAGCAGTTCGGGTGCGCCGACGGTCAAGCGGGTCGTCCGTGAGATCCAGTCGCTGCTGCGCTCGGTGGCCGCCGCCGGGGACATCATCGACGCGGCCGACACTCTCGCCCCGACCCACCCGGAACTGGCAGAGTTCCTCCGGGTCTACGGTGCCGGCCGCACCTCCGACGCGGTCACGCACTACCAGTCGCACCAGAACTGAGGCGTCCGTCCGGTCGCCGAAGGGGGTTCGGCAGCCGGGCAGGGCGGCGGCGCTCGACACGCGGGGGTGTGTCGGCCGCCGAGGAGACGATCAGCACGGGGGCTGGCACACGGGGCCGTATCTCTCATCCGGGAGGCCACGAGGGGTCGTATCGCTCATCGAGGGGGAAGCAACGGGGGTAGCCGCAGGGGGAGGAGCGACGCGCAGTCATGGGTGAGGTGTTCGCCGGCCGGTACGAACTGGCCGATCCGATCGGACGCGGGGGCGTCGGCGCCGTCTGGCGTGCCTGGGACCATCGGCGCCGCAGGTATGTGGCCGCCAAGGTGCTGCTGCAGAGCGACGCCCACTCCCTGCTGCGCTTCGTCCGTGAACAGGCTCTGCGGATCGACCACCCTCATGTCCTCGCGCCCGCGAGCTGGGCCGCCGACGACGACAAGGTCCTGTTCACCATGGACCTGGTGGCCGGCGGCTCGCTGGTCCACCTGGTCGGGGACTACGGTCCCCTGCCGCCCGCGTTCGTCTGCACCCTGCTCGACCAGCTCCTCGCGGGGCTGGCGGCGGTGCACGCGGAAGGCGTCGTGCACCGCGACATCAAACCGGCCAACATCCTGCTCGAGGCCACCGGCACCGCCCGTCCGCGGTTGCGGCTGTCCGACTTCGGCATTGCCATGCGGCTGGGCGAACCGCGCCTGACCGAGACCAACCTCGTGGTGGGCACGCCGGGTTATCTCGCCCCTGAGCAGATGCTGGGCGCGGAACCGGACTTCCCCGCCGACCTGTTCGCCGTCGGTCTGGTCGCGCTGTACCTCCTGGAGGGCGCCAAGCCCGACGCCAAGGCGCTCGTCGAGTACTTCGCCGCCCACGGCACCCCAGGCGCGCCCCAGAGCGTCCCCGAGCCGCTCTGGCAGGTCGTGGCCTCCCTCCTCCAGCCGGACCCTCAGGCCCGCTTCCGCACCGCCACGGGGGCCCGCAAGGCCCTCGCCGCCGCCAGAGAACTCCTGCCCGACCCCGGCCCCGACGACGAGTCCATCGAGATCTTCGACCAACTCGGCCCTCTGCCACCCGGGTTCGGCCCCCAGGGACCGCTCAAGCAGGCTCCGGGTGTGGACCCGAACAGGACACGGAACGGGGGGTCCGGGACGGGGGGAGGGGCTCGCTTCGGGACGGGGGGAGAAGCCCGGCTGTGGACGGGGGACGGTGGGGGGTCCTTCGGGGGTGGTGGGGGGAATGCGGGCGCTTTCGCCTCCGGTGAGGGGGACGGGAGTGCTGTGTGGCCCGGGGCCGGCGGAGGGACCGGTGGTGCGGGGTCGGGGTCCGGTGCCGGGGGCGGTGGTCCTGAGGCTGGTTCCGGTGGTCGGGGCAGTGGTCCTGAGGCTGGGTCCGGTGCCGGGGTCGCTTGGGCGCCGTCGGGTGCAGGGGCCGGCGGGGCCAACACCGGTCCGGGATCGAGTTCCGGGACTGGGTCGGGTGGTGCTGCTGAGGCCGGGGAGCGTGCCGGCTCCGGATCTGGTGGGGCGGCCGGGGAGTCCTCCTGGCCGGGTCAGGGCAACGGAGTTGACTCCCTGGCGGGTGATGGTGGGGGGTCCTCCTGGTTCGGTGACGGCAACGGGGTGGAGCCGCGGCCCGGTGGCGCGGACGACGGCTCCTTTCAGCCCGGCGGAGGGGATGGGCCGGGGGCCTTTCAGCCCGGCGGAGGGGATGGGCCGGGGACCTTTCAGCCCGGCGGAGGGGACAGACCGGGTGCCTTCCACCCCGATGAAGGGAACCGGCCGGGTGCCTTCCACCCCGACGAAGGGAACCGGCCGGGTGCCCTCCAACCCGGTGGAGAGAACGGACCGGGCGCCTTCCAGCCCGGCGAAGAGAACCGGCCAGGCGCGTTCCGCCCCGAGGGTGCGAGCGGGGCGTCCGACTGGCACGGCGGCGGAAACTCGACGGGCTCCCTCCCCGGACCCCGGCCCAGGAAGGAACGCGGAGCCACCAACTGGCCCGGTGACGGGAGCGGGCAGTCCTTCCAACCCGAGAGGCCAGGCGAGGTGCCCTACTGGCACGGGGAGGCGGGCGGAGTGCCCTCCCAGCTCCCCGAGGCCGGTGAGACGCCTTACCAGCGAGGTGGGTTGAACGGGCCCGCCTACGGGCACGGCGGGCCGAACGGCTCCGCATACCCGCACGGAGACGCGGCTCACGGGCCGGCTCACCACCCCGCCCCGCCGAGCCGGCCAGGCAAGGACAACGACGTCTCCCGGCGTCCTGGCGAGAGCAGCCCTCCACCTCGACCCGCTGAGGGTCCCGCGCAGGCGAACTCGGCGTCGTGGCCCGGGGCATCGAACCGGTGGCCCGGCCAGGCCGCCGTGCCGTCCTGGCCCCGTGAGGCCTCCCCCTCCCCGGGCACCGAGGCGCCCTCCCCCATGACGGGCCACGGCACCCCCTGGCCGACTCCCCCCAACCCGTTCCAGTCTCCGGAGTCCGCTCCACCTGAGCAGCACCCTCACCAACAGGCCCACGCACACCCGCACCGGCCTGCCGCCCCACCGGCGTACCCCGCCTACGTCTCCCCCCATGACCCCACACCCCCCACTCACTTCCTGCCCTCCCCCCACTCCGACGCGGCCCCGCATCAGCTCCCCGCTGACACCTCTACTGCTTCGTACACCGCTCAGAGCCCGCAGGTTCCCACTCCCGCTCCCTCACTTTCGCGGGCACGCCGAAGCGGCCCACCCGCGAAGGTGGCGATCCCTCTCCTGCTCCTGGCCCTGGCCTGCTACGCCGTGGGGTTCTGGGCGCTCACCCAGATCTGAGAACCCGGCACCCGACAGCGCAGACCGGCCCCTGGGCGACCCGTGCCGACGAAGCCGAACCGTCCCCTCCCGAGGCCCGGCACCGCCCTACACCCCGCAGCCCTACACCCCCGCAGCCCGCCGCCGCCCCACCACGGCCCACACCCCGAGAACCACCAGAACCAACGTCCCCGCCCCGATCCCCCCGACCGCCACGAGCTTCATCCCGGCACCGGCACCGGCACCGCTCGAACCCGCATCCCCCACCGCTCCCGAGCCACCTCTCCCGAGGGCCCCCGTCTGGAAGATCCCGGCAGGCTCGGACTGCCCCGCATAACCGGGCCCGGCCGCCGCCTCCCCCGTCACCCGCACACGCAGCGTCAGCCCGAACGGCCCGTCCCCGAACTTCTCGCCCACCCGCGCCGCGAGATGCACGACCAGGAAGTAGGACCCGGCGAACCGCATCCCGCCCACCCGGTCGGAAACGGCGTACCGGTTCTCGTAGCCGACCGGCGGCAGCGCGGCGAGCGCACCCGACTTCCGGCTGCCGTTGTAACTGATGCTCGTGTCGTCGACGAGTCCGCGCACGGGGTTGTACAGCGCCAGGTTCACGCCCCCCGGCACGAACCCCCCGCCCGCCCCGCCACCGCGCGCACCGCTGAGATCGGCCGTGGCGTACACCTGCTGCCCCCAGGCGACCGGCACCTCGTAGAACAGGGTCTGCCCGGGCCGTACGTCGTCGCGCCAGACCCCCTGTTCCAGCGCGGTCGCGGAGTCGAAGCCCCCGCCGCCCCGCAGTCGTACCGCCTCACCGCCGGGCGGCGAGGGCGTGGCCGAGTCCCAGGACTCGGGCGCCCGGGTCGCATCCGCCTTCCGCAACCGTGGTTCCAGCACGGGCGCGAGTTCCAGGTCCCAGTCTCCCGGCGTGGACTCGGTGCGCAGTACCCGCTCGACGACGACGTAGTACGTACCGGCGCTGCGGCACAGCGACCGGCTCGACGGGAGCTCGCGCGCGCCCCACACGGTGAGCGGACGCGGGCTGCGGCCGGCGCCGATGCCGGCGGTGTCCGCCGCCGAGCAGGAACGGCCCTCGGCGTCCTGCAGGGACACCCTGACGCCTTCCGTGGGGGTCACCACGGCGTCCGTCGGAGGTACGGCCGTCGCGGCGACGTACACGGTCGAGGTGCCGTCGAGTTCGAGGCGGTAGTAGACCTCGCCGTCACTCGGCAGCGAACTGCGGTACGTGGTGCCGGGTTCGAGACGCTCGGCGTCCGCGGGGTCCGTCGCCCCGGTGACCGACAGGGCGTCTGAGGCGAAGGCGTACGAGGACACCGTAGAACGAGAAGGGGAGGGAGAGGCGGAGGGGGAAGGGGAGGCGGCGATGCCCTGTGAACCCGGTGCGCCGATCACGGCCCCCAACACGCTCCCCGCGACGGCCACCCGCCACCACGCCGTACGCCGCCCCATCCCGCGCCACCCCTCCGCGCTCCTACGACCCGTCCTCGGATGACCGTCGACCACGGCCATGTCCACAGCCATGACCACGGCCACGGCCGCGATCGCGACCACGGCCGCCAGGCCGGGCGGCCGTGGCCCATCCTGCCCCGCCGGGCCGCCGACCACCCGGGAATCCGTACGACCGTCCGAAACCCTGGTGCCGACACCACCGGACCGGACCCCGGGCAACACAAAACCCCGACCGCAACAACGGCCGGGGTCTGTTCAGAATCGGATCTCGGTACTCACGAACCCGTGGGCACGGAGTCAGTCGCCTCCGTCCACAGATCCTGCTCGGCGCGATCCGCCTGGATCTGGCGGTACACGAGGAGCCCGCCGATGGCGGCCAGTGCGACCAGGAGAAGCTTCTTCACCGCGCGACCTCGTCTTTCCTTGACGTAGGGGACCTCTGGCGCCCGACTATACACACCGGCCGATACCGATCGGTGACCTGTGTCCGGGCCCTCAACTCCCGTCGGGAACACCCCGATAGAAGCGGAGCAGGGACCTCCGATCAGAGGGTGATCACATGGATGATCACCGCCTTCGCAGGCGATCCCGTCAGGCTCCGTCGCCCCGTTTCTCCACTTTTTCGCCCTTCATGCGTCCATCCGTGTGGTGTTCATCTGAAGATCGACGCGCCACAGGCTCAGGTCCGTGATTTCGCGCCGCCCATACACATCATGAGGAAAGTACGCAAATCGCCCAACCCGAAAGTGAGGGACCATGGCCCGGAACAAGGTCATGAAGCTGTGGACCGCCGTCATCACCGCCGTCCTCGCGCTGTTCACGGCGCTCGGACTGATCACGACGACCGCCGCCGCTGCCGTACCGCAGACCCAGCCGGCCCGCAACAGCGCCGCCGCTCACCCGGAGCCCCCGGCGGCGTCCCACGGTCTCTGGTCCTACGTCAGGTCGCTGCCACCCACGATGAAGCAGCGGATCCGGGCCGAGGCCCACGGCAAGACTCCCAGCTGCCGCCCCCGCTCCCTCGGCGACACGGACACGGCCGCGGCCCCGGACACGGACCAGGGCACGGACCCGCAGGACACAGCAGAACCGGCCGGAACGGCCGGCCCCGCCGGCCCGGGTTGCGCCTGACGCCACGGCACCACCCGCGAAACACCGCAGAAGTACCGCTGAAGCACCACTGACGTACCGAAGACGCACGCAGGACGCACCACAACAGCGGGTACAAGCACCGCAGGTACAAGCACAGCCGGACCCACAGCGGCAGCCAGAGCCGCAGCCGCAGCCGCAGCCGCAGTAAAGACGTACCGAAGAAGCGCTGAAGAAGTGACGACGTCGCACACCGCACCGCAGAGCCGAGCACCACACCGCGAGGACGTGCTCCGGAGGGCACCGCACACGAGGGACGCGCCATCCGTGTCCGCCGGCCCCCCGTGCCCCTCACGGTTTCTCACTGACGCAGTTGGCCCAGGACGCAGAACTCGTTGCCTTCGGGGTCGGCCATGACCACCCACGACTGGTCACCCTGGCCGATGTCGACGCGCCTCGCGCCATGAGCCTCAAGGCGAGCCACCTCGGCGGCCTGGTCATCGGGCCGGAAGTCGAGATGCAGCCGACTTTTGACTTTCTTGCTCTCCTCGGTCCTGACGAAGTCCAGCCCGGGCATGCGATCCGGCTCCGGACGGATCTCGAACTCGTCGTCGGAGGAGTACACCACGACCCAGCCGAGAGCCTCGGCCCACCACTGCCCCAGGGCCGCCGGATCCACCGAGTGAACGATTACCTGTTCCCATTCCAAGGTCATCCGGGGAGTCTAGGCACCCGAGGACTCCGGAAAACAGGCGATTGCAGCGCTGAAGGAAGGCCGACCGACCGACACGGCACCGAGGACCGATGTCGCTCGTGGATGACAAAAACCCCCAGTCATATCGACTGGGGGTCTTCGTGCTGGTGGGGCTAACAGGATTTGAACCTGTGGCCTCATCCTTATCAGGGATGCGCTCTAACCAACTGAGCTATAGCCCCGCCGCGCTCTGCGGAGTGTGTCCCGCGCGCTGACTCCTGAAGATTAGCGCACGACGTGGGCAGTCCCAAAATCGGTTCCCCGGGGACCGCCCACGCGGGTTCGCGGCGGCGTTACTCGTCCTCGGCCAGCGTCAGCTCGACGCCGCCGACGAAGCCCGCGGAGAGGTTGTAGATGAACGCGCCGAGGGTCGCGAGCGCCGTCGCGAGGACGACGTCGATGACCGCGATGATCGTCGTGAACATCAGGACGTTCGGCAGGGAGAGGAACGCCTGGAGGTCGAAGCCGTTCGACTCGTTCGAGCCGGTCGCCTCGGAGATGGTCCCGCCGACCGTCGAGAAGACGCCCATCGCGTCCATGACCATCCACAGCACGGCGGCCGCGACGATGGTGCAGATGCCGAGCGCGATGGAGAGCAGGAAGCTGACCTTCATGACCGACCACGGGTCCGCCTTGGCCACCCGCAGACGTGCCTTGCGGGTCCGGGGCATGGTGCGCGCACCGGTGCGCGGGCGGCGTACGGCACCGGCCGGTGCGCCCTGGGTCGGGTAGGCCTGCGGCGGGTGGTAGGGCCCGGCCGGCTGCTGCGGCTGCCGTTCCCCCGGCAGCGGGGAAGGTGAGGGCTGAGGCTGGGCCCCTGCCTTCGGCGGTGCCCCGGGCACCGTCGGCTGGGCCGGCGGCTGGGTGTCCGTCACAGGTCCCCCCTGGGATCCACGAGTCTCGGGCGAGCGCGACTCCGTCGCCGGCGGCTTGATCGCCTTGAGTTGAGTCGTGTGCGTATCTGTCGGGTGCGGTTCCGCCGCCCGCGCATCGACCGCCCGCGCGTCCGTGGTCCGTGGGTCCGTCGCACGCGCGGCAGAGCCACGGCCGCCGCCGTCCGCCTCCGTGCCGGGGGAGGACCCCCTAGAGGTTCCGGTCGATCCGGCGCCCGTGGCTCCGCTCACGATGACTCACTCCTCGTGCTACTCGGCCGAGGGCGACTCACCCTCGTCCGTGCCGATGGTCTCGGCGACACCCTCGGCGGTCTCGTCGTCGGCCACATCGCCGTCGACCTCCTCCGCCTCACGTCCCGCCTCGGCGTTACGTGCGATGCCGACCACGGCATCGCGCTTGCCCAGGTTGATCAGTTGGACGCCCATGGTGTCACGGCCCGTCTCCCTGACTCCGCTGACTCGCGTACGAATCACACCGCCGGACAGGGTGATGGCGAGGATCTCGTCGGTCTCCTCGACCACCAGCGCCCCGACGAGTGATCCGCGGTCCTCCACGATCTTGGCAGCCTTGATGCCGAGGCCGCCGCGACCCTGGACGCGGTACTCGTCGACGGCGGTCCGCTTCGCGTACCCGCCGTCCGTAGCAGTGAACACGAACGTACCGGGTCGAACAACATTCATCGAGAGCAGCTCGTCGCCCTCGCGGAAGCTCATGCCCTTGACGCCCGAGGTGGCGCGGCCCATGGGACGCAGCGTGTCGTCCGAGGCGGTGAACCTGATCGACTGCGCCTTCTTGCTGATCAGAAGCAGATCACTGTCGGCCGATACGAGTTCGGCGCCGATCAGTTCGTCGTCGGAACCGTCCTCGCGCTCCCGCAGATTGATGGCGATGACACCACCGGAACGCGGAGAGTCGTAATCCTTCAGTGATGTCTTCTTGACCAGACCCGCCTTCGTGGCGAGCACCAGGTAGGGCGCCGCGTCGTAGTCGCGGATCGCGAGGATCTCGGCGATCGACTCGTCCGGCTGGAAGGCCAGCAGGTTGGCGACGTGCTGGCCACGGGCGTCACGGCCGGCGTCCGGCAACTCGTAGGCCTTGGCGCGGTAGACGCGGCCCTTGTTGGTGAAGAACAGCAGCCAGTGGTGCGTGGTGGAGACGAAGAAGTGGTCGACGATGTCGTCTTCCTTCAGCTTCGTGCCCCGTACGCCCTTGCCGCCGCGCTTCTGGGCGCGGTAGTCGACGGTCTTGGTGCGCTTGACGTAACCGCCGCGCGTGACCGTGACGACGATGTCCTCCTCGGCGATGAGGTCCTCGATGGACATGTCACCGTCGTAGGGCACCAGCATGGTCTTGCGGTCGTCGCCGTACTTCTCGACGATCGCGGCGAGTTCGGCGCTGACGATGCCGCGCTGGCGGACCGGCGAGGCGAGGATCTCGTTGTACTCGGTGATCTTCGCCTGGAGTTCGTCGTGCTCCTGGATGATCTTCTGGCGCTCCAGGGCGGCGAGCCGGCGCAACTGCATCTCGAGGATGGCGTTGGCCTGGATCTCGTCGATCTCCAGGAGCTCCATCAGGCCCCCGCGCGCGATCTCGACGGTGTCGCTGCGCCGGATGAGCGCGATGACCTCGTCGATGGCGTCCAGGGCCTTGAGCAGGCCGCGCAGGATGTGGGCCCGCTCCTCGGCCTTGCGCAGCCGGAACTTCGTACGGCGGACGATGACCTCGATCTGGTGCGCCACCCAGTGCCGGATGAACGCGTCCAGGGACAGCGTGCGCGGGACGCCGTCGACGAGGGCCAGCATGTTGGCGCCGAAGTTCGACTGCAGGTCCGTGTGCTTGTAGAGGTTGTTCAGGACGACCTTGGCGACCGCGTCACGCTTGAGGACGATCACGAGCCGCTGACCCGTGCGCGACGACGTCTCGTCGCGGACGTCCGCGATGCCGCCGACCTTGCCGTCCTTCACCAGGTCGGCGATCTTCTGCGCGAGGTTGTCGGGGTTGGTCTGGTACGGCAGTTCCGTGACCACCAGGCACTGGCGGTTCTGGATCTCCTCGACCTCGACGACCGCGCGCATGGTGATCGAGCCGCGCCCGGTGCGGTACGCCTCCTCGATGCCCTTGCGGCCGACGACGAGGGCGCCGGTCGGGAAGTCGGGGCCCTTGATGCGCTCCATGAGCGCGTCCAGGAGCTCCTCGTGCGAGGCCTCCGGGTTCTCCAGGTACCACTGGGCGCCGGCCGCGACCTCGCGCAGGTTGTGCGGCGGGATGTTGGTCGCCATGCCGACCGCGATACCGGCGGAGCCGTTGATCAGCAGGTTCGGGAAGCGGGCCGGCAGGACGGTCGGCTCCTGGGAGCGGCCGTCGTAGTTGTCCGTGAAGTCGACGGTCTCCTCGTCGATGTCCCGGACCATCTCCATGGACAGCGGCGCCATCTTGCACTCGGTGTACCGCATGGCCGCCGCCGGGTCGTTGCCCGGGGAGCCGAAGTTGCCGTTGGAGTCCACCAGCGGCATCCGCATCGACCACGGCTGGGCGAGGCGCACCAGGGCGTCGTAGATCGAGGAGTCGCCGTGCGGGTGGTAGTTGCCCATGACGTCGCCGACCACGCGCGCGCACTTGTAGAAGCCGCGCTCGGGGCGGTAGCCGCCGTCGTACATGGCGTACAGGACGCGCCGGTGGACGGGCTTGAGACCGTCCCGGACGTCCGGCAGCGCGCGGGACACGATGACGGACATCGCGTAGTCCAGGTACGAACGCTGCATCTCAGTCTCGAGCCCGACGGGCTCGACACGCATCGCGACTTCGCCGCCCTCTTCAGGGGTGACGGGAGTGTTCTCGTCGGCCATTGCTGGTGAAGATCCTTCCTGGTGCGGTCAGGCTGAGACCGACTCAGATGTCGAGGAAGCGGACGTCCTTGGCGTTGCGCTGGATGAACTGGCGTCGGGCCTCGACGTCCTCGCCCATCAGGACGGAGAACAGGTCGTCGGCCTGGGCGGCGTCGTCGAGGGTGACCTGGCCGAGGACGCGGTGCTCCTGGTCCATGGTGGTCACGCGCAGCTCCTCGGCGTTCATCTCGCCGAGGCCCTTGAAGCGCTGGATGGAGTCCTCGCGGATGCGCTTGCCGCGCTGGCGGCCCATCTCGATCAGCGCGTCGCGCTCGCGGTCGGAGTAGGCGTACTCGATGTCGTCCCGGCCCCACTTGATCTTGTAGAGCGGCGGGCGGGAGAGGTACACGTGCCCGGCCTCGACCAGCGGCCGCATGAAGCGGAACAGGAAGGTCAGCAGCAGGGTGGAGATGTGCTGGCCGTCGACGTCGGCGTCCGCCATCAGGATGATCTTGTGATAGCGCAGCTTCTCGATGTCGAAGTCCTCGTGGACCCCGGTGCCGAAGGCCGAGATCAGCGCCTGGATCTCCTGGTTCTGAAGGATCTTGTCGATCCGCGCCTTCTCGACGTTCAGGATCTTGCCGCGGATCGGGAGGATCGCCTGGTACTCGGGGTTGCGGCCGGACTTGGCCGAGCCGCCGGCGGAGTCACCCTCGACGATGAAGATCTCACACTTGGTGGGGTCGTTCGACTGGCAGTCGGAGAGCTTGCCCGGCAGGGACGCGGTCTCCAGGAGGCCCTTGCGGCGGGTCAGGTCGCGGGCCTTGCGGGCCGCCACGCGCGCGGTGGCCGCCTGGATGGACTTGCGGATGATGTCCGCGGCCTCGACGGGGTTGCGGTCCAGCCAGTCGGTGAGGTGCTCGTAGACGACCCTCTGGACGAAGGTCTTCACCTCGGTGTTGCCCAGCTTGGTCTTGGTCTGGCCCTCGAACTGCGGCTCGCTGAGCTTCACCGAGATGATCGCGGTCAGACCCTCGCGGATGTCGTCACCCGTGAGGTTGTCGTCCTTCTCGCGCAGCAGCTTCTTGTCGCGCGCGTACTTGTTGATCAGCGAGGTGAGCGCCGAGCGGAAGCCCTCTTCGTGCGTGCCGCCCTCGTGCGTGTGGATGATGTTGGCGAAGGAGTACACGCCCTCGCTGTAACCGCCGTTCCACTGCATCGCGAGTTCGAGGGAGAGGTTCTTGTCCTTGTCCTCGGCCTCCAGGTCGATCACCGTGGGGTGCACGACCTCTCCCTTGCGGGAGTTGAGGTACTTCACGAAGTCGACGATGCCGCCCTCGTAGTGGTACGAGACGCTCTTGACCTCGTGCTTCTCGTCCTCGCCCGCCTCGTCCGCGCCGGCGGTGGCCTTCGCCGACTCGCGCTCGTCGGTGAGGTTGATCCGCAGACCCTTGTTGAGGAACGCCATCTCCTGGAAGCGCCGCGAGAGCGTCTCGAAGGAGTACTCCGTGGTCTCGAAGATGTCCGGGTCGGCCCAGAAGGTGACCGTGGTGCCGTGCTCGTCCGTGGCCTCGTGCTGGGCCAGCGGGGCCGTCGGCACGCCCAGCTTGTAGTCCTGCGTCCAGCGGTAGCCGTCGGTCTTGATCTCGACGGCGACCTTGGTCGACAGGGCGTTCACCACGGAGACGCCCACGCCGTGCAGACCGCCGGAGACCGCGTAGCCGCCGCCACCGAACTTGCCGCCCGCGTGCAGCACGGTCAGCACGACCTCGACGGCCGGCTTGCCCTCGGAGGGGACGATGCCCACCGGGATACCGCGGCCGTTGTCGACCACGCGCACGCCGCCGTCGGCGAGGATCGTCACGTCGATGGTGTCCGCGTACCCGGCCAGTGCCTCGTCGACGGAGTTGTCGACGACTTCCTGCACCAGGTGGTGCAGGCCGCGCTCGCCGGTCGAGCCGATGTACATGCCCGGTCGCTTGCGGACCGCGTCCAGACCCTCGAGGACGGTGATGGCGCTGGCGTCGTACGAGGCGGTTACCTCGCCGTTCGACGAGGTCGCCTCGGCGTCGGTGGACGGAATGTTCTCGTTGGGGTTGCCGGAATCGGCCACGAAGCGCCCTTTCTGGCACAGCACGAGCCGGGCTCGTCGGCGGGTTGCCGGAGCGGCTGCGGCATGTTGCGTTGGTAAGCCTTGATCAGCGTTGCTCAGCTTCTCCCGGGCGGTCCCCACGGTCGGGGCGGGATTGGCTTCCAGTCTACCGGTAGCGCCGACAGTGATGGGGGTTTGCCGGTACCTGAGTCCGCATGTGCCGCCCTGAACCGGCGTCTTCCGGGTCCCCATATACGGAGCGGGGCTCCAAGAGGCTCACAGCGGCACTCAGCGCTTCGGGCTGTCTACCCTTGGCTACTTGGCAGTCAGGTCGGAATTCGCAACCGCGTGCAGTGCCGCGACGGCACCGGTCACGCCCGGGCCACGTGACGTAAGTCACCTGTAGCTGTCGCCGGGCCTGCTGCTGCCCGGGGCCCTCAGGGGGCCGTAGTTGCGGGGCGGACCGCCGGGCCCGAGGACCCTGATCTGCCGCACCGTGCCATGGCCCAGGTCCTCGTTGAGGCGGGCGACCAGGCTCGGGGCGAGGCGGCGCACCTCGGTCGCCCAGACCGGCGACTCGCACTGCACGATCAGGACGCGCTCGTCCTCGTCGTACCTCTGGGGCGTGCAGTGGTCGGCCAGCTTCTCGCCGACGATCTGCGGCCAGCGCCCCATGACCCCGCCCACGGCGGCCGGCGCCTCCCACCCCCGCTCGGTGATCAGACGGTTGATGGCGGCACCGAAGGCCATGGGGTCGCGCCCGTCGGCATGCGCCCCGGAGCGCAGGCCCCCACCCCGGCGCGCCTGCCGCTTCTGCTGCGCCGCGTCCCCACGCGCGCGTGCCTGTTCCTTGGCCGCCCTCAGCGCCACGCGCGCGAGGTCGACGCCGGAGGGTTCGGCGGCGGGCCTGGGGGTCCCGGAGTTCTCCGCGGGAGGCCGTTCGTCGGTCATACGCGCTCCACCGTCCCCTCGGCCACGGCGTACCGCGTCCCCGACAGCACGTGCGGCACGTCGTCGTCGACCGCCGCCGTCACCAGGACCTGCTCACCGGGCGCGACCAGCTCGGCCAGGCGCTCACGGCGGCGGGTGTCCAGCTCGGCGAACACGTCGTCCAGGATCAGCACCGGTTCGTTCCCCTCGGCCCTGAGCAGGTCGTACGACGCGAGGCGCAGCGCCAGCGCGTACGACCAGGACTCGCCGTGCGAGGCGTATCCCTTGGCGGGCAGCGGACCGAGCTTGAGCAGCAGATCGTCCCGGTGCGGCCCCACGAGGGTCACGCCCCGCTCGATCTCCTGCTTGCGCGCCTCGGCGAGGGCCGCCGTCAACTGCTCGTAGAGGGCTTCACGCGTGTGTGCCTCGCCCGGCGCGGACGGCTTGTACTCCAGCGCGACCGGACCGCCGCCGGGCGCCAGCTGCTCGTACGCCTTGTCGGCCAGCGGCTGGAGAGCCGCGATCAGGTCGAGGCGCTGGGCGAGCAACTCGGCGCCCACACGCGCGAGGTGCTGGTCCCACACGTCGAGGGTGGACAGGTCCATCGAGCGGCCGCCGTGCCGCCTCGCCAGGGCGGCCGACTTCAGCAGGGTGTTGCGCTGCTTGAGGACGCGCTCGTAGTCCGAGCGGACGCCGGCCATGCGCGGGGAGCGCGCGGTGATCAGCTCGTCCAGGAAACGGCGCCGCTCGCCCGGGTCGCCCTTCACCAAGGCGAGGTCTTCCGGCGCGAACAGCACGGTGCGCACGATCCCGAGTACGTCACGGGGCCTGACCTGCGAGGACCTGTTGATGCGGGCCCGGTTCGCTTTGCCGGGGTTCAGCTCCAGCTCGACCAGCTGCTGCCGCTCGCCCTGCCGGACCTGCGCCCGGACGATCGCGCGGTCGGCGCCCATACGGACCAGGGGGGCGTCGGAGGCGACCCGGTGACTGCCGAGGGTGGCGAGGTAGCCGATCGCCTCGACCAGGTTCGTCTTGCCCTGCCCGTTGGGGCCCACGAACGCGGTGACGCCCGGGTCGAGCGGCACTTCGACCCGGGCGTACGAGCGGAAGTCGGCCAGCGACAGATGCGTGACGTGCATGGTCGGTCGCCGACCTCCCCCAGCTTGTGGACTGTTCGCACAGTCCTGTGGACTACTTCGTCTCGACCGCGTGGCCGCCGAACTGGTTGCGCAGCGCCGCGATCATCTTCATCTGCGGCGAGTCGTCCTGGCGGGACGAGAACCGCGCGAACAGGGACGCGGTGATCGCCGGCAGCGGCACCGCGTTGTCGATGGCGGCCTCCACGGTCCACCGGCCCTCGCCGGAGTCCTGTGCGAAGCCGCGCAGCTTGTCCAGGTGCTCGTCCTCGTCGAGGGCGTTGACCGCGAGGTCGAGCAGCCAGGAACGGATGACGGTGCCCTCCTGCCAGGAGCGGAAGACCTCCCGGACGTCGGTCACGGAGTCGACCTTCTCCAGGAGCTCCCAGCCCTCCGCGTAGGCCTGCATCATCGCGTACTCGATGCCGTTGTGGACCATCTTCGCGAAGTGGCCCGCGCCGACCTTGCCGGCGTGCACCGAGCCCGCGTCGCCCTCGGGCTTGAGGGCGTCGAAGACCGGCTGCACCTTGGCGACGTTCTCCGCGTCGCCGCCGTACATCAGTGCATAGCCGTTCTCCAGGCCCCACACACCGCCGGAGACGCCGCAGTCGACGAAGCCGATGCCCTTGGCGGCCAGCTCCTCGGCGTGCTTCTCGTCGTCCGTCCAGCGGGAGTTGCCGCCGTCCACCACGACGTCACCGGGCTCCAGGAGCTCGGCCAGCTCGTCGATGGTCGCCTGGGTCGGCGCACCGGCCGGGACCATCACCCACACGACCCGCGGACCCTGCAACGCGTCCACAAGCTCCCTGAGGCTGTGGACATCGGCGAGGTCCGGGTTGCGGTCGTATCCGATCACGGTGTGGCCTGCGCGGCGGATCCGCTCGCGCATGTTGCCGCCCATCTTGCCGAGGCCGACGAGACCGAGCTCCATCAGTTGTTCCTTAGGTTGCTGTGGCGTGAGTGGCACCTTCGTACCCACGTACGAGCCTAAACCCGGACGCTCACGCACACCTGTGGGCATACGCGCTCAAACGTATGCCCTCACCTGGGGCTTTGGCTCAGCCGCTCAGCCGGACCGGCATGATCAGGTACTTGTAGGCCTCGTCCGCCTCGGCGTCCAGCGCCGGCTTGCCGCTCAGCAGCGCGGGCTTGGTGGACGTCGTGAACGACAGCTGGGCCACCGGGGAGTCGATCGCGCTCAGGCCGTCCAGCAGGAAGGTCGGGTTAAAGGCGATCGAGATGTCGTCGCCCTCCAGCTGGGCGTCGACCCTTTCCACAGCCTGTGCGTCGTCGCTGGAGCCGGCCTCCAGGATCAGCACGCCCTGCTCGAAGCTGAGCCGCACCGGGGTGTTGCGCTCGGCGACCAGGGCCACACGCTTCACGGCCTCCACGAAGGGGGCGGTCTCGATCACGGCGACGGAGTTGAACTCCGTCGGGAACAGCGTGCGGTACTTCGGCAGGTCGCCCTCGAGCAGACGCGTGGTCGTACGGCGGCCCGCGCCCTCGAAACCGATCAGACCCTCGCCCGCACCGGAGCCGGACAGCGCCAGGATCACGCTGTCGCCGCTCGTGAGCGCCTTGGCGGTGTCCAGGAGCGTCTTGGCGGGCACCAGGGCCACCGCGGACGCCTCGGGGTTCTCCGGCTTCCACAGGAACTCGCGGACCGCGAAGCGGTAGCGGTCGGTGGACGCCAGGGTGACGGTGTCGCCCTCGATCTCGATGCGCACACCGGTCAGCACGGGGAGCGTGTCGTCGCGGCCCGCGGCGATGGCCACCTGGGCGGCGGCGGAGGCGAAGACCTCACCGGGGACGGTGCCGGTGGCGCTCGGCATCTGCGGCAGCGCCGGGTACTCCTCCACAGGCAGGGTGTGGAGTGTGAACCGCGAGGAACCGCAGACCACCGTCGCCCGTACACCGTCTGTGGAAATCTCCACCGGCCGGTTGGGCAGGGCGCGGCAGATGTCGGCGAGCAGGCGGCCGGAGACGAGGACCGTGCCCTCCTCCTCGACCTCGGCCTCGACGGACACCCGCGCGGAGACCTCGTAGTCGAAGCTGGACAGGCTGAGCTGGCCTTCCTCGGCCTTCAGGAGAAGGCCGGCGAGGACAGGCGCCGGCGGACGGGCCGGGAGGCTGCGCGCCGCCCAGGCCACTGCCTCCGCGAGTACGTCGCGTTCCACCCGGATCTTCACTGTTGCCGCCTCCTGCTGTTGCCGGCGCTGCTCGGCCTGCCTGGCTTCGTCGTCTGTCTCGGCGTCGTCGGCCCGTGTGACGGAAGGACACCGGGGAACAGTCTGACGCACCCCACTGACAGTAGGTGCCTCTCGGGGTCAAGTCGTGACGAGGGGCAGTCGGGCGCCGGACAGCGAGTTGTGCACAGGGCCCCCTTCGAAACGGATTCCCAGCTCTCTCTAGTTGGGAGTAGTAGTAGGGGCTGTGGATACCGTGGATAACCCTGTTTTCCCAGCTCAGAGCGGGAATTTTGTCCACGGGCCCTGTGGGCGACACCGGTGGACAACCTGGCACTTCTGTGGAGAACAGAAAGTTCTGCACACTCCGTGCACAGCCTGAGGCGACTTCTCCCCAGCGCCGTCCCCAGCTTTACCCAGCTTTCCCACAGCCCAACCCGGCATCTTCGTGTGACGCCTTTCACTCGACCCGGTGATCAGGCGGGTCGCGTTGCCGAACAGTGGACAGGCATGTGGAGAAGCCGCCGATCGCTGGGGACAACCGGTCCCGATCTGTGGGCGGCCAGTGGACAACTCGCTGCACAGCCTGTGGATCTTCTCCCTGTCCACAGTCTGTGGAGATCGTTCGTCCACGAATCCACAACCACCTGACCTGGCCTGATGGCCTTTCGGCAGGGAGCCTGTGGACCGCGATCTGGACAACTTCGCAGTCCCCAGCATGTGGACGGGAAAAAGTCACCGGATCTGTGGAGGGAGGCCGTAACCCGGCGCGGAATCGAACAGCGGGCTACGGCGTCGTGACCTGTGGAATGACGAAGGGCGCCCTCGGGAGCTCGTCCCCAGGGCGCCCTCGGCGCCGAAACGCCGTGCCTCGGCCTGTGCAGCCGTTCCTGCCGCTGTTGCCGCCGTTGCCGCCGTTGGTGCCGTTGGTGCTGTCAGCCGTTCTTGATGCGGTTCGTCAGCTCGGTCACCTGGTTGTAGATGGAGCGGCGCTCGGCCATCAGATTGCGGATCTTGCGGTCCGCGTGCATCACGGTCGTGTGGTCGCGGCCGCCGAACAGCGCGCCGATCTTCGGCAGCGACAGGTCCGTCAGCTCGCGGCACAGGTACATGGCGATCTGGCGGGCGGTGACGAGCGCGCGGCCGCGCGAGGTGCCGCACAGGTCCTCGACGGTCAGGCCGAAGTAGTCCGCCGTGGCGCTCATGATGGCCGTCGAGGTGATCTCGGGGGCCGAGTCCTCGCCGCCCGGGATCAGGTCCTTGAGCACGATCTCCGTCAGGCCCAGGTCCACCGGCTGCCGGTTGAGCGAGGCGAACGCCGTCACCCGGATCAGCGCGCCCTCCAGCTCGCGGATGTTGCGCGAGATCCGGGAGGCGATGAACTCCAGCACCTCCGGCGGTGCGTTGAGCTGCTCCTGCACCGCCTTCTTGCGCAGGATCGCGATCCGGGTCTCCAGCTCGGGCGGCTGGACGTCGGTGATCAGACCCCACTCGAAACGGTTCCGCAGCCGGTCCTCCAGCGTCACGAGCTGCTTGGGCGGCCGGTCGGAGGACAGCACGATCTGCTTGTTCGCGTTGTGGAGGGTGTTGAAGGTGTGGAAGAACTCCTCCTGCGTCGACTCCTTGTCCGCGAGGAACTGGATGTCGTCGACGAGCAGGATGTCCATCTCGCGGTAGCGCTTGCGGAAGCTGTCGCCCTTGCCGTCCCGGATGGAGTTGATGAACTCGTTGGTGAACTCCTCCGAGCTCACGTACCGCACGCGCGTGCCGGGATACAGGCTGCGCGCGTAGTGCCCGATGGCGTGCAGCAGGTGCGTCTTGCCGAGCCCGGACTCCCCGTAGATGAAGAGGGGGTTGTAGGCCTTGGCCGGTGCCTCGGCGACCGCCACCGCGGCCGCGTGGGCGAAGCGGTTGGAGGCGCCGATGACGAACGTGTCGAAGAGGTACTTGGGGTTGAGGCGCGCGGTGGGCTCACCGGGGCCGGTCGCCGGCGCGGGCTGCGCGGCCAGCGGGCCGGGGGCGCCGGTGGTGGGCAGGTTGGAGCCGACCGGTCCGCCGCGGTGCACGTGCCCGGAGCCGGGCGGGGGGTCGGGCAGGTCCCGGCGGGTGTCGCGCTGGTCGTAGTCGGACCGCGGCTTGTCGTAGTCGGGCCGCTTGTCGTACTCCGGCCGCTGGTCGTAGTCGGAGCGCGGACCGTCGTAGGAGGAGCGCTCCATCGGCTGCGGCCGGTAGTCCTGCGACGGAGGGCCGTAGGAGTCCTGCTGGTACGACTCCTGCTGGTAGGACTCGGGCTTGTACGGCTCCTGGGAATAGGGCTCCTGCGACGGCGACGCGTACGGGTCGCGTTCGGGGAAGCCGAGCCGCTGCTGCTGCCAGCCGTAGTCGTCCTGTGCGGGCCGCGGCCAGGCGCCGGGCTCGGGGCGCTGGTACTCCGAGGGGTAGGCGGGGCGCGCGGTCGGGAGCTGGTCGGGGCGGGGCGCGTGGTCGCCCTGCGTTCCCGGGCGCTGCTCGCCGCGGGGCGGGCGGGAGTCGTCGGCGCGGTGGCGGCCGTACCCCTCGTACTGGTTGTCGTACTGGCCGGAGGGGAGCTCGGGCTCCTCGTAGCGCGGCTGGGTGCGGGGGGCCGGGGGTGCGGGCGGTGCCGGGGGTTCGCCCGCGGAGTCGTCGACGGTGATCGCGATGCGGATCGGGCGGCCGCACTCGCGGCTCAGGGTCTCGCTGACGGCCGGGGCCAGTCGGCCCTCCAGTACGCCTTTCGCAAATTCGTTCGGTACGGCGAGCAGGGCGGTGTCGGCGACCAGCGCGAGCGGCTGGCAGCGGCGGATCCAGTGCTCGTCCTTCGCCTCCACACCCTGGACGCGGCCCTCGCCGAGGAGTTGCTCGAGTACGCGTGGCCACACTGCGGCAAGATCGGCAGGTACGTCAGCCACAGGGCACGCTCTCTCACGGGTCCCACGAACGTGTGGTTGTGGGACGAGTCGGGATTCAAATGGGGTGGAGCCGAAACACAGGGGTCAAGGGAACGAATCGGAGTTCAGCCACGGTAGTCAGGGCGACGGGTGCGGTTCAAGTTGTTGTCCCCAGCCTGTGGATAGTGTCTCCCGGTGACCACTGGTTTGACCGGATGGCGTAGCCGCGCGTACCGTAACCAGGTCGAGTTGTCGATGGCTGCTGCCGCCTGCCTCCGATGGGCACAGATCGCGTCAGGTGATCGGGAAGCGGTGCACACGGGCGTAACTGCGAGCTACTCGTGGGCGCACGGTGACAGCCAGGACGGCACCCGCCACCACCGATTGATTTCTGGAGCCCCCGAGTGAGCAAGCGCACCTTCCAGCCGAACAACCGTCGTCGCGCCAAGACCCACGGCTTCCGTCTGCGGATGCGTACCCGTGCCGGCCGCGCGATTCTGGCGAACCGCCGCAGCAAGGGTCGCGCCAGCCTGTCCGCCTGATCCCGGTCAGGTCATGCCGTCGTGCTGCCCACCGAGAACCGGCTGAGGCGGCGCGAGGACTTCGCGACCGCGGTACGACGAGGGCGCCGGGCCGGACGCCCGTCCCTCGTCGTTCACTTTCGTAGCGGTGCCATGGACCCGCACGCGCCTGGGGAGAGCGCTCCCCCGACGCGTGCGGGTTTCGTCGTGAGCAAGGCCGTGGGCGGTGCCGTGGTGCGCAACAAGGTGAAGCGCAGGCTTCGCCATCTGATGCGCGACCGGGTCGCCCTGTTTCCCCCCGGTAGCCTGGTAGTCGTACGAGCGCTGCCCGAGGCGGGTGACGCCGATCACGAACAACTGGCCCGAGACCTGGATGCCGCCGTTCAGCGGCTGCTGGGAGGGGGCGCACGATGAAGTACCCGCTGCTGGCGCTCATCAAGCTGTACCAGTGGACCATCAGCCCGCTGCTCGGGCCGGTGTGCAAGTACTACCCGTCGTGCTCCCACTACGGCTACCAGGCCATCGACCGGCACGGTGCGATCAAGGGAACGGCACTCACCGCCTGGCGCATCCTGCGGTGCAATCCGTGGTCGCTGGGCGGTGTGGACCATGTCCCGCCGCGCAAGCGTCCGCGGTGGCACGAAATGCTGCGTAACGCCTGGCGTGCACGTAGGGGCGGGCCCTCCGCCGCCTCGGCCACCGAGGGGCAGACTCCTTCGAGCCCGGCCGCAGAGACTCCGTCCCATGCCCAAGGAGCATGATTAGTGGACACGATTGCCAGTCTTTTCAGCTTCATCACGACACCCGTCTCCTGGGTCATCGTCCAGTTCCACAAGGTGTACGGCGCCATCTTCGGCCCCGACACCGGCTGGGCCTGGGGCCTGTCGATCGTGTCCCTGGTGATCCTGATCCGTATCTGCCTGATCCCGCTCTTCGTGAAGCAGATCAAGGCGACCCGGGCCATGCAGACGCTGCAGCCCGAGATGAAGAAGATCCAGGAGCGCTACAAGAACGACAAGCAGCGCCAGTCCGAAGAGATGATGAAGCTGTACAAGGAGACGGGCACCAACCCGCTCTCCTCGTGCCTTCCCATCCTGGCGCAGTCGCCGTTCTTCTTCGCCCTGTACCACGTGCTCAACGGCATCGCGACGGGCGACACCATCGGTGTCATCAACGAGTCGCTGCTGGCCAGCGCCCGTAAGGCGCACATCGTCGGCGCTCCGCTGGCCGCGAAGTTCACGGACGGTTCGAGCAAGGTCGAGGCACTCGGCGCCTCGCTGACCGACGTCCGGGTCGTCACCGCGGTCATGATCGTCCTGATGTCGGCGTCGCAGTTCTACACGCAGCGCCAGCTGATGACGAAGAACGTCGACACCACGGTCAAGACGCCGTTCATGCAGCAGCAGAAGATGCTGATGTACGTCTTCCCGGTCATGTTCGCCGTCTTCGGCATCAACTTCCCGGTCGGTGTCCTCGTCTACTGGCTGACCACCAACGTGTGGACCATGGGTCAGCAGATGTACGTCATCCGCAACAACCCGACCCCGGGTTCCAAGGCGCAGGCCGCCTACCTGGAGCGCCTCACCAAGCACGTCACGACCCACGGCAAGGCCCGCAGGCGCAGCGAGCGCACCATCATCAAGGCGATCGTCGCCAAGGGCCGGGACCGCAACGAGTTCGAGCGCAAGTTCATCAACGGTCTGAACAAGGCCGGCCTCGCGGCCCAGGCCGACGGTTCGGTCATCCAGAGCGAGTCCCAGGCCGCGGTGCAGACCGAGGACGGTTCGACGGCGAGCGCGGCGGCTCCCAGGCGTCAGCAGCCCAAGCGACAGAGCAAGTCCCAGCGGCAGTCGGGTGCGGCCTCGGCCGGCGCGAAGGCGACCGGCGACGGCCAGTCGTCGGAGCCGACCTCGCTGAGCAAGTCCGACGAGCCCGAGGACGCCAAGCCCGCCGCTTCCGCCAAGAAGCAGTCCGGCGGCGGTACCCGCAGCAAGGCCCAGTCCGGACAGCGCAAGGGCCCTCAGCGGCCCAAGTCCCCGTCCAAGAAGTAAGAAGGAGTCCATCCCGTGACGGAAGGCACCACCTCCGCCGCTGCCGAGGGTGCAGACACCCTGACCCGCCTTGAGCAGGAGGGCGAGATCGCGGCGGACTACCTCGAGGGTCTGCTCGACATCGCCGATCTCGACGGCGACATCGACATGGACGTCGAGGCCGACCGCGCCGCTGTCTCGATCATCAGCGACTCGGGCAGCCGCGACCTGCAGAAGCTGGTCGGTCGTGACGGCGAGGTGCTGGAAGCCCTCCAGGAGCTCACCCGCCTGGCCGTGCACCGGGAGACCGGGGACCGCAGCCGACTGATGCTGGACATCGGCGGTTACCGGGCCAAGAAGCGCGCTGAGCTCTCCGAGCTCGGCGCCAAGGCCGCCGCCGAGGTGAAGAGCACCGGTGAGTCCGTGAAGCTCAACCCGATGACGCCGTTCGAGCGCAAGGTCGTGCACGACGCGATCAAGGCCGCCGGGCTCCGCAGCGAGTCCGAGGGCGAGGAGCCGCAGCGCTTCGTCGTCGTGCTTCCCGCCTGAGCGGTCCGTACGTTTCTCCGGCCCCGTCTGTAGAGCAGGCGGGGCCGAACTTTGTCAGCCTGATAGTTCTGATGGTCGGCGCCCGGTGCGCTGATGCGGTACGGAAGGACGGTTCCCCGTGACGGAGGCAGCGGAGCTTCCCCCCGCGCCCGAGCAGGCGCGCGAGGTGTTCGGCGATCGCTTCGAGGACGCGGTGCGCTACGCCGAGCTGCTCGCCGAGGCGGGTGTGCGGCGCGGCCTCATCGGCCCTCGTGAAGTGCCCCGCCTGTGGGAGCGGCATCTGCTGAACTGCGCGGTTCTCTCCGAGGTCGTCCCCGAGGGTGTGACGGTGTGCGACGTCGGCTCCGGTGCGGGTCTGCCCGGCATCCCCCTGGCCCTCGTCCGCGAGGACCTGAAGATCACGCTGCTGGAGCCGCTGCTGCGGCGTACGACCTTCCTGACGGAGGTCGTGGAGCTGCTGGGCCTGGACCATGTGACGGTGGTGCGCGGTCGGGCCGAGGAGGTCATGGGCAAGCTGACGCCCGTGCATGTGGTGACGGCGCGAGCCGTGGCCCCGCTGGACCGGCTGGCGACCTGGGGTGTTCCGCTGCTGCGTCCCTACGGGGAGATGCTCGCGCTCAAGGGCGACACCGCGGAGGAGGAACTCAAGGCGGCACACACGGCGCTGAGCAAGCTCGGTGCTGTGGGGACGTCCATCCTGCATGTGGGTGAAGGCGTGGTCGATCCGCTGTCCACCGTGGTGAGGGTCGAGGTCGGAGAGAGCCCCGGCGGTGTGCGCTTCGCTGCCAAGCGTGCCAAGGCGGCCCGTACCGGCCGCACCCGTCGGCGTCGCTGATCCGTCCTGACGACGAGACGTACTCCACACAAGCTGCCAAACCTATGCAAGCCGGAGTGTCGCGGCAGAACGGGCACGGCTGCCCTGCATCGTGTTTCACGTGAAACGTCGCTCACTGCTGCACGGCATCATCAGCCGGGGCCGCGCTGCGGCCGAACCCCGCGACCGGAAGCCTCTCGGGTCACTCGGAGAGGTAACGGAGTTGTCCACAGAGGTGGATTTCTCCACAGAACAACAGGCCTCACTGGTTCACGACCCCGAAGACATGGGAGGCTCTGTTCATTGCGAGCCTGAAGTCGAGGAGAGTGAATCCTTGCGGTCCGACGCCAACATCGCGGGACCGATGACCGATCCGGTCCCCGGTCCCCGAACCGAGTCGATGGGGGAGGATGTTTCACGTGAAACACCGCCCCCGATGGACGACACTCCGATCGGTCGTGCTGCCCAACTGGCGGTAGAGGCTCTTGGCCGCGCCGGCGAGGGCCTGCCACGGCCCGAGCAGACCCGGATCATGGTCGTTGCCAACCAGAAGGGCGGAGTGGGCAAGACGACGACAACCGTCAACCTTGCCGCTTCGCTGGCTCTGCACGGCGGCCGTGTCCTGGTGATCGACCTCGACCCCCAGGGCAATGCGTCCACCGCGCTGGGTATCGACCACCACGCCGAAGTCCCGTCCATCTACGACGTCCTGGTCGAGAGCAGGCCGCTGGCCGAGGTCGTTCAGCCGGTCCCTGATGTCGAAGGTCTCTTCTGCGCCCCCGCCACCATCGATCTCGCCGGTGCGGAGATCGAGCTGGTGTCCCTGGTGGCACGTGAGAGCCGGCTACAGCGTGCGATCCAGGCGTACGAGCAGCCCTTGGACTACATCCTCATCGACTGTCCGCCCTCGCTCGGCCTGCTGACGGTCAATGCGCTCGTGGCCGGTGCCGAGGTCCTCATCCCGATCCAGTGCGAGTACTACGCGCTGGAGGGCCTGGGCCAGCTCCTGCGTAACGTCGATCTGGTGCGGGGTCACCTCAACCCCACCTTGCACGTATCGACCATCCTGCTCACCATGTACGACGGCCGGACGCGCCTGGCGTCCCAGGTCGCGGACGAGGTGCGCACCCACTTCGGCGACGAGGTGCTGCGGACCAGCATTCCCCGCTCGGTCCGTATCTCCGAGGCGCCGAGTTATGGACAGACGGTGCTGACCTACGATCCAGGATCGAGCGGAGCGTTGTCCTACCTTGAGGCGGCGCGAGAGATCGCGCTGAAGGGTGTCGGTGTCTCCTATGACCCGACGCAGGCGCACATCGGCGCACAGAGCAACCCGAGCATGGTGGAGGGGATCCAGTGAGCGAGCGACGGAGGGGGTTGGGCCGTGGTCTCGGCGCACTGATCCCTGCTGCCCCGACCGAGAAGACGCCGACGCCGGCGGCGATGGAGGGCGCGGGTTCCGCATCTCCGACGTCTGTCCCGGTGCTGACGACCGATCGCGGAGTGGCCGCGGCGAAGGTGGCCACGCTGCCGCCGGTTTCACATGAAACCGAGACGCCGGTCAACGGCTACCCGGAGACGCCCGCGCCTCCCATGGGCGCCCACTTCGCGGAACTCCCCCTCGACTCCATCACGCCGAACCCGCGCCAGCCGCGTGAGGTCTTCGACGAGGACGCGCTTCAGGAGCTGGTCACCTCCATCCAGGAGGTCGGCCTCCTCCAGCCGGTCGTCGTACGGCAGGTCGGCCCCGCTCGCTACGAGCTCATCATGGGTGAGCGCCGCTGGCGGGCCAGCCGTGAGGCCGGCCTGGAGGCGATCCCCGCGATCGTGCGGGCCACGGATGACGACAAGCTTCTCCTGGACGCCCTCCTGGAGAACCTGCACCGGGCCCAGCTCAACCCGTTGGAAGAGGCAGCCGCCTACGACCAACTGCTGAAGGACTTCAACTGCACGCACGACCAGCTCGCGGACCGCATCGGCCGGTCCCGCCCGCAGGTCTCCAACACCCTGCGTCTGCTGAAGCTGTCGCCGGCGGTGCAGCGCCGAGTGGCCGCCGGAGTGCTTTCGGCCGGACACGCCCGTGCTCTGCTGTCCGTCGAGGACTCAGAGGAGCAGGACCGGCTGGCCCACCGGATCGTGGCCGAGGGACTCTCGGTGCGCGCCGTCGAGGAGATCGTGACCCTCATGGGGTCGCGGCCGCAGACCGCCCAGCGATCCAAGGGTCCGCGAGCCGGTGCCCGGGTCTCTCCGGCGCTGACCGACCTCGCGACTCGTCTGTCGGACCGGTTCGAGACGCGGGTCAAGGTCGACCTGGGGCAGAAGAAGGGCAAGATCACCGTCGAGTTCGCCTCCATGGAGGACCTCGAGCGCATCCTCAGCTCCCTCGCCCCCGGTGAGGGACCGGTTCTGCAGAAGAGCCTGGTGGACGGCGAGGACGAGGAGACGGAAGCCTGAGCCGGGACTCGTGAGCATGCCGGACCAGACCAGGCATGAAGAGCGGGCCGTGTCCGGTGCGTACCGGACACGGCCCGCTCTTTGCATTCAGGCGGTGTCGATGGAATCGGTGGGTGGATACGATGCGAATGGGTGCGGCACATCCACCCGGCAGTACCTCTGAGGGGAGGCAGGGGCCATGCGAACGATGAGCAGAAGCGGACTGGTGAGCGCGGGCCTGGGACTGGGGGCGGTCGGCGGATTCGTCGGCAGTCTGCTCAGGGAACGGAGCGCTCTGACGGCCGCCCGCGACGCGGCGGGCGTAGGAAGCGAGGAACAGCCTTCATGGGGCGTCGGCTCGTACCGCTCACGCTGGACAACCTTCCGGACCTACCCCAGCGGTGCCGCTCGTGTGTCTTCTGGGAGCTGGACCCCGTCAGCGGAGAGGCCGCGGTAAAGGCGGGAACAGCCGCTCTGGAGAAGGAGGCCTGGATCTCCGCCGTCCTGCTGGACTGGGGATCGTGCGGTCGGGTCGTCTACGTCGACGACGTTCCGGTCGGCTTCGTCCTCTACGCCCCTCCGGCCTATGTTCCTCGCTCGACGGCTTTTCCCACGAGCCCTGTCTCCCCGGACGCCGTCCAGTTGATGACCTCGTTCATCATGCCGGGCTATCAGGGACAGGGGCTTGGCCGGGTGATGGTGCAGACGGTCGCCAAGGATCTGCTGCGACGGGGCTTCAAGGCCATCGAGGCCTTCGGGGACGCCCGTTGGAAAGAGCCCGCCTGTCTGCTGCCTGCCGACCATCTCCTCGCTGTGGGCTTCAAGACGGTCAGACCGCATCCCAGGTATCCGAGACTGCGGCTGGAGCTGCGCACCACGCTCTCCTGGAAGGAAGACGTGGAGATGGCACTGGACCGGCTGCTGGGAGCGGTACAGAAGGAACCGGCGCTGCGTCCCCTGTAACGCGGAAGTGCCACTGACACCATGAAGGGGGCCGGTCCCTGCGGACCGGCCCCCTTCATGTTTCACGTGAAACATCACTCAGCGATGAAGTCCTCGAGGTCGCGGACGATCGCGGCCTTCGGCTTGGCACCGACGATGGTCTTGGCGACCTCGCCACCCTGGTAGACGTTCAGCGTCGGGATGGACATGACGCCGTACTTGGCGGCCGTACCCGGGTTCTCGTCGATGTTCAGCTTGACGACCTCGATCTTGTCGCCGTACTCGGCGGCGATCGCCTCGAGGGACGGAGCGATCTGACGGCACGGTCCGCACCAGGCGGCCCAGAAGTCCACCAGGACGGGCTTGTCGCTCTTCAGGACGTCCTGCTCGAAGGAATCGTCGGTCACATTCTTCAGGGTGCCGGCCACGGCGGGCTCCTTAACTGGGTTGGTGCGGTGGGGCGGGATGGGGGTCAGACAGCGGTCTTCTCGGGCTCGGCCTTCTCTGCGTCCGCGAGGGCGGCCAGATAGCGCTCGGCGTCGAGAGCGGCGGAACAGCCGGTGCCGGCGGCCGTGATCGCCTGGCGGTAGGTGTGGTCGACCACGTCACCGGCGCCGAACACACCGGTCAGGTTGGTGCGGGTCGAAGGCGCTTCCACCTTCAGGTAGCCCTCGTCGTCCAGCTCGAGCTGGCCCTTGAAGAGCTCGGTGCGCGGGTCGTGGCCGATCGCGATGAACAGGCCCGTGACCGCCAGGTCCGAGAGCTCGCCGGTCTTGAGGTTGCGCAGCTTCAGGCCCGAAAGCTTCGGGTCGCCCTGGATCTCGGCGACCTCGCTGTCCCACACGAACTTGATCTTCGGATCGGCGAAGGCGCGCTCCTGCATCGCCTTGGAGGCGCGCAGGGTGTCCCGGCGGTGGACGATCGTCACCGACTTGGCGAAGCGCGAGAGGAAGGTCGCCTCCTCCATCGCGGTGTCACCGCCGCCGATCACGGCGATGTCCTGGTCCTTGAAGAAGAAGCCGTCACAGGTGGCACACCACGACACACCGCGCCCGGAGAGGGCGTCCTCGTTCGGCAGGCCCAGCTTGCGGTGCTGCGAGCCGGTGGTGACGATCACGGCCTTCGCCCGGTGGACCGTGCCCGAGGTGTCGGTGACGGTCTTGATCTCACCGGTCAGGTCTACGCTGACGATGTCGTCCGGGACGAGCTCGGCACCGAAGCGCTCCGCCTGGGCGCGCATGTTGTCCATGAGCTCGGGGCCCATGATGCCGTCCTGGAAGCCGGGGAAGTTCTCCACCTCGGTGGTGTTCATCAGCGCGCCACCGGCGGTGACGGCGCCCTCGAACACCAGCGGCTTCAGCGACGCGCGCGCGGTGTAGAGCGCCGCCGTGTAGCCGGCGGGCCCGGAGCCGATGATGATCACGTTACGGACGTCGCTCACGGCTTGGTTCCTCGTCTCTGGACTGCGTCGTCGGACCGGTGGAGCCCCTCGCAGAACTCTCACCCTGCCCAACGGATCCTAAGGGGCGCGCATTCCCGCTGTGTCCGGGCACACGGAGAGGCCACACCGTACGCATTACCACGCGGGACGGAGACGAAGCGTGCTCGTTCAGGAGTGGGCGTAGGAGCGCTTCAGGAGAACCTTCGCAGTGCCGGTCGGCGCGTTCTTCACGCACGACGCATCCACGATGTAGGCGGTGATCCGGGTGCTGTCGGAGGGATCACGCAGCACGACCAGGATGGCGTCCGTGCCCTGATAGACGCCGTCCTCGGTCGCGAGCGGAGCGTCGCTGGTGTGCAGGCCCTTCTGGATGCACTGGGGGACCTCGGGTGTCACCAGGACGCGGGGGTCCTCGGAGCCGGGGATGTTCTGCGCTGCGCCCATGCTGCTGCGTGGAGCCCGGGAACCGCCGCTCGTGCTCTTCTCGGTGAGCAGGTCCGACACCTGCTTTTCGAGTCCGCTCGCGGAGAAGGTGTCGGCGGAGGTCGTGGTCTGCCCGCGCGCCGCGTCGTTCGGCTTGCCGTCGTCCAGTGACGACAGCAGGACGGAGCCGAATCCCAGTGCGGCGACAGTGAAGACGGCACCGAGAACGGCGACCTTGCGACGTCCGTTCCTCCGGCGGTCCTTGCGGCCGGGGCCGGTGCTGGAGGTGCGGGCATGTCCGGTGGGACGGTCTGAGGTGGGCGATGTTTCACGTGAAACACGCGCGCTCTCGATCGGTGCCTGGTCGTTCACGGCTTCGGGAGCAGTCGCCTGGAGGAGTGCCTCCGCGGCGAGGGCGGCGTCGATCCTGCCGGCGACGTCGGCGGGCATCTGGGGCGGTCCCGGCAGCGTGCCGAGCAGGCCGCGGATCTCCTCCAGCGAGGCGTGCACATCCGCGCAGAGTTCGCACTCGTCCAGATGCCGGCGTACGTCCGCGGTCCTGGAGGGGGAGAGGATGCCTTCGGTGAGGTCGGAGATCTCCGCGACGTCCGGGTGCCCGTCTGTGTCTGTCGTGGAAGTCACGCTCGCCCACCTCCGCCCTTCACTGCGGCTGAATCGCTTGGTCCCGAATCCGGCGAGCCGTCCGACGGAGGTCCCGCTGCGGGTGGGACGGATGTCTCCTGCGTCCGGTTCCGTCCGACGCCCGCTTCTCTGCCTGCTCCGGCGTTTTCCGGCCGCAGATGGGTGAGAAGCGGGAGCAGTCTGGCTCTTCCCCGGGCGCAGCGGCTCTTCACCGTCCCCGTCGGCACGTCGAGCATGCTGGCGGCTTCGGCGACGGGGTAGCCCTGCATGTCCACGAGAACGAGAGCGGCACGCTGGTCGGGTGGGAGCGTGCCGAGGGCCTCCACGAGCTGGCGGTGGAGGTCGTTGCGTTCGGCGGGCGCCGATGCCTCCTCGTGCGGCTCCAGGAGCTGCTCCAGGCGCTCGGTGTCGTCCACCGGGGACGTCTTGCGGGAGGCGGCTTTCCGGGCCCGGTCCAGGCAGGCGTTGACCGTGATCCGGTGCAGCCAGGTCGTGACCGCCGACTGGCCCCGGAAGGTGTGAGCGGCCCGGTAGGCGGACACCAGCGCGTCCTGCACCGCGTCAGCGGCTTCCTCGCGGTCCCCGAGCGTGCGCAGGGCCACGGCCCAGAGCCGGTCCCGGTGCCGCCGCACGAGCTCACCGAAGGCGTCGGGGTCGCCCTCTACATGACGGGCCAGGAGGTCCTGATCGCTGGTGTCGCCGTACGCGGTGTCATCTGCCATCGGACCCCCTCCCCTTGTCTGCGGTGAGTTCTCAGCCGGTGAACTTCACGTTGGTGATGGCCTGCTTGTAGCCGGGGTCGCTGTAGTTCGCGGAGTCGGCTCCGGAGTAAGGGAGCGCGGTGAGCCACACCAGGACGTACCGCGACTTCACCGGCTTGCCGACCTTCACCGTGGCCGTGGTGCCGTTCGTCGTAGCCGAACCGATTTCGTCCAGGGAGTCCAGCGAGGACGGCGTGAGCGAGTCCGACGCGTACAGCTTGGCTGTGGTGTGGTCGCCGCCGTACCGGAACGACAGCGTGGCGGCCGACACCTCCTGCGCGGAACCGAGGTCGTAGACGATGCCGACGCCGGGCTTGATCACTATCTGCGGACCGTCCTTGTAGCTGCTGGTCCGCCATCCCGTCGTCATGCTGCCGTCGTACGTCAGCTTCACGTCGGCGGGGTGCTGGGCGTCGCCCTCGGCCACGTACTCCTGGGCGTTCTCGATGCTGAGGGTCTTCGTCGGCTTCGGCGCGGTGCTGTTCTTGTCGCCGTCGTCGGTCGTCTGCGTCTGGTTCTCGTCCGATGTGCCGCCCCGGTCCATCAGGGCGTCCGCGAGCTGCCAACTGCCGAGCCCCAGCGCGGCGATGAGGAGCGCCGAGACGGCCCACTTCAGGGCGCGGCCGGTGCGGCTCTGCAGCGGCGGTGGCGGGGGCGCCACGGGCTGGGTGACACCGGGCGGTGCCGGGCGGCCGTAGGTGCCCTGCTGGTACGTCGTGCGCTGGTACTCGGGCGGGGCCGTGAAAGCCGGCTCCGGCGGGCGGATGCGGGGCATCTCCCCGATCGCCTTGACCAGTTCCTCGGGCGTGGTGCACGCCGACTCGTGCCGGGAGGCGGTCGCCCCGTCGTTGGCGAGGGCGCGCATGGCCAGCTCGGACAGCCCGCGGTGGACCCCCGCCCGCACCTGGTCGGGGGCGATGAGACCCACGTCCTTGGGCAGGCCGGCCAGACCGTAGGCGTCGCTCTCGTACGGCCACCGCTGGGTGAGCGCCGCGTACAGGAGAGCGCCGATCGCCTCGGTGTCCGTGCGCTGCGGGGTCTCCGAAACGACGCCGCGCAGCGCGGCGTTCACGGCGAGGCCGCGGATGCGCCACTGACCGCTCGACGTGCGCAGGACAGCGTTCGGGTTCAGCCGCAGGTGCGCGAGGCCCTCGCGGTGGGCCGCGGCCATGGCGGACGCCACCTGACTGACCATCTGGTAGGCGTCGTACACCTCCAGCGGGCCCGGGGCGAGGAGGGTGGTGAGCTCGGTGGCGTCGGGAAGCCACTCGTGGACGACATAGACGAGGTCGTTCTCCTCGACGGCGTCCAGGACCTGGACGAAGCGCGGGTCACCCAGCAGCGCGGAGGAACGGGCCGCGGCCAGGACGGAGCGGGCCCGCGCATGGTCGGCGGGCAGGATGTGCACGCCGACGGCCCGACGGAGTTTCTCGTCGACGGCACGCCAACTGCTGAACCCGTCCAGACGGGTGACGCATTCCTCGAGACGGTAGCGTCTTGCGAGTTTGTGACCGCTGTGCAGCTCCGGCGGTGACGCCTTGCCAGGACCCTCGGTCCCGCCACTCCCCTGTGCCTCGACGTCTTCCGTGTCCCGCTCCCGGTTCTTGGCCACGCCGTCGGCCGTGGACTGGTCCGCCTGGGCGGTCAGCGGTTGGTCACCGCTGGTGTCTGCCACGTCGACGGCAGCCGTGCTCCGTTCCGCCACCGTCGTTCCCTGCCTCCCCATTCAATGCGCGCCGTGCGACGCAGAATCCAATTGTGCCCACAGTCCGCCGCTATGCACGACACACGGTGGCGGACGATGGTTGTGCGCGTACCCCTGCCTCAGCGCCCCAGACGCCCCCGGACCATGCCGACCAACGAGTTCAGCTCCTCGATCCGCATCCTGCGGGCGGCGACGAAGAAGACCCCGAGCAGAACCGCACCGCCCGCGATCAGCGAGGCGAACGAACCGACGACGCCCTGGCCGAGCGAGTGACCGATGCCGTAGCAGGCCGCTCCGCTGAGCAGGGCCGCCGGGACGGAGGCGATGCAGAGCCGGGCGTAGGTGCGCAGGACGCGGTTGCCGTCCAGGTCGCCGCCGAGGCGCTTGCGCAGCCGGTTCCAGGCGACGCCGACACCGATCGCGTACGCGAGACCGTACGAGGCGGCCATGCCGACCACGGCCCAGCGGGGCGGCAGCAGGGCGTAACAGGCGGCGGAGGCGGCGGCGTTGACGGCCGCCACGATGACGGTGTTGTAGAAGGGCGTCCGGGTGTCCTCGTAGGCGTAGAAGGCGCGCAGGACGACGTACTGGACCGAATAGGGGATCAGGCCGAGGCCGAAGGCCATCAGCATGTACCCCATGTTCGTGGCGGCGCCGGTGCTGGAGGCACCGAAGATCAGCGTGCACATCGGGATGCCGAGCGAGAGGAAGCCGAAGGCGATGGGCACGATGGCGACCGCGGTGGTGCGCAGGCCCTGCGAGATGTCGTCGCGGACCGCGCCGGCGTCGTCCTCCGCCGCCGAGCGGGAGATGCGCGGCAGCAGTGCGGCCATCAACGAGACGGTGATGATGGCCTGCGGAAGGCCCCAGATCAGCTGGGCGTTGGCGTAGGCGCTGAAGCCGGTGCCGGGGATCTTGGTGTCGGCGACGGCCGCGGTGGCGAGCTGGGTGACGACCAGGGCGCCCGCCTGGTTGGCGAGGACAAACAGGATGGTCCACTTCGCGAGCATCGCGGCCTTGCCGAGGCCGTGGCCCTTCCAGTCGAAGCGCAGGCGCAGCCGGAACCCGGTCTCGCGCAGATACGGGATCATCGCGAGGGCCTGCACCACGAGGCCGAGCAGAATGCCCACGCCGAGCAGCCGCTGGCCCTCCGGCGGGATGTTCGTGACGCTCATGCCGGAGCGCCCGGCGGTGCCGTAGACCCACAGGAACATCGCGAGCGTCACGATGATGACGATGTTGTTGAGGACCGGAGTCCACATCATCGCGCCGAACTTGCCGCGCGCGTTGAGGATCTGCCCCATCACCACGTGGATGCCCATGAAGAAGATGGAGGGCAGGAAGTAGCGGGTGAAGGTGATGGCGACGTCGTTGGCCGCGGGGTTGGTCGCCACGGGGTTCGACAGGGCCCGCACCAGGAGCGGTGCCGCGAACATGGTGAGCGCGGTGAGCAGGGCGAGGGCCACCATGACGAGCGTCAGCAGCCGGTTCGCGAAGGCCTCGCCGCCGTCGTCGTCCTCCTTCATGGCGCGTACGAGCTGCGGCACGAAGACGGAGTTGAGGCCGCCGCCGACGGTGAGGATGTAGATCATGGTCGGTAGCTGGTAGGCCACCTGGAAGGAGTCGCCCAGGAAGGCGGTGCCGAGCGCCGACACGATGAGTGCCGAACGGATGAAGCCGGTCAGACGCGAGACCATGGTGCCGGCCGCCATCACGGCGCTCGACTTCAGCAGGCCCGACGCCTTGCCGCCCTTCTTCGCGGGGGCGGCGGGAGCTTCGGAGACCGCCTCGGGCGCGACCGGCACGGTCCCCAGGTTCATGGTCTCGTCGGCCGAGGGTGCGGCCGCCACGGGAGCCTGGAACTGCGGTGTCTGCACCGGCCCGCCCGGCGCCGGTACCAACGGGGGGTCCGTCGGCCGGCCGCCACGCTGCTGCTGGTCGCGGAAGAGGTGGGCGAACGCGTCCGGCTCGTGACGCTCCTCGCCGGCCTGGCTCACCAGGTCGTCGACCCCCACGAACTGCGTGGTGCGGGGGTCGTCGCCGTACGGCAGGTACTGCGTCGGGCCCTCCGGCTCGGGAGCCGGGGTCTGCGCCCACACGTGCGGGTCCGGCGCGTAGGGAGACTGCGGCGGCTGGGAGTACAGCGGCTGCTGCGGCTGATGGGTGCCGGGCGGCGGCGGGGGATGCGCCGCACGGTCGTAGAGGGCCTCGGCGACCGGGTCCTGGGCGTGCAGGTCCTGCGCCCGATAGGGGTCCTGGTCGTAGGCGTCCTGGAGGTACATGTCCGCGGGAGCCTGCGGCGGCACCTGGTCGTGCTCGGGCGGCGGCCCCTCGGGGCGACCCGAGTTGTCCGCGCCCTGACCGCGATCACCGTCGTACGGCGCGTTCATGGTTACCCCACCTCATCGTCCCGGGCCCACCGGCCACGACATCCTCAACGGTCCACTCTCTCACCCGTGCCGGACGGGTCGGCGCTTTCCGCTGCGGTGTCCGCTGTCAGGTCACTCGGCTGCTCCGGGTCGTCGGCCCAGGGTCCGGTGCCGGACTCTTCCTTGAGACGGTCCTCGGAGCCTTCCGGGTTCTCCGGACCGTCCACGGCTGCACCCGCCCCGTCGTCGGGTCCGTTCTGCTCGGCCTCACGGGCGGCCGCGCGCTTGCGCTGGGTGTACATCCGGAATCCTGCCAGTACCAGCAGCAGGACACCGCCACCGATGACCAGCATGACCGTGGCCGTGAACTCGGTGACCTTCACGTCGAACCTGACGGGCTCTCCGTAGGGCTGGCCGTCCTCCGTGTACAACTGGGCGATCACCGAGGCCTTGCCGTTGGCGTTGGCCGTCGTGGTGAACTTCACCGTCTGGCTGTGGCCGCCGGAGACCTCGACCTGCTGCTCGTAGTAGGAGGAGCCGCCGATCTCGAGCCGGTTCGGGCTCAGCGAGGTCAGCCGCAGCCGCAGGTGCTCCACTCCCTGCACCAGGTTGTTCTGGACCGTCACGGGGATCGTGGCGCTGCGTCCGGAGAGCTTGGTCTCCGACTTGTCGATCAGGCTCACCTGGGAGGTCAGCTCGTCCAGGTAGGCCTCGACGTCCGCGCGGAAGCTGCTCGCCTCGCTTGCGCGGCCCCGCCACGACGTGGACATCTCGCGGTTCATGGCCCGCCCGAAGGGGGTCACGACGCGGGACTGGTCGGAGAGGATCACCTTGAAGTTGTCGAGCTTGTTCTGCGTGCTGGCGATCTGCTGGAAGGCCCACTTCGGCAGCTGCTGCTTGCGCAGCGAGGCGGGGTAGGCGGACGCGGAGGGCACCTTGGTGGTGGCCTCGGGGTCCGGCTTGGCCGCGGCCGCCGCCGTGAGCTTCTGGGACTGCGACCAGTTGCCGCCCTGCAACGCGGTGATCGCCTCGGCCATGGCGTCCGCCTGGGCGGCCGTGGGCATGCGCTGCGGGGCGACGACGATGCTGCGCTGCTTGTCCGTCTGGAGGTCGAGGGCGAGGCTCTGGGCGAGGAACCGCTGCACGGCGAGCGTGGCGGACGAGGCCTTCGTCAGATCGCCCTGGAAGGCCGTGGACAGCCGCGCGTCCGCGACGACCGCCGTAGTGCCGCCGCCGATGGGGCGGGCCGCGGAAGGTGTGTACGACAGTCCGGCGGTCTCCTGGAGGCTGTCGCTGCGGGCGATCACCTTGTCGGCACCGGCGGAGGTGGCGACCTTGACGATGGACGGGTCCACCGCGCCGTTCACGGGCCACGCGAAGTCGGTGCTCGGTGTCACGTGGAGCACGGTCCGCACCGTGGTGGCGGCGACGTCGGTGGCCTCGTGGAGGTGGCTGAGCGAGCCGGTGACGCTCGTGCCGTTGTGGGCGAGGGAGGCGAGGTCCGGATCGGCGAAGGGGAGCGCGACGACCTCCTTGTCCTCCACCGCCGTCTGCAGCCTGGCCAGCCACTGTTTGGCGAGTGCCTGGTGGGTGCCGGCGGTGGTGGTGTCGCCCTCGCCCTGGATCCGGTAGCTGCGGGTCATCGCGTCGACGGACGCCAGCAGGTCCGGATCGATCACCCACGTGACGTCCAGGTTCTCGCCCAGCGACAGCATCTGGTCCAGGCGGCCGCCCGCCGAGATCTCCTCGGCGAGGTCGTCGTTGAGGAAGACCGGTGTCTGCTGGGCGTTCGAGCCGGTCTCCGCCGTCATGTGCACGGTGGAGATCAACGGCCACAGGAACGTCGTCTTCGTCTTCGTGTCCGCCTCGTCGGACTGCCAGGGCAGGAAGGTCCGCTGGATGCCCAGCGGCTGGTCCCACGGCTGGGCCGCGGTCCTGCCCGACACCGCGACGGCGAACTGGTAGACGCCGGCGTCACCGAGGTCCAGGTCGTCGACCGGGACGGAGATGGTGAAGGGCTGGGCCACCCCGGGGGTGAGCTTCGCGAACTTCGCCTCGTACTTCCCGCCGACCTCGGAGCCCGTATCGCCCTGGAGCGAGTCCCCGTCTGCGCTGACCCTGTCGATCGACGAGCGCGTGTTCAGCTCCGGGCCGACCTGCAGTCCCACGTGAGCGGCCGAGACGGCCTGCTTGCCGTTGTTGGTCACCGTCCCCGACACGGTGAGCGTGTCACCCTCCGTAGGTGCGCTCGGGCTGAGCGTGTCGACCGCCACGGAGACGGACCCGGAGCTGTCGGCGGCCTCAGCGGGTGCCGCGGCGGTGAACTGGCACAGACCGGCCAGCAGAGGAGCCCCTGCGAGCAGGGCCCCGGTGCGCCGCAGCCAGCGGCGGGCAGGTGAGGGACTCGTCCCCTGGAAGTCTGCCGCCTCGGCCACGCGCTCGCCCGTCCCTCGTCGTCGTCAGTGGTCGTCGGAATGTGCGTCCACGCATGGTAACGATGCGCGCTGAGGGGAAGTGCCGCGGACCGCTCCACAAGATCGGGGGACGCTGCCGCACTGTCCCGAATGTGCACGTATAGAGGGGAGCGTGCGCGTGGGTCTCCGGAGCAGACCTTGTGCAGGTCCGGATGGCGAGTCTGTGCACGTTCAATGGAGGCGCCCGGGTATGCCCGGGCCACGTACCCTCTTCTGTTGTGCCGAACGCCAACGAAGACAAGCTCAGTGCCCCGAGTCAGGTGCAGGACCGCGCGGTGAACCAACCGCTCGAGGTCGCACCTGTCGCCGACGACCTCGCCCGCCGGTTCCAGGAGGCCGGGTTCTCACTCGCCCTGGTCGGCGGTTCGGTACGGGACGCACTGCTCGGCCGGCTCGGCAACGACCTGGACTTCACGACCGACGCCCGCCCCCAGGACGTGCTGAAGATCGTGCGCCCGTGGGCGGACGCCGTGTGGGAGGTCGGGATCGCCTTCGGCACGGTGGGGGCGCAGAAGGACGGCTACCAGATCGAGGTGACCACCTACCGGTCCGAGGCGTACGACCGCACCTCCCGCAAGCCCGAGGTGTCGTACGGCGACTCCATCGAGGAGGACCTCGTCCGGCGTGACTTCACCGTGAACGCGATGGCCGTCGCTCTCCCGGAGAAGAGGTTCATCGACCCGCACGGCGGCCTCGACGACCTCGCGGCGCGGGTGCTGCGCACGCCGGGCACCCCGGAGGCGTCCTTCTCGGACGACCCGCTGCGGATGATGCGGGCCGCACGCTTCGCGGCACAGCTCGACTTCGCGCTGGCCCCCGAGGTCGTCACCGCGATGACGGAGATGTCCCGACGCCTGGAGATCGTCTCCGCCGAGCGGATCAGGGACGAGCTCAACAAGCTCATCCTGTCCGACCATCCGCGCAAGGGGCTGACGCTGCTGGTCGACACGGGTCTCGCCGAGCATGTGCTGCCGGAGCTTCCGGCCCTGCGGCTGGAGAGTGACGAGCACCACCGGCACAAGGACGTCTACGAGCACACGCTGATCGTCCTGGAGCAGGCCATCGCGCTGGAGAAGGAAGGGCCCGACCTGACCCTGCGCCTGGCCGCGCTGCTCCACGACATCGGCAAGCCCCGTACGCGCCGCTTCGAGAAGGACGGCCGGGTCTCGTTCCACCACCACGAAGTGGTCGGCGCGAAGATGACCAAGAAGCGGATGACGGCGCTCAAGTACTCCAACGAGCTGGTGAAGGACGTCTCCCGGCTCGTCGAACTGCACCTGCGGTTCCACGGATACGGCACCGGAGAGTGGACGGACTCGGCAGTGCGCCGCTATGTGCGGGACGCGGGCCCTCTGCTCGACCGGCTCCACAAGCTGACCCGCTCGGACTGCACGACCAGGAACAAGCGCAAGGCAGCCGCGCTGTCGCGTGCCTACGACGGTCTGGAGGAGCGGATCTCCCAGCTTCAGGAGCAGGAGGAGCTGGACTCGATCAGGCCCGACCTCGACGGCAACCAGATCATGGAGATCCTCGGTGTGGCACCCGGCCCCGCCGTGGGCCGTGCGTACAAGCACATGCTGGAGCTTCGGCTGGAGAACGGGCCGATGGAACGCGACGAAGCGGTGGCCGCGCTCAAGGAGTGGTGGGCTGCTCAGGGCTGAGGCTGTGAAACGGGGTCATGTTTCACGTGAAACATGACCCCCTGCGCGTCGAGGGGCGGTGTTTCACGTGAAACATCGCCCCTTCATCGTTCCGGCGTCATTTGCCGCTGCTTCGTCATCGCGACCGCGATCGCCCCGTAGAGGACGGCGACGGTGACCACCAAGGCCGCAGAGCGGCCGTCCGGCGGCAGTATCAGGGCGGCCACGGCTGCGGCGCCCACGAAAGCTATGTTGAACAGGACGTCGTAGACGGAGAAGATCCGGCCCCGGAACCCGTCGTCGACGGATGACTGCACGATGGTGTCCGTGGCGATCTTCGCGCCCTGCGTGATCAGGCCCAGCACGAACGCCGCGACGAGCATGGGGACGGTGGCGAAGGGGAGCCCGAGGGCGGGTTCCAGGACCGCGGCGGTCGCCGCGCACACGACGATCCAGCGCTCAGGTCCGAGTCTGCCGGCGGCCCAAGGGGTGATCACGGCGGCGACGAAGAAGCCTGCGCCGGAGATGCCCAATGCCAGTCCCAGCAGAGCCAGTCCGTCGTCCGGGTCGGACGTCAGGGCGTACCGGCAGAGCATCAGCACCATGACGAGCAGAGCGCCGTAGCAGAACCGCATGACCGACATCGCTCCGAGCGCCCGGGCGGCCGGCCGACGTGCGGGGGCGGCCAGGTGGCGTACGCCTGCGGCCAGCTCGCGGGCGGTGCCGGTGAGGGCGTCGCCGAGGCGGGGGCGGATCAACTGGCGGTCGGGGCCGAGCAGTTCCGGTGGTATGCGCAGCGCGGCGAGCGCACCGCACAAATACAGGCCCGCTCCCAGCAGCACCACGGCCGCGTCGGAGTCGGCGACCAGGAGTCGCACGAGGAAGGCGAGACCGCCGCCCGTCGTGGCGGCGAGCGTTCCGGCCGTCGGGGAGAGGGAGTTGGCGATCACCAGACGTTCCTCGTCCACGACACGGGGCAGGGCGGCGGACAGGCCGGACAGGACGAAGCGGTTGACGGCGGTGACGCAGAGGGCGGAGACGTAGAAGAGCCAGTCCGGGACATGGCCGAGCATCAGGACGGCTGTCACCGATGCCAGCAGGGCGCGTACGAGATTGCCGTAGAGGAAGACCTGGCGGCGACGCCAGCGGTCCAGGAGGACGCCGGCGAACGGGCCCACCAAGGAGTACGGGAGGAGCAGGACCGCCATCGCGGAGGCGATCGCCGTGGCCGAGGTCTGCTTCTCCGGGGAGAACACGACGTAGGCGGCGAGCGCGATCTGGTAGACGCCGTCCGCGCCCTGGGAGAGCAGGCGCACGGAGAGCAGGCGCCGGAAGTCCCGGAGGCGGAGAAGGACACGCAGATCGCGGACGACGGACATGGGGCACAGCCTCACATACGGCGAGGGTCCCCGGGCGATACAGCCCGGGGACCCTCTACGGCCCTGGCAGGAGCGTTTGAGTGAGCCTTAGCGCTCGACTTCACCCTTGATGAACTTCTCGACGTTCTCGCGGGCCTCGTCGTCGAAGTACTGGACCGGCGGGGACTTCATGAAGTAGCTGGAGGCCGACAGGATCGGGCCGCCGATACCGCGGTCCTTGGCGATCTTCGCGGCGCGCAGGGCGTCGATGATGACACCGGCGGAGTTCGGGGAGTCCCAGACCTCGAGCTTGTACTCCAGGTTCAGCGGGACGTCGCCGAAGGCACGGCCCTCGAGGCGGACGTACGCCCACTTGCGGTCGTCGAGCCAGGCCACGTAGTCGGACGGGCCGATGTGGACGTTCTTCTCACCGAGGTCCCGGTCGGGGATCTGGGAGGTGACGGCCTGCGTCTTGGAGATCTTCTTCGACTCGAGGCGGTCACGCTCGAGCATGTTCTTGAAGTCCATGTTGCCGCCGACGTTGAGCTGCATCGTGCGGTCCAGGACGACACCCCGGTCCTCGAACAGCTTCGCCATGACGCGGTGCGTGATGGTGGCGCCGACCTGGGACTTGATGTCGTCGCCGACGATCGGGACGCCCGCCTCGGTGAACTTGTCCGCCCACTCCTTGGTGCCGGCGATGAAGACCGGGAGGGCGTTGACGAAGGCGACCTTGGCGTCGATGGCGCACTGGGCGTAGAACTTCGCCGCGTCCTCGGAACCGACGGGCAGGTAGCAGACGAGGACGTCGACCTGCTTGTCCTTGAGGACCTGGACGATGTCGACCGGGGCCTCGGGGGACTCCTCGATGGTCTCGCGGTAGTACTTGCCGAGGCCGTCGAGGGTGTGGCCGCGCTGGACGGTCACGCCGGTGTTCGGCACGTCGCAGATCTTGATGGTGTTGTTCTCGGAGGCGCCGATGGCATCGGCGAGGTCGAGACCGACCTTCTTCGCGTCGACGTCGAACGCCGCGACGAACTCGATGTCACGCACGTGGTAGTCGCCGAACTGGACGTGCATCAGCCCGGGGACCTTCGACGCCGGGTCGGCGTCCTTGTAGTACTCGACTCCCTGAACCAGCGACGCAGCGCAGTTGCCCACGCCGACGACGGCTACGCGAACCGAACCCATTCCGGTTGCTCCCTGTGTGTACGAGTGAGGCCCTGGCAGGGACCTCACGTGGCGGTGTCGCCGGGCGTATCCGGACCGGGGGTGTCCCCGGGCCGGGGCAGGACGCCCGGCGCTCCCTCTGTGGTGTCGCGAGCGGCTTCGCCTCGGCCGGGACCCTTGAGGTCCCGGCCGGCCCGCTCGCTCTCGATGAGCTCGTTCAGCCAGCGCACTTCGCGCTCCACGGACTCCATCCCGTGGCGCTGGAGCTCGAGTGTGTAGTCGTCGAGGCGCTCCCGGGTGCGTGCCAGCGAGGCACTCATCTTCTCCAGGCGCTCCTCCAGCCGGCTGCGCCGGCCTTCGAGGACTCGCATGCGGACGTCGCGTGAGGTCTGCCCGAAGAAGGCGAAACGAGCGGCGAAGTGCTCGTCCTCGTACGCGTCGGGACCCGTCTGCGAGAGCAACTCCTCGAAGTGCTCCTTACCTTCCGCCGTCAACCGATAGACGATCTTGGCGCGACGCCCTGCGAGTGGTGCGGCGAGGGCGTCCTCGGTGGTGTTCCCCGGTTCCTCGATCAACCAGCCGTTGGCGAGCAGCGTCTTGAGGCAGGGGTAGAGCGTGCCGTAGCTGAAGGCTCGGAACACGCCCAAGGATGTATTGAGACGTTTGCGCAGCTCATAGCCGTGCATCGGGGACTCGCGGAGCAGGCCGAGCACGGCGAATTCGAGGATCCCGGAACGCCGGCTCATCGTCGCCTCCTCGTCACTGTCTCGCACCGATGTATCGACTCGATACATCAAGACGATAGAACGCCCTTCCGGAAGGGACAAGTGGGAGGACGGTGAACGGGATCACATCAATGATTCATGCGAACCAAGTTGCCGGATTTGAGGTGAACTTCGGGGCTCAGCAGGTTTTGACGGTGCGTAGTCTGTGCGGCATGCACACCACCGGGAACCAAGTGACGCCTGGGGGGCGTCGCTGTCCCGGTGCGGTACGGATGAATGCGCGACCGACCACATCCGTACTTCGGGGGGACCGGAAACCAGCCGCCGTTTCCAGGCGCGCAAGGGTGCGCCTGCCCGAGGAGTAGTCGTTCGATGAGCGAGCACCGTCGCAAACCGCCGCAGCCGCAGGGAGGCGGACGTGCCGCGGCCCGACGCGGCCAGTCCGGCTCGTCCTCCGGTCGCCGCGCGGCTCCGCGAGGCGCCACCGGGTCTCTTGCCGACTCCTATGGGAGCAGCTCCCAGGATTCGGCACCCAACGGTCCGGGAGGCGAGGACCGTCCGTACGGCGGCCGTGCCGAGGCCCGCCGTGCGGCCCAGAGAAGCACGGGCGGCGGGGGCCGCCGCAGAGGGGCGGAGCCTGCTCGCGCCGGCAGGCGCGGGGCGCCGGCCGGCCGGGGACGCGCTTCCGACCCGGGCAAGAAACGCTTCATCGACTACCCGCGCGCGGGCAAGTACGGCGTGGCCCGCTGGGTGCCGTCCTGGAAGCTGGTGACGGGCCTGTTCATCGGCTTCATCGGCAGCCTGGTCGCGGTCGCCGGCGTCGGGTACGCCCTCGTGAGCGTTCCGAACGTCGCGGAGACCGCGACGGCGCAGAACAACGTCTACTACTGGTCCGACGACACCGAGATGGTCTCCACCGGTGGCGAGACCAACCGCCAGATCGTCAACCTCGCGCAGATCCCGAAGGCGATGCAATACGCCGTCGTCTCGCAGGAGAACAAGACCTTCTACACCGACAGCGGCATCGACCCCAAGGGCATCGCCCGCGCGGTGTTCAACATGGCCAGGGGCGGCAACACCCAGGGTGGTTCCACCATCACCCAGCAGTACGTCAAGAACGCGCGCCTGAACGACCAGTCCCAGACCGTCACGCGCAAGTTCAAGGAGATCTTCATCTCCATCAAGGTGGGCGCCACGGTCAACAAGGACGAGATCATGGCGGGGTACCTGAACTCCGCGTACTACGGCCGCAACGCCTACGGCATCCAGGCAGCCGCGCGCGCGTACTTCAACAAGGACGCCAAGGACCTGAATCCGGGCGAGTGCGCCTTCCTCTCGGCCATGCTCAAGGGCGCCACGTACTACGACCCGGCGGGCGCGACCTCCATCGACTCGACGCAGGCCACGCCTGAGGCCAACCAGAGGCGAGCCCTGCGGCAGATGCAGGACACCCTCGACAAGATGGTCGAGTACGGCCACCTCAGCGCGACGGAGCGGGCGAAGTACACCACGCTGCCCAAGTGGCAGAACCCCCGGTCCAACACCCAGCTCAAGGGGCAGATCGGCTATCTGGTCGACCTCGCCAAGGCATATCTGGTCAACAACAAGATCATTACTGCCGACCAGCTCCAGCAGGGTGGCTACTCGATCTACACAACCTTCGACAAGAAGAAGGTCGGTGAGCTCGAGGCAGCGGTCAAGAAGGTCCGCAAGGAGAACATCGACCCCAAGAAGCGCCCGGACAAGGACACCTACGTCCAGTTCGGCGGGGCTTCGGTGGAGCCGGCCACCGGGGCGATCCGGGCCTGCTACGGCGGTGTGGACGCGACCACCCACTTCACCAACAACTGCGACTCCACCGGTGCCCAGGTCGGCTCGACGTTCAAGACGTTCGTGCTCGCCGCGGCGATGAAGTGGGGTGTGCGCGATCCGGACCTCGGTGAGAGCCAGGCACAGGACGAGCGCACGGTCGTCAACGCGAAGAGTCTGTTCAGCGGCAAGAACAACCTCAAGATCGAGAACTACGACGGTTCGATCTGGAAGAACGAGGAGGGCAAGGAGTGGCTCCAGGAGAACGACGGCAAGCAGTCCTACGGCTCTCCGCCCAAGTACCAGATCGATCTTCGTGAGGCGATGCGGGAGTCCGTGAACTCCGCCTTCGTGCAGCTCGGCATGGACGTCGGCCTGGACAAGGTGAAGGAGGCGGCCATGGACGCGGGCCTCAAGGAGAACAGCCTGGCCGGCACCAACTACCCGTCCTTCTCCATCGGCATCTCCGACCCCAGTGCGATCCGCATGGCGGGCGCGTACGCCACCTTCGCGGCCAGCGGCAAGCAGAACGAGCCGTACTCCGTCGAGAGGGTCACGAGCAAGGACGGCGACGTCTTCACGCACAAGGCCCAGCCCAAGCAGGCGTTCGAGAAGAAGGTCGCCGACAACGTCACCGACGTCCTCAAGACCGTGGTCGAGGACGGTACGGGTACCAACGCCCAGCTGACCGGGCGTGAGGTGGCCGGCAAGACCGGTACCACCGACGGCAACAAGTCCGCCTGGTTCGTCGGGTACACCCCGCAGCTCTCCACGTCGATCACCATGTTCCGACTGGACGACGACGAGACCAAGAAGAACCGCACGTTCCTCGAGATGTACGGAACAGGCGGCCAGGAGAAGATCCACGGTGCGTCGTTCCCGTCCGAGATCTGGCACGACTACATGGAGAAGGCGCTGAAGGGCCAGAAGGCGATCGACTTCCCGACGCCGGAGCCCATCGGTGTGATCGTCAACGAGGAGCCGAGCCCGACGCCCACCCCGACGCCCACCGAGACCGAGTCGCCCAGCCCGACTCCGACCCCGACGCCCAGCCAGACGCTCGTCTCACCGACGCCCACGGCTACCGAGACCTGCCGGTTCGACTGGCAGTGCGAGGACACGGGCGGCACGGACAACGGCGGTACCGACGGTGGTGTCACCTCGACGCCCACGGCCACATCGACCGAGGGGAACGGCGGCAACACCAACGGCAACGGCAATGGGGGCCTCTTCGGAGGATCGGGCGGTTAGCCGCCAAATGCCCCGTCGAGGGTGTTTCACGTGAAACATGGGCCGTCGCACCCACCAGGTGCGGCGGCCCTCGGCGTACTCCCAGCCTCGTACGGCAGGATGGGCCGCATGCCCAGTGCTGAATCGACGCCAGCGAGCGTGCACGAGTCCGACCCGGTGCGTCCGACCCAGGACGACGAGGTCTCCAGGAACGGCAGCGAGTTCATCGGCGGTCCTCTCGGGCGGCACGCGCTGCTGGGGACCTCCTGGTGGACGCCCGTCCGGGTCATCGCGCTCGTGGCCATCGGCGTGTTCGCGCTCGGCCTGGTCCAGAAGGCGCCCTGCTACAACGGCGGCTGGTTCTTCGGTGCCAGCGCCCAGTACACCCACGCGTGCTACTCGGACATCCCGCACCTCTACCAGGGACGCGGTTTCGCCGACGGGCTCGTCCCGTACTTCGACAAGCTCCCCGGCGACATGCAGTACCTCGAATACCCGGTGCTGACCGGTGTGTTCATGGAGGTCGCCGCCTGGCTCACGCCGGGCAGCGGCAGCATCCAGGACCAGGAGCAGTGGTACTGGATGGTCAACGCCGGGATGTTGATGGCCTGCGCGGCCGTCATCGTCGTCTGTGTGAGCCGTACCCACGCCCGCCGTCCGTGGGACGGTCTGCTGCTCGCCCTGGCACCCGCCTTCGCGTTGACCGCCACCATCAACTGGGACCTGCTGGCGGTAGCTCTGACGGCCTCCGCGATGCTGATGTGGGCGCGAGGCCGTTCGCTCGCCTTCGGGGTCCTCCTGGGGCTCGCCACGGCCGCCAAGCTGTATCCGGTGTTCCTGCTCGGGCCGCTGTTCGTGCTGTGCTGGCGGGCGGGCAAGTGGCGGGACTTCGGCAAGGCCCTGGGCGGCGCGGCCGTCTCCTGGCTCGTGGTGAACCTGCCGGTGATGCTCTTCGCCTTCGACGGCTGGTCGAAGTTCTACACGTTCAGCCAGGAGCGGGGCGTGGACTTCGGTTCCTTCTGGCTGATCCTGGCCCAGAACTCAGGCGACCCGCTGAGCACCGACACCGTCAACACGCTGGCCACGCTGCTGGTGCTGCTGTGCTGCGCGGGCATCGCGGCGCTCACCCTGACCGCTCCGCGCCGGCCGCGTTTCGCCCAGCTGGCGTTCCTGATCGTCGCCGCGTTCATCCTCACCAACAAGGTCTACTCGCCGCAGTACGTCCTGTGGCTGGTGCCGCTGGCAGTGCTGGCCCGGCCCAAGTGGCGGGACTTCCTCATCTGGCAGGCGTGCGAGGTGGCGTACTTCCTCGGGATCTGGATGTACCTCGCCTACACGACCAGCGGAAACGCCCATAAGGGCCTGCCGACCGACGGCTATCACTGGGCCATCGGACTGCATCTGCTGGGCACGGCCTACCTGTGCGCGATGGTCGTGCGCGACATCCTCATGCCGGAACGCGACGTGGTGCGCCGGGCCGGCGACGACGATCCCTCGGGCGGTGTTCTCGACGGGGCCGAGGACGTCTTCGTGCTGGGTTCCGCCGCCCATCCGCCCCGGCACGCCGCCCAGTTCGACGGACCGGTGGACTGGGGCAGCGACCGGGGGCCCGGCGATCGTTCGCTCTGAGCGAACAGCGCCCGTACGGCGTACGCCTGTTGGCACCCACACCTGAAAGGCCGTACACGGAAACCCCGTGTACGGCCTTTTCCCGTGCGGCTCTCGACGCCTTCTGGCGGTCGCGAGGCGTTCTAGCGGTCGACGATCCGGTCGAACTGGGTGGTGGTGTGGCGCAGGTGGGCCACCAGCTCCTCGCCGACCTTCGGCTCCGGGGCGTCCGAGGGCACGAACAGGATGGAGACCTGCATGTGCGGCGGCTCGGCGAACCAGCGCTGCTTGCCGCCCCAGACGAACGGCGAAAGGTTCCGGTTGACCGTGGCCAGGCCGGCCCGGGCGACCCCCTTGGCGCGCGGCATGACGCCGTGCAGGGCCTTCGGGGCCTCCAAGCCCACCCCGTGCGACGTACCGCCCGCCACGACGACCAGGAAGCCGTCGGAGGCCGCCTTCTGCTGCCGGTAGCCGAAGCGGTCGCCCTTGGAGACACGCGTGACGTCCAGGACGGCTCCGCGGTACTCGGTGGCCTCGTGGTCCCCCAGCCACAGCCGGGTGCCGATACGGGCGCGGAAGCGGGTCTGCGGGAACTGCTGCTGAAGCCGGGCGAGGTCCTCGGCCTTGAGGTGGCTGACGAACATGGTGTGCAGCGGCAGCCGGGCCGCGCGCAGCCGGTCCATCCAGCCGATGACCTCCTCGACGGCGTCCGAGCCGTCGGTGCGGTCCAGCGGCAGGTGGATCGCGAAGCCCTCCAGGCGGACGTTCTCTATGGCGGCGTGCAGTTGCGGCAGGTCCTGCTCGCTGATGCCGTGCCGCTTCATCGAGGACATCACCTCGATGACCACACGGGCACCCACCAGGCCGTAGACCCCGTCGATGGAGGACACCGAACGGATGACCCGGTCGGGCAGCGGTACGGGCTCCTCGCCCCGTCGGTAGGGCGTCAGCACCAGCAGGTCACCGCCGAACCAGTCCTTGATCCGGGCGGCCTCGTAGGTCGTGCCGACGGCGAGGACGTCCGAGCCCAGCCGGGTGGCCTCCTCCGCCAGCCGCTCGTGCCCGAAGCCGTAGCCGTTGCCCTTGCAGACCGGGACGAGGCCCGGGAACTGCTCCTGCACGTGCTTGTGGTGCGCCCGCCAGCGCGCGGTGTCGACGTAGAGCGTGAGCGCCATGGCCGGACCCGGAACCTTTCTAGTGGCTGCGGTGTATCAGAGGTATGCGAGCTATTGAAGCGAAGAACGCGACGTCAGCGGCGCGACATGTAGATGTCGAGGGCCTTGTGGAGCAGCTTGTTGAGCGGGAAGTCCCACTCACCGAGGTACTCGGCGGCCTGGCCGCCCGTGCCCACCTTGAACTGGATCAGACCGAAGAGGTGGTCGGTCTCGTCCAGCGAGTCGGAGATGCCCCGCAGGTCGTAGACGGTCGCGCCGAGCGCGTAGGCGTCACGCAGCATCCGCCACTGCATCGCGTTCGAGGGCCGGACCTCACGCCCGATGTTGTCGGAGGCGCCGTAGGAGTACCAGACGTGCCCGCCGACGATCAGCATCGTCGCGGCCGACAGGTTCACGCCCTCGTGCCGGGCGAAGTACAGCCGCATCCGGTTGGGGTCCTCGGAGTTGAGGGCCGTCCACATCCGCTGGAAGTACGACAGCGGGCGGGGCCGGAAGTGGTCGCGCACCGCCGTGATCTCGTACAGCCGCTGCCACTCCTCGAGGTCCTGGTAACCGCCCTGGACGACCTCGACGCCGGCCTTCTCGGCCTTCTTGATGTTGCGCCGCCACAGCTGGTTGAAGTTCTTGTGGACCTCTTCCAGGGAGCGGTTCGCGAGCGGCACCTGGTAGACGTAGCGGGGCTGCACGTCACCGAAGCCGGCTCCCCCGTCCTCGCCCTGCTGCCAGCCCATGCGGCGCAGCTTGTCGGCGACCTCGAAGGCGCGCGGCTCGATGAAGTCGGCCTCGATGTCGCGCAGGCGCTTGACGTCGGGGTTCTGGATGCCTGCCTTGATGGAGGTGGCCTCCCAGCGCCGGATGATCACCGGCGGGCCCATCTTCACGGAGAAGGCGCCCTGGTGCTTGAGGTGCGCGAGCATCGGTTCCAGCCACTCGGTCAGATTCGGCGCGAACCAGTTGATGACCGGGCCCTCGGGCAGATAGGCGAGGTAACGCTTGATCTTGGGGAGCTGGCGGTAGAGGACGAGACCCGCGCCGACCAGCTCGCCGGTCTTCTCGTCGAACCAGCCGAGGCTCTCGGAGCGCCATTCCGCCTTGACGTCTGCCCAGGCAGGAACCTGCATGTGGCTCGCCGAGGGCAGGCTCTGGATGTACGCCAGATGCTGCTCGCGACTGATCGTCCTCAGGGTCAGGCTCATTCGGGGCGCTCCTCGGGCTGGTGTGTCCCCATGGGTACAGGGGCTCCGGCTCTCGCGCCGAAGCCTACTGCGCCCGGGGAGCGCCCCGGTTGGGCGTACGGAACCTGCGCCCCGGCTCAGAGGCCGCCGAGGCGTTCCGTGGTGCTTTGGGTGGTGTCGGGGGACGGTGCCCGTGGCGTCAGTTGATGACCCCACCGAAGAGGCCGCCGTGCGCCATGCCGAGGAAGAACCCGACCGCGGCCGCGCCGAGGCCCAGGATCAGTCCGAAGCGCTCCCGGGTGGTCTCCGAGATCCACTGGCCGTACGCGCCGGTGAGGATGCCCACCAGGCCGGTCCAGGAGCTGAGCAGGTGCAGGTTGTGGAACATCGCCGAGACGAAGGCCGTGATGCCCAGCACCAGGGTCACCGCGAGCAGCGTGTCCTGGAGGGGGTGGGACTTCCCGTCCGTGGCGAAAAGGCCTCCGGCGGTGTTGGGTCGCATTGCCTGTGCCATAGGGCACCTCCTGCGGAAGACGGCGCATCGTAGCGCCATACACACCCGATGCGTACAGAGTGACCGTGCTCGGGGCCGGATTTCAACCGGAAGCCGGTGTGCGGGTAGTCTGTACCGTCTGCACGGTGTCTGCCCATGTCACGACCGGGACTACCGCGAGGAAGCCCCGATTGTCAGTGGCGGCCGATACCGTTGCGTACGCATCACAACCCTCCTGCCACGGAACGACCGTGGCCGTTGAGTCCAAAGGAGGTGGGTTCCACATGCGTCACTACGAGGTGATGGTCATCCTCGACCCCGATCTGGAGGAGCGCGCTGTCGCCCCCCTGATCGAGAACTTCCTCTCCGTCGTCCGTGAGGGCAACGGCAAGGTGGAGAAGGTCGACACCTGGGGCCGTCGTCGGCTCTCGTACGAGATCAAGAAGAAGCCCGAGGGCATCTACTCGGTCATCGACCTGCAGGCCGAGCCTGCGGTCGTCAAGGAGCTCGACCGCCAGCTCAACCTGAACGAGTCGGTCCTCCGGACCAAGGTCCTCCGTCCCGAGACCCACTGAGCTTTCGCTCAGATGATCCCGGGATCCGAGTAGCAGCAACCAAGCAGCCAGAGCAGCAAACCCGCCGAGAGGTTCCCCATGGCAGGCGAGACCGTCATCACGGTCGTCGGCAATCTTGTCGACGACCCCGAGCTGCGCTTCACCCCTTCCGGTGCGGCGGTCGCGAAGTTCCGTGTCGCGTCCACCCCCCGCACCTTCGACCGTCAGACGAACGAGTGGAAGGACGGCGAGAGCCTGTTCCTGACCTGCTCGGTCTGGCGTCAGGCGGCGGAGAACGTCGCCGAGTCGCTCCAGCGAGGCATGCGCGTCATCGTGCAGGGCCGGCTGAAGCAGCGGTCCTACGAGGACCGTGAGGGCGTCAAGCGCACGGTCTACGAGCTGGACGTCGAGGAAGTCGGCGCCAGCCTGCGCAATGCCACGGCCAAGGTCACCAAGACCGCCGGCGGTGCCGGCCGTGGTGGCCAGGGCGGTTACGGCGGCGGCGGTGGCCAGGGTGGCGGCGGCTGGGGCGGTGGCTCCGGCGGCGGTCAGCAGGGCGGCGGCGCTCCCGCCGACGACCCGTGGGCGACCGGCGCTCCCGCCGGTGGCGCCCAGGGCGGCGGTGGCGGCGGCTGGGGTGGAAACTCCGGCGGCGGTGGCGGCGGCTACTCGGACGAGCCCCCCTTCTAGGCCTCGGGCCGAGGGGTGGGTCGTACCCACACTTCTTGATCACACAGGAGAAACACCATGGCGAAGCCGCCTGTGCGCAAGCCTAAGAAGAAGGTCTGCGCTTTCTGCAAGGACAAGGTCACGTACGTGGACTACAAGGACACGAACATGCTGCGGAAGTTCATTTCCGACCGCGGCAAGATCCGTGCCCGCCGCGTGACCGGCAACTGCACGCAGCACCAGCGTGACGTCGCCACGGCTGTCAAGAACAGCCGTGAGATGGCGCTGCTGCCCTACACCTCCACCGCGCGATAAGGGAAGGGTGACCGACTCATGAAGATCATCCTCACCCACGAGGTCTCCGGCCTCGGTGCCGCGGGCGACGTCGTCGACGTCAAGGACGGTTACGCTCGCAACTACCTGATCCCGCGGAACTTCGCGATCCGTTGGACCAAGGGTGGCGAGAAGGACGTCGAGCAGATTCGTCGCGCTCGCAAGATCCACGAGATCCAGACCATCGAGCAGGCCAACCAGGTGAAGGCCCAGCTCGAGGGCGTCAAGGTCCGCCTGGCCGTCCGCTCCGGCGACGCCGGTCGTCTCTTCGGTTCCGTCACCCCGGCCGACATCGCTTCCGCGATCAAGGCTTCCGGTGGCCCCGAGGTCGACAAGCGCCGTATCGAGCTGGGCTCGCCCATCAAGACCCTGGGCGCCCACGAGACGTCCGTGCGTCTGCACCCCGAGGTGGCCGCCAAGGTCAACATCGAGGTCGTCGCGGCCTGACGACCCCAGTGGTTGTCTGAGCAATGGTGAGAAGGGCCGTACCCGTCGGGGTACGGCCCTTCTTGCATGCTGTGGCGCAAGCGTGGAGCTCAGGGTGTTTCACGTGAAACGTCGCGGCCCATCGCGTTTCACGTGAAACGGTCAACGGGTCGCACCGGTGACGAGCCAGCGACCCGAACGGGTTCGCAGCCAGAGCGTCAGCATGCGGATCACCATCATCAGCGTCATCGCTGCCCACAGGGCGGTGAGTCCACCGTCCAGTGCGGGCACGAGCAGTGCTATCGGGGCGAAGACGGCCAGGGTGATCACCATGGCCCAGGCGAGGTAGGGGCCGTCTCCGGCTCCCATCAGCACGCCGTCCAGGACGAAGACCACTCCGCAGATCGGCTGGGAGAGAGCCACGATCACCAGAGCGGGCAGAGCGGCGTCCCTGACCGTGGAGTCACCGGTGAACAGGGGGAGGAAAAGCGGTCGGGAGAGCACGACCAGCACACCGAGTGCGACTCCGACCGCGATGCCCCATTCGACCATCCGGCGGCATGCCTGGCGGGCTCCTTCTGTGTCCTCGGCACCCAGGTAGCGACCGATGATGGCCTGGCCGGCGATGGCGATGGCGTCCAGTGCGAAGGCGAGCAGGCTCCACAGGGACAGGATGATCTGGTGGGCGGCGATGTCGGAGTCCCCCAGGCGGGCTGCGACGGCCGTGGCGATCATCAGGATCGCCCTCAGGGACAACGTGCGGACCAGCAGCGGGACACCGGCCTGGGCGGAGGCCCTGATCCCTGCGGCGTCGGGACGCAAGGACGCGCCGTGTTTCCGGGCGCCGCGGACGACGACCACGAGATAGGCGGCGGCCATACCGCACTGGGCGATGACGGTGCCCCAGGCGGAGCCCGCGATGCCGAGGTCGGCACCGTAGACGAGAACCGCGTTGAGAGCGCCGTTGGCCACGAAGCCGGCGATGGCTACGTAGAGCGGAGTCCTGGTGTCCTGCAGCCCGCGGAGCACCCCGGTCGAAGCGAGCACGACCAGCATGGCCGGGATACCGAGGGCGGAGATCCGCAGATAGGTGGTCGCGTAGGGAGCGGCGGTGTCGGAGGCACCGAAGAGCTCCACGATCGACGGTGCGGCCGGCAGGACGACGGCGATGACAACGGCACCGAGCAGCAGTGCCAGCCAGATGCCGTCCATGCCCTGACGGATGGCGGCCGGGAGGTCGCCCGCTCCCACGCGGCGGGCAACTGCCGCGGTGGTGGCGTAGGCAAGGAAGACGAAGACGCTGACGGCCGTCGTGAGAAGGGCTGAGGCGATGCCGAGCCCGGCGAGTTGGGCGGTGCCCAAGTGGCCGACGATCGCGCTGTCGGCAAGGACGAAGAGGGGCTCGGCGACGAGCGCGCCGAAGGCCGGAACGGCGAGTGCGACGATCTCACGGTCGTGCTGTCGCCGGGTGGCCTTGGGAGTCGCGGACGCCTGTGTCATGTGCACCAATCTAATCGTCCACAGGTAAGAGATGCAATCCAGGTTGGACCCTTACGTGTGTTCAGGGCGTGTGCGCCGCTGTGTACAGTTCGAACTGATCTTGCGCCGACCGGGAAAGTTTTTCTTCTGCACAGCCGGTGGACGGCGAAAGTGCAGGTCAGAGCACTTCTTTCGGGAAGGTCCGGAGCTTGTTCACAGGGCTGTCCACCGGGTCGTGCACAGGTTTTGAGGAGTTCTCCACAGCATCCGGGCCGTCGTCCACATGGCCTGTGGATAACCAGATTGGCTGACGGTGCCCGCGGGCCTACCGTGGTCCGGCGCCCGCTCCGTTCGTCGGCTTGGAAACCATCACAAACACGACGCGCCAGAAACGGAGTTGGGCGTCTCATTTGTCAGTGCCGTGCCGTAGAACTGAGAAGCACGGCGAGGTCCGCTCGGCGGACGGGAGGAGGTGGCTCGGTGAGTATTTCCGAGCCCTTGGACGACCCGTGGGCCGACAGCGGTCCCAGTGATCGTCTCCCTTCCTCGCGCCGCCGCGGCGACGGGGGCCGGGGGCGCGACGAACAGCACGAACGCGGCAGGGACACCGGCGACTGGGACGGCGGAGGCACGGCCTTCGAGCGGGTCCCGCCCCAGGACCTGGACGCCGAGCAGTCCGTCCTCGGCGGCATGCTCCTGTCCAAGGACGCCATCGCGGACGTCGTCGAGGTCATCAAGGGCCACGACTTCTACAAGCCCGCCCACGAGACGATCTTCCAGGCGATCCTGGACGTCTACGCCAAGGGTGAGCCGGCCGACCCCATCACCATCGCCGCCGAGCTCACCAAGCGCGGTGAGATCAACAAGGTCGGCGGCGCATCGTATCTGCACACCCTCGTCCAGACCGTGCCGACGGCGGCGAACGCCGAGTACTACGCGGAGATCGTCCACGAGCGGGCGGTCCTGCGGCGGTTGGTCGAGGCGGGCACCCGCATCACCCAGATGGGATACGCGGCCGACGACGACGTCGACGAGATCGTCAACCGCGCCCAGGCCGAGATCTACGCGGTCACCGAGCAGCGCACCAGCGAGGACTACCTGCCGCTCGGCGACATCATGGAGGGCGCGCTCGACGAGATCGAGGCGATCGGTTCCCGCAGCGGCGAGATGACTGGTGTTCCCACCGGTTTCACCGACCTCGACTCGCTCACCAACGGCCTGCACCCGGGTCAGATGATCGTCATCGCGGCCCGCCCCGCCATGGGAAAGTCCACCCTCGCGCTGGACTTCGCCCGCGCGGCCTCCATCAAGCACAACCTGGCCAGCGTCATCTTCTCCCTCGAGATGGGGCGCAACGAGATCGCGATGCGTCTGCTGTCGGCCGAGGCGCGGGTGGCCCTGCACCACATGCGTTCGGGCACCATGACGGACGAGGACTGGACCCGGCTGGCGCGCAGGATGCCCGAGGTGTCCTCCGCTCCGCTCTACATCGACGACTCCCCGAACCTGTCGATGATGGAGATCCGCGCGAAGTGCCGGCGCCTGAAGCAGCGCAACGACATCAAGCTCGTGATCATCGACTATCTGCAACTGATGCAGGCCGGTGGCTCCAAGCGCTCCGAGAGCCGTCAGCAGGAGGTCTCGGACATGTCCCGTAACCTCAAGCTCCTCGCCAAGGAGCTTGAGGTCCCGGTGATCGCGCTCTCGCAGCTCAACCGTGGTCCCGAGCAGCGGACGGACAAGAAGCCCATGGTGTCCGACCTGCGTGAGTCCGGCTCCATCGAGCAGGACGCCGACATGGTGATCCTGCTGCACCGTGAGGACGCCTACGAGAAGGAGTCGCCCCGCGCGGGCGAGGCGGACATCATCGTGGGCAAGCACCGTAACGGCCCCACCGCGACGATCACAGTCGCCTTCCAGGGCCACTACTCGCGCTTCGTGGACATGGCCCAGACCTGAGCTCCGCGTCACTCCGACGGCGGCAGCTCGCCGGGGCTCCGTCGCGACGCCCTCAGGGCTAAAGAAGTCGACGCCCGTGCGCCCCACGGGATGGACTGGGGGCATGACGACATCTCAGGACGAGCTGCTTCCCGGCACGCGCCGGGCGCTGCTGCACCGGATCGCCGTGGCCCAGGCGGAGGGGCGTGCGCCCTCACTGGTCGCGGAGGTCGTGCGGGACGGACGGACCGTGTGGCGCGGTGCACGCACCTCGGTGGACGGGCACGGCCCGGACGAGGACGTGCAGTACCGCATCGGCTCGATCACCAAGACCTTCACCGCCGTCCTCGTCCTGCGACTGCGGGACGAGGGACTGCTCGACCTGGGCGATCCGCTGGAGAAGCACCTGCCCGGCACGGGAGCGGGGGAGGCAACCGTCGCTGAGCTCCTCGCCCACACCGGTGGGTTGGCGGCCGAGTCCCCGGCGCCCTGGTGGGAGCGCACCTCGGGCGATCTGCGCCCCGAACTCGCCGATGTGCTGGGCGAGCAGCCCTTGCTGCATCCGGTGGGACGCCTCTTCCACTACTCGAACCCCGGCTACACCCTGCTCGGAGCACTCGTCGAGCGACTGCGCGGGGCTCCGTGGGAGGAGGTGCTCCGGCGGGAAGTACTCGCGCCTCTGGGGCTGACCCGCACGACGGTCCGTCCCGAAGCGCCGCATGCGGGCGGGTGGGCGGTCCATCCGTGGGCCGATGTGATGCTTCCCGAGCCCTCCGAGGATCTGGGTCGGATGGCTCCAGCCGGGCAACTCTGGTCCACCACGGCGGACTTGGCGCGCTTCGCGGTCTTCCTTGTAAACGGCGACGAGCGGGTGCTGTGCGCGGAGACCGTGCGGGAGATGCGGACGCCCGCGGCGCCGGCCGGGGCGGCCGAGCTCGTCGACGGTGCCTCTTACGGGCTCGGGTTGCAGGTCCAGCACCGCGACGGGCGGCTGCTCGTGGGGCATTCGGGCTCGCTGCCGGGCTTTCTCGCGAATCTCACGATCAGCGTGGGCGACGATGTCGCCGCGGTCGTACTTGCCAACTGCACCTCCGGCCCCCTGTTGTCCGTCGTGGGAGCCGATCTCGTGCGGATCGTCGCCGAGGCCGAGCCCAGGATTCCCGAGCCGTGGCGCCCGATGCGCGAGGCCGACTCGCCCGCACTGGAGTTGGCGGGCCAGTGGTACTGGGGAACGAACGGATTCGCCCTGCGGCTCACAGCGGATGGACTGGTTTCGCTGGAGCCTTTGTCGGGAGCAGGCCGGCGCTCACGATTCCGGGCCAACGGTGACGGCACCTGGACCGGACTGGAGGGCTACTTCCACGGCGAGGTCCTGGCGGTCGTACGGCGGCCCGACGGAAGCGTGGACCATCTCGACCTCGGCTCGTTCGTGTTCACGCGGCAGCCGTACGACGAGACGGCTTCCGTGCCCGGTGGAGTGGATCCGGCGGGGTGGCGAGGCATCGGTTAGGTCCCCTGCTCGCCGAGCGGCGCTCTGTTTCACGTGAAACAGAGCGCCTTGCTGCGCCGCGAGGAAACAGCCCTGCGGATGATCACAGGGCCAGCTTGAAGCCCACGTGGGAGGCAGCGAAACCGAGCCGTTCGTAGAAGCGGTGGGCGTCCGTGCGGGTGTTGTCTGACGTCAGTTGCACCAACCGGCAGTCCTGACGGCGGGATTCCTCGATCGCCCACTCGATGAGCCGGGACCCGAGTCCGCTGCCGCGCTCCTCGGCGTGGATGCGGACCCCTTCGATGATCGACCTGGTGGCACCGCGCCGGGACAGCCCCGGCACGACGGTGAGCTGCAGGGTGCCGACCACGCGCTCCTCGCGCACGGCTACGACCAGATGCTGGTTCGGGTCGGAGGAGAGGCGCTCCAGAGCGGTCAGATAGGGCCCCAGGTCGTCCGGGGACTCGCGCTGGGCACCCAAGGGGTCATCGGCGAGCATGCCGACGATCGCGGGGACGTCGTCCGCCGTGGCGGGCCGAATCTCGAGATCTGCCATGTCCGCACCCTACGAGGGGCACTCGTCCCCGGGCGCCGGCGGTGTGCGGAGGTCTTCCAAAGCCCTGACGAGGGGGGCGAGTTCGGGGTTGGTGGCGGCTTGGTCGAGGGCTTCGCGCAGGGCTTTCTCGTTGGTGGGGCGGGCTTGTTCGAGGAGGGTGCGGCCGGTGTCGGTGACGTCGGTGTAGATGCCGCGGCGGTCGGTGGGACAGAGGTAGCGGGAGAGCAGGCCGCGGTCCTCGAGGCGGGTGACCAGGCGGGTGGTGGCGCTCTGGCTGAGGACGACGGCGTCGGCGACCTGTTTCATCTGGAGGTGCCCGCCCTCGCCGTCGTGCTGGCGGCCCAGGACGTCGAGCAGGGAGTACTCGCGGACGCTGAGGTCGTGGGCGGACTGGAGCGCCTTCTCGATGTGTGCCTCGATCCGTCCGTGCAGCAGGGAGAGCGCGCACCAGCCCTGGGCGAGGGCGGTGAGCGCGGGGTCAGTGGCGGTCATGGGGCCTGCTTCCCTCCTTCTCGGCCTCTGCAGGAGTAGCGACGGACCGAGATTGCCGTCGCTTGCAAATATAGAGCGTCTGCAACTATTGTGGGCGTGCGCAACATGCTCCTGCAATCATCTGGGAAGGTGTCACCCCCCATGCCGCTCGCGCTTCTGGCCCTTGCGATCGGGGCCTTCGGAATCGGAACGACCGAGTTCGTGATCATGGGGCTGCTGCCCGAGGTCGCGGACGACTTCGGGGTCTCCATCCCCACCGCCGGCTTCCTGGTCACCGGCTACGCGCTCGGCGTCATGTTCGGCGCCCCGCTGATGACCGCCCTCGGTACCAAGGTCTCCCGCAAGCGGATGCTGATGCTGCTGATGGGGCTGTTCATCGTCGGCAACCTGCTCTCCGCGCTGGCCCCGGCCTTCAGCGTCATGCTGATCGGCCGGGTGGTCGCCTCCCTCGCCCACGGAGCCTTCTTCGGGATCGGCTCGGTCGTCGCCGCCGACCTGGTGGCCCCCGACAAGAGGGCCGGAGCCATCGCGACGATGTTCACCGGCCTGACCGTCGCCAATGTCGTCGGAGTCCCGTTGGGCACGCTGATCGGCCAGAGCGCGGGCTGGCGTCTCACCTTCGGGATCGTCGCCGGCCTCGGCGTCGTCGGCCTGGCCGGCATCGCCAAGCTCGTTCCCGAGGTGCCCCGGCCGGAGGGCGTGCGGCTGCGTCACGAACTGGCCGCCTTCAAGAACGCCCAGGTGCTGCTCGCCATGGCGATGACCGTCCTCGGCTTCGGCGGTGTCTTCGCCGCCATCACCTACATCGCGCCGATGATGACCCACGTGGCGGGCTTCGCCGACGGCTCGGTGACCTGGCTGCTGGTCCTCTTCGGCCTCGGCATGGTCGGCGGCAACCTCGTCGGCGGCAAGTACGCCGACCGGGCCCTGATGCCCATGCTGTACGTCTCCCTGGGCGCCCTGGCCGTCGTACTCGCGCTCTTCACGTTCACCGCGCACGACAAGGTCCTGGCCGGCGTCACGATCGCTCTCATCGGCGCCCTCGGCTTCGCCACCGTGCCGCCGCTCCAGAAGCGGGTCCTGGACCAGGCGCACGAGGCCCCGACGCTCGCCTCGGCCGTCAACATCGGGGCCTTCAACCTCGGCAACGCCCTCTCCGCCTGGCTCGGCGGTCTGGTCATCTCGGCCGGCTTCGGCTACACCGCCCCCAACTGGGTGGGCGCCGCCCTGGCCGCGGGTGCTCTCCTCCTCGCCTTCGTCTCGGCTGCTCTGGAACGCCGGGACAGCACTCCCAGCGCTGTGGTCGCAGGGGCGACTCCCGCAGAACAGCGGAGCGCGGTGCACCACTGAAGTCGCGCGGCCCACGGCCGGGCATGACGCCGGCGCCGGTTCCCCGAAGTCCAGGGCACCGGCGCCGTCGCATGCCTCAGAGTGCGGCCACCGTCAGCGGGGCGAACCGCCGGCTCCAGTCGCCCGGCAGCTCCGGCATCCCGTATGTCATGACCGAGTTGAAAGCGGCCGACGTCAGGCCGCGTTCCCGGGCCCACGTCCGTAGCTCTTCGTGGCGCACGTCGATGTCGGTGCGCAGGGGGCGGTCGGTGCCGGCGGCGAGCGAGGTGACGAGGGCCTTGGCGGTGTCGGTGTCACGGGCGACCAGTGGGCCCACCACCTGGGTGTCCATGTTGGGCCAGGCGGCGGCGTACCCGATGATCCGGCCGTTCTCCTCGGCGACACGGAACTGGTCGGCGAAGGCGGGGAGTCGGGTGATGAGATGCGTGCGATCCGTGCCGAGCACCTCCTCGTCGAGCCGGAGAACCGCAGCGAGGTCCTCGGCGGTGGCCGCGCGTGTACTCGTCGTCGGTACCGGGCCGCCCGAGTTGAAGTGTCCGCGGAGCATCTCCGCCCGGCCGGTGACCTTGAAACCCAGTTCCTCGTAGAGCGGGCGGCCGTACGGCGTCGCGTGGAGGGTCAGCGGAGTGGTGCCCATCACCGAGAGGACGTGCCGCATGAGCCGACGGCCGATCCCCTGCCGAGCGTGCCGTTCGGCGACCAGCACCATCCCGATCGCTCCCAAATCGGGTTCGCTGTAGGGGCCGTACTCCGTGACCACGCAGGCGGTGACGAGTCCTCCGTCGGGATCATCGATGCCGTAGCCCTTTCCGGCCGAGAGGAGAAGACCCCACTTGTGCTCCTCGCGTGGCCACCCCCGGTCCTCGGACAGGTCCGCGCAGGCAGTGAGATCACGAAGCGTCAGACGGCGGATGGGGAGGGCGGCGAGAGAAGGAGTCGGCACGCAGGTCAGGCTGTCCGACGAGGACCCTCGACGTCCACCCGTTTCCTGGGGCTCGTACGAGCTTTTGGCCATGTGGTGGCCGAGTGCGCAGCGCGTGATCGGATATCGGGTGTTTCACGTGAAACATCGGAGTACGGCGATCGTCCGGCGTCCGAAAGAAGCAGCATGACGCCTTACCGTTCTCATGAACCATTGCCTCAAATAGGCCACTAGCCTCAAGGACATGGCGAGACTTCATCTCTTCGACCTCGACGGCACTTTGCTGCACGGAAGCAGCGCCCCCGTTCAGATTTCCCGGCAGCTCGGACTCGAGGCCGAGACGGTGGCACTCGACCAGGCGATCGGGGCCGGACTGATAGACCCGTCCGAATACGCGCAGCAGGTGTACGCCTTGTGGGCGTCCCTGACCGAGGCACATGTCGTCGCGGCTTTCGAGGGTGCCCCGTGGCTGGCCCGCATTCGCGAGGTCTGGGCGGAGATCAGGGAACAGGGGGATTACTGCGCGGTCGTATCCCTTTCGCCGTCCTTCTTCGTGGAACGGCTCACCAGTTGGGGAGCCCATGCCACGTACGGGTCACGCTTTCCGGCCGTGCCCTTCACCGAGCCCGTGGATCCTGCCGGAGCACTCAACGCGGCCGCCAAGGTCCTGATCGCGGACAGGCTGTGCGAACAGTTCGGGGTGACCCGGGCCGACTGCGTCGCCTATGGCGACTCAGCGTCCGACAAGGACCTTTTCTCTGTGGTGCCGCTCTCGGTGGCGGTCAATGCGGACCATCATCTGTCCGACGTCTCGACCCATTCCTACACCGGCATGGACCTGTGGGACGCCTATGAGTTGGTGCGGCAGGCTCGCTGAGCGTGCGCGGAACGTCGACCGGTAGAGGTCGACCCGGCCCCCGTCCCGTACCGAGATGCGAGCGCCCTGGGCCCGAGAGTGGGGCAACGCAGCCTAACGGGACGAGGAGATCGAAGACCCGCATTCGTCCCTATGCGGCCAAGGCGCCTATACGCGGTGGGACGCTGCGGGGAGACGCTGCGGTCTTTGCCACACGCACGCCAACCAAGCCGTCCCCGGGGGACAGCAGGCATTTTCCGAACGAGGAAGTGCGCAGACCGACCGAAAGATGTTCGAGGCGAGGCACGACATGGACGCTCCGACCGGCATGTAGGCCGACGACGGCACTTCCGGGGGCGAGGGTGGCTGGTTCACTTCCCGCCAGCAACCGACGGAGGGGGCGCCCGGTGCCGGATACGAGACGGTAGAGAGGGCTCTGCCGGCCGCACCGCGCCTGGTGGGCGGGCCGGGACCGGGCACCGTTCCCGGAGCCCCGACAGCTGCCCGGACGAGCCGGCCGACGCAGAGCCCGGTGCCGCCCGGCATCTCGGCTCACGGGACAGTGCCGCCTGGTCCGGAAACCGGCCGCGGGGACGGGGTGCCCACCGGGGAAACAGGCACCCCGACGCGGCCGGACCAGATACGCCCCTCGGTGCCTCCGCACACGTCTCAGACAGCGCAGACTCAGCCCTCCCCGGACGCCGTCCGTATCCGCCGGACCATGGCCGAGGTCACCCCGGTCGCCGAGAAGGTCACGTCGTACTTCTACGCACTGCTCTTCGTACGCCACCCCCATCTGCGCCCGTTGTTCCCGGCAGCCATGGACGCCCAGCGGGATCGCCTGCTCAGGGCGCTGCTGACGGCCGCCGAGCACATCGACGACACCCCAGCCCTGGTGGCCTACCTACAGAACCTGGGGCGCGGCCACCGCAAGTACGGGACCCGCGCCGAGCACTATCCGGCGGTCGGGGAGTGCCTCATCGGAGCGCTGAGCAGGTACGCCTCCGCCAGTTGGGATACGGAGACCGAAGCGGCCTGGGTCCGGGCGTACACGACGATCTCGCAGGTGATGATCGACGCGGCGGCCGCGGACGAACGGCGCGCCCCGGCCTGGTGGCACGCAGAGGTCGTGGCGCACGAGCTGAGGACCCCGGACGTCGCCGTTGTCACCGTCCGGCCCGATCAGCCCTATCCGTTCCTGGCCGGCCAGTACACGAGCCTGGAGACGCCGTGGTGGCCGCGTATCTGGCGGCACTACTCGTTCGCCTCGGCGCCCCGCTCGGACGGACTGCTGTCGTTCCACGTGAAAGCCGTGCCCGCGGGCTGGGTCTCCAACGTCCTGGTGCACCGGGCCCGCCCCGGCGACACCATCCGGCTCGGTCCGCCCACCGGGTCCATGACCGTGGACCACACCACCGACAGCGGGTTGCTCTGTCTGGGTGGCGGTACCGGCATAGCTCCGATCAAGGCGCTGGTCGAGGACCTGGCGGAACACGGCGCACGGCGCTCCGTCGAGGTCTTCTACGGAGCCCGCACCGATCACGACCTGTACGACATCGACACGATGCTCAGGCTCCAGCAGTCCCACCCGTGGCTGTCGGTACGGGCCGTCGTCGACCGGCAGGCCCGTCGTCGGCTCCCGGACGCCGTACGCGCGTACGGTCCCTGGCACGAGTACGACGCCTATCTCTCGGGTCCGCCCGGCATGATCCGCAACGGTGTGGACACGCTCACATCCATCGGAATCCCGTCGGAACGCATACGCCACGACTCCGTGGAGGAACTCGTCGTGGCCCAGTGACCCGCGGAGAGGTCAGCCCAGGTCCGGTGCGTGCATCGCCCGTACGCCCTCGATGTTGCCGTCCAGATAGTGGCGCAGGGACAGCGGGACCAGGTGGACGGAGGCGATCCCCACGCGGGTGAACGGCACCCGGACGATCTCGTACTCCCCGACGGGCTCGTCCACTTCGGGGCCGTGACGCAGGGACGGGTCCATCGATTCCAGGTGGCAGACGAAGAAGTGCTGCACCTTCACTCCGGTCGCGCCACCGTCGTCGCCGATGTGCTCGACGGTGTCCACGAAGCAGGGGACCACATCGGTGATCTTGGCGCCGAGTTCCTCGTACACCTCGCGGTGCAGAGCGTCGACGACGGTCGTGTCGGTCGGCTCGACTCCTCCGCCGGGAGTCAGCCAGTAAGGATCCATGCCGGGTTTGGTGCGCTTGATCAGGATCAGATCATCGCCGTCGAGGAGGACGGCACGGGCGGTGCGCTTGACCACGGGTCGGACGGTCATGGGGGGTATGTGGCCCGGATGGTTCCACGTGAAACATCGCCCGGTGTCACCGGCTGAGCTCACGGGGTGAAGGACGCGACATCGCAGCTCAACACCAGTCGACGGCCGCCCTCAGCAGCCATTCGTGTGCCCGTGCGACATGAGGCATGGCCAGTGTTCCGGTGCGGACCACCAGGAAGTAGGTCCGCAGCGGGGGCACCGCGGGCTCGTGCAGCGCGACGACGTCACCGCGCTCCAGAGCGGCCGCGCACAGATAGCGCGGCAGCACCGCGAGCCCGGCGCCCGCGATGGCGCAGGCGAGGACGGCACGCAGATCGGGGACGACGACGGTGCCCGGTGCGGCGGGGCGGGAATCGAAGACGGAGGCCCAGTAGCGCGAGACGAAGGGGAGCGACTCGTGCACCTCGATCACGGGGACGTCCTCGAACGCGGGGGCCCGTTTGTCTGTGGGACGGGTGCCGACCGTCTTCTCCGGCCCGAGGTGGCCGGCCCAGTCCGGGGCGGCGACCAGGACGTGCTCCTCGTCGCAGAGCGTGCTCGCGGTGAGCAGCGCGCCCCGAGGACGGGCCGTGCTGATGGCCAGATCGTGATGCCCGGCGGCCAGGCCCTCCAGGGTCTCCTCGGCGTTCCCGAAGGAGGCCCGTAGCGCGAAGCCCTGCCCGTCCTCGCCGGTCAGCTCAGTGAGTGCGGGCAGCGCCCGCTCGGCGGTGAACTCGGGAGGTCCGGCCAGATGCAGTGTGCGCAGGGACGACTCGTCGTCGAGTCCCGTCTCGGTGATCTCCACCAGGGCGTCGAGGTGAGGCGCGGCCTTGTGGGCGAGTTCGTCGCCGATGGTCGTGGGGGTCACGCCGCGGGCCTGCCGTAAGAACAGGGGACGTCCCAGCTGCCGTTCCAGGGTGCGGATCTGGGAGGTGACGGCCGGCTGCGACAGGCCGAGCAGGGCGGCGGCGCGGGTGAAGGAACCGGCCCGGTGCACCGTCACGAAGGTGCGCAGCAAGGCCAGGTCCATGGTGACGTCCCCTTCCCGCTCCAGTTCCGGCCCGGGAGCAGGGGCCCAACTATAAATATGTCGATAGGTCTCTGTCGCTACTGTGATTGGACACTGACAGAGAGTCAACTAGCCTTGGTCGCGCGGTTCTTCGCGCGCGGAACCGGGGCGGTCCGAGCCACGAGGGGGGAGGCTCGGACCGTCCGTTGTGCGTAGCCGTGCATGGTTGTGCATCCGTGAGTCCGTGAGGACTCTGCTGGAACGGTCAGTCGGCCGACTCGTCCAGCGCACGCAGCACATCCGCCACCAGGTCCTCGGGATCCTCCGCCCCGACCGAGAAGCGGATGAAGCCCTCCGGCACGTCGTCCCCGCCCCAGCGCCCGCGCCGCTCGGCCGTGGAGCGCACCCCGCCGAAGCTCGTCGCGTCGTCGACGAGCCGCAGTGCGTCGAGGAAACGGTCGGCACGCGCGCGCGTGGGCAGCGTGAAGGAGACCACGCATCCGTACCGGCGCATCTGCTGCGACGCGATCTTGTGCGAGGGGTCGTCGGGCAGGCCGGGGTAGCGCAGGCCCGTCACCTCGGGCCGTTCCCGCAGTGCCCGGGCGAGCACGAGCGCGGTCGCGTTCTGCCGGTCGACGCGCATCTGGAGCGTGGCGATCGAGCGATGCGCGAGCCAGGCCTCCATCGGCCCCGCGATCGCGCCGACGATCTTCCGCCAGCGGCGGACGGCGTCCATGGCCTCGCCCTCGCGGCCCGTGACGTACCCGAGGAGGACGTCTCCGTGGCCCGTGAGCTGCTTGGTGCCGCTGGCGACGGAGAAGTCCGCGCCGAGCTCCAGCGGCCGCTGTCCGAGCGGTGTGGCGAGCGTGTTGTCTACGGCGACGAGCGCACCACGCGCGTGTGCCGCCTCGACCAGCCGCCGGATGTCGCACACGTCGAGGCCGGGGTTGGAGGGGCTCTCGATCCACAGCAGCCGCGCGCCGTCGAGGACGTCGAGCTGGGCGTCGCCGCCGGTCGGAGCGGTGCGCACCTCGATGCCGTACGCCTCCAGCTGGGCGCGGATCAGGGGCAGCACCTGGTAGCCGTCGCTGGGCAGGACGACCGTGTCCCCGGCGCGCAGTTGCGAGAAGAGCGCGGCGGAGATGGCGGCCATGCCCGAGGCGAAGACCAGCGTCTCCACGCCGTCCTGGCCGGGCGCCTCCAGTTCGCCGATGGCGCGCTCCAGCAGGCTCCAGCTCGGGTTGGTGTCGCGGCCGTAGGTGTACGGGCCGTCGACCTCGCCGGGCAGGTGGAAGTGGGCGGCGAAGGCCGGACCGGGCAGGGTCGGTTCGTTCTTGACCGCCTCGGGGAGTCCGGCCCGCACCGCGCGCGTGCCCTCCCCCTGGTCCGCAGCCCTGTCGCTCATGCCACCCGTCCTCTCGTCAGCTCACGTACCTCGGCGAGCAGACCCTCGCTCGCCGCCTCCACCATCTCAAGGCACTCCTCGAAGCCGTCGAGGCCCCCGTAGTAAGGGTCCGGAACGTCGAGGTCGGCGCCCGCGGCGGGGTCGTACGAACGCAGCAGCCGCACCTTTCCGGCGTCCTCCGGGGTGGGCGCGAGGCGTCGCAGGGTCTTGAGGTGGCTGGCGTCGAGGGCGACGACGAGGTCCAGGCGGGAGAACCAGGAGGGCTGGAACCGCCGGGCCGTGTGGGCGCCGTCGTAGCCGTGCTCCTCCAGGACGGACACGGTGCGCGGGTCCGCGCCGTCGCCCTCGTGCCAGCCGTCCGTACCGGCGCTTTCGACCTCGACCAGGCCGTCCAGACCGGCTTCCGCCGCGCGGGCGCGGAAGACCGACTCGGCCATCGGGGAACGGCAGATGTTGCCCGTGCAGACGAAACAGACGCGGTAGGTCATGCCTCCTCAGTCCTCGTCGGGCAGGACGATGTGCAGGGCCCAGGAGACGATCGAGATGATCAGGCCGCCCAGGACGGCGGTCCAGAACCCCTCGACGTGGAAGCTCAGGTCGAGCACGTCGGCCAGCCACGAGGTCAGCAGCAGCATCAGTGCGTTGACGACCAGCGTGAACAGGCCGAGCGTCAGGATGAACAGGGGGAAGGTCAGGACCTTCACGACCGGCTTGACCAGCCAGTTCACCAGGCCGAAGACCAGGGCGACGAGAATCAGCGTCCAGACCTTCTTGCCGGTGCTGCCACCGGTCAGGGTGATCTTGTCGAGCAGCCAGACGGCGACCGCCAGAGCACCCGCGTTGGCGATCGTCTTGACTAGGAAATTCTTCATGTGTCTGATCGTGACAGAAGAGATCGGGCACGGGCACTGACGAGGGCGGACTTAGTCGATGAAGGCATTCCGGTTGGACGAACTGGAGGCGGAGCGCGCCGCCAACGACGGCGCCTACCTCCAGTTCCTGCGGGAGCGGAACATGTCGGTCGGCCTGTACGCACTCGACGCGGGCGCGCAGGACCCGCAGCAGCCGCACAACCAGGACGAGGTCTACTTCGTGGTCAGCGGCCGCGCCGCGATCACCGTGGGCATGGAGACGACCCAGGTGGCGCGCGGCAGCGTGGTGTACGTGCCGGCCGGGGTCGCCCACAAGTTCCACCACATCAGCGAGGACCTCAGGGTGATGGTGGTGTTCTCTCCCCCGGAGAGCTGACCTGTGGCCTCGGGGTTCCCTAGGGGATCAGTCAGGGGAGGACAAGGGCTGCGAGGCCCCCGCGGCGGCACCTCACGGCCCTAGCATCGGGTGCAGGACATTGGTGGATCCGGTACCAGAGGGACCGGACGGTGCCGGACTGCAGAGAGGTTGAGTGCGATGGGAGCGATCTTCGCGGGGCTGCCGTGGTGGGTGAAGTGGGTCGCGGTGCCGGTCATCGCCCTGGTGGTGTTCGGCGGACTGATAGCCACGGTCGTCGGTTTCGTCATCGGCCTGCTCTTCAAGCTGCTGGTCTTCGTGGCCCTGGTCGGCGGACTCGTCTACGTCGTACGGAAGTTCATGTCGAGCTCCTCGTCGCGCAGCGACTGGTGAGCGTCCGCAGCGGGCGGGACGAGCGGTAACAGGAATCCCTCGTTCCCTCGGGGGAGGGAAGTTTCCCGTACGGGCCGTATACGAGCGGTGGCGGACCGTTAAAGTCCGGAACTCGACGCGGGGACGACCCCGCGAGCGGAGTACACCCCCTCCCGTGTTCCCCGCACGGGCTGCCCCTCGCGCTCCGGGAGAGCCCCTTGGCCACGGTTGACACCGCACCCGCACAGACCGACGCCCGCTCGACGACGCCCCCTGCACAGCCGACGGCTCCGACCCAGCCGACGGCTTCGGGACGGTCAACGGCCGGGGGACGGCCGACGTCTCCCGGGGGGTCGGCCGGCTCAGCTCAGGCCGAGGCGCCCGTTCGGCCCGGGGATCCCGTCGTTCCCGTCGCCCCCGCCCTGCCCAGGGACCCCGTCCTCCCTGCCGCACCCGCCCTGCCCGTGGCTCAAGACCAGCGGGAAGCTCCCCCTCCGCCGACGCCTCCGGGACGGTCCGCAACTCCGGGGCAGGGATCAGCACGCAGCGGCCAGTCATCCGCTCCCAGCTCACCCACTCCCGGCCGGTCATCCATTCATGGCCAGTCATCAGCTTCCGGCCAGCCCCCCGCTTCCGACCGGTCACCCGAACTCGGCCGGCCAACCACCCCCGGCCGGTCCGCGACCCCTGCGCGGGCGTCGGCCCCCGTGCAGCCCTCCGCTTCCCTACGGCCGACAGCTCCCCTCCAGCGGCACGCGGCGGCCTCCTCCGAAGCTCCCGAACAGGCCCACTCCGCCACCCTGATCGGGTCCGTCCAGCGTGCGATGCGCCTGCTCGAAGCCGTCGCACAGCACGTGCAGGGAGCCCCCGCCAAGCAGCTCGCCCGCGAGACCGGGCTGGCGCTCCCCACGGCGTACCACCTGCTGCGCACCCTCGTGCACGAGGGCTATCTGCGCCGCGACAAGGGCCTGTTCTTCCTCGGGGACGCAGCCGTGCGCCTGAGCAGCAGCGGAGCCGAGCAGAAACGTCGCAGCACCGTCGTCGAGGCGCTCGCGCACTGGCGCGACCTGATCGGCGTACCGGTGTACTACGCGCAGTACCGGGACGGCGAGATCGAGGTCCTCTGCGTATCCGACAGTCCCGGGAGCCCGGCGGTCGAGGAGTGGGCCGACTTCCGTGAGACCGGGCACGCGCACGCCATCGGGCAGTGTCTGCTCGCCCAGCTCGACGACGAGGCCCGGCGCGACCACCTCGACCGGTACCCGGTGCAGTCCATCACGCCGTACACCGTGCGCGACGGCCACAGCCTGCTCCGGCGTCTCGAACGGACCGCGCGCATGGGGCCGGTGATCGAGCGTCAGGAGTACGCGCTGGGGACGGTGTGCGCGGCGATTCCGATCACGGTGGGTAACGCTGCGGCAACGATGGCCATCTCCATGCCCGTCCATCAGGCGGACCGGTTGATGGCCGCCACCCAGCAACTACAAGAAGAAATCGGTCGCTTGATGGGGTCACTGGCGATCTCTATCAGTATCTGAAAACTCACTCCTTGTGATCTGTCGTACACGTTCAGCAAGATGCCTCCAGTGTCAGAGGGATCATTTCCGGCCGACAAAGGCAGATGACGGGGTAAGCGATGCGCGAGTCCGTACAGGCAGAGGTCATGATGAGCTTCCTCGTGTCGGAGGAGCTCTCCTTTCGCATTCCGGTGGAACTGCGCTACGAGGCCTGCGATCCCTATGCGGTGCGGCTGACCTTCCATCTCCCGGGCGATGCCCCGGTGACCTGGGCTTTTGGTCGTGAGCTGCTGATCGACGGGGTGGGGCGCCCCTGCGGGGAGGGCGATGTGCGGGTCTCGCCCGCCGGCCCCGACCTGCTGGGTGACGTCCTGATCAGACTGCAGGTCGGCGGTGACCAGGCCCTGTTCCGTTCGTCGACGGCGCCGGTCATCGCGTTCCTCGATCGCACCGACAAGCTGGTGCCGCTGGGCCAGGAGGCCGCGCTGGCCGATTTCGACACACATCTCGACGAGGCGCTGGACCGGATCCTGGCGGAGGAGCAGAGCGCCGGCTGACTTCCCGGGCAACGTGAGGACGTAACGCTTCAGCGCGGGAGGGGAGGGTGCAGGAACGCTTCTGCTGAACGTCGGCGCCGCCGCGGCAGAAGGTCCCCACGCCAGCGCCGCCATGCCGGGGCACCGAGCTCAGCGCCTGCGCCGCCATGCCGGGGCAACGGGACTCAGCGCCTGCGCCGTCGTCCCTTTCCGCCACCCCATCCCGCGGCCGGCCGACTGTCGGCCGTGCCCGCGCTCGCACTCGTCGCCGGTACGGGCACGGACGTCCCCGCCGTCTCCGTTCCCGCTCCGGGTCGGTCGGCCGAGACCACCAGGGCGGCGAGGGCCGTGGTGACCGGTACCGAGGCGACGAGGCCGATCGAGCCGACCAAGGTGCGCACGATCTCCTCCGCCACCAGTTCGCTGTTGGCGACGGTCCCCACGCTGGACTGCGCGATGGAGAACAGCAGCAGCAGCGGCAGCGCGGCACCGGCGTAGGCGAGGACCAGGGTGTTGACGACGGATGCGATGTGGTCGCGGCCGATCCGGATTCCGGCGCGGTACAGCCCGCGCCAGCCCATCGTCGGGTTGGCCTCGTGCAGCTCCCAGACCGCCGACGTCTGGGTGACCGTCACGTCGTCGAGGACACCGAGCGAGCCGATGATGACGCCGGCGAGCAGCAGACCGCTCATGTCGATCGCCGGGTACAGCCCGTGGATGAGCCCAGTGTTGTCGTCCGTGTTGCCCGTCAGCGCCGCCCAGCCGATGAACTGCGAGCCCAGGATGCCGATCAGCACCAGTGAGATGAGCGTCCCCAGTACCGCCACGGAGGTACGCGCCGACAGGCCGTGGCACATGTAGAGGGCGATCAGCATGATGGCGCTCGACCCGATCACCGCCACGAGCAGCGGGTTCGAGCCCTGGAGGATCGCGGGCAGGATGAAGAAGTTCAGCACCATGAAGCTGATGGCCAGCGCGACCAGCGCCATGACCCCGCGCAGCCGCCCGACGACCACGACGGCGAGCGCGAAGACGCCGGCGAGCAGCCCCATCGGGAAGCGGCGGCTCACGTCGGTCACCGAGTACTGCAAGTCCCTGGGCGCGGAGGGCTCGTACGCGACCACGACCTTCTGGCCCTCGTGCAACTGCCGGGACTGGTCCGGCTGGACGATCTCCGTGAAGGTGCGGCCCTTGTCCTTGCCGGTGTCGACCCGGATCGTGGCCTTCTTGCAGGTGCCGTTCGCCTGTTGCTCTGCGGAGGAGCCCTCGGCGGTGGAGGTGTCCCCGGTCGGGGTCTCCCCTGAGGCGTTCACCGACTTGCAGTCGACGCTGACGACCTTGCTGACGGTGGCCTGCTGCGTCTGCCGGTCGAATCCGACTCCGGTGCGTTCGTGTGCCGGGGCGCCTCCGGGCCAGAGCACAACAAGCCCCACCACCACTGCCATGCCGAACGGGATGAGGATCGCCGCGATGACCTTGCGCAGGTGCTTGGAGACGGGAGCCGCCGGTCCATGACTGTGACTGTGCGAGTGACCGTGCCCGCCACCACCGGAACCGGGTCCACTCCCGTGTCCGTCGACCGAACCGTGTCCGTCGCCCGACCCGTGCCCGTCACCGGGCCCGCGCCCGCCCCCTGGAACGTAACCGCGTCCTGCCCCCGGACCGTACCCGTGCGTGTCTCCGGGACCCTGCCCGTGTCCGCCACCAGCCCCACCACTGCCCTGGCCGCCAAAAGCCGCACCCGGACGCTGACCGTGACTCTGCCCCTGACCCTGGCCGTAACCCTGCCCCTGGCCGTAACCCCGCCCCTGACTGCCGCCCTGCCCGCCACCACGCTCATGCTCATGCTCATGCTCGTGCCAGCCACCGGCCCCGGCCGTTCCGCCGCTGCCGCTGCCGCTGCCGCTGCCGCTGCCGCTGCCGCCGCTGGCTCCGCTGCCCTCAGCGCCTCCGAAACTGCCACGGGAGCCAGTGCCAGGACCATGCCCGGGCCCGTGCTCAGGTCCATGTCCCGGCCCGTGCCCAGGGCCGTTTCCGGAGCCGGGCCGACGCGGCGGCTCGGGAGGCGGGTAAGGGGACTGATGCGTCGTGGTCACCGACCGATCATCGCAAGAACGACAGGGGCCCTCTGTTCACCGCGCCCGAATTGACGCTAGCGTGGAGCCACCTTTGTACACGCGGGAGCTCGGAGCACCGGGCTGAGAGGGCGCTGACCTCCGTCCCAGCGATGTTTCACGTGGAACTTCATTTCAAGCAAGTGACGTTCCCCACGAAACGTCGGCGGACGGAAATGGCTGCGTCGACCGCCGAACCTGTTACCGGGTAATGCCGGCGTAGGGAGTAGGTCTCATGACCATCAAGGACGCGCGCACGCCTGCCTCCGACCAGCTCGACACGGAGGCCGGGAAGTCCATCGGCTGGCACAAGGCGTACATCGAGGGCTCGCGCCCCGATCTGCGGGTGCCGGTCCGCCAGGTGCACCTCACCAACGGGCAGTCGGTCACGCTGTACGACACGTCGGGCCCGTACACCGATCCGCTCACCGACACGGACGTCCGCCGGGGCCTCGCGCCGCTGCGGGAGAACTGGATCATCGCCCGCGGGGACACCGAGGAGTACGAGGGTCGACCCGTGCGGCCCGAGGACGACGGGATCAAGCACACCTCACCCCGGGGCGGCCTCCGCAACCTCGACGCGGTCTTCCCGGGGCGGTCGCGCCAGCCGCGCCGCAGCCGTGACGGCCAGGCGGTCACCCAGCTCGCGTACGCCCGCCGCGGCGAGATCACCCCCGAGATGGAGTACGTCGCCATCCGGGAGAACGTCGAGCCCGAGGTCGTCCGCGAGGAGATCGCGGCGGGACGCGCGGTCCTGCCAGCGAACGTCAACCACCCGGAGATCGAGCCGATGATCATCGGCAAGCGTTTCCTGGTGAAGGTCAACGCCAACATCGGCAACTCGGCCGTGACGTCCTCCATCGAGGAGGAGGTCGAGAAGATGACCTGGGCGACCCGATGGGGCGCCGACACGGTCATGGACCTGTCCACCGGCCGCAACATCCACACCACTCGCGAGTGGGTGCTGCGCAACTCCCCCGTCCCCATCGGCACGGTGCCGCTCTACCAGGCGCTGGAGAAGGTCGACGGCCGTGCCGAGGAGCTGACCTGGGAGATCTACAAGGACACGGTGATCGAGCAGGCCGAGCAGGGTGTGGACTACATGACGGTCCACGCGGGCGTGCGCCTGCCGTACGTACCGCTGACCGCGAACCGCAAGACGGGCATCGTCTCGCGCGGGGGCTCGATCATGGCGGCGTGGTGCCTGGCGCACCACAAGGAGTCGTTCCTGTACGAGAACTTCGAGGAGCTGTGCGAGATCCTCGCCACCTACGACGTCACGTACTCGCTAGGCGACGGCCTCCGGCCCGGCTCGATCGCGGACGCCAACGACGAGGCGCAGTTCGCGGAGTTGCGCACGCTCGGGGAACTCAACCGGATCGCGAAGCGTTTCAACGTACAGACCATGATCGAGGGCCCGGGACACGTCCCGATGCACAAGATCAAGGAGAACATCGACCTTCAGCAGGAGATCTGCGATGAAGCTCCGTTCTATACGCTCGGCCCGCTGACCACCGACGTCGCGCCGGCCTACGACCACATCACCTCCGGCATCGGTGCCGCGATGATCGCCTGGTGGGGCACCGCGATGCTCTGCTACGTCACGCCCAAGGAGCACCTGGGCCTGCCCAATAGGGACGACGTCAAGACGGGGGTCATCACCTACAAGATCGCCGCCCACGCGGCCGACCTCGCCAAGGGGCACCCGGGCGCCCAGGAGTGGGACGACGCCCTCTCCGACGCCCGCTTCGAGTTCCGCTGGGAGGACCAGTTCAACCTGGCCCTCGACCCCGACACGGCCCGGGAGTTCCACGACGAGACCCTCCCGGCCGAGCCGGCCAAGACGGCTCACTTCTGCTCCATGTGCGGGCCGAAGTTCTGCTCGATGAAGATCTCCCAGGACATCCGCCGCCGTCACGGCGACAGCCAGGAGGAGATCGAGGAGGGCATGGCCCAGAAGTCGAAGGAGTTCGCGGCGGCGGGCAACCGCGTCTATCTGCCGATCGCCGACTGACGGAGGCGGACCGTCGGCGGGCGGCCCGCGGCCGGGTCTTCGGCTTGCGCTCCCCGTGGTGGGGGCGCAAGCCGAGGGGCGGTGCCGGGTGTCACTCCGGCTGGTGTTCCGGCCCCCCGAAGTCCGGGCTGGTGTAGTCCGGGCTGGTGAAGCTCGGGCGGGCACCGGAGGCCCCGTCGTCCGGACTGCTGAAGCCCGGGCGGTCGTAGCCGAGGCTGGGCATCCGGCTGGTCGGTGCGGGCGGTGCCGTGTGATGCAGTGCGGCGGCGGTGCCGGGATCGGCCAGGGCCTCCCTGAGGAAGGGGAGGAGGCCACGTTCCAGCAGGGCTTCGCGCCAGGCGTCTCTGGCCCGTGCCACCTCCTCGCTCAGTTCGCCGTACCCCGCGTCCGGCGAGGGCCGGTTGCGCAGTGCGGTGATCAGCAGACCGACGGCGGCGACAAGGATCGCGGCCGCGGTCAGGGCGCCGAAGACCCATCCGATGGTGATCATGGCGTGGGCGAACGCCGGCGGGGGGCTGAGCATCTGGAGTATGTAGCCCACGAGCAGGAAGATCGCCGCGGCTGTTCCGGCGAGGACGGGCGTCAGGACGGCGGCGACGGCGACGGCGCCCGCACCGGCGGTCTCGGCGACCTCTCCCATGGTGGTGGCGAGCCCCATCGCACCCGTGCCCGAGTCGGCGGGACCGGGTTCGTGCGCGGACGACAGGCTGGACGGCGTCGCGGGGCGGCGCTGTTCCTCGCGGACCTTCACGTAGTGCTGGTACTCGGTCGCCGCGGCCGCCGTGATGAGCGCGGTCGCGTTGAGCGCCATGGTGCGCAGCTGTTCGGGATTCAGCCGCTGTCCGACCGCGGCCAGTTCGGGACGGTGTGGTGCGGAGCGCAGCGCCTCATCGAGGATCCGCTCGTAGTCCTGGCGGTCCTCGCTGTGCAGGTGCTGCGGAACGCTGTTCATGTGCATCCCCCGATGCTCCGTAGGGCTTGGGGCTCGCATGCCAACGAGCCGTCGGGCAGAAACGGAGGGGAGCCTGCTACGGATAAGCAGATGGTAGAGCGGTCTCGGCACAGGGTGACAGGGGGTTTCCAGAAATTGGCCTCTGGCCTGCGCGGCAGACGGTCGGTCCGTCCTGGGGGAAGGTCTGCCCGGTGAAGGTTCAGATATCCAGGGGCAGTTGCTGGACCAGCAGTTTTCCGGCCATGGTCACTCCGCCGTCCATGGCGATGGCCAGTCCGTCGGCGTAGACGTGCGGTCCCTCGACGAGCGGACCGGATTCCTCCTTGTCGTCCTCCGAGCCCACTTCGCCGAGCAGATAGGGGATCGGGCTGTGGCCGTGGACGATGCGGCTGCCGCCGTACGTGGCGAGCAGGGAGCGCACATGGTCGGCGCCGCCTTCGTCGCGGAAGGAGAAGCGCTTGGTGAACTTGCGGAACAGGTCCCACACCTCGTCCGCGTCATTGCGTGTGAGGGTCTCGCGGACGGTGTCGTTGACCGCCTCGATCGAGTCGCCGTAGTCGAGGTAGGCGGTGGTGTCGGAGTGCACGAGCAGATGGCCGTCGACCTCCTCGACGGCGTCGAGTCGGGCCATCCACTGCAGGTGGTGGTCCTGGAGGCGGTCCATGTCGGTCTTCTGCCCGCCGTTGAGCAGCCAGGCCGCCTGGAAGGTGGCGGTGCCGGCGCCGGAGTTGACGGGGGTGTCGCCGAACCGCTTGGCGCCGATGAGCAGCAGCTCGTGGTTGCCCATGAGGGCCTTGCAGTAGCCGCCCGCCGCCGCGGCCTCCGCGGACAGCCGCATCACGAGGTCGATGACGCCGATGCCGTCTGGGCCGCGGTCGGTGAAGTCGCCGAGGAACCACAGCCGGGCGGTGCCCGCGCACCAGTTGCCCGCGGCGTCGACCAGGCCCTTCTCGTGGAGTGCGGCCATCAGTTCGTCGAGGTAGCCGTGGACGTCGCCGACGACGAACAGCGGACCGGGACCGTCCGCCGCCTGCTCGGCGGGGTCGGCGGCCGCCTGGAGCCCGTCGCCGGGGTCGATGACGGGCAGGTCCTGCTCGGTGGGGGTGTACCCCTCGGGGTAGGCCTCCTCGTGGGCCGGGACGACGTCCCCGGGGTGCGTGCTGTGGCCGTACGGACCGGTCTCGTTGACGTACGCGGGCACCCGGAAGTCGCGCAGCACCGCCGTGCGCTCCACCTCGGGTCCCTGACCGGCCCCCTGAGTCATCAGACCCCTCCACCATCGCGCCGCATCTGCACCGCTTCGGACTGCCTGGTCGCAGCGGCCCCGCGGTGTCGTGGGCCCATCATAGGAATGCGGATCGCGCCGTGTGATGACCCAGGGGTGGTGAATCGGAGCAAGACTCCTGTTCACCGCGGCATTCGCCCCGTTTGGGCAGGGCTTCGACCCCCGGGTGACGCTCCTCTTCGGCAGGAGGCCGGCGGATCGGGTCACCGACGCGGGAGGCGGCAGGTCGCCCCGCTGGGTTGACGGCGGGTGCGGTGCCGCCGGCCCCCGCCTCCGTGAGTCGGCCCCGCCGTGCACCCCGCCGCGCCGCCGGGCCCGTCCGGGGCGACCGGACCCGCCGGTTCGCCGTGACCCGAGCCCGAGCCTCCCGGCTCCCTACTCCTCCTCGGGCGACCGCGGCGGGCTGACCGTCGTGCGCGGGGCCCGCCGCTGGGAGGAGGTGCGCACGATCAGCTCGGTCGGTATCACCTGCTCGACCGGCTGGTCCGACTCGACCCCTTCGATGGCGTCGATGAGGAGCTGGATCACGGCTGTGCCGATGCGACGCGGCTTGAGGGAGAGCGTGGTGACGGGCGGTTCGGTGCTGGCGTACACGGTGGACTCGCTGCAGCAGACGATGAGCAGGTCGTCCGGGACGCGCAGCCCGTAGCGGCGGGCGGCCGCCAGCAGGTCCGTGCCGTTCGGGTCGAACAGGCCGTAGACGGCGTCGGGCCGGTCCGGGCGGGCGAGCAGCCGGTCGGCGGCGACGGCGCCCGCGCACGGGTCGTGCGCCGGGTAGGCCTCGTAGACCGGGTCCTGTCCCACTCGCTCGCACCAGCGCAGGTACGCGGTGGTCGACAGATGGGTGTACGTGTCCGTCGTCGTCCCGGTCAGCAGGCCGATGCGGCGGGCGCCGGCGTCGGCCAGGTGGTCGAGGATGCCGAGGACGGCGGCCTCGTGGTCGTTGTCGACCCAGGCGGTGACCGGGAGCGCGCCGACCGGGCGGCCGTCGGAGACGACCGGCAGTCCCTGCCGGACCAGTTCGCTGACGACCGGGTCCTGGTCGGACGGGTCGATGACCACCGTGCCGTCCAGGGCGACGTTCGACCACACGTCGTGGCGGGAGGTCGCAGGCAGGATGACGAGGGCGTAACCGCGGGCGAGCGCGGCCGAGGTGGCGGCCCGCGCCATCTCGGCGAAGTAGGCGAACTCGGTGAAGGTGAAAGGTTCATCCCCGTACGTGGTCACGGTCAGGCCGATGAGTCCCGACTTGCCGGTACGGAGGGTTCTGGCCGCGGCCGAGGGCCGGTAGCCCAGTCGGTCGGCGACCTCCCTGACATGGCGGCGGGTGGCGTCCGGGAGCCTGCCCTTGCCGTTCAGGGCGTCGGAGACGGTCGTGATGGAGACTCCGGCGGCGGCGGCCACGTCTCTGATGCCCGCCCGGCCCGGCCGACTGCCTCGACGTGAGGTTTCCGCGCGGCTCACCTGGTGCTTCCCTGCTGCTGTCATGGCGAGCCGATAGTAGGGCTCATGTGGTGGGGTGGGGCGGACGCATATGCACGCGTTGACAGGCACGTTTCTGCAAGGTCATCTGCCACCAACTACCTGTGAAACAAAGCCAGTTAGTTGATCCAATGGCACTACGTAACTCGTCGGCACGCATGGGCCTGCCAAGCCCCCGATGTTTCGAAGAGGTCTCAACTCACCTGCACGGGTGACGCGCGCTACGGCGCGAGCCACCGGCGCATAGATATATGTGACCGCGCCCCTTGATTCGTCTGCCTTCGTACGGTGATGCCCCTGATGCCCGTGGGGCGGATGAGGTTGGCTCTCCCCTGTACGCAGCGGCGCCCAATCCTCATAAGGTGAGCAGTATTGGAAGCCGGCTGCCCGAGTCGGCCGCCATGTGCCGGTGGTCATGTGTCGGTGGTCCAGAGGAGGACTGCGGTGAGCGAGACGAGCCCCAAGCTGCGCGCCGAGCTGGAGGGTATTCCCACGTACAAGCCGGGCAAGCCCGCCGCCGCCGGCGGTCCGGTGGCCTACAAGCTGTCCTCCAACGAGAACCCGTATCCGCCGCTGCCGGGTGTGCTGGAGACGGTGACGGCCGCGGTCTCCTCCTTCAACCGGTACCCGGACATGGCCTGCACAGGGCTGATGGAGGAGCTGTCCGAGCGCTTCGGCGTCCCGCTCTCCCACCTGGCGACCGGCACGGGCTCGGTCGGCGTCGCCCAGCAGTTGATCCAGGCGACCTCGGGGCCGGGCGACGAGGTGATCTACGCGTGGCGGTCCTTCGAGGCGTACCCGATCATCACGCAGATCAGCGGTGCCGCCTCGGTACGGGTGCCGCTGACGCCGGGCGATGTGCACGACCTGGACGCGATGGCCGACGCGATCACCGACCGGACCCGGCTGATCTTCGTCTGCAACCCCAACAACCCGACGGGCACGGTCGTCAGGCGGGCCGAGCTGGAACGATTCCTCGACCGGGTGCCGAGTGATGTGCTGGTGGTGCTGGACGAGGCCTACCGCGAGTTCATCCGCGACCCGCAGGTGCCGGACGGTGTGGAGCTGTACCGCACCCGGCCGAACGTCTGTGTGCTGCGGACCTTCTCCAAGGCGTACGGCCTCGCGGGGCTCAGGGTCGGCTTCGCGATCGCCCACGAGCCGGTGGCCGCGGCCCTGCGCAAGACGGCGGTGCCCTTCGGGGTGAGCCAGCTCGCACAGGAGGCGGCGATCGCCTCGCTGCGGGCCGAGGACGAACTCCTCGGCCGGGTCGGCTCGCTGGTCTGCGAGCGCAACCGGGTGGTGGAGGGGCTGCGCGCACAGGGCTGGACCGTGCCCGAGACCCAGGCCAACTTCGTGTGGCTGCGGCTGGGGGAGCGCACGGTCGACTTCGCGGCCGCGTGCGAGCAGCACGGTGTGGTCGTACGGCCCTTCGCGGGCGAGGGTGTGCGCGTGACGGTCGGCGAGGCCGAGGCGAACGACATCTTTCTGAAGGTGGCGGAGGGCTTCCGCAAGGAGCTGTGACGCGCGGCGAGTGAGTCTGTGGGAGGCCGGGGTTTCACGTGAAACCCCGGCCTCCCGTGCGCCAGGGGCCGATCGGTCCTTACAGATGTGACCTATCGGACCCGCCCAGGGACCCCCCACCCACCCCATGTCGAACTGCCATGCGTCATAATTGCTTGTGAATGTGAACGCTTTCACAAGCGCTTCGTTTTGCAAGCATTTGTTCCACAAGCCTGTGAGGTAAGGAGCGGCGACGTGGACCTGGCTCTGGCGCCGGAGACCCTGGCGCGCTGGCAGTTCGGCATCACCACCGTCTACCACTTCCTGTTCGTCCCCCTGACGATCTCCCTGGCCGCCCTCACGGCGGGCCTCCAGACCGCATGGGTGCGGACGGAGAACGAGAAGTACCTCAGGGCCACCAAGTTCTGGGGCAAGCTCTTCCTGATCAACATCGCGATGGGCGTGGTCACCGGCATCGTGCAGGAGTTCCAGTTCGGCATGAACTGGTCCGACTACTCGCGCTTCGTCGGCGACGTCTTCGGTGCCCCGCTCGCCTTCGAGGCCCTGATCGCCTTCTTCTTCGAGTCGACCTTCATCGGCCTGTGGATCTTCGGCTGGGACAAGCTGCCCAAGAAGATCCACCTGGCCTGCATCTGGATGGTCTCGATCGGCACGATCCTGTCGGCGTACTTCATCCTCGCGGCCAACTCGTGGATGCAGCACCCGGTCGGCTACCGGATCAACAAGGAGAAGGGCCGCGCCGAACTCACCGACTTCTGGGCGGTGCTGACCCAGAACACCACGCTCGCCCAGGTCTTCCACACCCTGTCGGCCACCTTCCTGACCGGCGGCGCCTTCATGGTCGGCATCGCGGCCTTCCACCTGTTCCGCAAGAAGCACATCCCCGTCATGAAGACGTCGCTGCGCCTCGGACTGGTGACCGTGGTCGTCGCCGGCATGCTCACCGCGATCAGCGGCGACACGCTCGGCAAGGTCATGTTCAAGCAGCAGCCGATGAAGATGGCGGCCGCCGAGGCCCTGTGGGACGGCCAGGAATCGGCCCCCTTCTCGATCTTCGCCTACGGCGATGTGGAGAAGGGCCACAACAGCGTGGCCATCGAGATCCCGGGCCTGCTGTCCTTCCTCGCCAACGACGACTTCACCTCGTACATCCCCGGCATCAACGACGTCAACAAGGCCGAGCAGCAGAAGTACGGGCCGGGGGACTACCGGCCCAACATCCCCGTCACCTTCTGGGCGTTCCGCTGGATGATCGGCTTCGGCATGGCGTCCTTCGCCATCGGCCTCGCCGGACTCTGGCTGACCCGCAAGAAGTTCATGCTCCCCCAGCACCTGAGGGTCGGCGAGGACGAGGTACCGCACCTGGTCCTGTTCAAGAACAAGGCCCTCAGCCCCAAGCTCGGCAGGCTCTACTGGCTCGTGGCGATCTGGACCCTGGGCTTCCCTCTGATCGCCAACTCCTGGGGCTGGATCTTCACCGAGATGGGCCGCCAGCCGTGGGTCGTCTACGGCGTCCTGCAAACCCGGCACGCGGTCTCCCCCGGCGTCTCCCAGGCCGAGGTCCTCATCTCGATGCTCGTCTTCACGGCCCTGTACGCCATCCTCGCCGTCGTCGAGGTCAAGCTGCTCGTGAAGTACGTCAAGGCCGGCCCGCCCGAGCTCACCGAGGCCGACCTCAACCCGCCCACGAAGATCGGCGGCGACACCCGTGACGCCGACAAGCCGATGGCCTTCTCGTACTAGGCCGAGGGAGATCGAGTCATGGAACTTCACGACGTCTGGTTCGTGCTCATCGCCGTGCTGTGGACCGGCTACTTCTTCCTGGAGGGCTTCGACTTCGGAGTCGGTGTCCTCACCAAGCTGCTCGCCCGTGACCGGACCGAGAAGCGTGTCCTGATCAACACCATCGGCCCGGTCTGGGACGGCAACGAGGTATGGCTGCTGACGGCGGGCGGCGCGACCTTCGCCGCCTTCCCCGACTGGTACGCCACGCTCTTCTCCGGCTTCTACCTGCCGCTGCTGGTCATCCTGGTCTGCCTGATCGTCCGGGGTGTCGCCTTCGAGTACCGGGCCAAGCGGCCCGAGGAGAACTGGCAGCGCAACTGGGAGACCGCGATCTTCTGGACCTCGCTCATCCCCGCGTTCCTGTGGGGCGTGGCCTTCGGCAACATCGTGCACGGGGTGAAGATCGACCGGAACTTCGAGTACGTCGGCTCCCTCTGGGACCTGCTCAACCCGTACGCCCTGCTCGGCGGTCTGGTGACGCTGACCCTGTTCACCTTCCACGGGACCGTGTTCACGGCACTGAAGACGGTCGGCGAGATCCGGGAGCGGGCACGGAGGCTGGCGACCCGGGTCGGTGTCACGGCGGCCGCGCTGGCAGCGGTCTTCCTGCTGTGGACGCAGGTCGACAGCGGTGACGGCAAGAGCCTGGTCGCGCTCGTGGTGGCCGTGGCCGCGCTGGTCGCCGCTCTGGTGGCCAACCATGCGGGCCGTGAGGGATGGTCGTTCGCGCTGTCGGGTGTCACCATCGTGGCCGCCGTGGCCATGCTCTTCCTGACGCTCTTCCCGAACGTCATGCCGTCCTCGCTCGACGCGGACTGGAGCCTGACGGTCACCAACGCCTCGTCGAGCCCGTACACGCTGAAGATCATGACCTGGTGCGCGGGGATCGCCACGCCGGTCGTCCTGCTCTACCAGGGCTGGACCTACTGGGTGTTCCGCAAGCGGATCGGCACCCAGCACATTGCCGAAGCCGCGCATTGAGCCCGGTGGGGCATGTTTCACGTGAAACGTGCCCCTTGAGAAAAGGGTGTGTTTCACGTGAAACCGATCGACCCGCGTCTGCTCCGCTACGCCCGGGCCACCCGCCTCTTCCTGGTGGCCGTGGTCGGCCTGGGTGTCCTCGGCGCCCTGCTGGTCATCGCTCAGGCGATGCTCGTCGCCGAGATCGTGGTCGGCGCGTTCCAGCACGGTCTGGCGGTCTCGGAACTCCGTACTCCCCTGCTGCTGTTGGCGGCTGTCGCCGTCGGCCGGGGGCTCGTCTCGTGGCTCACCGAGCTGGCCGCGCACCGGGCGAGTGCGGCGGTGAAGTCAGAGCTGCGAGGACGCTTGCTGGAGCGGGCCACCGCGCTGGGGCCGGGGTGGCTGAGCGGACAACGGACGGGATCTCTGGTCGCCCTGGCCACCAGGGGTGTCGACGCCCTCGACGACTACTTCTCGCGTTACCTCCCGCAGTTGGGCCTCGCGGTGGTCGTACCGGTGGCGGTGCTGACGCGGATCGTGACCGAGGACTGGGTCTCGGCTGCCATCATCGTCGGCACCCTGCCCCTCATCCCGGTCTTCATGGTGCTGATCGGCTGGGCCACGCAGTCCAGGATGGACCGACAGTGGCGGCTGCTGTCCCGCTTGTCGGGTCACTTCCTGGACGTCGTCGCGGGGCTGCCGACCCTGAAGGTGTTCGGCCGGGCCAAGGCGCAGGCCGAGTCGATCCGGCGCATCACCGCCGAGTACCGGCAGGCCACCATGCGGACCCTGCGGATCGCCTTCATCTCCTCCTTCGCGCTCGAACTGCTGTCGACGCTCTCGGTGGCGCTGGTCGCCGTGACGATCGGGATGCGTCTCGTGCACGGTGAGATGGACCTGTACGACGGCCTGGTCATCCTCATCCTGGCCCCGGAGGCGTACCTGCCCCTGCGGCAGGTGGGTGCGCAGTATCACGCGGCAGCGGAGGGGCTGGCGGCCGCCGAGGAGATCTTCTCGGTGCTGGAGGCGCCGGTGCCGGCATCGGGCACGGTCGCCGTGCCCGCCGGTGCGCTGGCCTTCGAGCGGGTCACGGTCAGGTACCCCGGCCGCTCCGGGGACGCCGTCACGGACGTGTCCTTCGAGGTCGCGCCCGGCGAGACGGTCACACTGGTCGGGCCCAGCGGGGCGGGCAAGTCGACGTTGCTGAACGTCCTGCTGGGCTTCGTGCGGCCGGCCGAGGGGCGGGTGCGGATCGGGGGAGCCGATCTTGCCGAGGCCGACCTGGAGGAGTGGCGCTCGCGCATCGCGTGGGTGCCGCAGCGGCCGCACCTGTTCGCGGGGACGATCGCCGAGAACGTCCGGCTGGCACGGCCCGACGCCGACGAGGCCGCGGTGCGGCGGGCGTTGGCGGACGCGGGGGCGCTGGGGTTCGTCGACGCGCTTCCGCTGGGTGCCGACACCGTGCTCGGCGAGGACGGCGCCGGTCTCTCCGCCGGGCAGCGGCAACGGCTCGCGCTGGCCCGGGCGTTCCTCGCGGACCGGCCGGTCCTGCTCCTGGACGAGCCGACGGCGGCGCTCGACGGGGCGACCGAGGCGGAGGTCGTGGCGGCCGTACGGCGGCTGGCGGCCGGGCGGACCGTGCTGCTGGTGGTGCACCGGCCGGCGCTGCTCGGGGTGGCGGACCGGGTGGTGCGGCTCACGGAGCCCGCGGCACCGGCTCCTGTGGACGCCACCGCCGGGACGCCCACGGCCCGCGTGGTGGAGGACGGCGACCCCGTTCCGGGCGACCGCGTTCAGGCCGAGCCCGGAACGATCGAGCGGGCAGCGGAGACGCGCGGTGTCCTCGCCCGCGTCCGTGCCATGTCGGGCCCCCGGCGGGGCCGGCTCGGGCTCGCGCTGCTGCTCGGTAGCCTCGCCCTCGGCAGCGCCGTGGGACTGATGGCCACCTCGGGGTGGCTCATCTCGCGGGCCTCGCAGCAGCCGCCCGTGCTGTATCTGATGGTGGCCGTGACGGCGACCCGGGCCTTCGGGATCGGGCGGGCCGTGTTCCGGTACGCGGAGCGGCTGGTGTCGCACGACGCCGTCCTGCGCATGCTCGCCGACACCCGGGTCGCCGTGTACCGGCGCCTGGAGCGGCTGGCGCCCGCCGGTCTGCGCACCGCCCGCCGGGGTGATCTGCTCTCGCGGCTCGTCTCCGACGTGGACGCCCTCCAGGACTACTGGCTGCGCTGGCTGCTGCCCGCCGGTGCTGCCGTCGTGGTGTCGGCGGCCTCCGTGGGCTTCACGGCCTGGCTGCTGCCGGAGGCGGGTGCCGCGCTGGCCCTGGGCCTGCTGGCCGCCGGCGCCGGGGTCCCCCTCGTCACGGGAGCCGTGGCCCGCCGCGCCGAGCGCAGACTCGCCCCCGCCCGCGGGGAACTGTCGACCAGGGTGACCGATCTCCTCACCGGGACCGCCGAGTTGACCGTCGCCGGTGCCCTGCCCGCCCGTACCGCCGAGGCGCGGCGGGCCGACGGCGTCCTCACCCGGATCGCCTCCCGCGCCGCCACCGCCACCGCAGTCGGTGACGGCCTCACCGCGCTGATCTGCGGCCTGACCGTCACCGCGACCGCCTTCGTCGGCGCCCAGGCGGTCGCCTCAGGCCGGCTCGGCGGGGTCACCATGGCCGTCGTCGTCCTCACCCCGCTGGCCGCCTTCGAGGCCGTCCTCGGACTGCCGCTCGCCGTGCAGTACCGCCAGCGGGTGCGCAGGAGCGCGGAGCGCGTCCACGAGGTGCTGGACGCGCCCGTGCCGGTTCGAGAGCCGGAGCACGCCCGGCAGGCGCCCGCCTCGCCGTTCCCCGTCGTCCTCAAGGGGGTGACCACGCGGCATGCGGGCCAGGACCGGGACGCGCTCGCGGGCCTCGACCTGACCCTCGCGGAGGGCCGGAGGATCGCCGTGGTCGGCGCCTCCGGCTCCGGCAAGACGACGCTCGCACAGGTGCTGCTGCGCTTCCTGGACGCGGACGCCGGCACCTACACCCTGGGCGGCGTGGACGCCTACGGGCTGCCCAGCGACGACGTACGGCGGCTGGTGGGGCTGTGCGCCCAGGACGCCCATCTCTTCGACAGCTCGGTGCGCGAGAACCTCCTCCTCGCCAGGAAGGACGCGAGCGAGGAGGAGCTGCGGGACGCGCTGCGGCGGGCCCGCCTGCTCGACTGGGCAGAGAGCCTTCCCGACGGGCTGGACACCCTGGTCGGTGAGCACGGGGCGTGGCTGTCCGGCGGTCAGCGCCAGCGGCTCGCGCTGGCCCGGGCACTGCTCGCCGACTTCCCCGTCCTCGTGCTGGACGAGCCAGCCGAACATCTCGACCTGCCCACCGCCGACGCGCTCACCGCCGATCTGCTGGCCGCCACCGCGGGCCGTACGACACTCCTCATCACGCACCGCCTGGCAGGACTGGAGTCGGTGGACGAGGTGGTCGTACTCGACGAGGGCCGGATCGTGCAGCGTGGTTCCTACCGGGAGCTGGCGGGTGCCGAGGGGCCGCTGCGGGGGATGGCCGAGCGGGAGGCGGAGTCGGAGCTCCTGGTGGCGGCGCGCTGAGGACGGCCGGCTCGTGCCGGGGTGCCGTGCGCCTGGAGCAGTCGCCGGCGGCGGAGGGCACCTGGGTCACTCCGGTGGCGGCGTACGAGCTGTCCGCCGGGTTCGGCAGCGGCGAGAGGCGGTGGGCGAGCCGGCACACCGGGCAGGACTTGCCGCGCGGCGTCCCTCGGCCGGGCCGCGGCTCCTACATGCGCTCCAGCATGCGCTCGATCACGACGGCCACCCCGTCCTCGTTGTTGGCGACGGTCCGGCCTGAGGCGGCCGCGATCGCGTCGGGGTGGGCGTTGCCCATCGCGTACGACTGTCCCGCCCAGGTGAGCATCTCGATGTCGTTGGGCATGTCCCCGAAGGCGACGACCTGCTCGTGCGAGATGCCGCGCTCGGCACAGCACAGGGCGAGCGTGCTGGCCTTGGAGACACCGGGCCCGCTGATCTCCAGCAGGGCGCTGGGACTGGACCGGGTGACGTTGGCCCGCTCGCCGATGGCAAGGCGGGAGAGGGTGAGGAAGGCGTCCGGGTCGATCGAGGGGTGGTAGGCGAGGATCTTCAGCACCGGCTCGGCGGCACCGGGGCCGTCCTCGGCCAGCAGTTCCTCGGCGGGGGCGAGGTTGTCCGGGATCTCCATGTGCAGCTTGGGATAGTCCGGCTCCTGGTAGAAGCCGTACGTCTGCTCCACCGCGTACACCGTGCCGGGCGCCGCCTCGCGCAGCAGGCGCACGGCGTCCAGCGCGTTCTGCCGGGCCAGCTCGCGCACCTTCACGAACCGGTGGGCGCCGGGGCCGCCGTGCAGGTCGACCACCGCGGCGCCGTTGCCGCAGATGGCGAGGCCGTGGCCATGGACGTGGTCGCTGACAACATCCATCCAGCGGGCGGGGCGACCGGTGACGAAGAAGACCTCGATGCCGGCCTCCTCGGCGGCGGCGAGGGCCGCGACCGTGCGCGGGGACACCGACTTGTCGTCGCGCAGCAGAGTGCCGTCGAGATCGGTGGCGATCAGGCGCGGCGGTATGTCTGCGGCCGGGGTCTCGGGCTGTCGAGTCGCTGAGGTCACCCGCTCATTCTCCCGCATATGCGTGCACGACCGTGCGGGTGCCCGCACAGGTGAGACATAGATGACGCGGGGCGTACCTCACAGGTCCCGGTGCCGCTGTCTCAGCCCACCTGTGCCGGAGCCTCCATGGCGATCTGCTCGAAGACCTTCTCGTCGGCGGCGAAGACCGAGTCGGGGATCGGCCAGTGGATCACGAGTTCCGTGAAACCGAGCTCCCGGTGGCGGCCCGCGAAGTCCACGAACGCGTCGAGGGAGTCCAGCGGACTGCTGCGGTCGGGGGTGAAACCGGTGAGCAGGATCTTGTCCAGGGTCCTCACGTCCCGGCCGAGCGCCGCGCAGGTGTCGGAGAGCCTGTCGATCTGGCCCCGGAGGGCCTGGACGGACTGCTCGGGTGTCCCTTTCTCGTACAGCTTCGGGTCGCCGGTGGTCACCCATGCCTGCCCGTGGCGTGCGGCGAGCTTCAGGCCGCGCGGCCCGGTGGCGGCCACGGCGAAGGGCAGCCGGGGCCGCTGGACGCAGCCGGGGAGGTTGCGGGCCTCGTGCGCCGAGTAGAAGTCGCCGTCGTAGGACACGGAGTCCTCGCTGAGCAGGCGGTCGAGCAGCGGGACGAACTCCGCGAGCCGGTCGGCGCGCTCACGCGGGCTCCACGGGTCCTGGCCGAGCACGGTGGCGTCGAAGCCGGTGCCGCCCGCGCCGATGCCGAGGGTGACGCGGCCGCCGGAGATGTCGTCGAGGGTGATCAGTTCCTTGGCGAGGGTCACCGGGTGGCGGAAGTTCGGCGAGGTCACCAGGGTGCCCAGGCGCATCCGGTCGGTGACGCCCGCGGCACCGGTCAGGGTGGGCACGGCACCGAACCAGGGCCCGTCGCGGAAGGTGCGCCAGGACAGATGGTCGTAGGTGTACCCGGTGTGGAAGCCGAGCTGCTCCGCGCGTTGCCATGCCTCGCGGCCCCCCTCGTTCCAGCGGCGGTACGGGAGGATCACGGTGCTCAGGCGCAGACTCATGTGTCCGAGCGTATGCGTCGGGCCGTGTTTCACGTGAAACAGTGACTCACGGTCACTGTGTGCGGCCGCTGAGCCAGGGGCTGAGGCCCACCGTGATGAACTCCTTGTGTACACGGTCACCCGGCAGCGGCACCATCAGGAAGTGGCCGGGCGGGAAGCGCCGTGCCTTCACCCACGCGTGGCCGTCGTAGAGGGCGCGGAGGAACGCGGGGACGTCGTCGCGGGCGACGTCGGGGCACTCGACTCCGTCGACGGTGATCAGGGCGTCGTCGTCCGGGAAGAGGCGCACATCCACCTGCGGCCGGCCGCCGAGTTCGACGTACGCCTCGTGGGGCAGGGTGCCGTCCGGGTCGGTGATGACGCCGACGCCCGCGGCGCTGCGGCGGGAGGTCTGGTCGGCGCCGATGTCGTGGGTCACCTCGATGGCGAGCCCGTACTCGGCGGCGAGGGCGCGGAGCGCGGTGACGGCGGCCTCGGTGGTGGGGAGGTGGTTCCTGCCGTGATCCATGGCGTCGATCATCTCCCAGCGGGTTCAGTGCGGCTGGGGAAAACGCAGATAGCGCGGTGGCACGGTCTGGGTCAGCCACACCCCGTTCGCGCTGACGTGGAAGACGTGGCCGTCGCGGTGCATGGCCTGCGCGTCGACGGAGAGCACGACGGGGCGGCCGCGGCGGGCACCGACCCGGGTCGCGGTCTCACGGTCGGCCGACAGGTGCACGTCGTGCCGGTTCATGGGGCGCAGTCCCTCGGCGCGGATCGCGTCCAGGAAGCGGCCCACGGTCCCGTGGTAGAGGTACGGCGGCGGGGTCGCCGCCGGCAGGCCGAGGTCGACGTCGATGCTGTGGCCCTGGCTTGCGCGGATGCGGGTGCCCTCGACCGCGAAGCGCTGCTTGTCGTTGGCGGCGACCACGTGGTCCAGCTCGTCGCGGGTGAAACGGAAGCCGTGCGCGGCGGCCGCGGCGATCAGCGCGTCGATCTCGACCCAGCCGGCCTCGTCGAGCGTGAGCCCGATCCGTTCCGGTTGGTGGCGCAGATGCTTCGAGAGGTACTTCGACACCTTCACGGTGCGTCTCTCGTCGCTCTCGCGTGGCTTGTTCTCATTCATCTCGCCAGGGTGCCGGGAGAGACGTGAATCACGCGAATGATTTTGGCGCCGATGTTTGATCCACAACCAACTGTAGTTATCCACAGGCTACTTGGGGTTTCTGTGGACAACTCCCTGTCATGTCAGTCCACTTCGTCAAGATCGATCAGGGGTCGCCCATTTGACGTGAGCGCATCCAACTTCCGTGCCCGCACCTCCCGTTCAGCCGCCAGCACAAAGAACTCCGCCACCCGCTCCGCCCCAACCAGCTCCTCCACCGCCCGCATCGTCTCCTCGGGGACGGCCACGGAACGTGACACGGGCCGCCCCTCCTGCGGCTCTCCCGAACCGAGGTGCTGCCGTAGGTGCTGTACCGCCAACGCCCTCATCGCGCGCGCGAGTTCGGCATCCACGGTCTGCTGCGCGAGAGGCCGCAGCCGTCGTACGAGTGCGGCCGCTTCGGCGGCGTCGGATTCGCTCGGCCGGTGCGGTCCTTCGAGGTAGCGGGCGAAGACGTGCTCGGTGGTGAACTCCAGGAAACGGCAGGCGATGTGCTCGACCTGGCCCCTCAACTCCCGCAGATGGCACGAGATCGCGGAAAGCGGCACTCCTGCGGCGTGCAACTCGACGGCCACCGCGAGCTCTTGGGGGCTCGGCACGAGGAAGGAGTCCTCGTCCCCCGGCACCGGCTCCAGCACGCCGAGCTCAACCGCCTCGGCGACCGCGGCCTCGTCGGGGGTGCCGCCGAAGCGTGCGTCCAGTTCGGCACGGGAGACCCGGACGGTCTCCTCGTCGGTCCAGGGGCCGTCGACCTCGGCGACCAGGCCGAGGATCCCGCCGAGGCCGCGACCGGAGTCGTAGGCCTCCAGGAGCTCCTTGATGGAGGCCAGGCCGTAGCCGCGGTCGAGGAGGTCGGAGATCTGCCGCAGCCGGGCGAGGTGGGCGTCGGTGTAGATGTTGGCGCGGCCGCGGCGCTCGGGGCGGGGGAGCAGTCCGCGGTCCTGGTAGGCGCGGATGGTGCGGACGGTGGTGCCGCTGAGGTGGGCGAGGTCCTCGATCCGGTAGGCGGGGCTGTCGCTCACGAGGCCGCCTTCGCCGCCGGTGACCGCTTCAGGTACTCCACCGCACGGCTCGACGACCCCTCGTGCGAGGGGCGGCAGGGCCGTCTGAGGCAGCGCGGTACGACCGCTCCCAGCTCCCTCCAGGACGGCAGCAGACCCTTGCGTACGGTCTTCTCGTGCTCCTTGCGGGAGCAGCACGGCCGTCCCGCCGACTCCGGGTCGTGGCGCATCGAGCAGGCCGCTCCCCGTACCCACAGGTACGGCATCACCGGGGCCGTCACCGCCGTGCCCGCGGCCCGGCGGGCGCAGCGGGGTGCGCCGGTGCCGCCGCAGTGCTGGTACATGCCGGAGGCGACCGCGCGGTGTTCGCCCTCCTCGGCGCCGTGCCGGCGCAGCAGGCCGAGCATGACCTCGTCGGCGTCGGCGTCGGCGTCGGCGTCGGCGTGGTCGAGGCCGTCGGCGGTGTCGAGCCGCTGCGCCGCCGAGTGGTCCGGTACGTGCGTGTGCTGGACGCTGTGGGTGGCGGTGGGGTCGCCGGGGATCCGGTGCAGGGAGGTGCGGGACCAGCCGGCGGCCACCCGGCGCGGGGCGATCCGGTGGCGGTGGCTCATCGCGGCGGCTCCAGCCGTGCGATCGCCCGCAGTGCCCTCGGCGCCCACCGGGACAGGGCGAGCGCGGCGCGGGCCTCGGGGGTGACCGGTACGACGGCCTGGTTGCGCACGACCGCTCTGAGGACGGCGTCGGCCACCTTCTCGGGCGGGTAGTTGCGCAGCTCGTAGAGGCGGGCCGTGCGTTTCTGGCGTCGTTTCTCCTCGTCCGCGTCGACGCCAGCGAAGCGCGCGGTGGAGGTGATGGAGGTGTTGACGAAGCCGGGGCAGATCGCCGAGACACCGATCCCCCGGCCCGCCAGTTCCGCGCGCAGGCTCTCGCTGAGCATGAGGACGGCGGCCTTGGAGGCGCCGTAGGCGGACAGTGCGCGGGAGGGCTGGTAGGCGGCCGCCGAGGCGGTGTTGACGATGTGGCCGCCCTGTCCGCGCTCGGCCATCTGCCGGCCGAAGAGGCGGCAGCCGTGGATGACGCCCCACAGGTTGACGTCGAGGACCTTCTTCCAGTCCTCGGTGGTGGTGTCGAGGAAGGGGCCGCCGAGGCCGATGCCGGCGTTGTTGACCAGGACGTCGACCACGCCGTACTCGGCGGCGACCTTGGCGGCGAGCTCCTCCATGGCCTGTTCGTCGGAGACGTCGACGGTCTCCGCCCAGGCCTCGGGGGCGCCGAGCAGCCGGGACAGTTCGGCGGTGCGGGCGGCGGACTCGGCGTCCCGGTCGACGGCGACCACGCGCGCGCCGGCCTCGGCGAAGGCGAACGCGGTGGCCCGTCCGATGCCGCTGCCGGCGCCGGTGACGAGGACGAGTTGTCCGCCGAACCGGTCGGCGTGCTTCCCGGTGGCCCGGACGGGGGTCCGGCCGCCTTCGACGGACGTCACGAACTCCGTGATCCACGCGGACACCTGGTCGGGGCGGGAGCGGGGGACCCAGTGCTTGGCGGGGAGGGTGCGCCGGGTGAGCTGGGGTGCCCACTGCTCCAGGCCGTCGTAGAGCTTCTCGGAGAGGAAGGCGTCCCCGAGGGGCGTGATGAGCTGCACGGGCGCGTGTGCGTAGGCGTCGGTGCGTGGTCGGCGCAGCCGGGCCCGGATGTTGTCCCGGTAGAGCCAGGTGCCGTGGGCGGCGTCGGTGGGCAGCGAGGCGGTCGGGTAGCCGGCGGCGGGGACCTTCTCGGCGCGTTCCAGCATGCGCGGCCAGACCTTGCCGAGCGGGCCGCGCCAGGCGAGTTCGGGCAGGGCGGGGGTGTGCAGCGCGTACACGTACCAGGACCTGGCGCCCTGGCCGAGGAGCTGGCCGATCCGGCGGGGGGTGGGGCGGTGGAGGCGGCTCTGGATCCAGTGGCCGAAGTGGTCGAGGGAGGGGCCGGACATCGAGGTGAAGGAGGCGACGCGGCCCTCGGTGCGCCGGACGGTGACGAACTCCCAGGACTGCACCGAGCCCCAGTCGTGTCCGACGAGGTGCACGGGCCGGTCCGGGCTGACGGCGTCCGCGACGGCCAGGAAGTCGTCCGTCAGCTTCTCCAGGGTGAATCCGCCGCGCAGGGGCCGGGGCGCGGTGGAGCGGCCGTGACCGCGGACGTCGTAGAGGACGACGTGGAAGCGGTCGGCGAGGCGTGGGGCGACCTCGGACCAGACCTCCTTGCTGTCCGGGTAGCCGTGCACCAGGATCACGGTCGGCCGGCCCGGGTCGCCCAGTTCCGCCACGGACAGTTCGATGCCGCCGGTGCGTACCCGGCGCTCGCGCGCTCCTTCGAGCAAGGTCACTTCTCCTCCGCCCAGCGCCGCACGTGCGGCAGATCGTCGTCCAGCCAGAAGGCGCTCTGCTCGGGGTCCGCGGAGTCGGTGACGACGAGGATCTCCTCGAACTTGGCGCCGGTGCCCCGGAAACCGAGGTGGGGTTCGACCGCCCACAGGCCCGGCTGCGGGGGGTGGTCGGAGAAGCGGTACGGCGACCACAGGGGCGACCAGCCCTCGCGGTGACCGTGCAGCGCGTCGGCGGCGAGGCCCTTCAAGGACTGGACGCCGAACCCGAACAGGCGGGGTGTGCGGCGCCGCTGCCTGACCTGGCCGACCTTGTGGGCGATCACGCCGAAGGGGTAGGCGCGGTGCCGGTTGGCGTAGCCCTGGCGGACCATGAGGCGGTCGACGTCCTCGTAGATCTCGCGCAGCGGCCGCCGCTCGCGGACCTCGCGCAGGATCAGCTCGCGGTGTGCCTCCAGATCGGCCATCAGCCGGTCCTGGAGGGGGTTGACGCCGAGCGAGCCCGAGTAGCCGATGTCCGCGGTGTGTCCCTCGTGCACCGGGGCCATGTCCAGGATGAACGGCATCCCGGGCTCCAGGCGGCGGTCGGTGGGGAAGAACTGGAGCGGGACGCGGAAGCCGGTGAACGCCGTGCGGTCCCCGAACCAGGCGAAGGGCAGGTGGAACCAGTCCCGCACACCCCGGGCCCGGAGCCATTCGCGCTGCATCCGGGCGGCCTGCCGCTCGGTGACTCCGGGTTCCAGACGGGCCGCGACCGCCTCCGCGCATGCGTACGCGAGCCGTTGGACCTGCCGGAATCCGCGCAACCTGTCGGCGATCCCGCTGTGCACTGCTGTGGTCATGCCGCCTCGTCCCCGTCGACCGCGGTACGTGTCCGTAACGTGACACTGGCGAATGTGACAGTCATTGGAGGCTGCGTCAATAGGGCCTGGGGGACCTGTGGAAAACCCCGCCGATGTGGAAAACGCAGGACGGTTGTCGGACTTCAGGGTGACCCCTAGGTGCCCGTACGCCTGGAGTCTGATGCCGATGCAGCTCTGCGGGGTGACGACCTGAGTGGTCCGCGTCACTACTGTCGGGGATGTGACTGTGATCGCGACCGAAAGCCTGAGCAAGCGGTTCCCCCGGGTGACCGCGCTTGACCGGCTCTCCTTGGACGTCGGACCCGGTGTGACCGGACTCGTCGGCGCCAACGGAGCCGGCAAGTCCACCATGATCAAGATCCTGCTGGGTCTGTCCCCCGCCACCGAGGGCCGCGCCGAAGTGCTCGGGCTCGACGTCGCGACCAAGGGCGCCGCCATCCGCGAGCGGGTCGGCTACATGCCGGAGCACGACTGCCTGCCGCCCGACGTCTCGGCCACCGAGTTCGTCGTGCACATGGCCCGCATGTCCGGGCTGCCGCCCACCGCCGCGCGCGAGCGCACCGCGGACACCCTGCGCCACGTCGGCCTGTACGAGGAGCGCTACCGCCCCATCGGCGGCTACTCCACCGGCATGAAGCAGCGCGTGAAACTCGCCCAGGCGCTGGTGCACGACCCGCAGCTCGTCTTCCTCGATGAGCCGACCAACGGCCTCGACCCGGTCGGCCGCGACGACATGCTGGGTCTGATCCGCCGCATCTGGACCGACTTCGGCATCTCGGTCCTGGTCACCTCGCACCTGCTGGGCGAGCTGGAGCGCACCTGCGACCACGTCGTCGTCATCGACGGCGGCAAGCTCCTGCGCTCCAGCTCCACCACCGACTTCACCCAGACCACCACGACCCTCGCGGTCGAGGTCACCGACAGCGACGAGCACCCGGACGGCACCCGCGCGGCGCGCGAGGCGCTCCACGCGCGCGGGGTGGAGGTCCTCGACTCCCAGAGCGGTCTGCCGGGCGCCGGCCACATCCTGCTGGTGACCGCGCAGGGCGAGGAGACCTACGACGTCGTCCGGGACGTCGTCGCCGATCTCGGCCTCGGCCTGGTGCGCATGGAGCAGCGCAGGCACCACATCTCGGAAGTCTTCACGAACGAGGACGAGCAGCGGAAGGAGGCCGTCGGCCATGGCAGTTGAGCACCCGGTCACCGCCCCCTCGGGCGACCAGACCCGCATCCACAACATCGGCTACCGCGCCTACGACGGCCCCCGCCTCGGCCGGTCCTACGCCACCCGGTCGCTCTACTCGCAGTCCCTGCGCGGCGCCTACGGCCTCGGCCGCTCGGTGAAGTCCAAGGTGCTGCCGATGCTGCTCTTCGTCGTGATGTGCGTGCCGGCGGCCATCATGGTGGCCGTCGCGGTCGCCACGAAGGCCAACGACCTGCCCGTCGACTACACGCGCTACGCGATCATCATGCAGGCCGTCATCAGCCTGTACGTCGCCTCGCAGGCGCCCCAGTCCGTCTCCCGCGACCTGCGCTTCAAGACCGTGCCGCTGTACTTCTCGCGGCCCATCGAGACCGCCGACTACGTGCGCGCGAAGTACGCGGCGCTCGCCACCGCGATGTTCATCCTCACCGCCGCCCCGCTGATCGTGCTCTACGTGGGCGCGCTCCTGGCCAAGCTGGACTTCACCGACCAGACCAAGGGATTCGGTCAGGGACTCGTCTCCGTGGCGCTGCTCTCACTGCTCTTCGCCGGGATCGGCCTGGTCATCGCGTCGGTCACCCCGCGCCGCGGCTTCGGCATCGCGGCCGTGATCGCCGTACTGACCATCTCCTACGGCGCGGTGACCACCCTCCAGGCCATCGCCGACGCCCAGGGCACCACCGGCGCGATCCCCTGGATCGGCCTGTTCTCGCCGGTCACCCTCATCGACGGACTGCAGTCGGCGTTCCTCGGCGCGAGCTCCGCGTTCCCGGGTGAGGTCGGCCCGTCGAACGGCGAGGGCGTGGTCTACGTCCTGGCCGTCCTGGGCCTGATCGCCGCGTGCTACGGCCTCCTGATGCGCCGCTACAAGAAGGTGGGACTGTGACCACGCTCCAGATCGACCACGTCTCCCGCTGGTTCGGCAACGTGGTCGCCGTCAACGACATCACCATGACGATCGGCCCCGGCGTCACCGGCCTCCTCGGCCCCAACGGCGCCGGGAAGTCCACCCTCATCAACATGATGGGCGGCTTCCTCGCTCCCTCCACCGGCACCGTCACCCTCGACGGACAGCAGGTGTGGCGCAACGAGGCCATCTACCGGCACATCGGCATCGTCCCCGAGCGCGAGGCGATGTACGACTTCCTCACCGGCCGCGAATTCGTCGTCGCCAACGCCGAGTTGCACGGTCTCGGTGCCAAGGCCGCCCAGAAGGCGCTGGCCACGGTCGAGATGGAGTACGCGCAGGACCGCAAGATCTCCACGTACTCCAAGGGCATGCGCCAGCGCGTGAAGATGGCGTCCGCCCTGGTCCACGACCCCTCGCTGCTCCTGCTCGACGAGCCGTTCAACGGCATGGACCCGCGCCAGCGCATGCAGCTCATGGACCTGCTGCGGCGCATGGGCGACGAGGGCCGCACCGTGCTGTTCTCCTCGCACATCCTCGAGGAGGTCGAGCAGCTCGCCTGGCACATCGAGGTCGTCGTCGCGGGCCGGCACGCGGCCAGCGGTGACTTCCGCAGGATCCGCCGCCTGATGACGGACCGCCCGCACCGCTACCTGGTGCGTTCCAGCGACGACCGCGCGCTCGCGGCCGCCCTGATCGCCGACCCGTCCACGTCCGGCATCGAGGTCGACCTGACGGAGGGCGCGTTGCGCATCCAGGCCGTCGACTTCGGCCGTTTCACCGCCCTGTTGCCCAAGGTCGCGCGCGACCACGGCATCCGGCTGCTCACGGTCTCGCCGTCCGACGAGTCGCTCGAGTCCGTCTTCTCGTATCTCGTCGCGGCGTAGGAGGCCGAAGATGTACGACCCCACAGTCGCCCGACTCACCTACCGGGCCCTGCTCGGCCGCCGCCGGGCCCTCATCCTGGGCGCCCTGCCGGCGCTGCTGATCGTGATCTCCGTGATCGTGCGCGGCCTGGTCGGCGCCGACGACCAGACCGCCTCCGACCTGCTCGGCGGGCTCGCGCTCGCCACCATGGTCCCGATCATCGGCGTCATCGCGGGCACCGGCGCGATCGGCCCGGAGATCGACGACGGCTCGGTGGTGTACCTGCTGTCCAAGCCGCTCAAGCGGCCGACGATCATCTTCACCAAGCTGATCGTGGCGATCGCCGTGACGATGGTGTTCTCGGCGCTGCCGACGCTGATCGCGGGCTTCATCCTCAACGGCAACGGCCAGCAGATCGCCGTCGCCTACACGGTGGCCGCGCTGGTCGCCTCGATCGCCTACGCGGCGCTCTTCCTGCTGCTCGGCACGGTCTCCCGGCACGCGGTGGTGTTCGGGCTGGTCTACGCGCTGGTGTGGGAGGCCCTGTTCGGCTCCCTGGTCTCCGGGGCGAGGACCCTGAGCGTCCAGCAGTGGTCGCTGGCCGTCGCCCACAAGGTCGCGGGCGGGGACCTGGTCACCTCGGACGTGGGGCTGCCGACGGCCACGGTGCTGCTGGTCGTGGTGACCGTCCTCGCGACCTGGTACGCGGGACAGAAGCTGCGGTCGCTGACGCTGGCGGGCGAGGAGTAGGAACCTCCCCTCACGTCCCGCTTACTGACGGGGACTTCACCGGTGTCCGGCCACCCTGGACACCGGGGGACGTCCGGCAGCGAGTCGAAGGGAACGGGCATGGCAGACGACTGGGACGACCTCGTGCTGGACGAGGACTTCATACGGTCCGCCGGGACGACCGAGCCGTCTGCCCGTGCCCGGATGCTGGCCGCGCGCTGGCGTGACGAGGAGCCCGAACCGCAGCCCTGGCGCTCCGACGAGCCACCTGCCGGGTGGTTCTTCAGCAAGCGCCGGCGGCGGTGGCGACGCCGTTAGGTTTTCGAACACCCGGCCGCATTTAATCGGTGGCGCCCAACTCGTCGTACGGGCACAGTGGTTGTGTCCACCCCGCCGGACGACCGTCCGGCGCCGCGAGCTGGGAGAGGAGCCGGGCGATGTCCATGCACGACAGTACGTCCGGTTCCCGTCAGGGCAGCCGGCGGAGGACTCCGGTGTAGTTACGCCACCGTCGAGTCCACCCGCAGGTAGCCCGGGGCGGCCGCTTCGAGCACGCGATGTCGCTCTCGCGTGAGGCCGCCCACCCGGAGGATTGGCCGAGTGGTAAGGCACTGGCTTGCTAAGCCAAGGTCGGGCCTGGAAAGCCCGCGCACGTTCGATCCGTGCATCCTCCGCGAGACGTTGTCACTGGGACTCGGCCGTGCTTCATGCCGGAGTGCGTCGAGAAGGGCAGGGAGCCGCTCGGTGCTGCCGCGGCCCCGGGCCGGGGTGGCGACTCCAGGCGGCGAGAGGCAGGCCGACGGAGACCCTGCCCGGTGGCCGCGGGCGGGACCGTCAGCCCGGCAACCCTCAGCCCAGCAGCCGTTCCAGCACCACCGCGATGCCGTCCTCCTCGTTGGAGGACGTCACCTCGTCGGCCACCGCCTTGAGTTCCTGGTGGGCGCCGGCCATCGCCACGCCGTAGGACGCCCAGGCGAACATCGGGATGTCGTTGGGCATGTCGCCGAAAGCGATCGTGTCCGCGGCCTTCAGCCCCAGGCGGCGGGCCGCCAGGGACAGGCCGGTCGCCTTCGACAGGCCCAGCGGGAGCAGTTCGACGATGCCCTCGCCCGCCATCGCGACCGTGACGAAGCCGCCCGCGGCCCGCTGGGCCGCCTCGGCCAGTTCGTCGTCCGACAGCTTCGGATGCTGTATGTAGATCTTGTTCAGGGGGGCGGTCCACAGATCCGACGCGTCCGTGAACGGCGTCGAGGGCAGCTTCCCCGTCACCGCGTACCCCGGCCCGACCAGCACGTCGCCCTCGAGGCCGTCACGGCTCGCCGCCAGGTACAGCGGGCCGACCTCCGCCTCGATCTTCGCGAGAGCCACGCCCGCGAGCTGCCGGTCCAGCGTCACCGACGTCAGCAGACGGTGCTCACCGGCGTGGTACACCTGCGCACCCTGCCCGCAGACCGCGAGACCGTCGTAGCCGAGGTCGTCGAGGATGTGCCGGGTCCAGGGGACCGCGCGTCCCGTCACGACGATGTGGGAGGCGCCCGCCGCGGTGGCCGCGGCGAGCGCGTCCCGGGTGCGCGGGGACACCGAATCGTCGGAGCGCAGGAGCGTGCCGTCGAGGTCGGTCGCGATCAACCGGTACGGAAAGGCCTGGCTCACTTGGCGACCGGCTCCAGCAGCTCCCGGCCGCCCAGGTACGGGCGCAGCACCTCGGGCACCCGCACCGAGCCGTCGGCGAGCTGGTGGTTCTCCAGGATGGCCACGATGGTGCGCGGCACGGCGCACAGCGTGCCGTTGAGCGTCGCCAGCGGCTGCACCTTCTTGCCGTCGCGCATGCGCACGGACAGGCGGCGGGCCTGGAAGCCGTCGCAGTTGGAGGCCGAGGTCAGCTCGCGGTACTTGCCCTGGGTCGGGATCCACGCCTCGCAGTCGTACTTGCGGGAGGCGGAGGCGCCGAGGTCGCCGGAGGCCACGTCGATGACCTGGAACGGCAGCTCGAGGCCGGTCAGCCACTGCTTCTCCCAGTCCAGGAGCCGCTTGTGCTCGTTCTCCGCGTCCTCGGGGGCGACGTAGGAGAACATCTCGACCTTGTCGAACTGGTGCACGCGGAAGATGCCGCGGGTGTCCTTGCCGTAGGTGCCTGCCTCGCGGCGGAAGCACGGCGAGAAGCCGGCGTAGCGCAGGGGCAGTTGGTCGGCGTCCAGGATCTCGTCCATGTGGTACGCGGCGAGCGGGACCTCGGAGGTGCCGACCAGGTAGTAGTCGTCCTTCTCCAGGTGGTAGACGTTCTCCGCGGCCTGGCCGAGGAAGCCGGTGCCCTCCATGGCGCGCGGGCGGACCAGCGCGGGGGTGAGCATCGGCGTGAACCCGGCCTCGGTGGCCTGGGCGATCGCCGCGTTGACGAGCGCGAGCTCCAGGAGCGCGCCGACGCCGGTCAGGTAGTAGAAGCGCGAGCCGGACACCTTGGCGCCGCGCTCGACGTCGATGGCGCCCAGCGCCTCGCCGAGCTCCAGGTGGTCCTTGGGCTCGAAGCCCTCGGCGCCGAAGTCGCGGATGGTGCCGTGCGTCTCCAGGACGACGAAGTCCTCCTCGCCGCCGACGGGGACGTCGGGGTGGACGAGGTTGCCGAGCCGGAGCGCGAGGCGCTTGGTCTCTTCGTCCGCCTCGTTCTGCGCGGCCTCGGCGGCCTTGACGTCGGCCTTGAGCTGCTCCGCCTTCTGGAGCAGTTCGGCGCGCTCCTCGGGCGTGGCCTTGGGGATGAGCTTGCCGAGCGACTTCTGCTCGGAACGCAGCTCGTCGAAGCGGACGCCGGACGACCTGCGCCGCTCGTCGGCAGACAGGAGGGCGTCGACGAGGGCGACGTCCTCTCCACGGGCGCGCTGGGACGCGCGCACTCGGTCGGGGTCCTCACGGAGCAGGCGAAGGTCAATCACGCCGCCAAGGCTACCGGTGCGGGCATACGGCCCACGACTCACTATTCCCGCCGAGCAAAATCATCGCTTACGTACCGTTATGAGCGAATTGCGGAGCGTGTCAAGGAAACGGGAACAGGGTCCCCGGGACGAAGCATGCGCGCGGAGTCGGGTTGACTCGACTCCCTTGCTGGGAGCGGGACTTGGCGCATGGTTGTCCACAGGAATCCACACCTTGCGAAAAGTTATCCACAGGGTGTGCGGACGATCTGTGGATTTCGGAATTGATCACTCCGAAACCCGGGGACCATGCCGAGGATTCCCGTCGCAAACCCACTTGTACCCCTACTTTCGAGTGGAAAGGGGTCACCCCAAAGGATTGCCTAAAGGAAAACAGTGGACGAAGGGTGACGTGCGCGCGTGTGGACACCGATGTGCCCTGAGGGCCGATTTGTCGACAGGGTCACCTTTTGTTGTCGACTTGTCCCCAGGTCGAGAAGCGGACCTGTGGAAAACTCCTGTGGATAACTAAAATCTGCAGGTAGGACCGGCCCTAGAAGCGGCCGTCCTGGCATCTGGCCACCCAGTCCGAGGCGGCCATGAACTCCTCGTCCGAGGTCCCGGCCAGCGGTGCCCCCAGGTCCGTCGGCTCCTTGTCCGCACGCGGGTACGAACCCAGGAAGCGCACCTCGCGGCAGATCCGTTTCAGTCCCATCAGCGCCTCGGCCACCCGGCGGTCGGTGATGTGGCCCTCGGCGTCGATGCAGAAGCAGTAGTTGCCGATGCCCGCGCCGGTGGGCCGGGACTGGAGCAGCATCAGGTTGATGCCGCGGGTGGCGAACTCGCCGAGCAGGTCGCGCAGTCCGCCGGGGTGGTCGTCGCGCTGCCACAGCACGACGGAGGTCTTGTCGGCCCCGGTCGGCGCGGCGGGCCGGGCGGGGCGGCCGACCAGCACGAACCGCGTCTGCGCGTTCTCGGCGTCGTGGATCCCGGTCTCCAGGGCCTCGAGGCCGTAGCGGGCGGCCGCGAACTCGCCGGCGAAGGCCGCGTCGTACTGGCCCTCCTGGACCAGCCGGGCCGCGTCCGCGTTCGAGGCTGCGGACTCCCAGTGGACGTCCGGGAGGTTCCTCTTCAGCCAGTTGCGCACCTGCGGCTGGGCGGCCGGGTGCGCGGAGACCGTCTTGATGTCCGTGAGCTCGGTGCCCGGCCTGACCAGCAGCGCGAAGGTGATCGACAGCAGTACCTCGCGGTAGATCATCAGCGGCGCGCCCGCCACCAGTTCGTCGAGGGTGGTGGTGATGCCGCCCTCGACGGAGTTCTCGATCGGCACGAAGGCGGCCTCGGCCTCGCCCGTGCGCACCGCGTCCAGCGCGGACTGCACCGACACGTAGGGGATCAGCTCCCGGGTGGCCGCCTCGGGAAGCGTCCGCAGCGCGACTTCGGTGAAGGTCCCCTCGGGGCCGAGATACGCATAGCTGGCTGGCATGACCTCACCCTAATGGCCCTTGCGGGACGGAGCCCGCCTGTCTCACCACCGGGTGAACCTGCGTAACCTCACCCCTCCAGCAGGGCCTGCCCCACGTACTCCCCCCGCGCCGCCCCGCCCGGTACCGCGAACAGACCGCTCGACTCGTGCCGCACGTACGCGGAGAGCGCGTCCCCCCGGTCGAGCTTGCGCTGGAGCGGCACGAAACCGCGCAGCGGGTCCGCCTGCCAGCAGACGAACAGCAGCCCCGCGTCCGGTGTGCCGTCCGCGTCGATGCCGTCGTGGTACGAGAACGGGCGGCGCAGGATGGCCGCGCCCCCGTTCTGGTCGGGCCGGGTGATCCGGGCGTGCGCGTTGACCGGGACGACCAGAGTGCCCTCGGCGTCCGTCTTCTCCAGGTCCATCGGGGTCGTCTCGGTGCCCCCGGTCAGGGGCGCGCCGTTGGCCTTGCGGCGCCCGATGACGGCCTCCTGGGCCCTGAGGGACAGCTTCTCCCAGTCGTCCAGCAGCATCCGGATCCGCCGTACGACCGCGTAGGAGCCGTTCGCCATCCACGCGGGCGTGCCGGACTCCGGGACGAAGACGCGCTGGTCGAAGTCGGGCTCGCCGGGCTTCGGATTGCGGGTGCCGTCCACCTGGCCCATGAGGTTGCGGGCCGTCATGGGGTGGGCCGTGGCTCCCGGTGTGCGGTTGAAGCCGTTCATCTGCCAGCGGACTGTGGCCGCGCTGCCCGCGTCCTTCTGGATCGCGCGCAGGGCGTGGAAGGCGACCAGGGCGTCGTCGGCGCCGATCTGCACCCACAGATCGCCGTTGCTGCGGGCCTTGTCGAGCTGGTCGGAGGAGAAGTCGGGCAGCGGGTCGAGGGCGACCGGCCGCTGCTTCTCCAGTCCGGTGCGGGCGAAGAAGCTGTGCCCGAAGCCGAAGGTCAGCGTCAGTGCGGAGGGTCCGGCGTCCCGGGCGACATCCGTGTCGCCGGTCGCGGACGCCTCCCCCGCCATCAGCCGCTGAGCCGTCCGCGACCAGCGGCGCAGCAGCGCGGCGGCCTCCTTGCGGCCCGCGCCCGCCGCCAGGTCGAAGGCGACGAGATGGCCGCGCGCCTGGAGGCCGTCGGTGATGCCGGGCTGATGTTTCCCGTGAAACATCACCTCGCGGCTGCCGACCGAGGCCAGCGGAGTCGCCGCGGCGGGTGCGGCGGCATACCCCGCGGCTCCGCCGGCCGCTCCGAGGACGAGCCCGGTGGCGCCGGCGGTGCCGAGCAGGGCACGCCGTGAGATGCCCTGGCCCGCGGTGGGACGCTCCGGGCTGGAGGCGTCTTCGTCGACGAGGGGGAGGGACTGTTCAGCCATGGTGCGGTTCAGCCGATCTGCGCGTTCTTCGAGACGGTCGTCTGGTCGATGTCGGAGGTCCGTACGGTCACGGCCACCTTCCAGTCTCCGGCCATGGGGATCTGCACGTTGCTCGCCGACCAGTGGCCCGTGGAGATGCGGTCGGGGGTGACGGCCAGCGGCCCGATCTTCCTGGCCTCCAAGGTGAGGGCGACCTTCACCTCGGGGATGTCGAAGGCCCGGCCGTTGGGCCGCTGGACGTAGACGTGCATCTCGTTGCCGCCCACGCGCGCGGGGTCGAAGTCGACCGTGACGACGCCCGTGCCGTCCGTGCCGCCGGTGTCGAAGGACATGTCCAGGGTCAGCGCACCGGACGTTCCCGAGGACTCGGAGGAGGCCGAGGAGGAGGCCGCCTTGGCCGCCTTGGCGTCCTCCTCCGTGCGGCCGGGCTCGGTCTGCGTCAGCACGGTCGTGACCGCCAGCAGGACGACCGCGACCCCCGCCTCGGCGAGCACCGAGCGGCGCAGTCCGAACCGGTGGGGATCGGCGTCCCGTGCCCGCTTCTGCCGGGCGGTGTCGATCGCGGCCTGCTGCCGGGCGAGCTGAGCGGCCCGCTTGGAGTCACGGGCGGCCTCGGAGCCGCGCTTGTCACGGCCCTCCTGGGCGCCGCCCTCCTCGGCACCGGCTTCCTTCGACGCGGCCCCCTTGGAGCCGCCGCCCCCCTTGGACTTGCCGGAGCCGGGACGTGAGCCCGGGCCCGAACCCGAGGCTCCCGCACCGACCCGTTCCTTCTGCTGCGCCCGCTTCCCCCGCTGCACCACCGTGTCCGCGAGCTGCGCGGTCCACCGCCGTGAGATGAACGCGACGCCGACCAGCAGCGCCACCAGCCCGATCTTGACCAGCAGCAGCTGCCCGTACCGGGTTTCGGTGAACGCCGACCAGGACCCGAGCTGCCGCCAGGACTGGTAGACGCCGGTCGCGACCAGCGCGACCACGCTGCCGAAGGCGACCTGGGAGAACCGTCGTACGGCGGCCGACTCGACCGGCGTGTCCGAGCGGTACAGCGCGACGAGCAGCGCGGTCAGCCCGCCGAGCCAGGTGGCGACGGCCAGCAGGTGGACGACGTCGACGGGCATCGCGATGCCTGCCTGGAGCCCGACCGAGGCGTGCTCGGCCATGGCCCAGCTCGCCGCGAGCCCGGCCGCGACGACGGTGCCGCCGATCGCGAGCCCGAAGGTGAGGTCGCGCTTCTCCTCGTCCTCACGCTTGTCGTACGCCCCGAAGAGCACGGAGATGAACAGGGCCGCCGCCGCGAGCAGCAGCAGCCGGGAGACGAGGGCGGCGCCCGCCTTGGTCTGGAGCACGTTGCCGAGCAGGTCCAGGTCGAAGACGTCCCCGACCTTCCCGGAGCCCGTGTAGGAGCCGCGCAGCAGGAGCAGCAGCAGGGTGGCCGAGGTGAGGGTGAGCCAGCCGCCGACGACGAGCCGCTGCATGGGCCGCACTCCGGCGCCGCGCTGCCAGCAGCCGAGCACGAAGGCGGCGCCGCCGACCAGCACGATGAAGCCGGCGTACGACATGTACCGCCCGAAGCCGTACAGCCAGCCGACGACCCCGCCGCCCGCCGTGTCCCCGGAGACGGAGACGGAGGTGGTGGAGGGGGCGCCGATGGAGAAGGTGAAGGCACCGGCGACCGGATGGCTGTCGGCGGAGACCACCTGGTAGGTGACGGTGTAGGTGCCGTCGGGCAGCCCGCTGTGCAGCCTCACGGCGTACGTCGTGCCGCTGACCTCGAACGGTTTGCCCTGCTGGACGGCCTTGCCCTTGGGGTCGAGGACCCGCAGCGAGTCGCTCGACAGGGCGACCTTCTCGGAGAAGGTCAGGGCGACCTGGTCGGGCGCCTTGTCGACCACCACCCCCTGCTGGGGGTCGCTGCCGGTGAGCGCGGCGTGCGCGGAGGCCGGCCCGGCCGTGGTCAGCAGCAGGCCGCACGCGGCCAGGAGCAGCAGTACCAGGGTCCGGACGCGGGGGGTGATGGTCTGCGTCAAGGTGGTCCCTCCCTCAGTGTCCGGTCTTCGGGACGTAGGTCGCCGACTTCACCGGCATCTTGACGACGACGGGGTCGGAGGTGGCGAAGTGGAGTTCGACGGTGACCGTCTGCCCCTGCTTCGGAGCCTGCTTCAGCTTGTCGAACATCAGGTGGTTGGCGCCGCTCCTGAACACGAGCCGCCCGTGGGCCGGGACGGTCAGGCGGGAGACCTCCTCCATCGCGCCGCCGTCGGTCTCGTGCATGGTGACCTCGCCCTCGTCACTGGTGACCGAGGTCAGCTCGTCCGCGGACGAGCCGGAGTTGGAGATGGTCAGGAACCCGGCGGCCATGTCGGCGGAGACGGGCTGCGGGATGTAGGCACCGGAGACGGTGAGGCGGGCCGGGGAGTCGCCGGAGTCGGAACAGCCGGCCAGCAGCAGGGTCGCTCCCGTCAGGACGGCGAGCCCGGTGGACGCACGGGTCACGGGGTCTGCCCCTTGATGATCTTGGGCAGGTCCTTGGTGTAGTCGTCGACGGTGGCGTCCTCGCCGTAGAGGACGTATCCCTGGTCGGTCTTCGGGGAGAAGGCGACGACCTGGGTGCCGTGCACCGAGACGGTCTTGCCGGTCTTCTTGTCCTTGTGGGTCGGTTCGATGGAGATGCCCAGGGTGCGGGCGCTCGCCTGGATGGTGGCGAAGTCGCCGGTCAGGCCCACGAACCGGGTGTCGATGCCCTTGAGCCACTTGCCGAGCTCGGCCGGGGTGTCGCGGGCCGGGTCGGTGGTGACGAACACGACGGTCAGCCGGTCCTGCTCGGCCTTGGGGAGCTGCTTCTTCGCCACGGCGATGTTGTTCATCGTCAGCGGGCAGATGTCGGGGCAGTGGGTGTAGCCGAAGTAGACCAGTGTCGGCTTGCCCTTCGTCTCCTTGCGGAGGTCGTACTTCTGGCCCTTGGTGTCGGTGAGGACCAGGTCGGGCTTCTCGAACGGCTGGTCGAGGACGGTGGCGGCCTTGTCCGAGCCGGCCTCCTCCGAGACCACCGAGACGGGCGAGCTGCCGCTGTCGTCACCGCTGCCGCAGGCGGAGAGCGTCAGGGTGGCGGCGGCGACCAGCGCCGCCGCGGCGAACGTCTTCTTGCGCATATCAAAATGTCCCAGATGTAAGAATTTCGGTGCGCGCCGGGGCTGTACCGCCCCGGCGCGGGTCCCGCGGAACAGGTCAGGCGTCGCTGCGCCGGCGGCCGGCGAGCACGCCGTAGGCCACACCCAGGGCGCCGATCACGATGCCGACCACGCCGAGGACACGGGCCGTGGTGTCGCTGCTGTCACCGTCGGCGGCCTCGGTGGTCGCGGCGGCGTTCTCGGTCTTGTCGTCCGCGTCCTCGGCGCCCGTCGAGCCGTGGTGGCCGTCCTCGGAGGCCGCGGACAGGGCGAGGACGGGAGCCGGCGTCTCGGGCTCCTCCGCCCCGTCCTCCTGGACCTCGATCCAGCGCACGACCTCCTTGTTGGAGTACGTCTGGATCGCCTTGAAGACCAGTTCGTCGGCGTCCTCGGGCAGGGCGCCGATGGAGACCGGGAACTTCTCGAAGTAGCCGGGCTGGATGCCGCTGTCCTTGCCGGCGGCGGTCCAGGTGACCTTGGAGACGGCCTCGGTGATCTGCTCGCCGTGCAGTTCGAGGGGCTTGGCGAGCTTGGACTTGGTGACCTCGATCTTCCAGCCCGGCATCGGCTCGGGCATGACCGAGGCCAGCGGGTGGTCGGCCGGGAAGTTGACCTCGAGCTTGGTGGTGGAGGCGTTGTCGCGCTCGTTGGGGACCTTGAAGTCCACGACCGCGTAACCGCCCTTGGCCGCGGTGCCCTCGGCCTGCACGCTGACGTGCGCGAAGGCGGGTGAGGACAGGACGACGACGGCGGTGGCGGCGACGGCACCGGTGGCGGCGAGACGAGAAGCCTTCATGAAAAGAGCACTCCGCTTCGAAAGAGATTCCTGGGAAGAGGGATGCGCGTGCGCACACGCGCGTGCCGCACGACGGCGGCCCCTTTTCCGTCTTCCTCGGGAAGCGGAGTGGTGGTCGCGTCGCGTCAGGCGGCGAGAACGAGTGCGGCGGCGGCCGGCGGACCGCGCCTGATCACCGTGTGCTGGAGTGCCGCGGTCCGAGGTCGGGGCGGCGCGAGTGACGCCGTCAGCGGGGCGCGCGGTCCGGCCTCGGGAACCCCCGGCAGCCCCGCGCCCAGGGCACGCACCAGCGCGAGCGCCCCCCGCAGGGACCGTACGAGCGCCCCTTCGGCGACCGCGTGCGCCGAGCACGTGGACAGTTCGGCGAGCCGCAGCAGGGCCAGGTCTCCGCGCCGCAGCAGCCAGCCCGCGGCGACCGCGGCGAGGACGTGGCCGAGGACCATCGGCAGGGACGGCCAGACGGAGGCGCCGCTCATGGCGTCGGCCGAGTGGTGGGCCGTCGTCCCCGGGGTGCCGGGATACAGCCGGGCGTCGGTGAGGATCTTCTGCGCCTGCGCCGGGCTGATCGCCGCGGCGGTGGTCCCGCACAGCAGCCGCGCGGCCTGCTGGACCAGCGTGGCGTCGGACACCGACTGCGCGGACGACACCGAGGAGGACATCGCCGACGACATCCCGGGGACCGCGGACATCCCGGACCCGGACATCGACGTCATCGACGAGGACATCGCCGTCGTGCCGTGCTGTCCGAGGCCGAACAGGACGTGCAGCACGCTCTGTCCGACCGCGAGCAGTGTCGCGATCCCCGGCAGCGAGCGCGCGCGACCGGCCAGAGGTGCCACGACGAGCCCGACCCCGGCGAACCCCGCGCCGAGCGTCCACAGCGGAACCGTGGCGCAGGAGGCGATCGAGTGGCCGGCCGCGGCCAGCACGACGCAGACCGCGGCGAACACCGCGGCCCGCAGAACCCGGAGATCCCCTCCGGAACGCGCGTGGGGGGCAGTCATGGCGGGCTCATCATCGCACTGGGCCCATGAGCCCCGTACGGCAGGTCCACAAGGTGACGTACGGGGGCTAGGACCGGAAGGTCACTTCTGGTGCGGAGTGCCCCACATACACCGCCCGTCGCCGCCGACGCATCGCCCATATGGGGGGCATCACGTCAACGATGTGCTTACACACGGGCACGGGCGGCAATACGTAGAGGTATGTCGAGCCGCGGCCAGGAGGCTGGAGCATGAGCATCTGGTGGTCACTCCATCTGCGGCGCGAGGCTGCGAGCGTTCCGCTCGCCCGGCGTCTGCTGCTCGGCACCATGGAGACCGCGGGCGTGGACCCGGACGTCTCCTACGACCTCTCCCTGGCCCTGAGCGAGGCCTGTGCCAACGCCGTGGAGCACGGCGGGGAGAGCGGGCCGCAGGACGCCAGCGAGGCCTACCGGGTCACCGCCTACCTCGACGGCGAGAAGTGCCGTATCGAGGTCACCGACTCCGGCCCGGGGTTCTCGCCGGTGCGCCCCCGCCCCACCCCCGTGGAGGCGGAGAGCGGCCGGGGGCTCTGTCTCATCCACGAACTCGCCGACCACGTCCAGATCGGCAACAAGCCGGGCAGCGGGGCCGTGGTGAGCTTCGACAAGATCCTCAAGTGGCGCGAGGACGCACCGCTGATTGCGGTGTGACACGCTCCCGGTGACGGCTGCCCCGAGGGCGGTCTGACAGCGCCTGGTCCACGAGCACGGGCGTCCGGGCCTTCGTCCCCGGGGCGCCCGTCTCCGCGGCCCGGTCCGTCGCCCACCTCGTCGCCGGGCCCATCGCGTACGACGTCACGAGGGTCGCCCCGCCGAGCAGCAGCCATCCCGGCGTGCCCCACTCCACCAGCAGCGTCGTCAGCACCAGCGGCCCCAGGGTCCGGGCCACCGTCACCCCGGTCCCGAAGAACCCCTGGTACTCGCCGACCCGGTCGGCCGGGGCCAGGTCGAAGGACAGCTGCCAGGACCCGGCGGACTGCCCCATCTCGGCCACCACCTGGAGCACCGCCCCGGCGACCAGCGCCCCTACGGCCACCCACGGCGAGGCCCCCGCCGACAGGGCGAGCACCGCGCAGGCCGCCAGCATGACCCACCCCGACCGCCGTACCGCGCGCAGGGCCGACGCCGGCCCCGTCACCCCGCGGGCCATCCGCACCTGGAACACCATCACGGCCCCGGTGTTGAGCACGAACAGCGCGGAAACCAGCCAGTCCGGAGCCGCGGTCCGCTCGGCGATCCACAGCGGGATGCCCAGGCTCAGCAGCGGCATCCGCAGCAGCAGGACGGTGTTCAGCAGGGTGAGCACGGCGTACGGACGGTCGTGCAGCACTCCGGAGGTGCGGCGCCGGTCCACGGCCTGGCGGGGGGCCACCGAAGGCAGCCGCAGCAACAGCCCCGCGCACACCACGAAGCTCACCGCGTCCACCGCGAACACCCCGAGGTACGCGGCCCGTGTCCCGGCGTGCAGCGCGAGCCCGCCCAGCCCCGCCCCGACCGCCAGCCCGGCGTTGAGCGTGGCCTGGAGGTGGGCCAGCAGTCCGGTCCGCTCGCCGGCGGACACCAGTCCCGCGAGCAGCGCCTGCCGGGCCGCCGCCAGCCCCGACTGCGCGGAGGCGTAGGCGCAGGCCGCCAGGACGAACGGCACGAAGTCCCGCACCACCAGGAAGGACGCCACCGCCAGCCCCGTCGCCAGCGCCAGCAGCACCGCCGTACCGCGCGCCCCGCGCCGGTCCGCGAGCCGCCCGAGCGGTACTCCCACCACCGATCCGACCGCCCACCCGACGGTCAGCCCGAGCCCCACGCGGGCCGGAGCGAGGCCGACGACGTGCGTGAAGTAGAGGGCCGACGTCACGTAATAGGCGCCGTCCCCGACGGAGTTGCTCAACTGGGCGAGAGCCAGGACGCGTTGCGGGCCCGCGGGCGGGACGAGTGAGTTCGTCATGGGAACCACGCTAGAAGCGCGGTGGGCCGCCGTGGAGGCCCAATGATCACCTCGGTGAGTGGCCCAATTCCAGGACCCGGACCAGGGCGTCCAGCGCCCCGGGATACGCCCCCTCGCGAGGCGTCCCGTACCCCACGACCAGCCCCTCCCGAGCACCCGCCGCGTGCCAGTGCTCCCGAAGCGACCCCACCGCGAGCCCCTGGGCCGCGGCCCGCGTCAGCACCGCCGTCTCGTCCCCGACCTCCACCAGCGCGTGCAGCCCGGCCGCGATCCCCTGGACCCGCCACCGCGCCCCCAGCCGCTCCACGAGCCGGTCCCTGCGCCGGCGGTACCGCAGCCGGCACGCGCGTACGTGTCGGTCGTAGGCGTGGCCGCGGATCAGCTCGGCGAGCGCGAGCTGCCCGATCGCCTCGGTGCTGTGGTCGCTGTGCAGCTTGGCGTCGGCGACGGGCCCGACGAGGTGCGGCGGCAGCACCATCCAGCCGAGCCGGAGCGCGGGGCCGAGCGTCTTCGACGCCGTCCCGAGGTAGACGACGTGCCCCGGCGCCATTCCCTGGAGCGCTCCGACGGGCTGCCGGTCGTACCGGAACTCGCCGTCGTAGTCGTCCTCGACGATCAGCGCTCCACGCGTGCGTGCCCAGTCGGCCAGCGCGCGCCGCCGTGAGGGGTGCAGTGTCACGCCGGTCGGGTACTGGTGGGCGGGCGTGACGACGACGGCCGCGGGGTCCCGCAGGTCGTCGACCTCTACCCCCAGTCCGTCGACCCGCACCGGCACCACCCGCCCGCCGGCCCGCCGCACGACCTCGCGGTGGAAGGGCAGCCCCGGGTCCTCCATGGCGACCGTCCCGCCCTCCAGCACCCGCGTGAGCAGCGCGAGCCCCTGCACGGCCCCGGACGTCACGACGATCCGCTCCGCGGGCGCGACCACCCCGCGGGTCCGCCCGAGATATTCGGAGAGGGCGGCCCGCAGCTCGATCCGGCCCAGGGGATCGCCGTAGTCGTACGCGGAGACCGGAGCGGTGGCGACGGCCCGCCGCACGGCCTTGACCCAGGCGTCAGCGGGAAACGCGCCGACGTCGGGCGTGCCGGGCCGCAGATCGTGGACGGGCACCCGCACGCGTGCGGCGGACTTCACGGGTGCGGTACCGAGAGGCGGCAGGGACGCGACCTCGGTACCGGCCCCCTGCCGAGCGGTGAGGAAACCCTCGGCGATCAACTGGTCGTAGGCGTCCCTGACGGTCCCCCGGGAGACCCCCAGTTCCTCGGCGAGCCGTCGGGTGGCGGGCAACCGGGCCCCAGGAGCCAGCCGCCCCTCACGAACGGCATCACGAAGGGCCCGTTCGAGCCCGGCCCGAAGCCCGTCACCGTGGCTGATGTCCAGATGCAGGTCCACTGCACCCACCCAGGGGCGCGGGACCGCATCGACGTGCGGCTCCGCCGCGCGGGCGCGACCAGCCCCCACCCGCCCGTACCTCAGCCCTTGAGGCCGGCCATCCACGCCTCGACCTCGTCGGACCGCCGGGGCAGACCGGACGACAGGTTCCGGTTCCCCTCCGCCGTCACCAGGATGTCGTCCTCGATCCGCACGCCGATGCCCCGGTACTCCTCGGGCACCGTCAGATCGTCGGCCTGGAAGTACAGACCGGGCTCGACGGTCAGCACCATCCCCGCCTCCAGGACCCCGTCCACGTACGACTCGACCCGCGCGGCGGCGCAGTCGTGGACGTCCAGGCCGAGCATGTGCCCGGTCCCGTGCAGCGTCCACCGCCGCTGGAGACCCAGCTCCAGCACCCGCTCCACCGGCCCCTCGACCAGCCCCCACTCCACGAGCCGCTCGGCCAGCACCCGCTGGGCCGCGTCATGGAAGTCCCGGTACTTGGCCCCCGGCTGCACGGCCGCGATCCCGGCCTCCTGGGCGTCGTACACGGCGTCGTAGATCTTCTTCTGGATCTCGCTGAACCGGCCGTTGACCGGCAGCGTCCGCGTCACGTCGGCGGTGTAGTACGTGTGCGTCTCGACACCGGCGTCGAGGAGCAGCAGCTCACCCGACCGGACCGCTCCGTCGTTCCGCACCCAGTGCAGCGTGCACGCGTGCGGTCCCGCCGCGGCGATCGTGCCGTAGCCGACGTCGTTGCCCTCCACGCGCGCGCGGAGGAAGAACGTGCCCTCGATGTACCGCTCGGAGGTGGCCTCGGCCCTGTCGAGGACCTTCACCACGTCCTCGAAGCCGCGGACCGTCGAGTCGACGGCCTTCTGGAGCTCACCGATCTCGAAGTCGTCCTTGACGAGGCGTGCCTCGGACAGGAAGACCCGCAGCTCCTCGTCCCGCTCGGCGGTGACCTTGTCGGTCAGCGCGGCCTCGATGCCGGCGTCGTAGCCGCGCACGACCCGCACCGGGCCGGTGGCCTCGCGCAGGATGCCGGCGAGCTCGCGCACGTCGGAGACGGGCAGGCCGTACAGCGTCGAGGCCTCGGTCAGCGAGTGCCGCCGCCCGACCCACAGCTCGCCCTGACCCGACAGCCAGAACTCGCCGTTCTCACGGTCGGAGCGCGGCAGCAGGTACAGCGTGGCGGTGTGGCCGTCCCGGGAGGGCTCCAGGACGAGGACGCCGTCCTCGGTCTGGTTGCCCGTGAGGTAGGCGTACTCCACGGAGGCCCGGAAGGGGTACTCGGTGTCGTTGGAGCGGGTCTTCAGGTTGCCCGCGGGGATCACCAGCCGCTCGCCGGGGAAGCGCGCGGAGAGCGCCGCGCGGCGGGCCGCGGTCTCGGCGGCCTGCGCGATCGGCTCCAGGTCGTGCAGCTCGGTGTCGGCCCAGCCGGACTTCATGTTCTCGGCCAGCTCGTCGGAGACGCCCGGGTACAGGCCGTTCTTCCGCTTCTTGATCGGCTCTTCGGACTCATCTTCCGGGGTCGCCGGGGTGAGCTCTTCGGCCACGGTCATCCTCCTACGAAACGGCACTGGACCCCGTCCATCGTACGGTCGTACCGAAGGGGGCCCAGGCCCGCAGCACCTGTTACCGACCGCTACTCGAAGTGAGCCGCGAGCAGGACCACGTCCTCCTCGGAATCCGCCTCGTCCAGTCCGTCCGGCAGCACGGTCCGCAGCACGTGGTCGGCGACGGCGTCGGGGTCACCGCGCAGCGCCCTCGGCACTCCGGCCGCCGCCGCGTGCAGGCGCGCGAAGGCGCGGTCGGTGGGGTCGCCGGTGCGGTGCAGCAGCCCGTCCGTGTACAGCAGCACCGTCTCACCGGGCTCCGCGCACAGCTCCACGCTCGGCGCCTCCCAGCAGGCGAGCATGCCGAGCGGCGCGGACACGGACGTCTCCACGAACTCGGTGCGCCGCTCGCCGATCAGCAGCGGCGGGCAGTGCCCGGCACCGGCCAGCGTGAGCTTGCGCAGCGCGGGCTCGCAGTAGGCGAACAGGGCGGTCGCGGAGCGGGCCGGCTCGGTCAGCCGGAGCAGCAGCTCCAGGTCGGACAGGACCGCGACCGGGTCCTCGCCCTCCATCACGGCGTACGCCCTCAGGGAGGCTCGCAGGCGCCCCATCGCGGCGACCGCGCTCGGGCCGCTGCCGGTGACCGAACCGACCGCGAGGCCCAGGGCCGCGTCCGGCAGCGGCAGCGCGTCGTACCAGTCGCCGCCTCCGCGCGGGCCGGTGCGGTGCCGGACGGCGAGCCGGACGCCGGCGACGCGGGGGAGCCGGGACGGCAGCAGCTCCTCGGCCATCGTCGCCATGCACGCGCGCGTGCGCTCGACCTCGACGAGCCGGGCCAGGTGCTCGGTGGCGTGGCGGACGTACAGGCCGACGAGGTGGCGCCGGCGCTCGGACGGTTCGGCGGGTTCGTCGTAGAGCCACACGGCGGCACCGAGGCGGCCGGCGCCGGCGGTGGACAGCGGGAGCGCGTAGCAGGCCGCGTAACCGAGGCGGGCGGCCACCTCGCGGTGGCGCGGGTCGAGGCCGTCCTCGGCGAGCAGGTCGGGCTGGGCGATCTCGCCGTCACCGCCCGGCAGTCCTTCGAGGATGCGGCCGTACGACATCGCGCTGCGCGGCACGGTCTCGATGTGTCCGAGGTCGGCGCGGGCGAGTCCGAGGCCGATGGTGGTGTCGGGGCCGAGTCGGTCGTCCGGTTCGAGGACGACGAGTCCGCGCCGGGCTCCCACCAGGGCGGCGCCGGCGCGCAGGAGTTCCTGGAGGGCCTCGGACAACGCCTCGGTGCGGGCGAGGCGTTCGGTGAGTTCATGGAGGGTCGTCAGGTCGGAGACCCAGCCGGCGAGACGGTCCTGGAGCAGCGCGCCGGGTGCGTTCGGCACGGGGGGCGCGGGGGTGCCCGGGGCGGCGGGCGCGGGCGTGACAGTGTGTGCGGGTGCGGGAACCGTTGAATCGATTCCGGCCACTTTCGGAGGGTGAGGGGCGTTCATGGCGTCCGGCTTTCCGACCGGTGCGTATTGCTCAAAAGCATCGCAAACCCCCATGTCATTCTGCGCCGCTAGCAGTGTCTCCACATGTACACGCACTCGTGAGGGGATGTCCAGCATTGTCCTGCCGGGATTCCTGGTGTCCGTGGGTAACTGGTGGAGGGTGGGTCGATGGGCAAAGATGGCTTAAAACTGCTTCGGGTTACGGTGTATTGAGGTCGACTGGCCTTGCTCCACAGAGCGTCACAGCGGTCGTGATGGGTACGTACTCGGTAAGGACCAGGGGTGCTGGACAGTCACCCGGAACCTGGTGACCGACCCGGGCGTCTTAGCCACCGACGATCGAGCCCCATCCTCCCGTGGCGGAGGCGGAGAGAAATACGCGGGACGGCAAAACGCCAGACTTCGCCACCCCCCGCCACGCCCGCGCTTTTGATAGACGCAGTATGGGGTTCCCCTTGTCTCGGACAAGGGTGTGATGCGCCAACAGGTACGCACAGTGAAGTGATCGACACATGGTGTGATGTGGTCCACGGTGTTGCCAGCGGTGCAACGGAAAGGAACGAGCGCTCATGCGCGAGATCCTCGGAAGGCGACGCAGGCTCCTGTCCCAGCGCAGCGACGGAAGGCCTGAATTGCTCAGCGCGGCCCTGACCTTCGCGAAGGAATGGCAGTGGCCGGTACTCCCGGGTGTGGCACCGGACCCGGAGGGCCGGGCCCGTTGCGGATGCCCCGACCCGGAGTGCACGGTCCCCGGCGCCCACCCCTTCGACCCGGGCCTGCTCGCGGCCACCACGGACGAGCGCATGGTGCGCTGGTGGTGGACCAACCGCCCGGCCGCGCCGATCGTCCTGGCCACCGGTGGCAGCGCCCCCTGCGCGGTCAGCCTGCCGGCCCTGCCGGCCGCCCGCGCCCTGGCCGCACTCGACCGCGAGGGCATGCGCCTGGGCCCGGTGATCGCCGCGCCGACCCGCTGGGCGATCCTCGTCAAGCCGTACTCCCTGGAACAGCTGGGCGAACTGCTGTACGCCCAGGACCACGTCCCCGGTTCCCTCCGCTTCCACGGCGAGGGCGGCTACCTCGCCCTGCCCCCGTCCGAGACCGGCCACGGCGAGATCACCTGGGAGCGGGCTCCGCTGCCCGGCTCGGCCTCCCCGTGGGTCCCCGACGTCGAGGCCGTGGTGGACGCCGTGGTCGAGGCCCTCACCCGTACGGGTGTGAGCGCACCCGAGTTGTAGGGGTGTCGGGCGCGGGCGGAACCGGGTGCCCGCGCCCGGTCGTTATCGTCCGCCTCATGCTGCGTCATTCCGGGGGACGACCCCCAGGCACCCCGTGGGTTCGGCTGCTCGCCCTGTCCGGTGCCGTGGTGGGCGCCGTCGTGCTCCCCCTGGCCGTGGCCTCCGCGGGACAGGTGGGCGACCGGGGCCGCACCGTCGTACGCGATCTCGTGCGTCCCGCCACGCCGCCTTTGGCCGCACGTCCCGACGCGGGGTCCTCCGGGGTGCGTTCGACCGGAGGGTCATCCGCCGCGCGTCCCTCGGCGGGGTCCTCCGACGTACGGCCGTCCGCGGCCGATGATCCCAAGGCGCCCCTCCCCGGCCCCGGCCGCTCCCCGCTGCTGCTCGGTGTGGGTCTGGCCACGGCCGCGCGCTGCGGTCCCGAACTGAGCTCCCCCGACGGCGTGGAGGCACAGACCTGTGTGCTCACTCAGGGCGAGGAGACCTGGGCGCGCACCTACTACCGCAACGCGACCGGCGCGGTGCTGGACGCCGCCCTCAGCTTCATGGGACCCGGCGGACGCACGGTGGAGCTGCGCTGCGCGGTCGGCGCCGGCGACGAGCCGGACCTGTGCGAGACGCCCCGGGAGCGCACCCGGGGGGCGCCGGCCGACTACACGGCGGTGGCGGAGTTCGCCCGGCGGGGCGACGGACCGCTGCTGCTGCGGGCCGGGAGCAACTCCGGGGAGAACACGGGCAGTTGACGCGCGGCGGCGTTCCGTAAAGCTGCCCGGACACAGAAAGACCCGGTTGCTGGCGACGGGGGATGCACCAGCAACCGGGCTACTGGAACGGTAACAAGAGATCGCCCGTTCGCAAATTCGACCGCGCCGCCCCCTGGCTGATTCGGACACCGATTCGCCTTTCCCTGAGGCGAGTTGTGAACGGAGCCGGTCGTTCCGTGAAGGTTCGGTGCGGCTGACCGACCGGTCAGCCGCACTCCCGGTGTCAACTCAGCGTGACCTGGCGGTTGGTGAGACCGCCCCGGGCGCGGCGCTCGTCGGCGGTCAGCGGTGCGTCCGTGGCCAGAGCGCCCGCGAGCCGCTCGGCGAACTCGGCGGCCGGCTTCTCGACGTCCTCCGCGGTGACCCCGCTCGGCAGGTCCCAGACCGGGACGGTGAGGCCGTGGGCGCGGAAGGAACCGACCAGCCGGGTGCCCTCGCCGAGGCTCGACCTCCCGGCCGCGTGCAGGCGCGCGAGCGCGTCCAGAAGTTGCTCCTCGGGGTGCGGCATCACCCAGCGCAGATGGTTCTTGTCCGGGGTCTCGCACCAGTAGGCGGCGTCCACACCGGTCAGCCGGACGGTCGGGATGGCCGCCGCGTTGGCCCGCTCCAGGGAGGCGGTCACCTCGGGCGTGGCGTTCTCCGCGTCCGGGACCCAGAACTCGAAGCCCTCGTGCACAACTGGCTCGAACGCGCCATCGGGGTCGAGCAGATCCTGCAACCGCGGACCGTCGGCGGGGGCGCGTCGGCCCTCGACCGGGGTGCCGGGAGCCGCGGTGAGCGCGCGCTGGAGGGTGTCGGCGAGATCGCGGCTGATGTCACCGGACGCCGTGTCGTTCTGCAGTCCGAGCAGGACCGAGCCGTCGTCGCGGCGCAGGGCGGGCCAGGCCATCGGCAGGACCGTGGCCAGCGTGACCGACGGGACGCCCTCGGGGAGACCGCTCTTGAGGGTCAGCTCGACCGTGGCGGCGGGGACCAGCTCGCGCAGTGCCACCCAGTCGCCCTCGCCCGGGAGACCCTCGAACGGGCGGTGCACCAGCTCGGTCGCGGCCTGCGCGGCGGCCCGGCCGTGGCAGGCCTTGTAGCGGCGGCCGCTTCCGCAGGGGCAGGGTTCGCGGGCGCCGACGACCGGGACCTCACCGTCCGTGATCTGCGGGCGCTTGGCCTTCGTCTGGGGTCGCTTCTTGGCCATCGTGGCTGTCTCCCGGTTACGGCTCGTCTCGTACGGGCGCGAGCCTAGCCGCTCGCGACCTGGCCGACGGGAGCCTGTGGACAACCACCGGGATGTCCGGCCCGGACGCCGGTCCCGAGCCCTCAGCCGAGATCGTCGAAGGCGTCCGAGAAGTCCAGGTCGGGTATCGCGACCGACGGGGCCACGACACGCGTCGCGAAGTCGTCGCGGCGGCAGCCGGCGTCCGGGTCGTGGACATCTGAGTGGACGATCACCCAGACCGTGACCTCGCCCCGGGCGTCGTCCCTGACGCCCCAGTCGTCCGCCAGCGCGGTGATGATGTTGAGCCCGCGGCCGCCGTGCGCGGTGACCGAGGGCGTGGCCGGAGCCGGGCGGGTGGGCCCGCCGCCGTCCGTCACCTCGACCGTGAGCCGGCCCCTCGCGTCCACCCGCCAGGCGGCGCGGACGTCACCGTCCCCGGCCAGGGCGTCGCCCAACGGCCGGCCGTGTTTGCACGCGTTGCTCAAGAGTTCGGAAAGAATCAGTACGGCGTCGTCGATGACCGATTCCGCCACGCCACCCCTGCGCAGTTGGACGCGCATACGGTGTCTCGCTTCCCCCACGCCCGCAGGGCCATGGGGTACGGCCATGCTCGACGACGTGGGCACCTCCTGTGCCACCACCAACGCCACCCCCGAGACCTCCTTCGCCCCACGCCACGGTGTGGATGCCCCATTGGCCTGAACCGGAAACCGGCCGATTCCGCTCCGCCGACGCATTCGCCGCGTTCGAACACGCACCGAACGCGCCGGGGCACACCCTGTGACGCAGGGGACGTCAGCGGCCGAGCCGGTCGAGCACCGCGCGCGGCCGGTTGGTGATGATGGCGTCGACGCCGAGCTCGACGCAGAGGTCCACGTCCTCCATCTCGTTGACGGTCCACACGTGCACCTGGTGGCCCGCCCGCTTCAGGCGTTCGATGTAGCCGGGGTGGTTGCGCACGATCCGGATCGAGGGACCCGCGATCCGCACCCCTGCGGGCAGCCGGCCGTCCCGCAGCCGGGGCGAGACGAACTGGAGCAGGTAGACCGTCGGCAGGGTCGGCGAGACGGCACGCACGCGGTGCAGCGACCGGGCCGAGAAACTCATGACCCTGATCGGCGACTCGGCGGCCGAGGCGGGGCTGTCCAGGCCGAACCGCTTCAGGAGCAGCAGCAGCCGCTCCTCGACCTGGCCGGCCCAGCGCGTCGGGTGCTTGGTCTCGATGGCCATCTCCACTCGCCGCCCCGCGTCGGCGACGAGTTCGAGCAGGCGCTCCAGGGTGAGCACGGAGGTGTCCTCCCGGTCCTCGGGCCGGTACACCCAGTCCGGTTCCTCGTCGCGGGTGCGCCAGAACTCCCGTGTCCTGCGCGAGCCGAAGTCCAGGGCGGCGAGGTCGGCGAGCTCCAGGGCCGAGACCGCTCCGCGGCCGTTGGACGTACGGTTGACCCGTCGGTCGTGGACGCACACGAGATGGCCGTCGGCGGTGAGGCGTACATCGCACTCGAGGGCGTCCGCGCCGTCCTCGATCGCCTTGCGGTACGCGGCGAGCGTGTGCTCGGGAGCGTCTTCCGAGGCTCCGCGGTGGGCGACGACTTGAGTCAGCTGCTGCCGTGCGTGGGTCACCGCGTCATGGTGCCACCGCTCGGGGGTACGCGTGCGAACGGAGGCATATGGATTGCGCCTCATTTGTCTTGCATGGCCTATATAAAGAGCAGCCGTGAACCCACAGGCACCGCTTATGGTGCCCTGACGGCTTGTGGGAAAAGCTGACGGCATACAAAAGGACATGCATAGCTGACGTACGCCGGACACGGAGCGGCCCCGGCCGCGCGTGACCGGGTGCGACCGACAATCGACAGCCGTGGACCGAGGAGAGAAGCTGTGAGCACCGAGAACGAGGGCACCGCGGTACCCCCGGCCCCGTCTGCACCCCCCGTGCCGGTGGACGCTCCCGCGGCTTCGGCCCCCCAGGCCCCCGACGCGGGCGCCCCGACCCCGCCGGTCCCGCCGCACCCCGCAGGCGGCGCCCAGAACCCGGAACTCGTGCACGCGGGACCGGCGCCGGCGTACGCCTCGACGCAGGGGCAGCAGCACGGTGGCGCGGGCGGCCCCGAGGGCTCCTGGCCGCCGCCGCAGGTCCCGGGCACGCCCTCGTACGCCGACGGCGGTGCGGGCGGCGCCGGTCCGACGGGTGTCTGGGGCGCGGGCTACCAGCAGCCCGCGCCGAAGCCGAAGACGGGCCGCGGTGGTCTCGTCGCCGCGATCCTGGTGGCCGCGCTGGTCGCCGGCGGGATCGGCGGCGGTCTGGGCTACACCCTGGCGAAGAACAACGACAACGGCTCCTCGACGACCCTGTCCGCCTCGGACAGCGGCGGCAGCGTGAAGCGGGCCGCCGACACCGTGGCGGGCGTGGCGCAGCGGGCCCTGCCCAGCACGGTCACCATCGAGGCCGAGTCCACCAACGGCGAGGGCGGCACCGGAACCGGGTTCGTCTTCGACACCCAGGGCCACATCGTCACCAACAACCACGTGGTCGCCGACGCGGTCGACGGCGGCAAGCTGACCGCCACCTTCCCGAACGGCAAGAAGTACGACGCCGAGGTGGTCGGCCACGCGCAGGGCTACGACGTGGCGGTCATCAAGCTCAAGAACGCGCCGGGCGACCTCAAGCCGCTCACCCTCGGCAACTCCGACCAGGTGGCGGTCGGCGACTCCACCATCGCGATCGGCGCCCCCTTCGGCCTGTCGAACACCGTCACGACGGGCATCATCAGCGCGAAGAACCGCCCGGTGGCCTCCAGCGACGGCAGCGGCAGCAACGCCTCCTACATGAGCGCGCTGCAGACGGACGCGTCGATCAACCCGGGCAACTCGGGAGGCCCCCTCCTCGACGCGCAGGGCAACGTGATCGGCATCAACTCCGCCATCCAGTCCACCAGCGGCGGCGGCCTCGGCGGCACCAGCCAGTCCGGCTCGATCGGCCTCGGCTTCGCCATCCCGATCAACCAGGCCAAGTACGTCGCCCAGCAGCTCATCCGGACCGGCAAGCCGGTCTACGCCAAGATCGGCGCGTCCGTCTCCCTGGAGGACTCCACCGGCGGCGCGAAGATCACCACCGAGGGCGCGGGCGGCTCCGCTCCGGTCGAGGCGGGCGGCCCCGCCGCCAAGGCCGGCCTGAAGCCGGGCGACGTCATCACCAAGCTGGACGACCACGTCATCGACTCCGGTCCCACCCTGATCGGCGAGATCTGGACCCACAAGCCCGGCGACAAGGTCAAGATCACCTACGAGCGTGACGGCCAGACCCGCACGGTCGATCTCACCCTGGGCTCCCGCACTGGCGACAGCTGACATCCACGCCCCCGTCCCGACCCGTTACTCTGGTCCCCGCGCCACGGTCACCGGCGGCGCGGGGTGGGTTGCCCGAGCGGCCTAAGGGAACGGTCTTGAAAACCGTCGTGGCGCGAGTCACCGTGGGTTCAAATCCCACACCCACCGCTTCGCAGGCCAGAAGCTTGCAGGTCAGAAGGGGTGCCACTCTCCGGAGCGGCACCCCTTCTGCATGGGTCCTGTCTCACTCCTTCTCGCTCATATCCCAGCGTTGACCAGTACGTATGGGCCATCTGTGGGCCAGAGTCAGGACCCTCCTCCCTCGTCGAGCGCCCGGGAGATGAGATCGTTGGAGTGCTGCTGACCGCCTTTCAGGATCTTTGCGTAGAAGCGGTACAGCACCGCGATGCTGTGGCCGGCGCGCGCGGCGACCTCCGCCGGGTCCACGCCCGATTTGATCCAGAGGGACACTCCCGCGTGCCGGAGGGAGTAAGGCACGGCGGCGAGGTCCGACTTCACCTCACGGGGGGAGAGGACCGCCTTTCGTGCTCTCTCCCAGAGGTCGCAGTACTCGGTGGAGGGGACGCGTCCGCCCCGCGAGGCCCGGAACAGCCGCCCGTCGTCGGCCGTGCCGTATCGCTCGATGTGCTGCCGTAGGAGGTGCACGAGAACGGGCGGAATGGGCACGGTCCGTGTCGCTCCCTGCTTACGTCGCTTGAGCCCACGCTTCTCATACGACGTGCCCTCATCCGTCCAGCCGCCGCCGACTTCCGGGCGGCTCTCTCCGAGCAGGAGTTCGCCCCACTCCTGCACGGAGTCTGGCGAGTTGGGCGGCAAGGTGCAGTCGTCTTTGGTGAGCGCGACGATTTCGCCAGGGCGCATTGCGGCGTAGTAGAGGCACCCGAAGAACGCGTGGAGGTGCTGACCGCGGGGGCCAGAGTCGCGGACTGCCCCGAGCAGGGCCCGCGCCAACCGTGGGTCCGGCACGTATCGGAAGTCGATTTCGTCGTCGCTCTCGGGAGCGGTCCAGTCCACGCGCGGGAGAGGGTTGGAGGCGAGCAGGCCCTTTTCTTCGACTGTGTAGCGAAGGACGTTGCTCAGCACCATGCGCTTGCGTCGGGCGGTGTTCTCCGCGGCTTTCCCCCCGTCCAGACGGAGCGAGAGGGCTTCAAGGGCGGGACGCAGGAGGGCGGGGTCCTCCAAGTCCTTGACCTTGATGGAGCGGGAGGCGACCCATTCAAGCGCGGCGCGGATATCCGCTGGTGGCTCTTCGGCTACGTGGCGCGGAACCCAAGTACCGTCCGGCCCTCGCACTGCGCGAAATGCCCACTGGTAGAGCGCATCGCGCAGCACTGACGGGCGGGGTGCTCCTCGCTTGTTCGTGACGAGCGCGGGCGTCACGACTGCGAGGGATTCCGCGATGCTCGCCCGATGCTTGGCGGCGGCGCGCGGCCACTTCATCAGGACGTACTCCGTCACGTGCTCGTACCAGGAGGGAGAGGTCAGAGCCAGCAACTCACGTGCGGGTAGGCCCGTTTCTTCGTCGAACTGCTGTTGATCCCGCAGAGCCGCCATCAATTCGGCCCGTCGCCCATCTGCCTGCGGCTTCAGCTTGAAACTGCGGGAGTGGGGGCGCTCGCCCACCCTCCAACGCAGCTCCCACGGCTTGGGGCGGCCGGCCCGCTTGCGGATGGACCAGATATCGACGTCGTACGTGAGCATGTCTCTCCAGACGTGACGAGGGGCCCGCGCTCAGCGCGGGCCCCGGTGAAGCGGTTTGACCTATGCGGCTTGCTGCTCGCAGCGCTCCCACCAGGCATCAAGGTCGGCGCGGCTGACGCGGACCTGTCCGTTGGGGAGCTTGCGGAGACGGGGGGCTTGGCCGCGGGCGCGCATGCGGTAGAAGGCGGCGCGGCTCATCTTGATCTCGGTGAGCACTTCGGGGAGTTTCAGCATCTCGGGGTGTGCCACGGTCGACTCCTTGAGGCTTCGGTCAGGGGTCTTGGGTTGCGTCTGTCCGAGGTCCGGATTTCTGCGTCATAGCGTCATGTGCGTCATACGCATGCGTTGAGCTGGGGTTTTGCATGACGCAGGGCTTGAGGCGTGCGTCATGTGTCCGTCATGGCGTGCGTCATGGCATGACGCACATGACGCGGGAATGACGCAGGATCGGCCGTCTGCGTCATGGTCGTTCTCGCAAGTAGGGGGCCGGTTTCCCGTCCGTATGACGCACATGACGCAGCGTTCCCCTACTTAGGAAAATGGAGGGGTGTCTGTAGTGGTGCGGGTGCTCTCAGGACGTGAAGAAGGAGCCGCTGCGCGGCACGTCCTGGGGGCGGCGCCGCCGCCGAAGAGCAAGAAGAGCACCCCCGGCGCGCCTGGTGCTCTTCTTGCTTGTCTCGGTAGGTCAGAACGCCGCTTCCTGCGCGTGCGACGGTGGGGCGGACGCGCGAGCCATTTCGAGATAGCGGCCTTCATAGGTGCGCCCGGAGTCGATGAGGACACCCCGGGCAGCAAGGGTGGGCTGGAGCCGCTTGAGGCGGTCAGAGAGCACCTTTCCCGTTGTCGGCCAGCCCTTGGGCAGCGTGCGGAGTTCCTCACCGCTGTAGAGGCGGCTGAGGCAGTGCAGCCACTCGGTGGACGTCATCCGCTGCGCCTCGCCTGGCTCGATGCTCTCGGCATGCCGGAGCACGGTCTGTGCCAGCAGGTCGCCTTCAATGACGTCGTCGTTGAGGTCGTCGAGACTGGCCCGGTAGGCGGCGAGTGCCCCGAATCCGGTGGCGCCGTCGAGCTGTGCGCACAGGTGGGCGAAGTCCGCCATCCGCAGGTCCGTGGGTGTCTCCGCGTCCACAGCACGGACCTTGACCGTCAGGTCCAGCAACGAGCCGAGGACGACGGGCAGCACCTCCGCGTACTCCGCCCACAGCTCTGCCTCTGTGCGCCGCACCTTCGGCCGTTCCAGACGCAGGGGCAGGAGGCGTTCGGCGAGGTCGGGGCGGATGACTCCGACGTCGATTCCGGTGAGGAGCAGCGGGCGGCGGTAACCGACGCGGAAGACGTCCCCGTCGGTGAACAGCGCTCGCTTGACGCTCTCCGCACCGGTCACGATGCAGCACATCGCATCGGACAGATCCGGGGTCATGTGGGAGAGGTTGTCCAGCGCGGTTACCCACCCTGCCGCGACCGCCGCGATCAGGTTCTCCTCATCCTTCGGGGCCCGGCGCAGGTCGCCCGTCATCCCCTCGATGATCCGGACGAGCATCCGGCCGCCCGTCGACTTGCCGGCGCCCTGCGGGCCGGTGAGGAACGGGGCCGGGACAGGCACGGACGGTCCGAGACAGCCGATCAGCCACGCGATCGCCAGGCACTCAGACTCGGCTGTGGCGAAGTTGCACAGCCTCAGAAGACTGTCGATTCCCTTGCCGTTCGTATCCCGAGCGGGCAGGGGCAGCTCCCCGGTGAGCTGAGTGCGCCGCCAGCACACTTCACGCGGGTCGGGAACCTTGATGTCCCATCCGGCGGGGTGGATGCGGACGGACTGTCCGTCGGCGCGCCCCAAGTCCAGCCACGTGGCCCCATCGAATCCGGGGGCAACGCGGATGTGCACGGGCTGTACGTCCTCGGACAGCGCGAGTGCTTCGATCAAGTCCAACGCCTCCTTGAGTGCCGTGCCGTTGAACACGCCGACCCCGTCCCTAAAGAGGCCGACCATGAGTTCCTGGCGGTGGCTTCCGGTGGTGCCCTGGGAGCGGATGGGGCGGGCGACGGGGTGGCCGTTCTTCTGGGCGTAGACGGTGCCGTCGGCGGTGCGGAAGTAGCGGAAGTGGGAGTGCGCGTAGTCGGCGATGACCTCGCGAGCGGGGTTCTTCTCGTCGTCAGACATGGTCACAGTCCCAACGTGGTCAGGGCGTTGGTCCACGCGTCCGTGCAGTGCCGGGGGGTCTCGCCTTTGGCCTGCGCGGCGGTGAACAGCCGGTTGACGTGGGTGTCGCTGAGGCAGCCGCACCGGCCGTGGGTGGAGAGCACGGCGAGGAACGTGCGGTACACGGTCGCGTGAACGGCGCTGCGCGCCTCGCTGATGCGCTGCTCTGCCATGGCGATCCCGCGCTCCAGGTAGGCGGGGGTCCTGTGCCTGCACTCGCCCCCATGGCCCTTCAGAGGTGCTGTGAGGCTCTGTGGCGCCCTGCGCGCCGGTGACGGCTCCTTTACTGCCAGCGCGCGCACAGAGTCCGGGAGAGGGGCCATGACGCCTGTGCCGGGTCCGAGCCAACGTGCGTATGCCATAAGGGACTTGAGGTCGACGCCGGGTCGTACGGCGTTCACGGACCGCATCACGCCCCGGTAGATCCAGTGCTCTCCCCGCGTCGTCGGCACGGTGAGCGTGGGGGGCAATGTGGTGCGGGCCCAAGTGACGGCCTCCGCGTCGTCCAGGTCGACCACGGTCACGCCGGCGCCGCCGGGGTGGTAGGCGACGGCGGCGGCCCGACGCCACGCAGTCGCCCACGCCGGGGAGGTGAGTACGTGGGGGTCGATGGTGGCGGCGGCCCACGCGTGGCAGACGCCGGGGCATGCGCAGGGGCCCGGGGTCTTCATATTCGGCCGGCCGCCGCACGCGTTGCCGGTGCAGTCCGGGCAGTTGCCGAACGGCACCTTGCCCGCCCGCAGGGGCAGGGGTGGGAGGCCGTCTGCGGCAAGCTTGAGCGCGGTGTCCAGCAGGGTCGGGGCGCTCATGCGGCCACTCCCAGCGCAGGAGCGAGGGAGGCCAGGAATGCGGCCCCGATCCACTGCGTATAGGCGGGCGGGAGGGCTTCCCGGAGCCGTAGGTGGTCTGTGGACCAGTCGATGCCCTTCGCGGCCCTAATCTCGTCCACGGTGGCCTTGCCGCCGCCCTCACCGTACGCGGCCACATACGGGCCGTCGCGGTAGACGCCGTGGCGCCAACCGCGCACGTAGCCCCGATGCTTGGGGTGGGCGGGCTGCGGAGCGGTCCAGCCTCCGAGTTCGAAGTAGCGGTGCATGAGCACCGCGAGGCCGAACTGTTCGCCGCACAGGCGCAGGTCTTTACGGACCTCGGAGCCCGGCACGTTCTCCATCACGAACGGCCGGCCGGTGGCTTCCAGGGCGGCCCGGGTCGGGGCGATGAGCCGGGGGTAGGTGCGGCCGATGGCCGCGTTGCGGGCCCGGTTGGTGCCCTTGGTGGGAGCGCCCTCGCCCTGGCACGGCGGGGAGGCGTGGATGAAGTCGTACTCGTGGCCGTGGGCGCGGATGTACTCGATGGCGTCGCCCTGGTGGAAGGCGTCGCCCGGATAGTCGGGCTGTGCCTGGATGTCGACGCCGGTGATGTGGCAATTGCCGAACGCGCGCCGGTAGCCGGTGGTGGCGCCCCCGATGCAGCAGAAGGCGTCCAACACCCGTAGGGGTTCGAGGAGGGCGAGCAGTCGCCCGAGGACAAGACGATGGGTCATGCTGGATGTCTCCAGTTCCTTGACGGGTACTGGCTGGGCAAGGGCGGCCCCGCGACTTTGGCGAGACGGAGGGGCCGCCCTTGGCGTAGCTAGCCGTGGAAGTGGTTGCGCTTGAAGATCGCTTTGCGGATGTTGACCGTGGTCCCGCCCTGGTGGCCGTGCGGCTTGAAGACCTGCACCGCGATCCAGCCGCCGAAGATCACGGCGGCGAGGGTGATGAGCTGGGTGATGAGCGCGGTCAGGGCGGTGATGAAGGTGGTGAGCAGCAGCAGGCCGCCGCACACCGCGAGAAACCCGACGCCCCCGAGGGCGACGTTCACCGCTGCGCGGGACACGGGCGGGTTCGCGGTGAGGGGTTCGGGTTGTGCGGGGTTGATGGCGTAGCCGGTGACCACGCGGCCGTCCGGCAGGACGATGCTCGCGACCGCCGGCACGGCTCCCGGCTGCACGGCCACCATCGGCGCCGGAGCGACCACGGCGGGCGGAAGCGGGGTCGGCTGGTGGACTTCCACGGCCCCCTCAGCGGGGGCGTGGCGGGCGGGTTCGGGGTACATGCGGAATCCCTTCCGAACATGAGTCAGGGAGACATAGACACCCCCTTGGAGGGGTGCTGTGGAGGGGTTTTCGGGGGCTGACCTGGGACGCCTCCCTGCCTCCCTGATTGATCTTTTATGCAGGTCAGGGCCAGGGAGGCGGGTCAGGGAGGGGGTGAGGGAGTTCTCCCTGCCTCCCTGACCCGGGCGGCGCCTGCTCCCTGTCATCCGGCGGCGGAAGCGGAACCTTCGTCGTCGCGGTTGGCGAGGGCACGGGCGAGACGGTCGCGGCCCACGACCATGACGCCGTCCGACTTGTAGGGCTCGGCTCCGGTGCCCTCCAGGACGCGCTTGAGGTCGAGGAAGGACCACTTGCCGTAGACGTCCTCGTCGAGCACGGCGAGCCGCTTGAGGACGTCCTGGGTGCGCACGCGGGGCGCGTTTCCGACCACGGAGGCGATGTCGGCGAGGCGGTCGCGGTCCTCGCCGCGCTCGATGGCGTGCAGGGTGGTGACGCCGTCGCGCAGGCCCTTGGCGCGGTCGGTGATGGCCTTGGCCGCGTCGTCGTCGATGTAGTGGGTGCGCACCGTGATCGAGGACTGGCCCTTGGGGATGTCGATGCCGTCGGAGGCGACGACCAGGGTTCCCTTGTCCAGACCCTGCCGGAGCAGGTGCGGGGCGGCCCCGCCGTTGACTGCCTTCTCACCCAGCGCCATGACGGCTTGTGCCTCGGTGCCCAGCGCGAGCGAGGCCCGGGTGTGCGCGCCCTCGCGCACGAGCTTGGGAAGGTTCTGGTCGGTGGGGTCCTGGGTGCCCTCCCACATGAGCACGTCGACCACACGGCCCTGGTTGTGGACCTTCCGCACCGCCATGAAGTACCGGGAGGTCGCCTTGGAGCCGCCGTAAGGGCGCTTCTCGTCGTCCACGGCCGGGCACATGAACGCCACCTGCGCTTCGTCCACGATCCCGATCAGCGGCTCGAACACCACCGAGGGGTCCGCCTGACGCTGCGCGATCCGGCGATTCATCTCATCGACCAGCCCTTCAACCATCTCGGTCGCCTCGATCACGTGCTCATCTGTCGGCCCCTGGATCAGCACCGTGGCCAAGCCGTCGAACATCGCCCAGTCACCCGCACCCTTGAGGTCGGCGATCCGGAATTCCACCCGCCGATCCAGCGACGCCCACAGCGCCAGGGAGCGCAGCGCAGCGGTCTTGCCCTGGTTGGACAGACCCGTGATGAGCAGGTGCCGCTGATACAGCGACAGGGCGGCGGCGTCGCCGCGCAGGTCCTGACCCCACGGGGCGCGGCCCTTGACGTAGTCGGCGGTCAGCGTCTCATCGGTGACCAGCGGAGACGGGCCGATCGGCTCATCCAGCGCCCCGGAGTCGGCGATCCACAGGCGAACCGTGCGGGCGGCCTGCGGGATCGTGATGAACACTTCGTGCTCGTGCCGGGTCAGGTTTTCCGCCAGCTTGCGCCGCTTGGACTGCACCTCGTTCGTGGCCACGCCAGAGGGCAGGGTGACGTCGACCTCAACTCCGCATCCCGCGATCCGGATCGGTCCCAGCATGGAGGCGCCGGCGTCGCCCATCTCCGTGATGGCCTTGCGCATGGCGGGGATGCCGAGATCCCGCAGGGCCTTGACGACGATGGACGGGGTGATCGGCTCACCTTCGCCGTTGCGCACGTTGGCCGGCATGACCCAGGCGGGGGCGGCCTGTTGCTTGCTGCCGACCATCCACATGCCCAGCAGAGCGAACAGCGGCCCGAGCACGAGAGCGGGGCCCCATACGACCTGCACGATCCGGATGAGCAGGCCGATGAACTCGATGGTGGCCGCGAGGGGGGTGATGACGTCGGTGATGTCGTGGTTGTTGATGGCCATCACGACCCCGAGCGCGACGAGGACGCCGATGCTCATGCCGACGCCGACCCCGACGCCCTTGGCGACGTCGAGCGGGGAGTGGAGCAGGTCCATGCGGCGGCGGTGGCGGGCCTCGCGGAAGCGCTGAAGACGCTCCTCCCACTCCTCCGCCACCTCGTAGTTGCCTGCGGCTTCAGCGGCACGGAGCATGCGCTCGTAGCGGGCGCCGGTCTTGCCGTCCCAGGTGCGGCGGGCCAGGATTCGGCCGCCGTTGACGGTGTAGAGGCCGTGGCGGACCACGGCGCGGGCGGTCGTGCGGGTGGTCTCGTGCGTGACGACCGTGCGCACCGCGCGCCCGGAGCGCACCCACAGCGGTATCGGCTTGGCCGGGGCCGGGTCGGGGACCACGGTCAACGTGGTCACGGTGGCATCGGCAGTCGTGGGTTCGGGTGTTTTGTGGAGGCTGACGACGTTCTCGGACATGCTGGAAGTGCTCCTGACTGCCCTACTCGGGCGGGAGTTGCGGGAGAGTGCCGGGGTGGCCGGGTCCGTGGCAGGGACGACCACCCCGGCATGCGAGGCGTGCGAGCCGCGCGTCAGGCGGCCGGAAGGGCGCTGGTGGGGGCGGTCACCACCAGCGGGATTCCTTCTTGGGCGTGAGGTAGGGGCAGCCGTTGACCATGTGATCGACGCACTGCGGGCAGTCCTGGCGCGGCTTGAGGCGGCGGTGGATGCGCTTGTTGTGGGCGTGCTCCCAGCACTGCGGGCACTCACCCGGGGGCGTCTGCGTCGCTGCCATGCTCACCACCACCCCGAGGACTTCTTGGCGGCCTTGGCGGTGGCGGCCTCGGTGACGAGACGCTGCCGCTCGCTCTGAAGCGCGGTGAGTTCGGCAATGAGCCGGGTCTGCACCGACTCCCAGACGCTCTCCAGCTTCCGGTCGGCGCGGCCGGTGCTCTTGGACCGCACAGTGCGGTAGGAGCCGCTGACCAGGGCGCCCATGACCTGACGGCGTTCCTGGCTGGTCAGGGGCCACATTTCCTCGTTGCGGACGGCTTCCAGCTTGCGTTGGGTTCGCTGGATTTCCTTGTCCAGGCGGCGGGTGTCGGGCTTGCCCATGGCGGTCAGTCCTTCCTCGGGTAGGTGTGGCCGGCGGGCGGATAGACGTCCACGGACCGGTCGGTGAGCAGGCCCTCCAACACGACCTGCTCGAAGTCGGTGCCCAGCTCGGTGGTGGACTCGTGGGCGAACGCGGTGTCGGTGGCGTCCAGCAGGCGCAGGGTGCGGGCGTTGTCGTCGCCCGGCGACTCGTGCAGCACGTTCTTCACGGCTGACCTCCCAGGTCAGGCACGGGAGTGGGGGTGGTGGGGTAGGCGCATGGCACGCACATGCCGAGCGAGCGCGGGATGCAATAGCCCGCGTCGAGCCGGCACGACGGGCAGGTGCGGCGGGCGAGCATGGCCAGGGCGAGGGCGCCCCACTTGCGCGAGGTCATCGGCCGCACCGGAAGCGCGAGGTCTTCGCGGTACAGGTAGGCCACCCGCGGGCCGCCGGTGCGCCGGTTGATGCGCATGGCCTGCGCGGCGATCGGCTGACCCCCAGGGCGCAGGCCCTGAGCCCGTAACTGCCGGCGGGTGGCTAGCCCGTGGGGGGCCAGGCGCCACGGGTAGGTGGGTATCCCGTGGCGGGCCCCGGTGGGGTCGAAGCACTTGCCGTAGACGCCGGACATCACGCCACTCGCTTCCACGCCGCCCGCAGGCGGACCTCGGAGGCGGAATGGCCGGCCGCACGGAAGCGCGTGGCCATCTCGCGATACGACAGGGCGGGGGTCTGGCTGGTGCGGATCTGGTCGACCAGCGCGTCCAACTCGCTGTCGGTCAGCGCGGGCGGCGCCGACTCCAGCGCGGGAACCTGCTCGACAGGCCCCCAGACGGGCAGTTCCCAGCGGGGCGTGACGCCGGGTGTGACGCGACTCGTCACGCTGGTCAGCGCCCTGCTCGTGTCCTCACCCTGCCGCGCTTCCTCCAGCGTCGACCACGCCCCCGCAAGGGTCTTCGCGGTCCTCGCCTGCACGCGGGCGACGCGAGCACCGGCCCCCGTCACGGCGGTCAGCCGCGTCTCCTCCGAGGCCGCTTCCGCCCGGAGGCGGGCGCGGGCCACGGCGGCTTCGTCGCGGGCTTCCTGCTGGATACCCCGGATAGCGTCCAGGGCGACGGTGGTGAGCGCGGTGCGCTCCCACAGGCTGTGCACCAGCCACAGGGCCTTTGCCGCGATCGGCAGCCACGCCACCGCCAACCAGGCGCCGGCAGACTGTTCGGCGGTCAGTGCGTGGGCGATGAGGAAGCCGGTGGCGATGAGGCCGAACAACCAGCCCACTGCGGTCACCACTCGGCTGTGGTCGCCTTGGGCGGCCAGGCGACGTTCATAGGCGAGGGTGGCCAGCCAGCCGCCGTCGATGCCGAGCCCGACGACCAGGGCGACCGGCCACGGCACGGCCGTGCCGAGCCACATCAGGACCACGGCCAGGGTCAGCACCATGGACACGGCCGTCATCGCGACGGCGGGCAGAACGGTCCGGCTCGTGCGGTTCATCGGGCACCGCCCCTCAGGCGCCGGCCGTGCAACGTCCAGCCGACGAACTGCGCGAGGCAGCCGGCCGCGACCAGGTAGCGCCAGGCGTGGTCGTCGGTGAGATACGCGGCCGTCGTACCGGCCATCGCCGCCAGCGCGCCCGCCATGGCAATCAGCAGCTCCCAGCCGCGCAGGGAAGGCGTCGGGGTCATGCCGCGCCCCCGATCACGATCAGGAGGGCGAGAGCGAGCAGTCCGCCCCCCGCAAGGGTCAGGTCGACGGCGCGGCGCAGGCCCGTGAACTTGGCGACCGCGAGGCGGGACAGGCCAGCGATGTCAGCGGCGAGGTCGCGGGAGACGGCCTGGCTGATCTGCTCGGCAGTGAGGGTGGCCCACAGCGGGAAGCCGTGCCGGCCCTTGATGTTGGGACGCACCGAGCGCAGCAGCAGACCAGCCGCCGCGATCAGCAGCGTCATGCCGAGTCCGCCCACGGCACAGGCGAACGGGTTCAGGGGCAGGTCACGGGCGATTGTCCACGCCCCGGCCAGCACCGCACCGACGAACGCCAACAACAGCGCCGTCTTGTTGTCGGTCCGCGCGATCTCCGCCTTCACCTCAGCATGCGCGGCCGTCAAGCTCTGCTCAAGGGTGCTCATGCGACACCCCCGGGCAGCGTGACGACGACGGTGCGGTTGGCCAGGGCCCGACGCTCGGCAAGCACCCGGTTGCGGGCCCGGCGGATACGGCGGGTGTCCAGTTCGGTCGGCGTGCGGTCGAGCGTGATGATCTGTGCGTCGAGCAGGTCGACGCGCGCCAGGATCAGCGGCATCTCCTGCTCGATCGCATCCAGCTCCGCATCCGTCGGCTCCATGAAGTCGGCGGAGTTGGCGAACGGCGTCCAGTCATCGGACGCCGTAACAATGCCCTGAACAGTGACGATGTGTTCCATTGGGTCGTGGTTCCTTTGGCAGGGGAACGGCCCGAACAGCGGCCCCGGAGTTGCACCTCCGGGGCCGCGCGCCGTTGAAGTCGGTCATTCCGGCTCCCCGCGCTCCCGTCCGTCCCCCGGCCGCAAGGCGGAACGAGGTACGGGCGGGAGAGGCAGCCGGCCGCAACGTCAGGCGCTGCGAAGCCAGGACGGACCGGAGGAAGGAGAGCGCCGCTGGCCGGTCCATCGCGGCGGCGCCTTTGTATGTCGTCGGCCCATGCCGACCTCCCGCGAATCGCAGGGACACGGCTTTCGCCGGTACGCCGTTGGCACAGCGGACCGACCCCGAGCCGGGAAAGTCGGGCGCGTCATCGTCACTGCTCTGACGCCAGCAGGGCAGCGTGCGGCAGGTGGCACCACGAGCGGCTGACCTCCCGCAAGGAAGGGATGATCCGCACGAGTGTTCTCCAGAGCTGACGCACAGGGCAGGACACGTTCACCTGCCACGAAGTGGCTGCCAACGGCCATCACCCCGGCCGTTCAGGGGACGGGACGCGGAGCCCGTCAGAGTTGAATCTCTATTGAATTCTCAACCAACGATCGCTGCCTTCGTACTGACCCCTGCGGGCTTTCCTCCGGGCTGCGCCGCCGTGGAGCGCAGGCGCATCAAGGTGCAGCGCCTTCCGATCGACTGTTCCGACCGGCGGGCACATCCCTAAGGTTCCCTAGGGTTCCCTGCGGTGTCAAGCGGTAAGCTAGGGAACCTCAGGGAACCGAGACGAGGGAGCACGCGAAATGGCCGGTCAGGCCGACAACCGGGCGCCGTACGCCAAGATTGCCGCCCACTACGCGGAGCTGATCACGTCCGGTCGGCTGCAGCCGGGAACGCTCCTGCCGAGCATCAAGAACCTGTCGGAAGAGTGGAGCGTGAGCACGGCCACGGCCGAGAAGGCGTTGCGCAAGCTGCGCAACGAAGGCATGGTCCGAGGCATCCACGGGATCGGAACGGAAGTCCTGGATCAGCCGGGTCCGATGTCGTCGGGATCTCAGCGCCAGGACCGCGGCCGCCGTACCGGCTCAAGTTGGGGGTCCGGTGAACGCTCCGACTCGCACAAGGCTGACGTGGTCCCTGCGCCTGTGGAGGTGGCGCAGGCTCTAGGTATCGAGCCTCGCTCCGACGTGATTCGTCGTAGCCGGGTCTACCGGGACCGACACGGCATCGTGGCGCACAGTACGTCTTGGATCCCGGCTAGGTACGGGAAGCTGATCCCGCAGTTGGCGAAGAGTGAGCGACTGACCGGGGGCACCTCACTCCAGCTCATCGCGGAGGCGACGGGCCTTCCGATCAGTCATCGGATTGACACCGCCTCAGCGCGCCTACTGACGACAGAAGACACCCAGCTCCTGGAGTTGGACCCGGAGAACCCGCCTGCGGAACCCGTCGTCGTGATGACCGCGAAGTTCATCGACAGTGAGAACAACGTTGTGGAATACGGCGTTGACCTCGGTGGCCCTGGTCGCACCTGGCGCACAGAATCGGAGGTTTCCCCGTGACGACCTTGGATGACACGCTCTTGAGCGTGCTTGAAGATCGGATGGGCGGTCTACTCGCCGCTCGCCGTACAGGCACGCTCTCACCCGAAGCCGAAGTGGAAATCTCCGCGATCTCCCAGACCCTCACGAGACCCATGACCTCACGTTCGCCGTTCTGCGTTCTCATGGCCGGGCTCCCCGGCTCTGGCAAGACCACGCTTTCCCGAGTCCTCACCGATCGCGGCTTCGTACGCCTGTGTCCGGATGAGGAGATGTATCGCCGACACGGCGTGTACGGGGTGGACTTCCCACGAGGCACCTTCCCCACCCTTGAACGGCCGGTCCTTGAGGATGTCGCGGTTGAGCTGCGCGAACTGCTTCAGTCGGGGCGTGACGTCGTGGTTGACCATGGCTTCTGGACTCCGGACGACCGCGCCCGGTGGCGAACCATCGCGACCGACGCCGGCGCGACTCCGCTGCTGGTCTATCTCGAAGCGAGCCATGACGAACTCTGGTCAAGGATCAACAAGCGCAACGAGGCCCACGCTCACGATCCCAACGCGATTTATTTCTCCGAGAGCGACCTCCGGAGGTACCGCACTCGCTTCGTTGCTCCTGAGTCAGATGAACAGCCCTTGATATACGACGGAGATCCCGCAACGGTGATTTCGGCGCTGGAGCTTATCCGACCCTGACTCTCGACAGAGCGTCGGATAAACATTTATAAGGGTCCTCAAATATCAGCTTACGCGCTATCGTTTGCCTTTTTCGGATCAAGGAGCTCGCGCACTCTCCTGGCGATCAAGTCGACAGTGTCACTCGCCTTGATTTTTGCGAGATACCCGTCCTGGAACTTGCAAAATTTCGCTAGACACAGCAGCACGAGAAGCTGCAAAGACTCGGACATCCAATAGAATTGCGCGTTCGAAGCTCGTGGGCCCTTTCTGTCGTCATGGTGAACCATTCTGTTGCGTGTATTGGTTACGGCCCTTGCCCACTGGTCGGCATCACACTCCAGCACAGCGGGCAAGCCACAGAATTCCGCCAACTCCTTGATTCGCCCACGCAATCTTGGCTCGTTCGAGAAGGCGAGTTGTTCCTTTAGCCATCTGCGATGCTCCTCAGGCACGTACCCCACGAGGAGGTCCCTGAATTCCTTATAGTCCGCGGTAGGCATTACGTGGTTAGGGAACTCCATCCTATGAAGAGTTTCGGCGGATGAAACGGCATTGAAGAACTTATTCTCCACGTACATTGCCCTGTATCTCGACGACAGAGCTAGGCCCAGAACGATGCGCCTGTCGCGTAGGAAATCTAGCCATCTCCCTATTGCGGGAAGCCCACCGATCTCGTCTAGGTGAAGGAGGAATTCAACCGAATTTGACTTTTGGGTCATGCTCTGTGCGGACTGCTGACCGTACAGGTTTAGTCTTGCAGTTTCAGTGCTCCCGTCAGACTCTTCTGTGATCCATAGCGATATGTCCGTTGGCAGACAGGCGGAATCGCTTGTAGCGGAAATCAAGTCCTGGAGAGTGGCCACATCATTGCGGATGTGCGCGAGATCAACTGGATCGTCGTAAGTCAAGCGCAGGGAGAAATCTTGCTCGAAACCCCTGTCTTGTTGTTGGCCTCCTGGGATATTCCATCTAGAAATCAGCGCAAGCTTTCCTCCGGCAATCTCGTGCTCCTCTGTTTCGAGGGGTGTCAAGGTAAGTGTTGCGCTAGTTAGCTTGGAGTCAGAGTCAAAGGTGTAGTTCTGAGAAATTATCGTCCTTTGCGTCCAGTCCCATAGGTTGTTGAAGCGGACCGTAACTTCAGTAAAATGCTGATCGTCTGATGTTAGAAGAGTTTGGCCGGCGAAGAGTGTGACAGCCCTATAGTCTTCGCGGAGCATCCCCGGAAATTCGATTCGATAGCTTGACCGTGTGCAGTCCTGCAATGTTAGGTAGCGTTTTCCTGCGACTCCGTGAATGATCGGAAATCGTGCAACGTCATTCAAGTTTGTAAACGATTGAAATTCGGAAAATCCGCCGATCAGGTAAAGCTTAACGCCTTCCGAATGCGTGAACGAGATTTTCCCTGCGATCTGCTGCTCCTCTGCTTCGGGAAGCCAAAACAGCCCTTCACTTTCAAACGGCTCCACAATTACTCCCGCTGTCGATCACTGTTCGGTAGTGCCGACATTCTAGTGACCCACTAGCGGGATAGCGCAGGTTTTACGGTCACGAGCAATAGAATTTTCTTGTGCCGGGTGTGCCCCTCTGGCGCCAGTCGCGCGGTAGAGGAGCCGGCGGCACAGTGACCTCCCCTAGACGTCACTGTCTCGCTAGGTGCGTTGCGTGTGCCGGTCGCGCAGAGACGTGCCCACTCAGCCTGAGGGCCACAACCGACGTCAGTTGGGGCTGACCTCCCTCGGCTGGAGGGCGGAAGGTCTCCGGTTCGGCTCTCTCGGTCTCAGCCTGATTGCCGAGCTGCTTACGGCCGCGTGGCTCGGCTCTGGTGCGGAGTCTGCCCAGGGCAAGGGATTGTCAGTGGGCACCGCTAAAATGCGCCCCTTTCGGAGGCTCTACGCGGATAGAAATAAGCTTGGAATCAATCCTTCCGCCCTTACGCGCAGTGATGTGTGCTCAGTTGGAGATTTTTTTCTTCTCCACAGTGTGGGTAAACAAAAGCCGCAGGTCAGACCACGTGCTGTGGATGATCCTGTGGTTTACCCACCGCCCTGTCCACTGGGTCGTGCACAGGAAATCACGGCTTACGCACAGTAATGGCCCCGTTGTCCACAGGGGCTGTGGATAACCAGATTGGCGTAGGGCTTACTCACTGCCACCATGTCGACAACGGGTGGCGTGGCCGCAAGAAAAAGGCGGCCCCCGCTGGCACGGGAGCCGCCCTGACCTAGTCCCAAGCGTGAGAAAGGTCAGTAATGACAGTACCGATTGGTCCCGAACTCTCAACTTCGGGAGAGGGGCACGAGGCCGACGTACCCCTCGTCCGTTCGACGGATGTGCCCTTGCTTCGTCGGCGGGGTGTGCTGCTCGGAGGCATGGGTGGGCTTGCCCTCGCGGTGACCGTTTTGGTCGTCTTTGTGCCCGCCCTGGCTGCACCTCTTGGTACGGCCGCTGCTGTGGTAGCTGTGGTTGTCCCCTTGATCCACCGAGGTTCGCTGCCGTCCAGCGAAGGAGAGTCGAAGGGGCAGCCCTGAGAGGCTGTGGGCCATGTGCGGGCCAGCGCCGCGATACAGGGGCCGAGCACGGGCTCCCGTGCAGGTCAGAGGGAGTTTCGCTTCTGATTCCGCGACGCTCTTGAAAACCGTCGTGGCGCGAGTCACCGTGGGTTCAAATCCCACACCCACCGCGGTCGTTCAGCGCATGCGCTGCTCAGAAAGGGTGCCCCTCGCCGGGGTGCCCTTTCTGCGTGCGGGGGCCCGGCGGCCCGGTCTTCTGCGCTACAGCTCGTAGTCGCGGGCCAGTTCCTCCCAGGCGACGTCCCGCAGGCCGGCCTGTGCGTCGCAGTCGGAGGGTACGCGGGCGTGGGGCTGGAACCAGATGATCGTCAGGTGGCTGCCGTAGAGGACGGGGTCGCGGGACCGGGTCAGGGCCGTGGAGCGGAAGACGCCGACGCAGGCCACCGCCGGCAGCATCTCGACCGGGCCGAAGGCGCCGGGGTAGTGGTCCGGGTACTCGTGCGGGGGCGGCACCAGGTGCACGGGGGCGGTCGGGTAGTCGTGCTCGGCCGATCGCAGCAGGCCCTCGATCCGCAGCTCGTTGACCGGTCTGCACGGATAACCGTCCAGCATCCCGCCGTACGTCGACGTCAGGCGCAGCTCTCCGAGGTCGACCCTGCGGCCGGAGGTCAGGACGAGCCGGGACAGGGTCATGATCGGCACTCTGTGGCGCTCCAATGGTTCTGCCGTGCTGGTGGTGCCAGTGGTCCGGGCGGGTGGGGTCAGGGGCGGCGGCCGGTCATGCGGGCCGCCGACGCGATCGTGGCCCGTGCCTCGCGTTCCGTGAGGCCAGTGTTGAGGGCTGCGTCGACCAGGGGGGCGACCAATGCAGGGCCGATGCCGTTCTCGTAGGCGCGGCAGGCGGCCCAGAAGAGGCGGGTGTTGCGCTGGCCCTCGTGGGCGGCGAGGACGAACTGGACCAGGCCCTGGCCCTGGTCGCCCGCGGAGGGGTGGGTCGCGGGGTGCGTGGGGCGCGGCGGGGGCAGGAGCAGGCGGAGCAGAGCCGGCGGGCAGGCCGCGGGGGCGAGGTGGGCGGTGCCCGGGGCCGTCGTGTAGGTGCCGTGGTCGGTGCGGGAGCCGGGGCCGACGAGGTAGCCGCCTGCGCCCCGGATGTCGATGCCGGGGGCAAGTCGGCCGGCCGAGTTGGGGACGGCGGCGTCGGGCGGGCCGGTCAGCCAGAGGTGCCGGCCACCGCTCGGGGTGAGCACGACGACCGTGTCGGGGATCGTGAAGAGGTGGCGCAGCGCCAGTTCGCGCAGGGCCGCCGAGGAGTCCGTGCCCGACTTGGTGTCCAGGTCGACGCCGATCAGATGGTGGGGCGGCAGACCGCACGCGATGCCGTAGCCCGTGGCCCAGGGGGCGGCCGCGAAGAGCTCGCGGATGCGGACGGGGTCGGTCGAGGCGTCGTACACGCCGTGGCCGAACGCGCCGCACTCGCCGTGGCACGGGGCGGCCAGGGGGTCGTCGCGGTGGGGGGAGCGCAGGGCCGGGAGCTTGGTGCGGGACAGGGGGATGACGGCCAGCCCGCGCTCGGCGGCTGACAGGGCGTGTGCGAGGGCCAGCGTCGTGGCCTGCCGGTCTGTGGTGGCCATGGCTCTATGTTCGTACGCGTGTTCGAAAAAGGGAAGGGGTGGCGGGTGCGACGCGCCGAGGGTGAGGGATTGGCCGGAAAGGTGCTGGAACGCTTCCTCTCTTGTCCCGCTTGAGGCGTGGGAGTCCGTATCGCCCCGAGATAGTGCCCGAAGTCGCGAAAGGGGTTTATCGACTTGTCCTCACGCTTCAGGGGGAATAACAGCTTCCGCTCTGGTTCGCCGGCGATCCGGTGGGCAACTCTGGACTCACGACGTCGTGCACAGCACCGGGGTGGTCGGCCAACTGCCCTGCCAACAGCCTTACTTGACGTACTACCGGCCACAGGCCGGGTTCTGGAGGAAACACCATGGCAAGCATCCGTACCGCCCGCGTCATCGCCGCCGTCTCCGCCCTCCCGCTCGCCGCCGCGCTCTTCACCGGCATCGCGACGGCGGACAACGGCGGCTTCGCGGACGACGGATCGAACGCGGGAGTCGCGAGCATCGTGGGCAGCGGTGTCGGACACGACAACAACGGCAACGCCTCCACCACGCAGCAGAACGCCGTCGGCTCCGGGGCGTCGAACCAGAGCAACACGGCACAGGTCAACGGCTCCGCGTTCACGGCCATCAACCAGGGGAACAACAACACGTCCGTCCACTTCACCCCTCTGTGGTGGTGATCCGCGAGATCCGGCCGGCCCGCGGCGGGGGGCTTCAGGGGGGCGGATCCGGGGGGTTCCACGGGGGGAGGTGACACGTCCGCGCGGCGGTGCTTCGGCGCCGCCGCGCAGGCGTGTCCGCGCCGGGGCGACGGTCTTGACACCGCACCTGATCTGACGGACAGTCAGGAAATCTTGCGGACAAGGAGGTTGTCCTCATGGCCGACGATCCGGACACTCCGCCGACCCTGCCCGAGGCCCGCGATCCGCAGTCCCCGCCCCCCGACCCGCTCACCCGCCTCAAGTCCTACGAAGGCCACCCCGCCGCCGTCTCCGCCACCGGCAAGGACCCCGTCAACCTGCCGATGATCAGGCACTGGTGCGAGGCCCTGGGGGACGCCCACCCGGCCTACTCGGGGCCCGGCGCCGTCGCCCCGCCCACCATGCTCCAGGTATGGACGATGGGGGGCCTGAGCGGGCACCCGGGCAGATCGTCGGCGTACGACGAACTCCTGGCGCTGCTCGACGAGTCGGGCTGCACCTCGGTCGTCGCCACCGACTGCGAGCAGGAGTACTTCCGGCCACTGCGTCCCGGCGACGAGATCACGTTCGACACCGTCATCGAGTCGGTCTCGGACCGCAAGACCACCAGGCTCGGCACCGGTCACTTCGTCACGATCCGTACCGACGTCCGGGTGGCCGGGGCCCTCGTCGGCACGCACAGGTTCCGCATCCTCAAGTACGCGCCCGTACGACGTGAGCAGGTCCCTCCCCGGCCCCGCCCCGTCGTCAACCGGGACAACGCCGGCTTCTGGGAGGGCGTCGAACAGCACAGGCTCCTCATCCAGCGCTGCACCGCCTGCGGCACCCTCCGCTTCCCCTGGCTGCCGGGCTGCGCCCACTGCGGGAGCCCCGACTGGGACACCGTCGAGGCGAGCGGAGAGGGAACCGTCCACTCGTACGTCGTCATGCACCACCCGCCCTTCCCGGCCTTCGACCCTCCCTACGCCGTCGTGCTCGTCGAACTCGCCGAGGGCGTACGGATGATCAGCAACGTCGTCGGGACGCCGTACGACAAGGTGCGGATCGGGATGCCGGTGCGGCTCGTCTTCCAGTCCTACGACGGCGATCTCACCCTCCCCGTCTTCCGTGCCGCCGCCGAGGAGGCCGCCGTATGAGAACGGGCGACGAACTGCCGCCCCTGGAGATCCCGGTCACCCGCACGCTGATCGTCGCGGGGGCGATCGCCTCCCGGGACTACCAGGACGTGCACCACGACCCGGAGTCGGCCCGCCGCAAGGGCTCCCCGGACATCTTCATGAACATCCTGACGACGAACGGCCTGGTGGGCCGCTACGTCACCGACCACTTCGGCCCGCGGACCGTACTGAAGAAGGTCGCCATCCGGCTGGGCGCCCCCAACTACCCCGGCGACACCATGGTGCTGAGCGGAAGAGTGGAGACCGTCCGAGGAGACACCGCGACCGTACGGATCGTGGGGACCAACGCCATCGGCGACCACGTCACGGGGACCGTCACCTTCTGTCTGCGGGACGCCGAATGAGCACACGCGCGCGTGACCGGCTCGGCGGCCTGGCCGCGATCGCCGGAATCGGGGCCACCGAGTTCTCCAAGGACTCCGGCCGCAGCGAACTGAGCCTGGCCGCCGAGGCGGTCCGCGCGGCGCTCGACGACGCGGGGCTCACGGCCGCCGACGTCGACGGCATGGTCACCTTCACCATGGACACCAGCCCTGAGATCACCGTCGCCCAGGCCTGCGGGATCGGCGAGCTGTCCTTCTTCTCCCGCGTCCACTACGGCGGCGGCGCGGCCTGCGCGACCGTCCAGCAGGCGGCGCTCGCGATCGCGGCGGGCGTGGCCGAGGTCGTCGTCTGCTACCGCGCCTTCAACGAACGCTCCGGCCGCCGCTTCGGCTCCGGCGTCCAGCACCGCGAACCCTCCGCCGAGGGCGTCGCGCTCGGCTGGTCGCTGCCGTTCGGGCTGCTCACCCCGGCGTCCTGGGTGGCGATGGCGGCCCAGCGCTATCTGCACACCTACGGCCTCACACCGGAGGCCTTCGGTCATGTGGCGGTGACCGACCGGGCGTACGCGGCCACCAACCCGGCGGCCTGGTTCCACGGCCGCCCCATCACCCTCGCCGACCACGCCGCCTCCCGCTGGATCGTGGAGCCGCTCCGGCTCCTGGACTGCTGCCAGGAGACCGACGGCGGCCAGGCGATCGTCGTCACCTCCCTCGCACGCGCGCGTGCCCTCCGCCGGCGGCCCGCCGTCGTCGCGGCCGCCGCCCAGGGTGCCGGCCGCGCCCAGGAGCAGATGACCAGCTTCTACCGCGACGACCTCACCGGACTCCCCGAGACGAACGTCGTCGCCCGCCAGCTCTGGCGGACCTCGGGCCTGGTCCCCGGGGACATCGACGTGGCGATCCTCTACGACCACTTCACCCCGTTCGTCCTGATGCAGCTCGAGGAGTTCGGCTTCTGCGCCCGGGGCGAGGCCGCGGACTTCGTGCGCCGGGGCGCGCTCCCCCTCAACACCCACGGCGGCCAACTGGGGGAGGCGTACCTCCACGGCATGAACGGCATCGCGGAAGCCGTACGGCAACTGCGGGGGACGGCGGCCAACCAGGTGGCGGGGGCGGGGGTAGTCCTGGTGACGGCGGGGACGGGGGTGCCCACGTCCGGGCTCGTGCTCACCGCGGACGGGTAGCCCCCAGGGGTGATCCCGCAGTAGACGTGTCTCTCTCGTCCACCTTCAGGAGGTGCAGTCAGCCCCACCTCTACAACCTGAGGGGGAGTCCTCTTCGGGACCTGTGGCCGATGAGCGGCGGGCGTCGCGAATCTAGCGTGGAGCCATGACCACACCCGTCTGCACCAGCGCTTCGAAGGCCGCCGTACCGGCGACGCAGACCCTCGCGTACCCCTCGTTCGCCTCGTACGTGAAGGCCCGCCAGCCGGTGCTGCTGCGTACCGCCCGGTCGCTGACCGCGAACCCGAGCGACGCGGAGGACCTGCTGCAGACCGCCCTGACCAAGACGTATGTCGCCTGGGAGCGCATCGAGGACCACCGGGCCCTCGACGGGTATGTGCGCCGGGCCCTGCTGAACACGCGCACCTCGCAGTGGCGCAAGCGCAAGGTGGACGAGTTCGCGACCGACGAGATCCCCGAGCCCGACCCCGTGCCGGGCGAGGACGACCCCGCCGAGCAGCAGGCGCTGCACGACGCGATGTGGCGGGCGATCATGAAGCTGCCGGCCCGGCAGCGGGCGATGGTCGTCCTCAGGTACTACGAGGACCTCAGCGAGGTGCAGACGGCCGAGGTCCTCGGGGTCTCCGTCGGCACCGTGAAGTCGGCGGTCTCCCGAGCCCTGGGCAAACTCCGCGAGGACCCCGAGCTGGTGCTCGCCCGGTAGGGGCGCAGATCTGGGCGGCGTTCGTCTGTCCGGGATCGTGGCTCCGGGCTGGTGTTCGTCGACCGGGGACACGTCGCCTCAGGACCCGCGCCTGCGTCGACCCGTACGAGGTTCGCGGGCCGGCCGAGCGCCGGGCGAGCCTCGGACTCGTCCACACCTGCCGGAAGCCGGAAGCCGGAAGCCGGAAGCCGGAAGCCGGAAGCCCTTGGGGAGTCGTCCCTCAAGGTGCTGCCCGCCCCGCCCGTCGGCCACCCGTTCGTCCTGGCCGCGCCGGGCACGTCGGCCGCCAGGCGCCACGCCGGTCCGGCCCCGTGCTCTCCCGCCGGCAATCGCCGCCCGCGGTCGGTGGCCGCCCATCCGGGAGTACTACGGCGGCCTGTTCCCGCCGGCCGGCGGCCCCTTTGTCGTGGCCCGTCCGCCGGGAGTCGTCGCACCGGGCGCCCTGCTCGCCGTCCGGCGACCGTCGCCTCCGACCGGTGCCCGTCTGCCGACAGTCGTCGCCTGGCCGGTGCACACACTCCGGCATACGTCCCCCCGGGCCGGTGCCCTCCCTCTGGGGCTGGCCACACGGCCGGGTGCACGTCCGCCGGTGAATCGTCGCCCGCCGGGTGATCGTCGCCCCACGCCCCACGCCCGCCCTCCGGCACTGGGACTCGGGCCCCTGCCCGTCCGTCCGCCGGCCTGGGAGCCGCCCCGCAGGGGAACCGTCGGCCGCGGTCGGCCGTTGTGAGGGCATCGTGACGTGATCGATCGCTCGGCTCTAGTGACATACCGCGCGGTATGTGCGCAGAATCGGCGCATCCCTTACTACCGCGTAGGCAATGTCGCCCCGGGAGGACGCCGTGCTGAGCACCATGCAGGACGTACCGCTGCTGATCTCCAGGATCCTGACCCACGGGTCGTCGATCCACGGCACCTCACAGGTGACCACATGGACCGGCGAGCCGGAGCCGCACCGCCGCTCCTTCGCCGAGATCGGCGCCCGCGCCGCGCAGCTGGCCCACGCCCTGCGCGAGGACCTCGAGGTCGCCGACGACGAGCGGGTGGCGACCCTCATGTGGAACAACGCCGAGCACGTCGAGGCCTACTTCGCGATCCCCTCCATGGGCGCGGTCCTGCACACCCTGAACCTCCGCCTCCCGGCCGACCAGCTCGCCTTCATCGTGGGCCACGCGGCCGACCGCGTCATCATCGCCAACGGCTCGCTGCTCCCCCTGCTCGCCCCGCTGCTCCCGCATCTCAAGACGGTCGAGCACGTGGTGGTCTCGGGGCCCGGCGACCGCACGGCCCTCGAAGGCTCCCACGCGCGCGTGCACGAGTACGAGGACCTGATCGCCGGCAAGCCCGCCACGTACGACTGGCCCGAGCTGGACGAGCGCCAGGCCGCCGCCATGTGCTACACCTCCGGCACCACGGGCGACCCCAAGGGCGTGGTCTACAGCCACCGTTCGATCTACCTGCACTCCATGCAGGTCAACATGGCCCAGTCGATGGGCCTTACCGACCAGGACACCTCACTCGTGGTCGTCCCGCAGTTCCACGTCAACGCCTGGGGCCTGCCGCACGCGACCTTCATGACCGGCGTCAACATGCTGATGCCGGACCGCTTCCTGCAGCCCGCCCCCCTCGCCGAGATGATCGAGCGCGAGAGGCCGACCCACGCGGCAGCCGTCCCCACCATCTGGCAGGGCCTGCTCGCCGAGCTCACCGCCAAGCCGCGGGACGTCTCCTCGCTCGGCCAGGTCACCATCGGCGGCTCGGCCTGCCCACCCTCCCTGATGGAGGCCTTCGACCGACTCGGCATGCGGGTCTGCCACGCCTGGGGCATGACGGAGACCTCCCCGCTCGGCACCATCGCGCGCCCGCCGGCCCACGTGGTCGGCACGCCCGAGGAGTTCGCGTACCGCCTCACCCAGGGCCGCTTCCCGGCCGGCGTCGAGGCCCGCCTCACCGGGCCGGGCGGCGAGCGCCTGCCCTGGGACGGCGAGTCCGCGGGCGAGCTGGAGGTCCGCGGCCCCTGGATCGCCGGCGCGTACTACAACGGCCCGGACGCCGAACCCCTGCGCCCCGCCGACAAGTTCAGCGAGGACGGCTGGCTGAAGACGGGCGACGTCGGCACCATCTCCGCCGACGGCTTCCTCACCCTCACCGACCGGGCCAAGGACGTCATCAAGTCCGGCGGCGAGTGGATCTCCTCGGTCGAGCTGGAGAACGCGCTGATGTCCCACCCGGACGTCACCGAGGCCGCCGTCGTCGCCGTCCCCGACGAGAAGTGGGGCGAGCGCCCCCTCGCCACGGTCGTCCTCAAGGAGGGCTCCACCGCCGACTTCGAGTCCCTGCGCGCCTTCCTCGCGAGCGACGTGTGCAGGATCGCCAAGTGGCAGCTCCCGGAGCGCTGGTCGATCATCGAGGCGGTCCCGAAGACGAGCGTCGGAAAGTTCGACAAGAAGGTCCTGCGCAAGCAGTACGCGGAGGGCGGCCTGGACGTCACCAAGCTCTGAGCCACGCTGAGCGCACCTCCGAGAGACCTTACGGACACGGCGGTCAGGGCGCCCCGGGTGAACACCGAGGGCCCTGACCGCCGTACGGCGACAACCCCACCGTGGGGCGGCGGCAGCCTCACCGCCGTACCGAGGTGGTGAGCCAGCCCAGGCCCAGCCACACCCCCGCGACGGCGCACACGCCGCCCCAGCCCCACCAGCCGAACGCCGAGCCCGCCAGCGCGGACGCCGTGGCGCCGCCCGCGAAACCGGCGACCACGTACGCGGTGTTGGCGGTGGCCGGGGTCGAGGTCGTCGTCAGGGCGAGGGTCTGGTTGGCGACGTGGGAGGCGACCAGGGCCGCGTGGACGGCGATCGCCGCGACGAACAGCGCCCACAGCGCGTGCCCGCCGAGCCAGAACAGCGGCACGGAGACGGCGGCGAGCAGATACGCCGACCGTACGACCCTGGCGGCACCGAAGCGGTCCACGAACCCGCCGGCCAGGGGCGCCACCACGCTCGCGGCGAGGCCGAAGAGGCCGAAGAGCCCGGCGGTCGCGGTCGACAGGCCGTAGGACGAGCCGGTCAGCAGGAGGGCCAGCGAGGTCCACAGCGCGCTCCAGGCGCCGTACATCCCTGCCTGCCGCACACACGCGCGCCACAGGTCGGGCGAGCGGCGGACGAGGGACGGCAGGGCGGTGAGACCCGAGAAGAGGGGGCCGGAGCGGCGCACCTGCTCCGCGGGCAGGGCGTACGCCGTCGCGAGGCCGAGGGCGGCCGTCAGGACGGCCGCGCCCACGAAGACCACCCGCCAGCCGAAGGCCTGTCCGATCAGTCCGCCGAGCACCCGGGCCGCGACGATTCCGGTGAACAGGCCCGCGATGACGGCCGCGACATGCCGGGCCCGGTGGTGGGCGGGGGCGCGCTGGGCGACCAGCGGGACCAGGAGCTGGGGGACGACGGTGGCCGCGGAGGCGATCAGCACGGCGCCGGCGAGGGCGGTGGTGCCGGTGGCGAGCGCGGCGGCGGTCAGGGCCGCGGTGGTCACGAGGGAGAGGCCGGCGACCAGGCGCCGCCGGTTCACGCTGTCGCCGAGCGGGGCGAAGACGAGCAGGCCGAAGGCGTAGCCGAACTGCGCGACCGAGGCGACCCAGGCGACCGCGGAGGGCGTCGAACCGAAGTCGTGGGCGATGAGGGGGAGCAGCGGGGCCGCGAGGTAGATGTTGGCGGCGGTGACGGCGGTGCAGACGGCGATGAGGACGAGGAGGAGCGAGCCCGCGTCCCGTGCGGGGGTCTCGGCGGACCGTCCTTGGGTGACGGTGGCTGTCGGCATGACCGGGGCATCCTTAGAGTCGGATCTAATAACCAACTGGTTGGTTGGACGACTGCCCCAACAGTCTGCGAGGGCCGTCCATTCCCTGTCAACCAAATAGTTGGTTACTGGCTCGGTCGGCCGTACCCTGGCCCCATGGCAGCAGCAAGGGACCCCGAGGCCACCCGGGCCAGGATCTTCGAGGCGGCGGTCGCGGAGTTCGCCCGCCACGGCATCGCGGGCGCCCGCATCGACCGCATCGCGACCGAGGCCAAGGCCAACAAGCAGCTCATCTACGCCTACTTCGGCAACAAGGCGGAGCTGTTCACGAAGGTCCTGGGCAAGGTCATGCTCGACCTCGCGATCGCCGTCCCGGTCGACCCGGACGACATCGGGGGCTGGATCGACCGCCTCATGGACTACCACGAGGCCCACCCCGAGGTGCTGCGCCTGCTGTTCTGGGAGGGCCTGGAGTACGGCTCCGGCACCGAGCTGCCCGACGAGGCCGAACGCCAGGAGCACTACCGCCACAAGGTCGCCACCCTGCGGGACGGCCAGGAACGCGGTGTCGTCACCGACGCCATCCCGGCCCGCGACCTGCTGTTCCTGCTGATCGCCGTGGCCAACTGGGCGGCCGTGGTCCCGCAGATGAAGCGGATCCTGGTGGGCGGGGAGCCCGCGGACCGGGAACGGCTGCGGGCGTCCGTGCGGGAGGCGGCGCGCAGGCTGACGGCGACCTGACGGTGACTTGACGGATCACGCCCGCGAGGGCGCGCACACGCCGCGCGGGCGCCTCCTGGCCTGTTCCTCGTCCCGCTCCGGGCCTGTCCGGCCCGGCCCGGTCCGGGGCTAGTTCGTCCCGATCCGGGCCAGCAGATCCACGATCCGCGCCTGGACCTCGGGGCTCGTCGACCGCTCGGCGAGGAAGAGGACCGTCTCACCGGAGGCCAGCCGCGGCAGATCGGCCTGGTCGACGGCGGCCGTGTAGACGACGAGCGGCGTCCGGTTGAGCTGCCCGTTGGCCCGCAGCCAGTCCACGATCCCGGCCCGCCGCCGGTGCACCTGCATGAGGTCCATCACGACGAGGTTCGGCCTGAGCTGTCCCGCCAGCGTCACCGCGTCCGCGTCGCTCGCCGCCCGCGCGACCTGCATCCCGCGCCGCTCCAGCGTCGCCGTCAGCGCCAGCGCGATCTCCGCGTGCTCCTCGATCAGCAGCACCCGCGGCGGATGCTGCTCACTGTCCCGGGGCGCCAGCGCTTTGAGCAGTACGGCGGGATCGGCGCCGTACGCCGCTTCCCGCGAGGCCTGCCCGAGTCCGGCGGTCACCATGATCGGGACCTCGGACGCCACCGCCGCCTGCCGCAGCGACTGGAGCGCGGTCCGGGTGATCGGCCCGGTCAGCGGGTCCACGAACAGCGCGGCGGGGAACGCCGCGATCTGCGCGTCGACCTCCTCGCGCGACTGCACGACAACGGGCCGGTACCCGCGGTCGCTCAGCGCCTGCTGGGTCGTCACGTCCGGCGCGGGCCACACCAGCAGCCGCCGCGGGTTGTCCAGCGGCTCCGGGGGCAGCTCGTCGTCCATCGGCTGCGGCCGCGGGGTGTCCGGGATCTCGACGGCCCCGCCGGGACCGTCCAACGGCTCGGGCCCCTCGGCGGCGTTCTCGTCCGGCGCCCCTATGGCGTACGACCGCCCGGCCGCCTCGGTGGCGTGCGCGAGCCGGGACTGCCCGGTCTGCGACGGCTGCGGAGCGGGCGTCGGCGCGGACACGGCCTGCTCGGCCGCCGGATGCGGGCGGCCGGTCTGCTCCGGGGCCGCCGCGGCGGCGGGGTCGGGCCGGGTGCCGAGCTTGCGCCGCCGTCCCGAACCGCCGGGCTGGTGCGGGGGCGGCGTGGCCGCCCCCGGCTGCTGCACCTGGGCCGCCTGCCGGGTGAACGGCACCCCCTGACCGAGGGTCCGCACGCTGATCGCCCGGCCCTGCGTGGAGTTCGGGTCGACGGGCGCGGCGGGAGCCGCCGCGGCCTCGGCGGGCAGCGGCTGCGCCGCGACCGGTACCTGCGCCCGCACCGCCTCCGCCGGCAACGGCGTACCGGGCGGCGGAGTGGGCTGCCCGGCGGGGGCCTGAACGGGCTGGGCGGCGGGCCGGTTCGGGGGTACGGCGGCGGCGACACCGGCACCGGAGGTGTCGTGGCCGGCGGGCCACTGCTGCGAGGCGGGCGCGGCCGGGGCCTGCCCCTGAGGCTGGAGTTGCGGTTGCGGCTGGGGCTGGGGCTGGGGCTGGGGAGCCTCGGCAGGGAGGGGCCGGGCGGGCTGGGCCGGGGCCGCGGCGAGGGGTGAGGCCGGGGCGGGTGCGGCCTGCGGGATCAGGCCGGGCTGCCCGGTCGCGTCCTGCACGGGGACACCCGGGAACCCGGGGACCTGCTGCGCGGGGGCCGCGGGAACCCCGACGGGCACGGGCGCGCCGGGAACGGCTGCCTGCCCGGCCTGTGCGGGGACGCCCTGCGCGGGCGTGCCGGCCGGTGCCTCCGCGGGCTGGGCCACGGCCCGGCGACGGCGGCCCGTGGGCGCGTTGGTGGGGTGCGGCTGGGGCGGGGTGTGGTCGGCGGCCTGGTCGTGCGGCACGGCGTCGTGCCGTCCGTCGTCACCGTGGCCGTCGGCGGGCAGGGGCTGGGCGAGGCCGTTGGCGGCGACGGGAGTGGCCGCCGGTACGGGGACGGGGGCCGGTGTCGCACCCGGTGCCGGGACCTGCCCGGGCACCTGGGCCGGGAGGAGCCCCGGAGCCTGGCCGGGGAACTGCCCCGGCACCTGGCCCGGAATCTGCCCCGCGGCCGCCGTCTGTCCCTGCGGCTGGGCAGGGCCCTGCGTCTGGACCGGTGCCACCGGGGCCGGGGCGTCGGCCGGGCGGTCCGCGTCGGCGGGCGGAAGCGCGAAGACCGAGCGGGGGGCGGCCTCCTGCGCGGCCGCACGCTCCGACGCGGCCGCGAGGGCCCGGCGCCGGCGCCCGTCCTGCTGCGGAGTGCCGTCACCGGCCGGCCCCTGCCCGGCGACCTGGAGCTCGCCCTGCGGTCGCCCCGGTTCGGCGGAGCCGCCCGCGGGCAGAGCGGCCGGCAGCGCGTGCTGTTCGCCGCCCTCGCGCCGGGCCCGGCGCCCCGCCGGGACCGGCACGCCCTGCGGCGGTACGGTCCCGCCGAGCCCGGTGCCCGCGGCCGCGGACCCGGCACCGTGCTCGCCGGCCATCACCACGGCACCCTCGGACACCCCGGCTTCGGCGGCCTCGGCGCCCTCGGCGGGCCGCCCACGGCGCCGTCCGGTACCGCCGGAGCCGTCGCCGTCGTCCCCGGAGGCCTGCGCCGGTACGGACACCGGCTGTTCCTGCTCGGCCGCCGCCCGCCGCCTGCGCCGCCCGGTAGGCGGTACTGCGGGCGGCACGGTCTCGTCGGTCCCGGCCGGGACGTCGGCGTCCAGGAAGGAGTCGGTGGAGGAACGCCGGGCCCGCCGCCGCCCGCCGCCCTCGGCGGGAGCGGTCTCGGCCGGGGCACCCTCCGCGGGGGCGGCCTCCGCGGGGGCGGCCTCCGCGGGCGCGGCCTCCAGCGCGGCCGGACCGGGAGCCGCGACGGCCCCCGCCCCACCGCCGATGGGCACTTCGAGGACGTACGCGCTGCCGCTCATGCCGGGCACCTCGTGCGTCTGGAGCACACCGCCGTGGGCACGCACGATCCCGCGCACGATCGGCTCGTGCACCGGGTCTCCCCCGGCGTACGGCCCGCGCACCTCGATGCGGACGCCCTCGCCGCGCTGCGCGGCCGCGACGACGACCGTGTTGTCCATGTAACCGCCCGCGGACACGGGCGAGTTCCCGGTGGCGTCGACCCCGGCCACGTCCGCGATGAGGTGCGCGAGCGCGGTCGCGAGACGCTGGGCGTCGACCTCGGCCTCGATGGGCGGCGCGTGCACGGCGAACTGGACGCGTCCCGGCCCGATGAGCTCGACCGCGCCGTCCACGCCGGCGGCGACGACCGCGTCGAGCATGACGTTCGTACGGACGATGTCGTCGGCGCCCGCGTCGAGGCGCTGGTAGCCGAGGACGTTGTCGATGAGGTTGGTGATGCGGGAGTAGCCGGCCGAGAGGTGGTGCAGGACCTGGTTGGCCTCGGGCCAGAGCTGTCCGGCGTCGTCGGCGGCGAGCGCGGACAGTTCGCGGCGCAGTTCGTCGAGGGGTCCGCGCAGGGAGCGCCCGAGCAGGGTGAGGAGCTGGTCGTGCCGGCCGGCCAGGGCCTCGTACCGGTCCTTCTCGCGCTCGCCGAGCGCGGCGTACCGCTCCTCGCCGGCGGCGATCTCCTCGTCGTGCCGCTCCTGGAGCTCCTCCAGCTCGGCGATGTGTTTCTGGCGCAGCGCGGTCAGCTCGGAGGCGTGCTCCTCCTCCAGCCGTTCCAGTTCCTCCGCGTGGGCCCTCTCGGCGGCGGACTTCTCGTCGGCGAGGGCGTCGTAGGGCCGCCGGTCGGTGAAGGTGAGCACGGCGCCGACGAGCTGGTCGCCGTCGCGCACGGGCGCGGTCGTGAGGTCGACCGGGACCTTCTCGCCCTTCTTGGACCACAGCACCTGCCCGCGCACCCGGTGCTTGCGCCCGGAGCGCAGGGTGTCGGCGAGCGGGGACTCCTCGTACGCGAAGGGGGTGCCGTCGGCGCGGGAGTGCAGGACGAGGTCGTGGAGCTCGCGTCCGCCGAGGTCACTGGCCCGGTAACCCAGTATCTGGGCGGCGGCCGGGTTGACGAGCACGATCCGCCCGTCGGTGTCGGTGCCCACGACACCCTCGGACGCGGCCCGCAGGATCATCTCGGTCTGCCGCTGCGAACGGGCCAGCTCGGCCTCGGTGTCGACGGTCCCGGTCAGGTCGCGCACGACGAGCATGAGCAGCTCGTCGCCGCTGTAGCCGTAACCGTCGTAGGCCTGCTGGCCGTTCTCCAGGTTGGCGCTGGTGACCTCGACGGGGAACTCGCTCCCGTCGGTCCTGCGTGCCACCATCCGGGTCGGCTTGGTCCGCCCGCGCGGGTCCATGTGGTCCGGCCGCCGCATGGAGCCCGGGATGAGCCGTGAGTCGAACTGCGGGAGCAGATCGAGCAGCCCGCGCCCGACGAGCGCGGTGCCCGGCGCCTCGAACGCCTCCAGGGCGATGGTGTTGGCGTTGACGACGGTCCCATTGGCGTTGACCAGCACCAACGCGTCGGGAAGCGCGTCGAGTATGGCTGCGAGGCGAGCAGCGCCTCGGGATGGCCTGCTGCTCACGAGACGCTTCCTCCCTGTTACCGCACCTTGCCGACCGTTCGGGCCATCTTGCCAAGGGGCCCGCGACGTGTCACGCGAGGGAGTCTAAGCGCAGCGGTTGTGCGGGGGTGCCGGATGAGAGGGAGGTCGCACGACGAAGTGAAGTAGAACGTGTGACCGCCTTTCGGGGGCTAGGTGCCCATGCCGGGGAGGAGGGGCACGAAGCGGTCCCACCGCGCGGTCTCGCAGCCGTTGCTCCGGTCGAACCGGGCGTCCACGGGGCGGCCGGCCCACGTCCCGGTGACGTGGGCGGTGGCGGGACCGCCGTAGAGCATCGTGCAGACGCTGCCCTCGGGGACGGGGGCAAAGGTGTCGCGCCCCCACCGGGTGTTCCTGTCCAGGCCGGCGCACGCGCCCGCGGGGTCGCGGTGGGTGCCGCGCGCGGGGTGGCAGTCGACCTCGAAGGTCCCGTCGGCACCGTGGCCGGCGTCCCGGACGGTGACGGTGAGGTGGTCACCGGGCGGGGTGTACGCCGCCGTCGCGGGGGTGGGGGCGAGGGCGGCGAGGAACAGCGGGAGCGGACTCAGCCGTGCGAGCCGGCTGGGCCGGATGACGTATGACATGCCCTGACTAACGGCGGACGGCGCCGTACGTTGCGAGGGAGCGGTGGAACGGTTCGGCGGCGGTGGGGCGGCGCGGCGCGGTGGGGCGGCGCGGTGGCGCGGTGGCGCGGCTGTGCGGCGGAAGGTGGAGCGGCGGAAGCACTTTGCCCTGCGCCCCGACTGCCTAGTACCGTGGGAGCCGATTGGTGGCACGACCTCCGGCTGTGTCATCATCTGCACGCACCACTCGCGCTCGCGCGGGCGGCTGTGCTGGAGGCGTCGCCTAGTCCGGTCTATGGCGCCGCACTGCTAATGCGGTTTGGGACTTAAATCCCATCGAGGGTTCAAATCCCTCCGCCTCCGCGCCTGATCACGAAGCCCCGGTCCCAGCGGCCGGGGCTTCGTCGTTCCCTGCTTCGCTCAGATGTACGTTTTCGCAGGTCGCAAGGGGTATGGCTAACGGATTTCACATGCGAGCGGCAGTCATGTAATGTTCTTCCTGTCGCCGCGAGCGGCCCGGAAGGGCAAGGAACGGCGAGAAAACAGAACAAGCACTCGTAGCTTAACGGATAGAGCATCTGACTACGGATCAGAAGGTTGCAGGTTCGAATCCTGCCGAGTGCACACAGGTCAAAGGCCCTTCGGATCACTCCGAGGGGCCTTTTTCGTGCCGTACAGCAGCGGCACGGCTATCCCGCCTGCCGTCGCCCAGGCGGAGCCGAGCAGGCGTGTCCCAGGGCGTCAAGGTCGTTCGTACAGTGGCGCCCTCCACCTCTACCGGGCCGAGCCGTCGAGCACTGGGTGCCCTGGCGTGAGCCCGGAATTTTCGTTCGTCAGAATCGGCAAGCCGTGAGCACCGGAGTCGCCCACTCCCTTCCTGCCCGCGAGGCAGGATGGGGTCATGGACCGCACTGACTTGTCCCGCCTGCAGTTGCCGCACGCGGCCTGTGCGGCTCTTGCCGAGCGACGGTCGGAGCGGATCGACGGTCACACCGTCCCCATAGCCGGCGACTGGTGGAACACCGAGATCACTGCCGCTCACCTGCCTGGAGCGCCTGTGACCGGACCGGATGTCACGCAGCTCAGCCGAGGCGACTTGTTCAGGGATGCGGCCAACCTTGATGCGGGCTCCGAAGAGGAGCTGCTGCGATTCCTGTGGCGAGTCCTCGCCTGGGGCAGCGGCATGAAACTCCGCCTCAACCGCAAGCGCATCCAAGCTGTGGCAGACAGCCCGTCCTCAGCTGTCGCAGCTCTGCGCCATGCTCTGCATGCGGCCCGCGAGGATCCGGCGCAGGCGTACGAAGCTCTGCGCCCAGGAGGCCGCAACGTCATCGCGTATCTAGGACCGGCGTTCTCGACCAAGGTCCTGTACTTCGCCGGCAGCGGCGCTCTCGATCACCCGTGCGTGATCCTCGACTACCGGGTGGCCGCCACACTCAGGGACACCTGCAAGTGGGACTCGCTCGGTAAGCACGGATGGCCCACTGACACCTACGCCCGGTACTGCGCGCTCCTGGACCGCTGGGCTCGTGAGGAAAGCAGGCGGCTCGGGCGCCGCATCGGCCTCGACGAGATCGAGCGCTGGCTGTTCAGACCTTGATCCGCGAACCGAGCCGGCATCTTCGGACGCCGAGGCAGGGGTAATGCGGTCCAACCGGGTGCGTGTCCGACTGCGTGACAAGGCAAGCAAGCAACAGCGGACAACCGCGGACGCCTACGGACCATCAGCGCAGGCGAGAGAAGCACCAGCCCAGGGCGGCGGGGCATCTGGTCTACGAGGGGGGCTGGCTCTCCAGCAGCGTTTCCACCGTCAACGTTCCTGTGAGCGTGCTCGTCAGCCACTCCGCGAGGTTCACACCCTGGGGCCAGCACTCACCATCATGGTTGACCCACATGACGCCCGCGGGGTCGCGGAAGTCGACCAGCGACCAGACGGTGCAGCCCCAGTCGTAGATCAGCACCAGGCCGGCCGGGATGCGACCGGACGGATCCGGGCCGTCCTGGTACAGCTCGGCGATGTCCGCGAAGTTGCCCTGTGCGGCCCCACCGCTCACGCCCAGGATTCCTTCGTGCGGGCCGAACCCTCCGTTGGCGACCTCTACGTACAAGCGCCGCAGGAGAGGAGGCAACGGGAACCCGATGGCCTTTTCCGCCGCGGCGACAGCCTCCGGTGTTGCGGGCGGTGGCAAAGTTCCCGCCCTCGCCACGATCCGCAATGCCTCGACAACCTCATCATCAGTCATCGGCCCAGGCTCTCAGCCCTGGTTTGTCGGACGTGCCAGATGTGTGCCAGATCCTGCGGAGAAGCAGGGCGAATAGGGAGAGTGGGGGGCACAAGTCGGCGGCCATTTCCGTCCCACTCCAGGCCCACCGCAGGGGCTTCCCGAACTTAGAGCATCAATCACGGGATACGCGGTGGTCACCAAGCACGTCGTTCTGTACTTTGCCCGCATGACCGACAATCGAAGGGGCCATGCCGCGTAGGCGCCCGTCAGACCTGCGGGGCGACCTTCCTACCCGCCGGCCGAGGCAGCGACGGTACCCGTTCATCGATCGCCTGTCCGGGTCTTGCACTGCTGACATACGGCGGCTCGAGCGGACCCGTTTCTGGCCCGAAGCCACGGAAGAGGCGTTCTGGCACTGGAAGGCCCTGGCCCACGGCCCTCTCGGACAACTTGCGGACCCACTGGTAGGTCCTGACTGCGGCATCCCTATGTGCGGGTGCTACGGCATCGACTTCCGCGGCCACCTCGAAGTCGTGCTTCACGCCCTGCCGAGGAAGAGCGCGCGTGAGCTACGCGCCATCGTATGGGCCCTCGACAGGAAGATCCTGGCCAGAGCCAAGGTGATCCCGGCTGACAGCTTGGACGTGCCATGGTGGCGAGGCCAGTTCTAGGACCACGGACGGTCGTCTGTTTGCGTCACATGCAGCACCGTTCACGGCCGTTCAGATGAGACCCGCAGCGCCTCAACGCCGGTGACCAGCCGCCATGACCCGAGTGATGCCTTCTTGTCAGAGCTCTTCCCTGAGTCGCTGTTGGCGGCGACCGATGGAGCGCTGCATGCGTTTGAGTCGGGAGTGGGCACGCTCCGGGACGGTGACGACGAACAGGTCTTCGAGGTAGTCAAGCATGTCGTCCTGGCGCTGAATGAGATCAACGAAGACCATGACAGCGCTGGCTATGAGACCGAAGAGCGTAGCCGCACCGAGATCACGGATGACTGGCGGGACTGGTAGCGCCGACGTGCAACAACCCCAACAACCGCCAGCACCCAACGCCAGGGTTGAACCACAGATGCCAGCAGCTTTCCAAGCTGATGGCGCACGTTTCTCGATCCCGCAGCAGATTCAGACGAGGTCCCGCCAAAAGGGGACCGTCGCCCTCGGGTTCCAGTCCTCGTCGACGTCGCCGCGTGCCTCGTCGAACTCCTGGTGCACGTAGTCGGCCAGGTCCAGCCCGTAGTAGATGACATCGGTCTGCCACATCGAGAGCACCGGATGCCCGAAGCTTCCCCGCCCGGCCGGCAGGTATCGGTGGGCGTACACAGGCACCAGCACCGGCGCCGCCCTCAGATGACGCCTTGCCGTATCCAGTGCCGTCGCCCCATCAGACGGACGCTCGCCCCAGCCGTCGTACCAGAACACATTGTGCTCGACGCTGAGGAGAACACCCTCGGTCGGCCAGGCGAGCTGTCGACGCAAGCTGTCCAGGTCGCCGCCCCTCCACTCCGGCCAGGGCTTGGACCAGGTTTGCCCTTCCTCGGGAGGAACGTTGACGGGTAGGCCGGCTGCAAGGAACGCTCGGAAACCGTACTCGCTCTCGATACGGGCGAACTCGGCGTCCGTCAGACCCGGCTCGAACTCATAGCGGCCCGTCTCTGCCAGACGGCGTGCGGCCTCCGCACCCAGGCGTGTTCCCTCACTGCTGATCACCGCAGTAAGGCTAGAGCCAACCGAAGCTTGCGGTCACCCGAGTTGTGCGCACGCCTCCGTCTCAGGTTCCGTCTCGTTCAGCACGGTTCACCGCCGTACAGGGCGGACCGGAAAGCCGATGGCGAGTGAGGGTTGGGCCGCCCATGTACGCAGGTGAACGGTCCCGTCCAATGACCCGTGGGACATCAACACAGTTGGAATCGTGTGGGCCGACAGCTGGATACCCCCTCGCTGGTGGGTGGCAGCGTGCGTATGGTCACACGTCGGGGACGACCGCGGACGGCGGGGGAGCTGGGGCCTATGAGCAGGAGACGCTATGTGGCCAGGGGCGTGCCTGGTGGTTACCGAATCTGGGACAACCGAGGGCGGCGATGGTGGGGCGACCTCTACGAGTTGTGCCCTGACGACCTCCTGGCCGAGCTCAACGGCGAGGCGGACCAGGCACGAATCACCCTCCTGCTGAAGCGCTACAGGGTGCAGAAGCGGTAGACAGCACAGCGCCGGAGCGTGGATGACGAAAGCGCGCACCAAGCGACCGGCAGCACTTCAGACCGGGTCTCATGGGCCCCCCGGGCAACCTGTATGAGCTCTGACCTCCCCTGACCGATCTCGGTAGAGCTACGGGTCAGAAGGTTGCAGGTTCGAATCCTGCCGAGTGCACAGCAGTCAAAGCCCCCTCGGGATCATCCCGGAGGGGGCTTTGTCGTGCTCACGGCACCGAGGTTTTCCGGTGCCTGGCCGGGCCAGGGGCGGGCTGCCCACCTCGTCTTCATCGCCGAGGACCCGTACGTGGTCAAGGTGCACGACGGGCTCGGCACCCAGATCTCCGCCCGGGTACCGATCGACCTCGAGGCAGGATGGATCGAGGCCTGGAATCTCTGCGGGGCCTCTTGCCGTGGTCGGGGCGGTGGGGCGTTCGTTCATGCCGGGGTCGTGGCCAGGGTGTGGAAGGCCTGGGTGGTGCGGGGGTGGGCCAGTTCGTCCAGCAGGTGGCGCCAGTCGGGGTCGGTGGTGACCGGGTGGGCCTCGTCCCAGGCGGTGAGGAGCGGGGACAGGTCGCTCTCGGGGGCGGTCTTGGCCGGCGGGGTGGACAGGAGCTGGTTCATGGGAGTTCCTTCCGGAAGGGGCCGGTGCCGATGGCCTCTACGATGCCGTCGATCCCGGGGCCGCGACATGGAGCCGTCCGCCCGATCCGGGGTGGGGCAAGCCGCACCCCCAGGGGGTCGTCAGCCCCCCTCGGGGGTGTCGTCGTACCTCTCTGCATGGGGCGGTGGACTGGGCCGAGGCCGTCGAGAAGGGGTGGCTGCATCGGGTTGCGACCACCGTCTGCCGGGATTCGCTCGGGCGGGTCCTCGTGCATCGGCGGCCGGAGGGCCTCTCCCGGTTTCCCGGGCAGTACAACTGGCTGGTGGGCGGGGCCGTCGAGGTCGGGGAGGCGTACGAGGCGGCGGCTGCCCGGGAACTCGCCGAGGAGCTGGGGGTGTTCGGCCGGCCGCGTCCCGTCCTCAAGTTCTGTGCCGCGGCGAGTTCAGCCCCCTCCTGGCTCGGGGCCGCCCGATCTGGGGGGCATCACGTGGTTCGGGGAGGGCGAGTTGCTGGAGGCGGTGGGGCAAGGGGTGTTCGTGTCCGACGGGGTGGAGGTCCTTCGGCGGTACAGGGCGGTACAGGGCGGTACAGGGCGGTCCGAAGGGCCGGAGCGGCGCGGTGAGTTGTGGTCCGGGCCGGCCGTGCCTCCCGCTCAGCAGGCCGGGAGCACCGCGGTGCGCGGCAGCGCCGGGCGGGGCAGGGCGACGACGGTCCCGGACGGGCGCGGGTCCTTGCGGGGGCCCGCGAAGACGAACAGGCGCAGGACCAGGAAGCGGCCGATGCCCGCCAGGGCCGAGGCGCCGAGGTAGACCACCTGTTCCGCGACCGTCCCAGGCGCCGACTGGATCAGGTGCAGCAGGAACATCGCGGCGCAGGTGACGGCGTACGCGGCGGCCGCCGAACCGGAGGACTGGAGGTGCCGGCGCCAGCCGGGGCGACGGCCGGTGCCGAAGGTGAACAGGGCGTGCAGCTCGGTGCACAGGAGGGTGCCGGCCACGGTGATCACCGCGTTCGCCATCGCCCACGGCATCGTCACCGCGACCAGCGGTACCGCGAAGCTGGACAGGACGCCGATCCCGCCGCCGCAGACGACGAAGCGCACGAAGGAGGCGACGGCGCCCGGCGTGGACGGGGACTGGGTCCGGTCGGCCGTCTGCGGCTCCATGGTGTTTCCTCCGGCTCGGCGCTGGCTTGTCGATCCGCTGGATCCCGGATGGACCAGCCGTGATCAACGATGCCGTCGCGAGGGCGCCGAATCGATGGAGCGCACTCCCGAACCGAAGGTAGGGCTGGCTGCACCCCCGGGGTGGGGAACCCCGTCGACTCCCGCTGCGATCAGGGGCGCTCGCCCGCTGTCGGCTTGCGCTACTCGCCTTCCGCGTCCTTCGCCCGCAACTCCTCGATATAGGCGAGCGTCAGGTTCGTCGTACGGCTGAACCAGTCGTGGAGCACGGCGATCTCGTCGGCGGAGTACTCCGCGAAGACGGCGTCGAGGCGGTCGTAGTACGGCTGGTAGAGGGCGACGACCTTGGCCACGGCGTCGGGCTGCGCGGCGACCCGGACGCGGCGGCGGTCGGTGGGGTCGGGGACGCGGGTGACGTAGCCGCCGCGTTCGAGGCGGTTGAGGATGCCGGTGACCGCGCCGGTCGTGACGTGGGCGTGCTCGGCCAGGTCGCCCGCGGTGAGGAGGTTCTCGCCGGCCTTCAGGACGCAGGCGAAGCTCAGCAGGTCGGTGACGTTCAGGCCCAGCCGCTGGGCCATCTCCTGCTGGCCGAGGTGGGCGGTGGCGATGAAGAAGTCCATCGCCTCCAGGGCCTGGGCCGGAGTGGCGGAGGGGCGGGGCTCGGCGTGCATCGGAATCCTTATTCCCTTAGCGTGTAAGAGGTTTCTGATGTAAATTTCTTAGGAGGTGAGAGAGCTGGTCCAGGAGGTTCTGTGAGTGCACATCAGTATGACGAGGGGCACACGGTCGCGGGGTGGACCGGAGTCGCCATCGCCACGGTGGGGACGTCCGTACTGGGGGCGGGGGTGTGCACGGTGTCCGGCGTGCTGATCGCCGTCGGTCTCGTGATCACCGTGGCGAGCGCCCTGGTGACCTGGGCCCTGCACCTGACCGGCTGGGGCAAGCCGCCGGGGCGCCGACCGCGCGAGCAGTGGGCGATGCGGGTGCGGGACACCGGCGCCCGGCAGGGGCACCCGGGGTGCGTCGGATGCCGGATGGCGGGACGCGCCGACGCGCGGACCGGTGTGGTCGGGGCGCGGGCCGCGGCGGCACCGGGGGTGCTGTCCACGGAGCCGGGGGCAGCGGGGGCGGTGTCCGAGAAGGCGGTGTCCAAGAAGGCGGTGGCCGTGGAGCCCGTGTCCGTGGAGTCGTCGCGCTGACCGGCGCCGGCGCCGCTCGTGCCGTCCCGTTGTCAGTGGTGCCCCCTACTCTCGTGAGGGATGGCACAGGGATGGAAGTGCTCGGGGTTGTCGTGGTCGGCGGACGGGCCCGTGCTGCGCTGGGAAGGCGGGCGGCGCAGCGCGCTGACCCGGGGGAAGCGGGTGGCCTTCGGGGTCGCCGAGGGGGGTGTGCGGACATGCGTGGGAGCTCGGGGGCACGCGTGTCCGGCGCGGGCGGCGGTGTCGGCGCGGAGCACGGGGGCGCGGTGCGAGGAGTGCGCGCGACTGGACCGGGCCCACTCCGTGGCGGCCGACACCCTCGCGGACGATCCCCGTCCGTACCGGGTGTACCTGGCGTGGTTCGGGCCCGGCATGGTCAAGGTCGGCATCACGGCGTTCGAGCGGGGCCCGGCGCGCCTGTGGGAGCAGGGTGCCGTCTGTTTCAGCTGGCTCGGCACCGGCCCGCTCATGGCCGCGCGGCGCACCGAGGAACTGCTGCGGGCGGCGCTCTCGGTCCCGGACCGCATTCCGTACGGCGCCAAGCGGGTCGTACGGTCCGCCCTGCCGGGGTCGGCCGCCGAGTGGGCCGCCGAGATCGCCGAACTGCACGCGCGTGCGGTGGCGTTGGGCGGCTGGCCGGAGTCCCTGACGCGGGCGCCGTACCGACCGGTCGACCACGTCGAGATCTTCGGTCTCGCCGGACTGCCCACCGCCGTGGGTGAGGTGACCGGGCTCGTCGCGGGCGGGTCGGTGGGGGGACGGCTCCTCGCGGCCGCCGGACCGGACCTGCACCTGGAGACGGCGGACGGAGGAGCCGTCGTGCTCGACACCCGGCTGATGACCGGATGGGAGCTGGTGCCGGCCGACGGGGCGGACATCACCGTGCCGGTGCGGGAGTTCAGGGAGGCGCCAGGGGTGCAGGACGGGTTGTTCTGACGGGTCGGCGGGGGGAGCCGTCGACTTCGTGGGCTCCCCGGACGGCTTGTCCGCACGGTCGGACAAGCCACTTCCCAGGCGTTCCCTGAGAGCCGCCTGTGCGTTTCTCAGAGAAATCACAGACTGCCGAAAGGGTGCTCTCAGGGGGCCCCGACATGGTGTTCACCATGACCACGACCTCGCCCCAGGGGCGCACCGAACTGCTGAGGCCGGACGGGAGCCCCGTCCGCGTGCTTGTGGTGGACGACGAGCTGTCGATCACCGAACTGCTGTCCATGGCCCTGCGTTACGAGGGATGGCAGATCCGCAGCGCCGGGGACGGCACGGGTGCCGTCCAGACCGCGCGGGAGTTCCGGCCCGACGCCGTGGTCCTGGACATGATGCTCCCGGACATGGACGGCCTCACCGTCCTGGGCCGGCTGCGGCGCGAGCTGCCGGACGTGCCCGTGCTGTTCCTGACCGCGAAGGACGCGGTCGAGGACCGTATCGCGGGGCTCACCGCCGGCGGCGACGACTACGTCACCAAGCCGTTCAGCCTCGAGGAGGTCGTGGCCCGGCTGCGCGGACTCATCCGCCGCTCCGGGGCGGCCGACCGCCGCTCCGACTCCGTGCTGGTCGTCGGCGACCTCACCCTCGACGAGGACAGCCACGAGGTCTCGCGGGCCGGGGAGAACATCCACCTCACCGCGACCGAGTTCGAGCTCCTGCGGTTCCTCATGCGCAATCCCCGGCGGGTGCTGAGCAAGGCGCAGATCCTCGACCGGGTGTGGTCCTACGACTTCGGCGGCCAGGCCAACGTCGTCGAGCTCTACATCTCCTACCTGCGCCGGAAGATCGACGCGGGCCGGGAGCCGATGATCCACACCCGGCGCGGCGCCGGTTACCTGATCAAGCCCGCCGCGTCATGAGCGGGCGACGACGGCCACGGGCGCAGAAGCGGGCACGGCGAGCAGGCAAGCCGCGCACGCTGCGGACGCGGCTCGTCGTCGCGTCGGTGGTGCTGATCGCCGTGGTCTGCTCGGTGATCGGCACGGTGACGACACTGGCGTTGCGGACCCATCTGTACGACCAGCTGGACGGCAAGCTGCGTGAGACCGCCGGGCGCGCGGTGGGCTTCGGCAGGGACAACGCACCGCAGCAGGGCAAAGAGCCTCCGAAGGACCTGCCCGGCACGCAGCCGGACATCCCGGCGAGCGCCAAGGCCGCGAACCTCATCAAGCAGGCCCCGACGCAGCCCGACACCATCGCCGCGTACGTGCAGAAGGGCAAGATCGTCAGTGCCGCCGTCGCCGAGCAGCAGAAGGACAGCAACGGCGACTTCAAGGGAATGACGGCCGCCGGGCTCAACGCCGCGCAGAAGGCGGCCCTCGCCGCCGTGCCGCGGGACGACGACGCCCACACCGTGGACGTCCCGGGCCTCGGCGAGTACCGCGTCCAGTACGTCACCAGCAGGGACAACACCGACTCGTACTACATCGCCCTGCCCACCGACGACGTCAACAGCACCATCAACACCCTGATCCTCGTCGAGGTCAGCGTCACCGCCGCCGGCCTCGGCGCGGCCGTGATCGCCGGTTACGTCCTCGTCGGGCTCGCCACCCGCCCCCTGCGCAAGGTCGCCAACACCGCCACCCGGGTCTCCGAACTGCCGCTGCACACCGGGGAGGTCAACCTGAGCGAGCGGGTGCCCGAGTCGGAGTGCGACCCGCACACCGAGGTCGGGCAGGTCGGCTCCGCGCTGAACCGGATGCTGGACCACGTCCACGGCGCCCTGCACGCACGGCAGCAGAGCGAGATGCGGGTACGGCAGTTCGTCGCCGACGCCAGTCACGAGCTCAGAACACCGCTGGCCTCCATCCGCGGGTACGCCGAACTCACCCGGCGCGGCAGGGAACAGGTCGGCCCCGACACCCGGCACGCCCTCGGCCGTATCGAGTCCGAGGCGGGCCGGATGACCCTGCTCGTGGAGGACCTGCTGCTGCTCGCGCGCCTGGACGCCGGGCGGCCGCTCCAGTTCGAGCAGACCGACCTCGTCCCGCTCGTCGTGGACACCATCAGCGACGCCCGCGCGGCCGGCATGGACCACAACTGGCGCCTGGACCTGCCCGACGAACCCGCCCTCGTCTCCGGCGACGCGGCCCGTCTCCAGCAGGTGCTCATCAACCTGCTCGGCAACGCCCGCAAGCACACCCCGCCGGGTACGACGGTCACCGCGCGCGTGCAGCGCCGCGGACCGTGGATGTGCGTGGACGTCGAGGACAACGGCCAGGGCATCCCGGCCGACCTGCTCCCGCACGTCTTCGAACGGTTCGCGCGCGGCGACTCCGCGCGCTCCCGTGCCACCGGGTCCACCGGCCTCGGCCTCGCCATCGTGCAGGCCGTCGCGACCGCGCACGGCGGCGCGGTGACCGTGGACAGTGTTCCGGGACGGACCGTGTTCACCGTGCACCTGCCCGCGGTCGGGCCCGCGGTCCCCCTTCCGGCGCCCGAAACGAACTGGCAATCGCACTCACAGGCACAGCACAGCGCCGCCATATGGGTGCGACAGGGGGCTTGACCAGAGTCGTTCACATGCGAACCGACTCTTCTCCCGGCACCCTGCCGGCGCGGGAGCACCTCCCGGCCGGCGACGCCGGTACGCCTGTCCTGGACGTAGTGATCCCCGTCTACAACGAGGAGAAGGACCTCCAGCCGTGTGTGCTGAGACTGCACGAGCACCTCGAGCGCACCTTCCCGTACGCGTTCCGCATCACCATCGCGGACAACGCGTCGACGGACACCACTGCCCTGGTGGCGCGGACGCTGGAGGCGGAGATCGCGGAGGTCAGGGCCTTCCGGCTGGAACAGAAGGGCCGCGGCCGGGCCCTGCGGACCGTCTGGTCCGCCTCCGACGCCCCGGTCCTCGCCTACATGGACGTGGACCTGTCCACCGACCTCAACGCCCTGCTGCCGCTGGTGGCCCCGCTGATCTCGGGCCACTCCGACCTGGCGATCGGCTCCCGGCTCGCCCGCAGCTCCCGGGTGGTGCGCGGCCCCAAGCGGGAGTTCATCAGCCGCGCCTACAACCTCGTCCTGCGCGGCTCCCTCCAGGCCCGCTTCTCCGACGCCCAGTGCGGGTTCAAGGCCATCCGGCGTGAGGTGGCGCAGGTCCTGCTGCCGCTCGTCGAGGACACCGGCTGGTTCTTCGACACCGAGATGCTGGTCATCGCCGAGCGCGCGGGACTGCGGATCCACGAGGTGCCCGTCGACTGGGTCGACGACCCGGACTCCAGCGTCCACATCGTCAAGACGGCGACCGAGGACCTCAAGGGCGTGTGGCGGGTGGGCAAGGCGCTGGCGAGCGGATCGCTGCCGCTGGACCGGATCACCCGGCCGTTCGGCGACGACCCGCGCGACCGTGAGATCCAGGACGTGCCGAAGGGGCTGGCCCGCCAGCTCGTCGGGTTCTGTGTCGTCGGCGGTCTGTCGACCCTCTTCTACCTCGTCCTCTACAGCGCCTTCCGGCAGTTCGGCGGCTCCCAGGTCGCCAACGCTCTGGCCCTGCTGGTCTCCGCGGTCGCCAACACCGCCGCCAACCGGCGGCTGACCTTCGGGGTGCGCGGGCGCGGCGGTGCCGTCCGGCACCAGGCGCAGGGCCTGGTCGTCTTCGGTATCGGCCTCGCGCTGACCAGCGGCTCCCTCGCCGCCCTCGACGCGGCCAGCAGCGATCCCGCGCACTCCACCGAGCTGGCGGTGCTGGTCGCCGCCAACCTCGCGGCGACCGTGCTGCGGTTCCTGCTCTTCCGGGCCTGGGTCTTCCCCGACCGCGGTGACGACCGGCCCCGGTCCACCGTCGTCACCGCCCGCCCCCCGTCCTCGCCGGCCTGCGCCACCCAGCAGTTCCCGCGGCAGCCGTACGCACCGCTGCCCCGGCCCCCGGCGCCGCACCAGTATGCGGCGACGCCGTACACCCCGGCGTCCCCGTACGACACGACCGAGTTCCGCGCCGGTGAAGCCGCGGAAGCCGCGGAGCAGCGCTCCTGGAAGGACGCCACCGTGCGGTTGCAGCCGGTGCGCCCGACCGACACCGAACCGAGGAAGTCCTGATGACCACGCAGACCGACCGTCCGGCCCAGCAGGGTTCCGGGCGGGCTCCGACGGCGACGGCTCCCGGGGCGCCGGACGCCGCCCAGGCCCCCGGGTCCGGTGAACCCCGGCAGCCCTTCGTCCGCAGACTGTGGCGCGGCCGCCCCGAGGACCCCCGCTGGGCGCGCCCGGCCTTCCTCGGCCTGCTGGCCGCGACCCTCCTGCTCTACCTGTACAACCTGAGCTCCTCCGGCTACGCCAACTCCTTCTACTCGGCGGCGGTCCAGGCGGGATCGCAGTCCTGGAAGGCGTTCTTCTTCGGCTCGCTGGACGCGGGCAACGCGATCACCGTCGACAAGCCCCCGGCCTCGCTGTGGCCGATGGAGCTGTCGGTGCGGATCTTCGGCCTGAACTCCTGGGCGATCCTGGCCCCCGAGGTCCTCATGGGCGTCGGCACGGTCGCCGTCGTCCACGCCGCCGTGCGCCGCCGGTTCAGCCCCGCGGCCGGTCTGATCGCGGGCGCCGTGCTCGCGCTCACCCCCGTCGCGGCGCTGATGTTCCGGTTCAACAACCCCGACGCCATGCTGGCGCTGCTGATGTCGGTGGCCTGCTGTCTCGTGGTCCGCGCCCTGGAGGACGGCCGTACGAAGTGGCTGGTGTGGGCGGGTGCCGCGATCGGCTTCGCGTTCCTCGCCAAGACCCTCCAGGCCTTCCTTATCCTGCCGCCGCTGGCGATCGTCTACGCCGTCTGCGCGCCGGTGTCCGTCAGGAAGCGGCTGGGTCAACTGGCCGCGGCCACGCTGGCGTTGATCGTGTCCGGCGGCTGGTGGGTGGCGATCGTCGAGCTGTGGCCCGCGTCGTCCCGCCCCTACATCGGCGGCTCCCAGAACAACTCCTTCCTGGAACTGACCTTCGGCTACAACGGCCTCGGCCGCCTCAACGGCGACGAGACCGGCTCGGTCGGCGGCGGTGGCGGCGGAGGCGGCACCGGGCAGTGGGGCGAGACCGGCTGGGACCGGATGTTCAACTCCGAGATCGGCGGCCAGATCTCCTGGCTGCTGCCGGCCGCGTTGATCCTGCTCGTCGCCGGTCTGGTGGCGACCCGCAGGCTCAAGCGGACGTCGGCGACCCGCGGCGCGTTCCTGGTCTGGGGCGGCTCGCTGCTGATGACCATGGTCGTCTTCAGCTACATGGCGGGCATCTTCCACCAGTACTACACGGTGGCCCTCGCCCCCTACCTGGCGGCCGTGATCGGCATGGGCGCGGGCATCCTGTGGGAGAAGCGCGCCGCGCTGTGGGCGTCGATCACCCTCGCGGCCTCGGTCGTGGCGGCGGCCGCCTGGGGCTACGTCCTCCTCGACCGCACCTCCGACTACCTGCCCTGGCTGAAGTACCTGGTCCTGATCGGCGGCCTGGTCGCCGCGCTCGGTCTGGTCTTCGCGGGCCGGCTCAGCCGGCGACTCGCCCTCGCCGCGGCCTGCCTGGGCCTGGTGGCCGCCCTGGCCGGCCCGACGGCGTACACCCTGAGCACCCTCCAGGAGGGCCACACCGGTTCCATCGTGACGGCGGGCCCGGCGGGCGCGTCCATGATGGGCGGCGGTCCGGGCGGAGGCGGCGGTGGCCGGGGCGGCTTCGGCGGCGGCATGCCGGGCCAGAACCAGCAGAACGGCAACGGCAACACGCAGGGCGGCGGCACGGGCGGCTTCCCCGGCGGCATGCCCGGCCGGCCGGGGCAGCAGAACGGCGACGGCGGCACCCAGAACCAGCAGGGCGGCTCCGGCGGACAGACGGGTGACGGCCCCATGGGCGGCGGTGGCGCCGGCGGCCTGCTGAACGGCGCGAGCGTCGGCTCCGAGGCCAAGAAGCTGCTGGAGACCGACTCGTCGCAGTACACCTGGGTCGCGGCGGCGATCGGCGCACAGAACGCGGCGAGCTACCAACTGTCCACCGGAGAACCGGTGATGGCGATCGGCGGCTTCAACGGCACCGACCCGTCGCCCACGCTCGCCCAGTTCAAGAAGTACGTGGAGGAGGGGAGGATCCACTACTTCATCTCCAGCGGCTCCGGCGGCGGCATGGGCGGCGGCAGCGGTACGTCCTCGCAGATCACCTCGTGGGTCGAGGCCAACTTCAAGAAGGTGACGGTCGGTTCGGCCACCTTCTACGACCTCACCCAGGAGGCGAACGGCTGACGGTTCTCGAAAGGGACAGGGGCGGTGACCTCGGTCACCGCCCCTGTCGTCGTACGGCTGGAAGTGCGACGACGGAAAACCGCGTTGTACGCCGTATAAGAACTGTTCTACGGTGTACAGCATGACCGCTCCCGCCCCCGCCGCCGTCTCCCAGGGCCACCCCCAGCGCTGGCTGATACTCGGCGTCATCTGCCTCGCGCAGCTCACCGTGCTGCTCGACAACACGATCCTGAACGTGGCGATCCCCTCCCTCACCAGGGAACTGGGCGCCGCCACCTCCGACATCCAGTGGATGATCAACGCGTACTCGCTGGTGCAGTCGGGGCTCCTGCTCACCGCGGGCAGCGCCGCCGACCGCTACGGCCGCAAGAAGATGCTGGCCGCGGGACTGGTCCTGTTCGGCGTCGGTTCACTGGTCGCGGGCCTCGCCGACTCCACCGCCCAACTGATCGCGGCCCGGGCCGGGATGGGCGTGGGCGGCGCCCTGCTGATGACCACCACGCTCGCCGTGGCGATGCAGATCTTCGCGCCCGGGGAGCAGCCGCGGGCGATCGGCATCTGGGCGGCGGTGAACTCGCTGGGCTTCGCGGCCGGCCCCCTCCTCGGCGGCTTCATGCTGAACCACTTCTGGTGGGGCGCGATCTTCCTGATCAACTTGCCGGTCGCCGCGCTCGCCCTGGTCGCGGTGGTGATCCTGGTCCCCGAGTCCAAGAACCCCCGGGGCGACCGCCCCGACCTGCTCGGCGCGCTGCTCTCCACGATCGGCATGGCGGCCCTGGTGTTCGCGATCATCTCCGGCCCCGAGCACGGCTGGACGTCCGGCCGGGTGCTGGTGCCGGCGACGGTCGCGGTGGCGGTCCTGGGGGCGTTCGCGTACTGGGAGAGCCGCATCCCGTACCCCATGCTCGACATGCACTTCTTCCGCGACCGCCGGTTCACCGGCGCGGTGGCGGGAGCGGTCCTGATCACCTTCGGCATGGGCGGCTCGCTCTTCCTGCTCACCCAGCACATGCAGTTCGTCCTCGGTTACGGCCCCCTGGAGGCGGGCCTGCGGACGGCACCGCTCGCGCTGATGATCGTGGCCCTCAACTTCACGGGCGTCGCGGCGAAGTGGTCGACGAGACTGGGGACCCCGCTGTCCATCGGCCTCGGCATGGCGGTGATGGCCGCGGGCCTCCTCTCCATCGCCACGCTCACCGGCCACGGCTATGCGGGCACGCTCCTCGGGCTGGTGCTGATCGGCGCGGGGGCGGCGGTCGCGAGCCCCGCGATGGCACACGCGATCATGAGCGCGATCCCGCCGGAGAAGGCCGGGGTCGGCGCGGGAATCAACGGCACGGTCGCCGAGTTCGGGCAGGGGCTGGGGGTCGCGGTCCTGGGTGCGGTGCTGAACGCGCGGTTCGCGGCGGGGATCTCGGTGGCCGCGGTGTCCCTGCCGGGGGCGCTGGCGGAGGCGGGGTCGGCGTCGGAGCGGGCGCGGATCACGGACGCGTTCGCCTCCGGCCTGGAGAGCAGCCAGTCGGTGGGGGCGGTGGCCGTGCTGCTGGGCGGGGTGGTGGCGGGGGTGTTGTTGCGGCGGGCCGAGCGGGGAGAAGGCGCCTGAGGGGGTGAGGGTCCTGGAGCGTCGGCCGACGCAGGCCGGTTGTGGCAGGTCGCGCAGTTCCCCCCGCCCCTTAAGTTGGAAGGCACCTGGCAGCTTTGCCGGTGGACGGACGTTTCTGAAAGGTGCGCCATGGCTAACGCGGGCCAGAAGGCCTCGGGTCGGACCAGTGTCTGGCTGGACGGCAAGGTGCGCCGGAGCGGGCGGGGCAGCGGCCAGCCGTCCGGCCTTGACCGGGACCGGATCACCGAGGTGACCGTACGGCTCCTGGACGCGGAGGGGCTGGCCAAGTTCTCCATGCGGCGGCTGGCCGCCGAGCTGAACGTGACCGCGATGTCCGTCTACTGGTACGTCGACACCAAGGACGACCTGCTCGAACTCGCCCTGGACGCGGTCTTCGGCGAGCTGGAGCTGCCGGACCCGGACGCCGACGAGGACTGGCGGGACCAACTGCGCACGGTGGCCGGGGAGTACCGGGGACTGCTGGTCCGGCACCCCTGGGTCTCACCGCTGGCCGGCACCTTCCTCAACATCGGCCCGCACTCCCTGGCCCTGTCCCGGACCGTGCACCGGGTCGTCCGCAGGACCGGCCTGCCCGCCCACGGCATCACCGGCGCGATCTCCGCCGTCTTCCAGTTCGTCTACGGCTTCGGCACCATCGAGGGCCACTTCGCCACCCGGGCGGCCCGCGCCGGCATGACCCAGGAGTCCTACTTCCGCCACGCCATGGCCTCGGCGACCCGGTCCCCCGACGCCGCCGAGATCCTCAGGGAGAACGAGGAGATCATGACGGCGAGGGGCGGCGACACGGTGGAGGAAATGAGGGACAGGGACTTCGACTTCGCCCTGGAGCTACTGGTGGCAGGCATCGAGGCGAAGGTGAGGACGACTCCCCGGGGGCCCGACCGGCCACAGTGAACCCGCACCCGCCGACGAACGAGAAGCCCTCCTCACGCGTCCGGCGAAGCCAACCGCGCCGGGAAACCGCCGGTGGCAACCGGCCCCCACCGCTCCGGCGTGACCCGGATGATCGACTTACCCTGCTTCACCATCGCCGCCCGGTACTCGTCCCAGTCGGGGTGCTCCCCGGAGATGTTCCGGAAGTACTCCACCAACGGCTCCACGGAGTCGGGCGAGTCGATGACCTCCGCGGTCCCGTCGACCTGCACCCACGGTCCGTTCCAGTCGTCGCTCAGCACGACCACGCTCACCCGCGGATCCCGCTTCGCGTTCCTCGTCTTCGCCCGCTCGGGATACGTCGACACGACGATCCGCCCCGAGTCGTCCACCCCGCACGTCAGCGGCGAGGCCTGCGGTGACCCGTCCGCCCGCCGTGTCAGCAGGATCGCCCGGTGCCGGGGCCGCACGAAGTCCAGCAGCTCTTCCAGGGAGACGGACGTGTTGGTCGCGATGTTCGGTGCCATGGAATCAGCCTAGTTGGAGCGCCACGGCGTGCCAGTGCACCGCGTCCCGGCCGAGCCGGTCCGTGCCCTCGGCCACGGTCCGCAGCAGTCTCAGCCCCGCCGCCACCGGCACCACCATCAGCGCGCTCACCAGCAGCAGTCCGACCACCCCCATCGCGACGGTCACCGTCACCGCGGCAGTGACCGCGGTCAGCAGGACCACGTCGTAGGGCCCCCGCACACCCGGTATCTCCGGCAGGGCGCCCGCCCGCCAGGTCACCCCGCTGCCGGGGTGCAGCCGCTCGGCCACCCGCCGCAGCTCCGCCACCGGCTCCGCCGCGTCGACGGTGTATCCGCGGCCGGCCGGCGCCGCCGCGTCCCGCCCGGTCCCCGCGCCGACGTCCAGCACCCGCGCGGGCGCCGGCGGCAGCAGGTCCAGCAGTGCCCCGTGCACGTCCTCGAGCGACACGCTCTCGTAGACCCGCCCGAGCCGCTCCGCCGACTCGGCGTAGTACGCCTGCACCCCCGTGCTCCGCTCCATGCCCCGAACCGTACGTCCCGCCACTGACAACGCCCTCAGGCCTGCGGCAGCGACTCCCCCTGGACCGCCTGCACATCGAGCTCGACCTTCAGGGTCGTGCCGATCGCCGCGATCCCGGCCTGCACGACCTGGTTGTAGTTCATGGCGAAGTCGTCCCGCCGCAGCTGGGCCGTGGCCCGGAAGGCCGCGCGGGTGCCGCCCCAGGGGTCGGCGCCCGTGCCCAGGTAGGCGAGGTCCAGGTCCACCGGCCGTACGACACCCCGCATCGCCAGTTCCCCGTGGACCGTCCAGCGGTCGGTGCCGGCCACCGTCAGCCCCGTCGACCGGTAGGTGATCTCCGGGTACCGCTCGACGTCCAGGAAGTCCGCCGAGCGCAGGTGCTCGTCCCGCATCGCGTTGCCCGTGTCGATGGAGGCGGCCCGGATCATCGCCTCCACCCGGGACTTGGTCACGTCGTCCGGGGCGACCTCGATCGCCGCGGTGAAGTCGGTGAAGCGGCCGTGCACGCTGGAGATGCCCAGGTGCTGGGCGACCGCCCCCACGCTGGAGTGGGCCGGGTCGACGGTCCAGGGCCCGGGCGGCGGGAGTTCCGCCCCGCCGATACGGGCCAGCGTGACCGTGCCGACCTCGGCCCGCCCGCTCGCCGTGACGATCGCGCTGGAGGCGGCGGGCGCGTATCCCACGGCCGTGACGATGACGGTGTACGGCCCCGGCTCCAGCGGAGTCCCGTCCCGTACCGCCCCCTCGGCGTCCGCCTCCGCGCGCAGCACCTGGGCGCCGGTCATGTCGGTCACCGTGACGACCGCGTGCGACACGGCCCATCCGTCCCGGGTGCGGATCCTCGCGGTCAGTCCCATGTCTCACAACTCCTCGAATGAGACCGGCCCGTGGCGGGCGCGCGCCTCCCATCGGAGCGCGCGCTCCCCGCCACGGGCCGGAGCGGTTGAACTACTCGCCGGGGTGGGCGAGTTCGATGTCGTGGCCGTCGACCGCGGGGCCGTTCACCGTCACGGCCGTCGCCTGCGGCGGGTAGCCCGTGGCGATGACCGTGTACTCGCCGCCGTCCAGGTCGGTGAAGGCGTACGCCCCGTCCGTCCCGGTGGTGGCGGTGCCGACCACGTTGCCGGCCGCGTCCACGAGGGTGACCCGCGCGTCGGCCAGCGGACCGTGCGGCGCCCGGACGACACCCTGGAGGCGGGCGCCCGAGTCGAGGTCGACCTCGATGCGGGTGACGCCGGTGCCGCCGACCTCGACGGGCAGGGCGCGCGGCCGGAACCCGGCGGCGTTCACCGCGACGGTCACCGCACCCGGCACCAGCTCACCGAAGGCGAACTCGCCCTGCTCACCGGTGGTCCCGGTGGCCAGCAGATCTCCGCGCACATCGGTGACGATCACCATCGCGTCCTTGACCGGCTCCCCGCTCTGCGCGGCCCGCACGAGCCCGTTCAGCCCGCTGGTGCCGCTGAGGAGGACGTCGTAGGCCACCGGCTCACCGTTCACGAGGACGGTGGACGCCTGCGGCTGGAAGCCGTCCGCGGAGGCGATCAGGACGTACGACCCGACGCCCGGTGCCTCGACCGCGTAGGAACCGTCGGCCTGCGTCACCGCCCGGCCCAGCTGCTGTCCCGAGAGCGAGATCAGCGTGACCGCGGCCTGCGGGACCGGGGCGCTCTCGGCGCCGCGCACGAAGCCGCGGACCGGGATGCCGCCGGAGCCCTCACCGGAGGCTTCGGGACGGGCGAGGGTGGCGACGGCGGACAGCCGCTGCGTGCCCTCGGGGGCGGTCTCGGTGTCGGAGGCGGTGGCGGCCCAGCTCGGGGTGTGCGCGGCGGCCGGGGCCTCGGCGGCTTCCGCGGCCACCTCGGCCGGCGACTGCTCCGCCGCGGCCTGCGCCAGCGCGCCCTTGGTCCGCAGCGGGACCTCCTTGATGAACAGGGTGATCAGGAACGCGACGGCCGCGAGGGCGCCGGCGATCAGGAACACGTCGGCGATGCCGTGCCCGTAGGAGCTCTCCACCAGCGTGCGCACCGGGGCCGGGAGCTTGGCCAGGTCCGGGATGCTGTCGGTGGAGGAGCCGGAACCGGCCAGGGCGGCCCGGTACTGCGGGTCGAGAGCGGCGACGCCGTCCTCGACGTAGTGCGTGATCCGGTGGGCCATGACCGCACCGAGCGCGGAGACGCCGACCGCACCACCCAGGGAACGGAAGAAGGTGACCGTCGAGCTGGCCGCGCCGAGGTCGCTCGGCTCGACCTGGTTCTGCGTGCACAGCACCAGGTTCTGCATCATCATGCCGATGCCGAGACCCAGCAGGGCCATGAAGATCGACATCTTCCAGTAGGCCGTGTCGTACCGGATGGTGCCCAGCAGGCCCAGTCCGGCCGTCACCAGCACACCACCGCTGACCAGCCACGCCTTCCAGCGTCCGGTGCGGGTGATGAACTGCCCGGAGACGGTCGAGGAGACGAACAGACCACCGATCATCGGGATGGTCATGACGCCGGACATCGTCGGGGACTTGTCGCGGGCCAGCTGGAAGTACTGGCTGAAGAAGACCGTGCCGGTGAACATCGCGACACCGACGAACAGCGAGGCCAGCGACGCCAGCGTGATGGTCCGGTTGCGGAACAGCCGCAGCGGGATGATCGGCTCGGTGGCCTTGGACTCGATCAGCACGAACAGCAGTCCGAGCACGATCGAACCGCCGACCATCGTGTACGTCTGCCACGACAGCCAGTCGTACTTGTCACCGGCGAAGGTGACCCAGACCAGCAGCAGCGAGACGGCGGCGGCGATGAAGGTCGCGCCGGCCCAGTCGACCTTGACGTCCCGCTTCACGACGGGCAGGTGCAGGGTCTTCTGGAGCACGATCAGCGCGATGACGGCGAAGGGGACGCCGACGTAGAAGCACCAGCGCCAGCCCAGCCACGAGGTGTCGGTGATGACACCGCCGAGCAGCGGGCCGCCGACGGTGGCGACGGCGAAGGTCGCGCCGAGGTAGCCGGAGTAACGGCCGCGCTCACGCGGGGAGATCATCGCGGCCATGACGATCTGCGCGAGGGCGGACAGACCGCCGACGCCGATGCCCTGGACGACACGGCAGGCGATCAGCATGCCGGCGTTCTGCGAGAGACCGGCGGCTGCGGAGCCGAGGACGTAGATGACCAGCGCTATCTGGACGAGCGCCTTCTTGCTGTACAGGTCGGCGAGCTTGCCCCACAGGGGGGTGGCCGCGGTCATCGACAGGAGGGCGGCGGTGACGACCCAGGTGTAGGCGGACTGGCCGCCGCCGAGGTCGCTGATGATGTGCGGGAGCGCGTTGGTGACGATCGTGGACGACAGGATCGCCACGAACATGCCGAGCAGCAGGCCGGAGATGGCCTCCATGATCTGCCGGTGCGTCATCGGGGCGTACTCGCCGGAGCCTCCCCCGTGCTTGGCGTGAGCCCGCACACCGGCTGGTGTGGTCGTTGCCATGGGCTTCCTTCTCTTACTGGGTGATCGCGGGTGTACGGGTGGTCTGTTCGAGTACGGGGGGTGCGGGGGGCCGGGGGTCGGGGCCGTGGGCGCGGGTGTCGTCTGCGCGGGTGTGGTGTGAGCGGGTGTCATGGGTTCGCGGGTCGTGGGCTCGGGTGTCGTCGAAGCTCGCCCGCAGCCGGGCCATCAGCGCGGTGAGCTGGGCCACCTCGTCGTCGCTCCAGTCGCTCAGCCGCTCGGCGAGCAGGTGGCAGGTCCGCCGGGAGAGCTGGTCGAGGAGCGACTGGCCGGCCGGCGTCAGACGCAGGATGCGGGAACGCTTGTCCGCGGGGTCGGGGGAGCGCTCGATCCAGCCGCGCTCGGCGACGTGCGCCACGTGGCGGCTGGTGACCGACATGTCCACGGCGAGCAACTCGGAGAGCTTGCTCATGCGCATGTCCCCGTAGCGCCCGAGCAGGGTCAGTACGGCGGCGGAACCGGCGGGGCACTCGGACGGCATCATGCGTCCTATCTCCCGCTTCACGGCTCCGAAGGCGCTGAACTGGCGGATCAGCTCCTCGTAGCGCGCCTGCTCGGCCATCACACCTCCCGTATTTGTTGCTTAGGGCAACCATAGGCGTGCTTGGTTGCTACAGGCAAATAAGTTGGGTAGGTGCGGCATAAAAACTTGGCAAAGGCAAGTATTGCGAACGTAAACCTGCACGTGGGGTCCGCTGATACCCCCGTCAGCCCCGCACTTGGGCGCCACTGCCAGATTCGCTAGGGTCTCTGGGCATGGCTGACAACCAGGGCCCCCAGGGCAACTACGACCCCGCCGGCAGCACCCAGATGTTCCGCGCGTTCGTCGACGAGGGCCCGCAGGGCCGACAGCAGACCGCGCCCGCGGCGTCGGGCGGCCCGCGCATCGGGCTCATCGTGGGTGTGGTGATCGCGGTGGCGATCGTGGCGGCGGTGGCTTGGCTGGCGCTGAAGTAGTGACGGTGCGGCTTGGTGGGGGCGGGCGTTGTGCGCAGTTCCCCGCGCCCCTGATGCCTGCGGCGGCCCGTCGCTGTCCGGTGGGGGCGTGTGTAGCGCCTTGGGTTCGGTGGGTGGGTCGGGGCC